>NZ_FOQK01000010.1 GCF_900113715.1 Pseudoselenomonas ruminantium | reverse complement strand
AGCGGAGAAAAAGTGCACCCGCCCCCACCCAAGCTGAGCTCTTTCAATTTTATTTTAAGCACGCACTCACAGGCAAACTGCAATTTTATAGCAGCTGCCGCATTTTTTGCAGGCTTTGCCGATGGAGTTTGCTGATGGCTTGGCGGGTGACGTGGAGGCGGGCGGCGATGGTGGTTTGGGGCAGGCCGTAGAGGTAGATAAGGCAAAGGACTGCTTTTTCTTTGGCGGTCAGGCAATGGATGGCTTGCCGCAGCTGCTGGCGGCGGCATAGCTGGGCCTCGGGAATGGGGGCACTGTCCGGGAGCAAGTCCCATAGGGAGCCGTCGGCGGTGCAATCTTGATCGGGGTGCGAGGTACGTCTAAGATAGCGGCGCAGGCGGCAGAAGGCGGTGTAGAGTGCCATCTTTACGCGGTGCTGCAGGAAGGCGGCGAAGTGGACGCCGCGGGTGGCGTCGTAGGCGGCGATGGCTTCGGCGAAGGCCAGGCCTGCGATGCCCTCGGCTTCGTCCCGGAGACCTGCTGCGGCGAGGTACCGCTGGTGCGCTTCCTTGGCGAGCAGGGCGTGGTAATAGTGGTAGAGCTGGTGGCTGGCCGCAGCATCGTGGCGGGCGGCGCGGGCGATCAGCGCATCTTCGGCTGCTTTATCCAGCTGGTTGTATGGACTCATGTTCCATCACTCCTTTCATGGCCTATTGTAGCGGGAGGCCAGCTGTCAATCGAATGATGATTTGCCGGTAAAAGGATGAAAAAATGTTGTTTTTTGACGGTTCGTGCTATAATATGGCATGAACAAGGGGGCGTTTTGTATGCGATTGGAAGAAATCATCAACCGTCATAGGAATGAGCTGAATGACACGGACATGGCCATCTGGAAGTATATCCTCCAGCACCGGGCTGAGGCGCGTCATATCTCGATCCACGAGCTGGCCCGCGCCTGTGCCGTATCGAGCACGACGATTGTCCGCTTTGCGCAGAAGCTCGGCTTTGATGGCTTTGGTGAGCTCAAGGCCGTCATGAAAATGGAGGAACCGGCCAAGGCGTTTTATCGTGAGGATGTCCTCAAGGATCTGCAGGGCTTCTACTCGCAGACGGCGGCCAAGGTATTCAAGCGCAACTTCGACAGTGCGAGCCGCCTGATGCACGAGGCGAACCGCGTCTTTGCCTTTGCCTCCGGCTATGTGCAGAACAATGTCGTGCAGGAGCTGAAGCGGCTGTTCTTCTACGACAATGTATTGATCTATGAGATCAACGGCCACGAGGAGTTCCGTTCCATCGCGCGGACGCTGACGAAGGACGATCTCTTCGTCTTCGTGTCGCTGTCGGGAGAGACGCCGCAGGTCGTGGAGTTTGCACGGCAGCTGCAGCTTTTGGATGTGCCGTTCATTTCCATCACGAAGCTGCATGACAATACGCTGGCGAGCCTGTCGACCGTCAATCTCTACGTGTCGCCAGCACGCTTCCAGCTCTATAACCAGGACGATGAGCATACGGCCTTCCAGTCGATGATGCCGTATTTCATGCTCGTGGAGGTTTGGTATGTCAAATACCGCATGTATATCAATCGTCAGACTGGCCAGTAAGTGTACCAAAGTACGCCGGATGTACCATGGTACGCCTTGACGACAAAGTGCCGAAAGCCCGCGGACCTATTGCGTTCGCGGGCTTTTTTGCGTATGCTTTAAGTACAAGATATCTTACAGAGAACAGCGGCAGGATGCCAACGGGATCTGAATGGGAACCGCATTTATTGGTGTATGTATTGATGTGACAAGACGTTCGTAGGAGAACTGGAGGGAATGAAAAATGACACTAAGCAAAGATCGTGTCATGCAGGGAATGCAGCGGTTTGGCGGTGCGATGTACACGCCAGTCGTATTGTTTGCATTCTTTGGTCTCACGGTAGCATTGGCCATCATTTGCAAGAATGAAGGCATTCTCGGTGCTCTGGCAGCGAAGGGTACGCTGTGGTATGATTTCTGGTTTGTCGTGGAACAGGGAGCCTGGACGGTATTTTCCCAGATGCCGATCCTGTTCGCCATCGCGGTGCCAATCGGCTTTGCCAAGAAGGAGCCGGCACGGTGCGCGATGGAAGCCTTCGTCATCTACATGGTATTCAACTATTTCATCTCGGGATTCCTGACGCTTGACGGTGCATTCTTCGGCGTCGACTACAGCCAGAACGCTGGGGCAGGCACAGGGCTGGCGATGATCGCCAACATCAAGACCCTCGACATGGGCATGCTCGGTGCTATCTTCATCGCCTGTGTGACGGCCTGGCTGCACAACCGCTTCTACGATACGGATATCCCTGAGTGGCTCGGCATCTTCAAGGGCCCGGCCTTCGTCGTAGCTGTCGGCTTTGCCGTTATGATCCCGCTGGCCTTCCTCTTCTGCCTGATCTGGCCGGCTATCCAGCATGGCATCATGAATTTCCAGGGCTTCCTCAAGACCAGCGGTCTGCTGGGGGTCTGGGCCTATACGTTCTCGGAGCGCATCCTGCTGCCGGCAGGCCTGCACCACTTCATCTATCTGCCGTTCATCTTCGGCCCGGCCGTCTGTGATGGCGGTATCCAGGCATACTGGCTGCAGCATATCAACGACTTTGCGACGAGCGCGCAGAGCCTCAAGGACATGTTCCCGGAGGGCGGCTTCGCCCTGCATGGCAGCTCGAAGGTCTTTGGCCTGCCGGGCGCAGCACTGGCTATCTACATGTGCGCGAAACCGGAGAAGAAAAAGAAGACGGCAGCTCTGCTGATTCCGGCTACGCTGACCGCTGTGATCTGCGGCATCACCGAGCCGCTGGAGTTCACGTTCCTGTTCGTAGCGCCGCTTCTGTATCTCGTTCATTCCATTTTGGCCGCAACGCTGTCGGCTACGCTCTATTTCTTCGGCCTGGCCGGTAACTTCGGCGGCGGCCTCATCGACTGCTTCGTGCAGAACTGGATTCCGCTGTTCTCGTACCATTCGGGCACGTACATCATGCAGATCGTCATCGGTCTCTGCTTTACGGCCATCTATTTCTTCACGTTCCGTTTCATGATCCTGAAGTTCGACTATGCAACGCCGGGCCGCACGGCTGACGACGTTGAGGATAAGCTGTTCTCGAAAGACGAGTACAAAGCCAAGAAAAGAAATGGAAGACATGGGCCTTGCAGGCAATGCTATGGCCATCAAGGCGAAAGTATTCCTGGACTGCCTGGGCGGCCCGGAGAACATCAAAGAGGTCACGAACTGTGCAACGCGCCTGCGTGTCACGGTTGGCGATCCCGATAAAGTAAAACCGGTATCGAAATTCACGAAGGCGGGTGCCTATGGCCTCGTCAAGAACGGTCATGCTGTGCAGGTAATCGTCGGCCTTTCCGTACCGCAGGTGCGCGGCTACTTCGATGCGCTGCTGAAGGGCGAATCCATCGCACCGGGTGAGGGGGAGGATACCTCTGCCAAGACGGCTGCTGCTGTGGATCTTTCCATGAAACTCGATGCCTGCATTTCAGGACAGCTCATCGATATGTCCGAAGTCAAGGACGATATGTTCTCGCAGAAGATGATGGGCGATGGCGTAGCTATCGAGCCGACGGGCGATACGGTCGTAGCACCGGCCGATGCTGAGGTCACGATGGTCATGGAAGAGAGCCTGCATGCTATCGGCTTGCGCTTTGCCAATGGTGCAGAGCTTTTGATCCATATCGGCATCGATACGGTCAAGCTCAATGGCCGTGGCTTCCAGTTGCTGACGACGCAGGGGGCGCATGTCAAGCAGGGCGAGCCGCTTATCCGCTTCGACCCGCAGGTCATCCGTGATGCCGGCTATCAGACGACGGTCATCATGGCAGTGACGAACTCGGCAGATTATCCGCAGATGAAGAAGAAGCCGGACCAGACGGTTGCGGCAAGTGAAACCCCGGTTCTGACATTCTGACCGGCAACGACCCATAAAGGAAAGATTTATCATGAAAGATTTGCAATGGTGGCAGAAGACCGTCGTCTACCAGGTCTATCCCAAAAGCTTTCTCGATACGACTGGCAGCGGCCAGGGCGATATCCCTGGCATCACGCGGAAACTCGACTACCTGAAGACACTCGGCGTCGGTGCCATCTGGCTCACGCCGGTCTATTCCTCGCCGATGGTGGACAACGGCTATGACATCGCCGACTATACGGCCATCGACCCGTCGTATGGCACGATGGCCGATATGGAGGAGCTTATCGCTGCGGCGAAGAAACGCGATATCCGCATTGTCATGGACTTGGTCTATAACCACACGTCGGACAAGCATGCGTGGTTTATCGAGTCGAAGTCCAGCCGTGACAACAGCAAGGCCGACTGGTATATCTGGCGCGATGCCAAGCCGGATGGCTCTGCACCGACCAACTGGCGCTCCATTTTTGGCGGCAGTGCCTGGACCTGGTGCGAGGAGCGGCAGCAGTACTATCTGCATACCTTCGCTGCAGCCCAGCCGGATCTCAACTGGGAAAATCCTGCGGTCCGGCAGGCCCTCTATGCGGCCGCCAACTTCTGGCTCGACAAGGGCGTAGGCGGCTTCCGCATCGATGCCATCGTCTACATCAAGAAGCCGGCGGTTTTCGCCGACGGCGAGCCGGACAGCAGTGACGGCATGGTCAATGTGCATTCGATGATTGCCAATACGCCGGGAATCCTCGATTTCCTGCAGGAATTCCGCCGTGAGGTGTTTGACGGGCACGATATCTTCACCGTCGCTGAGGCCAATGGCGTCGGCCCGGAGGAGCTCAAGGACTGGGTCGGAGAGCAAGGGGCATTTGATATGCTCTTCGAGTTCAGCCATGTGAACCTGGAATTCCCTGATGGCGAGATCTGGTGCCGCGGTACGGGCTGGAAGCCGGAGCTCATTCCTGAGCTCAAGCGGAGCCTCACGGCCAGCCAGCTGGCCACCGCGGAGAACGGCTGGTATCCGGTCTTCTTCGAGAATCACGACCAGCTCCGCTGCGTGCGCCATTTCTTCCCCGATGACGCTGATCCGCAGGTCACGGCCAAAGCCATCGCGACGCTGCTGTTCACCCTGCGGGGTACGCCGTTCATCTACGAGGGCCAGGAGCTGGGCATGGACAATGTGGCCTGGGGCTCGATTGCAGATTATGATGATATTTCTTCCCAGGGGCAGTATGAACTGGCATTGGCCGAGGGCCGCAGCGAAAGCGATGCGCTGCGCCTGGTCCACCGGTACAGCCGTGACAATGCACGCACGCCGATGCAGTGGACGCGCGGCCGTCAGGCCGGCTTCACGGAGGGGCAGCCCTGGCTGCCTGTCCATGAAGACTATGCGCGCTGCTGCGTCGAAAGCGAGGCCGAAGACGAAGACTCGGTGCTGTCCTTCTACCGCCGGATCAGCCGTCTGCGCCGTGAGGGCGCTGCGGCGCAGGTGTTGCAGCAGGGCAGCTATGAGGAAGTCCTGACGGAGCGGGAAGATGTCTATGCCTTCCGCCGCCGCTGGGGCGGGCAGGAAGTGCTTACCGTGGTGAACTTCACTGGCAAGGAGACAGTCTATGCGGCAGAACTGCCAGAGGAAGCACGGGTGATCATAGAAACACAGCCGGACAGCAAGAGAGGCAAGCTGCGTCCTTATGAGGCAGTCTGCTATCTGGGCCGTACGGCACGAAAGGAGGGGCAGGGCCAATGAAGATTGCTGCCAGTGATTACGACGGAACCTTATTCCGCAATGAAGAGATTTCGCGGGCGGATGCCGAGGGCGTTCGCCGCTGGCGGGCAGCCGGCAACAAGTTTGGTGTAGTCACGGGGCGTGACTACGGCATGCTGGCGCCGCAGCTTAAATACTACGGCATCGAGTCGGACTATGCAGTCTGCAACAATGGCGGTCTCATCTGCCGTGCCGATGGCACGCCGCTCTGGCAGGGGGATATCCCGCTGCCGGTGCTGGCGGAGATGGTAAAGGACCCCGGCGTCTGCCGTTCGTTCCATTTCGCCTTTTCGGCTGCGGATACGACCTATCTATATCATGAGCGTGAAGGCTCCTGGATTTCGCGGGAGGCGAAGCAGTGGGATTTTGCCATCGTGGAAATCACGGAGGACGATATCCTGAGCCTGCCGCAGATCCACCAGTTCTCGCTGGGCTACCCTGAGGCCGGCGAGGCGCTGGAGGTCAGCAAGAAGCTCAATGCGCGCTTTGGTGATGTGGTGCATGCCTATCCCAACCGCTGCAGCGTCGATGTCACACCGAAGGGCATCAGCAAGGAGCAGGGCATCCGCAAACTCATCGATCTGATGGGCTGGGCGGAGCCGGAGGTCTTCTCCATCGGCGATGAGATCAACGACCTGCCGATGATTGAAGCGTTCAATGGTTTTACTGTGGATACGGCGCGCGAGGCCATCCAGGCCAAGGCACGTAAGGTCTATCAAGGCGTCGGCATGATGCTTGAGGCCAACCTCTGAATTCGTTTCCCCTGAGGAGGGAGCTTCCCCGGCTCCCTATACCCTCATATTCCTACATATGAACATATGAAGAGGCTTTACCCCAAAGCCTCTTCCCCTTAATCGATAATTGTGTGAAAATTCAAGAACTGCAGAATATACTGCGGAATAATGCAATGTGATGCGAAAGGAAGTTTTTGGACAATGAAACTCAACAAGAATACTGCAGCAATCCTCGCCGGCATGATGATGAGCACAGCTTTTGGCGGCACGGCACTAGCCGCGACAGCTGACAGCTTCACGGATGTGCCGAAGGATCATTGGGCCTATGAAGCTTTGGACTATCTGGCAAAAGATGGCATCATCGAGGGCATGGGCGACAATACCTTCCAAGGCGGACGGACGATGACGCGCTATGAGATGGCGGCGATTGTGGCCAAGGCCATGCAGAAATCCGGTGGATCGGTTGCTGACAAGGCTGTTCTTGAAAAACTTGAGGCCGAGTACGGCGGCGAGCTGGCGACGCTCCGCAAGCAGGTCGAGAAAAACACGGCCCAGATCGAGAAAAACAAACAGGCTATTGAGCGCGTCAACCTGCACGGCTTTGTGCGGACGCAGTATGATTACGATAAGGATACGACGAATGAAAAAATAGATCATGCCAATAACCGGTTTTATTTGAATCTCTATGGCGACTTCAAGGTCAATGACAATTGGACGGCGAAGTTCCAGAGCGAGACAAATCGCCGCTACAACGATGGACATCGCCGGGGCGAGACTGGTTTTAGCAATTATAGCGAGAAAACATGGTCGGGGCATGATGGCAACATCCAGCGCATTTGGGCGGATGGCTGGTTCCCGAAATCGCAGCTGTGGGTCAGCGTCGGCAGGACGTGGCGCGGATTGGGCGGCCAGAATATCCTGTTCGGCAATGAGTCCGATGGCATCCAGTTCGGCCTGCCGATTCCGGGGACAAAGCTGACGGCCAGCGGTTTCTGGATGGCTTCGACCTGGAGCGGGAACAAAGAAAGCTTGTACGGCGTCGGGACTTGGGGCCCTGTTGGCCATTGTGCAGGCATCAATCTTGCTTTTGCTAAGAGCAACAAGAGCAAGGGCGATGTCTATAGCAGCGGGCAGATCAATGGGTATAAGATCCATACGGATGCAGGAACGGGCATATCGACCATTGATCCGGTATATGCAGAGAACGACCAGCATGTGGAACGCAGCTATGGGTATGTCCTCAGTGGCTATGTCGATGCCGCTAAGGATCTCCGCTTCCTGGCAGATTATGTAAAGACGAATGCAGATTTCCAGAACAACAGCCTGGGACTGCGGCTTAATTACCGCAATACCGATTTGAATAAACCGGGCAGCTATCAGGTTTATGGCCGTTACATCAAATACGGCGCGAATGGCCAGCTCGCTGGTGATGATGAATGGGGCTCGACGCCGTCGGCAACGAAGGGCTGGATTCTTGGCGTCAAATATATCCCTGCGAAAAATATTGAGTGGGAGACGCTGTATTCGCGGCAGAAACGTGGCTATGACCAGGCCTGGGCATATAACAGGACGTTATTCCGCACGCAGGTAGACTACCATTTCTAAGCCGCTGGATGGAAGAGCAGGCTCTTTCCGTTCCCTGCAGGGCGGGGAGAGCTTTTATGGAGGGATTCGATGAATCGCAAACATTTTTTGCGGCAGGCCATAGGCATGTCTTTGACGCTTAGCTTGTTGGCCTCGCCCTGTGTTATGCCGCCAGAGTTGCTGCCGGCCAGCGGCTTGGCGGTGGCACAGGCTGCTGAGATACAGCAGCCTGCCAGCCAGCGGGTCGTTGTGCTGGTCGGTGATTTGCAAACGGTGGGCGGTGCCGCTGCGAAGTGGGCACCGTCGGATATGGCGACGAAGATGACGCCGCTGGGCCACGATTTTTATGCGCTGACCATCAAGGACATGCCGGCGGGCACCTATAACTACAAGGTCGCAATCAACGGCAGCTGGGCCGAGAACTATGGCTTGAATGGCATCGCGGACGGTGCCAATGTCTCCTTGACCCTTGAGAAGCCCGGGACGGTCACCTTCTACTATAACGATAAGACGCATCGCATCGCTGACAGCCAGAACTACAAGATGCTGGCGGAAAACGAGCTGCCGGTGATTTCCGGGATTGCGGACGCAGGCGGCACGATGCATGACCTGATGCTGGCGGGCCTTTATCAGATGGAAGCCAAGGTCGCAGCTGGCGACTACACGGTCAAGGTCGCTCAGGCCGGCCAGTCACCGGTCACGCAGACCATCCGTATCGAAAAGCCTGCATGGGTCACGTTCTACTACGATGCGGCGAAAAAGCGCATCATCGCCGATGATGGCAGCATTCGCGCAGATAAAGTCTCCCATGACAGCTGGAACAAGGAGGAGCGCGGCCCCTGGGGCGCGGTGGAAGAAGGGACGCCCGTGACGCTTAAACTCCGCACGGGAGCCGGTGATGTGTCTGGGGTGAAGATCATGGTCACCAAGGCCGCGATGACGGCCAAGGGTGGCGATGAGTACAACCCGGACTACGAGGCGGGGCAAACGGCCTATTATCCCATGCAGAAAATCGGTACCAAGGATGGACAGGATATCTGGCAGGGCAGCTTTACGCCGCAGAGCTATGGCATCTATGGCTACAAATTCGTGCTCAACGATACGAAAGAGTATGGCGATGATACCAAGACGGGCGGTACGGGGGAGCTGAAGCTGGCTGGGACGAAATACTTCCAGGTAACGGCCTATAAGAAGGGCTTTGAGACGCCGGCCTGGGCCAAGGAAGCCGTCTGCTACCAGATCTTCCCCGACCGCTTCTTCGATGGGGATCCGTCCATCGACAACGCGCGCACGACGGCCCGTGGCAGCCAGCCCGTGCAGCATCGCGCCTGGACGGACCTGCCAGCCAATTCCGGGGCCGGGGCGGCCGATGGTGATGCGTGGGATTGCAACGATTTCTTTGGCGGCGACATTGCCGGCATCACCAAGAAGCTCGATTATCTCAAGGGGCTGGGCATCACGGCCATCTATCTGAATCCTGTCTATGCTGCTTCGTCGAATCATCGCTATGATGCGCGCGACTATAACGCCATCGATCCGTTGCTCGGCGATTTCAAGGCCCTGCAGACGCTGACGGCCGAGATGAAGAAGCGCGGCATGCATCTCATCATGGATGGTGTCTACAATCATGTGGGCGATGACTCGGTATACTTTGACCGCTATGGCAAGTATCCGACCGTCGGCGCTTATGAGTATTGGAGCCGCATCTATGACCTGCAGAATACGCAGGGGCTGACGCTGGCAGCGGCCAAGGCCGAAGCCAGGAAGCAGCTGGAGGCTGAGGGGCAGGTATTCTCGCCCTACCATTGGGAGGATTGGTTCGATATCCGCAACGTCAAGGGACGTGACGAGATGGGCGCGAAGTACGACTACCATTGCTGGCAGGGCTTCTCGAGTCTCGCACCGTTCCGCGACAAGGACTATCCGGGCTACGATGCGAAGACGCCTGCCCACACGGACCTGGGGGACTATCTGCTCTATGGCCGCGCAGGCGACAAGGGTGTCATGATCAAGTGGTTCGACTACGGCCTGTCGGGCTGGCGGCTCGATGTGGCCAAGGAAGTACCGCCGGGGTTCTGGGCCAAGACGCGTGATGCGGTCAAAGCGGTAAAGACGCAGACTGGCGATACACCGCTGCTCCTGGCCGAGATCTGGCAGGATGGCTCGCAGTTCTTCCTGGGGGATACGATGGATTCAGTCATGAACTATAAGCTGTCCGATGCCATCGGCCAGTTCGTGATGGGCGGCAAGGCGCAGGACGCCGATGACGTGCTCACGCAGCTGCGGCAGAACTATCCGCAGGAGGCCCTTTACAACCTGATGAATATCGTCGATTCGCACGATACGGCACGGGCCATCTATCTCTATGGAAATGGCAAGGACAATGTGCTCCAGCCGACGCGGCGCGATTTTGACTATGCGCTGGGCAAGGCGCGGCTCAAGATGGCGGCGGCTTTCGAGCTCGGCTATCCGGGCATGCCGACCATTTACTACGGCGATGAAGCCGGAAGTTTCGGCTCCAAAGACCCCGATTGCCGTCGTACGTTCCCGTGGGGCAAAGAGGATAAGGACTTGCAGGCCTTCTATAAGAAAGCCATTGCAGCCCGCAACAACAACAAGAACGTCTTTGCCCTCGGCGGCCTTGCAACCCTTGCCGCCAAGGACAACATCTATGCGTATCAGCGCACGGCCGTCGATGGCTCGGGCAAGATTGGTGTCGTAGCACTGAACAATGGCAAAGCCCAGCAAGTGACCTTCAAAGTGGCAGCCCCAGAGGGTACGGTGCTCAAAGACCAGCTTTCCGGTCTGCAGGCAACCGTCAAAAAGGGGGAACTGTCCTTCCGGCTCGGCGAGAATCAGGCGGTCATGCTGGTCAGTTGAATAAAACGAATATTTTCTTTGCGAAATTTGTATAATGGCGTTATAATGGACATAGTAAAAGGCTACCGGTGACGGTCAGCCCTACAGAGTTAACAACGAGTAAGAATCGCCGCCTTCTGATTGGACGTCTTCAGGCGGCTTTTCTTATGACTTTATGGTTAGTACAAGCGCCAGAACTAGAATCAGTATCAGATAAAAGTCATATCTACTCATGGTTCAGCGCCCCTTCCCAGGGCCATAGATTTACCGCCACCGTTCGGTAGCCATGACGAGAGTATACTATAAGTGTTATTGGAATAGCAATAACCTCATATGTTGCTGTATACATGATTTATAGATAGAAGTCTGCGAGAAAAATCGCAGACTTCTATTTTTTTCGGTGGGCTTATGATACAATAAAAGTTAGTATGTAAGAAAGGTGGAGGGTAAGCATGAAAATTACCATCGGCAGTGATCACGGCGCTGTCCAGCTCAAAGAAGAAGTCAAGATGGTCCTCAAGGAATACGGCGACATTGAGGTGACAGATGTCGGTACCTTCGGCACGGAGTCGGTCGACTATCCCGATATCGCCGAGAAGATTTGCGCGGATGTCGTCTCGGGAAAATCCGACCGTGGCATTGCGCTTTGCGGTACGGGCATCGGCATCAGCATTGCCTGCAACAAGGTCAAGGGAATCCGCTGCGCACTTTGCAGCGATGTCTACTCGGCTAAGATGTCGCGTCAGCACAACAATGCCAATGTGCTCGCGATGGGTGGCCGCGTCACGGGCTTTGGTCCGGCTGGCGAGATCGTCCGCGCCTGGGTTGAGACGGAGTTCGAGGGCGGCCGTCATGAGCGCCGCGTGAACAAGATCATGGCCCTGGAGCAGAACTGACTGCTGTCTATTCCCAATAAAATATAAGCAAGTGTCCGCATTCATCTGTCTTTTTTAGGAGGTTCTCCCTATGAGTCTTATGGAAACACTGAAGAAATCCGATCCGGAAATCGCCGCCCAGCTCGATAATGAGCTGAGACGCCAGCGCACGAAGCTCGAGCTTATCGCTTCGGAAAATATCGTGAGCAAGGCGGTGCTTGAGGCCCAGGGCAGCGTGCTGACCAACAAGTACGCCGAAGGCTACCCGGGCAAGCGCTACTATGGCGGCTGCGAATTCGTGGATGAGGTGGAGACACTGGCCATCGAGCGGGCCAAGAAGCTCTTTGGTGCGGAGTATGCCAACGTGCAGCCGCACTCGGGCGCACAGGCCAATATGGCGGTGTTCTTTGCCCTGCTGCAGCCGGGCGATACGGTCATGGGCATGAACCTCACGGATGGCGGACATCTGACCCATGGCAGCCCGGTCAACATGTCGGGCAAGTACTTCAACATCGTGCCGTACGGTGTTACGAAGGAGACGGAGACGATCGACTATGATGCGCTTGAGAAGCAGGCGGAGGAGTGCCAGCCGAAGCTCATCGTCGCCGGTGCATCGGCCTATGCGCGTGTCATCGACTTCCCGCGCCTGTCTGAGATCGCGAAGAAAGTCGGCGCCTATCTGATGGTCGACATCGCGCACATCGCCGGCCTGGTCGCTGCCGGGGAGCATCCGAGCCCGATCCCGTATGCCGATGTCGTCACGACGACGACCCATAAGACGCTGCGCGGCCCGCGTGGCGGCATGATCCTTTGCCGTGATGCGGAGTTCGGCAAGCAGTTCAACAAGGCCGTATTCCCTGGCATCCAGGGCGGCCCGCTTATGCACGTCATCGCTGCCAAGGCCGTCGCGCTGGGCGAGGCTCTGCGTCCGGAGTTTAAGGAGTACGCCAAGCAGCTCAAGAAGAATGCCAAGGCACTTGCTGATACGCTGTCTGCTGACGGTTTCCGCATCGTCTCGGGCGGCACGGACAACCATCTGATGCTGGTCGATCTGACGAGCAAGGGCATCACGGGTAAGGAAGCCCAGTTCGTCCTCGACGAGGTCAATATCACGGCCAATCGCAACACGATTCCGTTCGAGCCGTTGTCACCGTTTGTCACGAGCGGTATCCGCCTCGGCTCTCCGGCACTTACGACGCGCGGATTCAAGGAAGAGGATATGGTAGAAGTAGGGAATATCATAGCCATGGTCCTTAGCGATCCGCAGAACGAAGACGTCAAGGCAGCAGCCCGCAAGCGTGTAGCTGCTCTTTGCGAAAAATATCCGCTTTATGAATAAGAGAAACTGAAGGAGAAGAAAGAAAATGTCTGAAGATATGAAAGTAACCGTAATCGATCATCCGCTGATCCAGCACAAGCTCACGCTGATGCGCCAGAAGGATACGGGCACGAAGGACTTCCGTGAGCTCCTAGAGGAGATCGCGATGCTCATGGCCTATGAGATTACGCGTGATTTCCCGCTCAAGGAAATCGAGATCGAGACGCCGGTCACGAAATGCAAGGCCAAGGTGCTGGCTGGCAAGAAAGTCGGTGTCGTACCTATCCTGCGCGCTGGCCTCGGCATGCTCAACGGCGTTGTCAACATGATTCCGGCTGCCCGCGTCGGCCATGTCGGCATGTACCGTGACCCGAAGACGCTCAAGCCGGTCGAGTACTACTGCAAGCTGCCTAATGATGTCGCTGAGCGCACGCTGATCGTTGTCGATCCGATGCTTGCCACGGGCGGCAGTGCGGCTGCAGCGCTCTCGCTGCTCAAGGAGAAGGGTGCGAAATCCATGATCCTCATGTGCCTTGTCGCAGCGCCGGAAGGCATCAAGGTCATCAACGAAGAGCATCCGGATGTACCGCTTTACGTAGCGGCTATCGATGAGAAGCTCAACGAGAAGGGCTACATCGTCCCGGGCCTCGGCGACGCCGGCGACCGTATCTTCGGCACGCTGTAAGAGAGCGCTGCGCGCCACCTTTCCTAAGGGGGAAGGTTTTTATCAGGAGATTAAAGGAGTAAGTATTTTGAGTAATTTAGAAGTAGGTATTGTCGGCCTGCCAAATGTCGGCAAGAGCACTTTGTTCAATGCAATCACGAAGGCTGGTGCTGAGGCAGCTAACTTCCCGTTCTGCACGATTGAGCCGAATGTCGGCGTCGTCGCAGTGCCGGATGAGCGCCTCAAGGTGCTGCATGAGATGTACGATTCCAAGAAGACGACGCCGGCTTCGGTGCGCTTCGTCGATATCGCGGGGCTTGTCAAGGGGGCTTCGAAAGGCGAGGGCCTGGGCAACAAGTTCCTCGAGCATATCCGTCAGGTCGATGCAGTCGCGCATGTCGTACGCTGCTTCGATGACCAGAACATCACGCATGTCGAGGGCGGCATCGATCCGCTGCGCGATATCGACATCATCCAGACCGAGCTTTGCCTCGCGGATCTCGAGGTCGTCGAGAAGCGCATCATGAAGGTGGCCAAGCTCGCGAAATCCGGTGCCAAAGAAGCCCGCGTGGAGGATGAAATCCTGCGCCGTATCAAGGAGGCTCTGGATGAAGCCAAACCGGCCCGCCAGGTTGACTTGAGTGCAGACGACCTTGAGGTCATCAAGGATATGAACCTCATCACGCTGAAGCCGACGCTCTATGTCACGAACGTAGCCGAGGATGAAGTCGCTACGGCCTTTGACGAGAATGCCTATGTGCAGAAGGTCAAGGAATTCGCTGCGCAGGAAGGGGCAGAGGTCGTTGCCATCTCGGCCAAAGTCGAGTCGGAAATCGCTGAGCTCGACGAGGAAGAAGCCAAGGCGTTCCTCGAGGATCTCGGCGAGACCGAAAGCGGTCTTGACCGTCTGATCAAGGCAGCCTTTGACCTTCTGGGGCTCCAGACGTTCCTGACGGCTGGCCCGGACGAGTGCCGTGCCTGGACGATTGTCAAAGGGACGACAGCACCGAAGGCTGCGGGCAAGATCCATACGGATTTCGAGCGTGGCTTTATCCGTGCCGAAATCGTCAACTATGATGACCTTGTCGCCAATGGCAGTGTCGCAGCTGCACGCGAAAAAGGACAGGTCCGCGTCGAAGGCAAGGACTACGTTATGCAGGATGGCGATGTCGTAAACTTCCGCTTTAACGTATAAGTACATACTGATAGAAAAACGCCCGTATGATTGCGTATCATGCGGGCGTTTTGTGGTTTGTCTTGATGTTGCCTGAAAATAGAAAAGAGCTGTGGTTAGTCACGCCACAGCTCGATGTTCAGTGGAATTCTCTCCAATTCCTTAGCTTAAGTTAAGTATATCATGATCTCCAGTTTCTTGCTATCTGTACTGGCCAGTGTAATCGGCTGTTACTTGGTCAGATGGATCGACAGATGGTAATCCGCAACAGGATAGATCCAATTTGCGGTATGGAATAGTCAGCCTGCTGCATGGCCGTCGCGAAAGCGGCGGTCTTTTATTTTGCCCGGATATTTACGAAGACATCGTAGAGGGCGACGCCGGGGGCACCGGTGCTCAGCGTGCCGAGGTCGGTGGCGCGGCCGCCGTTGAGCGCGTTTAGCCTGCCTTGGCGGCTGCTGCCCTGATAGCTCAGCAGGACGTCAGGGGGCAGGTGCTCGTCATAGTGGATGGTAGCGGTAACCTTACCGTACTCGTTCCAGAGAATGACCGGCTGTCCTTCAGATAGGCGGCGTTTTTGGGCAGCGGCGGGATGGATATAGACGCGGGGGTATTCGGGCAATTCGTGCAGCTGCGTGTGGATTTGCCCGTTGATGTTCTGCTGGGCGTGCGGGGTGATGAAGTGGAAGGGATAGGCTGGTGTCGGCAGGAGCAGCTCGATGTTTTCGGGCAGATCGCAGCAGTGGAACTTGCCATCATCTGTCGCAAAGTGGCCGCCTTCCCAGGCAATGGATGATGCGCGCACCTTGATGGCACCTTCGCATAAGTCGCGCCAGCCGTTGATGCCAAGCTGCTCGCAGACAGCTGGCGTGAACTCGGCATCGAGGAACTCTTCATCGGTCTGTCCGGCGGGGAAATCGCTGGTGCCAGGCGCAAGCTCGTTTAGGCGGCGCGTCAGCAGACGTGCGATCTCGAGGTCGCTTTTCGTCTCGCCGCGCGGGGCGATGGCGGGTTCGTTGACGCCGAGCCAGTGCTGGAAATAGCCGGTATAGACGTCGAGACTCTCAAATTCCGTGGTGACGGGCAAAACGATATCCGCCATCTCGGCGGTCTGGGTCAGGAACTTATCAGCGACGACGACGAGCTCGAGATCCTGCCAGCAGGCCCGCAGCTTATGCGGGGCGACGTCCTGGCCGATTAGATTGCGGCAGGCCACCCATAAAAGGCGGACCGGCGGCTCTTGCAGGGAGCTTAGCCGCTGGGCGAACTGGTTGATGTTGATATAGCGGGTGTCTTTCCGTGCATGCTTGGTAGCGTAAGGGAAGTCGACGCCTTCGCGGTCGGCAAAGTTGACGCCGCCGCCGGCGATGCCGATATTGCCCGTCAGCATAGAGAGGGCGTCGATGAGCCGGATCGTAAGGCCGCCCTGGATGTGACGCTGCATGCCAAAACCGCACCAGATATGCATGGGATTGTGTGTGGCGATAAGGTCTGTCAGCATTTCGATGGTCGCTTCGTCCTGATCGATGGCTGCATAGAGAGCCTTGGCATCAAGGCGGCGAATCTTTCGTAGCAGCGAAGCAGCGCCTAGGATGCGCGGGTCGTCAGCCTTTAGTGCGCCGCGGGCGGCAAGCTTTTTCAGCAGCAGCAGCACCAGGGCGGCGTCGCTGCCCGGGCGCGTTTGGATATAGTAGTCAGCTTTACGGGCCGTCTCCGTATAGACGGGATCGATGACGACAATCTTGGCCCCGTGATCCCGGGCGGTGTAGAGGGCTGGCAGCGAGTGGATGGAGGTCCAGGCTGGATTCACGCCCCAAAGGATGATGAGCTGCGAGTGGATGAGCTCGTGCATGGCAGACGTGACATTGCCGCCGAAGTCGAGCTTTTGGGCATCGATGCCGGAGGAAAAGCAAGGCGTGCCAGTTGTCTGCGTCGTTGGCCCGAGGCTGTTGAACATGCCCTCACAGGCATAGTGGAGCAGGCCGAAATTGCCGGAATACTTATTGAGGCACAAAGGCAGCGTGGAGCCGTAGCGTTCCTTGAGTTCAAGGATCTTGTGAGCGATGATGTCGATGGCGGTATCCCAGCTGATGCGCTGCCAGCGTCCTGTGCCGCGCCCTGCCTGGTGCAGCGGGAACAGCAGCCGCTGCGGGTGGTCGACGGTGCCGAGTATCCGGCTGGCCTTGGAGCAGAGCTGGGAAAAGGCGGGATCGGTGCTGCCATCGCCGGTCAGCTTCTCGATGCGGCCGCCCCGCGTGTAGGCGAGCATCGGGCAGGAGTCGTAGCAGTTGCGGGGGCAGGTATGGTGCGTGACCTGATAGCCGTCCTCGTTATGCATGGGGGTCACATCCTTTCGCTTCGGTGGAGAGGGTCAGGGCTTCATGCGGGCAGTTGCCCGTGCAGACCGTGCAGGCCGTGCAGCGCAGCGGGGAAAACTGGACTTTCTTGCCGCTGGCACTAGAGGCGTCCTCCGTGATGGTGATGGCCTTTTCGGGGCATAGCATCGCGCAGAGCCCGCAGAAATTGCAGTTGCCGCTGACCGTCAAGGCGGGGAAAAGATTACAGCTCTCAGCCTGCTGTTTTTCAAGCCAGATGACCGGATCGAAGGCATAGAGGCGCTCGGTCTGTGCGGCGGTGAAGTCAGCGACGCCCTGGGCGGTAGCCGATAGCAGCGAGCGGAAGAAGGAGCGGCGGGCGACTTTAGGCTTTGACGGGGCCGCTTCGCGGACATGGACGAGGCGGATGGACGCTTTGCCCGCCTTTTCCAGCGCCTGATTGCAGGCGGCGATTTCCTGATCGAGCCATTGGCTGACGGCAGGGTTGCAGCCGGCGCAGCGCGACGTGTCGATGGCGAGGGGGCGGCGGCTGGCAAGAGCCCAGAGCAGCTGACGGGTAAGTGCGCCCAGGCATTGCATGCCGTGTGCACTCACTTGGGCACACATGAGTACCTGCGGCTCAAGCGCAGTCGTCTGGCTGAGACAGCTGTCGTAATCGACGCAGCTTTGCACGGCACCTGTGGGGCAGACCGCCGTGCAGAGGCCGCAGTCATCGCAGCGGTCCGCATCGACGGTGCGATTCTTGATGGCCTGCTGCGGGCAGGCAGTCTCGCAGCGGTGGCAGCTTACGTTGGTATAGTGGAACAGGCACCGGTTCAGATCGATTTCGCGTTTGGCCATATTTCGAAACACCTTTCTTTTCGTACGATTCGAATCTGTGGTATAATTGTATGATGTAATTATACCATAGTTTGAAATTTCGCCAAAACATAGAAGAACTTGGCGGGGAGTGTAAGGAGGGGCGTCATGCGGCCGCATCAACTAGGATTCCAGGTGGACTTATCGCGCTGTGTCGGCTGCCGTGCCTGTGAGCTTGCCTGTCAGTACGAGCATCCCGGTACACCAGGAGGGTTCCGTCATCTCGAGCCGCTGCGGGCTGAGGTGCGGGTTCAGGGATTGCTGTCAATGGCCTGCAATCACTGTGCGGCACCGGAGTGTATGCGGGTGTGTCCGGAGCATTGCTATGAAAAGCTGCGCAATGGCGTTGTGCAGCATCATAGTGAGAAATGCGTCGGCTGTGGCCGCTGCGTTGGGGCCTGCCCGTTTGGGGCGCCGCAAATCAGTCCGCGCACGCAGCGGGCGGAAAAGTGTGATTTCTGTATGGATAGGCAGGCGGCAGGCCAGCTGCCTGCCTGCGTCGAGGCTTGTCCTGTAAATGCGCTGCGACTGATTGAGATGGATGAGGATGAAGAAGCAGATGCGAATCTGCTTGGCTCTCCCTTGCTTCGGTATACCCAGCCATCCATCCGCTTTATCGCGGCACGGCAGCCGAGGTGTTTCTGGCGTAAGGAGGCCGGTGGTCATGAACCAAAAGATGAATAAGGAAGACCTTTGGCAGCAGACGACCTTGCAAGGGAAATTGCGGCTGGCCGCTGAAGTGACGGGGCTGGCCCTTGCGGTCATCAATCAGTCCGGCGAGCTGGTGCGGCGGACGGCTGATTTTGCCGAGGGCGAGCTGTCGCTGCTGCGCAATCGCCGTCAGGCCCTGCTGCAGCAGGATATGACGCCCTTTGTGGGGCTGCATCTGCGGCCGCTCGGTTACGGGACGCTGGCGCTGGGATGGCTCGTGGCGGCACTCGGTGATGAGGAGCTGACGCCGGAGCGGGAGGAGATGCTCAAGGAGCTGTCCTGCCAGCTTTCGTTCCTGCTCTGGCATGAGGAGGAGATGCGGCAGGAGACGCGGCGCCATCGGGAGCAGTTCCTCTACGATGTGTTCTATCATAACTTCGAATCATCGGAGGAAGTCATCTGTGTCGGCAAGCTCTGGAATATGGATCTTGACCGGCCGCATTATGTGGTGGTGGCCGAATTCGACCAGCCGCTTTTAGGCGGGCGGTCGCAGCAGTGGCAGGATGATCTTGAGCGCGGTTGGCAGCGCACCTTGCTCAGCCGTTTTACGCAGCCAATCACGATGCAGCTCAACAGCCAGGTCGTTCTGCTGCTGCCTGAGCAGGAGAACGCTGGCAGCCGGCAGGCTGGCATACGGGAGCAGATGCAGGCACTTTACGCCAGGTACGTAAGGCGCAGCCGCAGCTGCCAGCTTTCTCACTGGGTATCGGCCGGGTCTATCCGGCCGTAGCGGACATCTGCCGCAGTTTGCAGGAGGCTCGGCAGGCGGTGAGCCTCGGCAGATTCCATCATCCGGAAAATGGTATTACCTGCTATGAGGATTTGGGCGTCTTGAAGCTGCTTTCGCATATCCGCATCGAAGAACTGGATGATTTCGTGCAGGAAACGCTCGGACCGCTCGTGGCCTATGACGATGCCAACAAGACGGATTACCTGCGCACGCTCGAAATCTATTTTCAGGAAAACGAATCCCTGCCAAAGGCCGCTGAGCGCATGTTCATCCATGCGAATACCTTGCGCAACCGCTTGAAGAAGATACAGGATGTGCTCGGTGTCGATCTTAACCGGGCTGACCGGCGTGTGCGCTTTTATGTGGCCTGCCAGGCCCTGCGCATCATTCAGCATCCGTAGCAGGTGTGAAAAGCTCCTGTGTAAAATCCTATAAGTATTGCAGGAAAAGTTTGGATAAGTTCACAGCATATTGCTGCCTGTTTTTTATTATAATAGAAAAATGGAACTTAATGAGTATGATAAAATTTACTTATGAGAGCGTGGAATGGATATGTATGAGCATGAATCTAGGGATAGGCTACTGAAGAAAGCAGAAATCTATCGGGAATTATCGGAATACTATTCCGGCGTGCTGTATTCTGGCAAATCGGCAGTCCGGCATATCGGCAAGCTGCTGGCTATCCGGCTGGCAGTGCCGGGGATTGTCGCGGGTACAGCGGATGATTACAACCGGCTGTTTATCGCGCCACATACGCGGCTGGCACCGCCGCTGGCGGATGTCTATTGTGAGGAGCGGCCGCTGGCGATGCGGCTCGAGAGCCTGCGGGCACGGCAGATCTGTGAGGAAGCAGGTCTGGATATGCTGCAGCAGGAAGAGTCTGGTGACCACTTGCACTATGCTTTGGCGTATATGAGCTGCCTTCTTGAGGCCTTGGGCCGCCGGCATCTCGATATGCAGCTGGCAGACCGCCTTTGGGATGCGTACCAGCTGTTCCTGCGGGACCATCTGCTGAGCTGGGTGTTCGAGCATCTCGACGATGTCCGCCGCCGCAGTGAGTCGGTGTTCTGCCAGAGCGTGGCTGCAGCTGCCTGCTCTTTCCTGCAGACCGAGCAGGAAGCCATGTATTTTGAAGTACGCGAAGCTTGAATAGGAAAATAGAACAGCCCGCTGACCATGCAGTCAGCGGGCTGTTTGTGTATGCGATATGATTGAAATGTGATAATTTATATGTTATCGTATTTTTTAGCTTCTACTCCGTATTCGCGTGTTTTACGATGGCGCGCACCATTTTTTCGAATTTGGGGCGCGGCAGCATGACGAGATGGCCGCAGCCCTGGCATTTGAGCCGGAAATCCATGCCGACGCGCAGGATTTCCCATTCGCTGCTGCCGCAGGGATGCGGTTTTTTCATGCGGACGATATCGCCGAGTTTGTATTGTTGCTTTTCCATTGTTTGTCCCCCTTGTGAGGTAATAGTCTATGAAAGTTGCTGTACTGCAGATGGAGGTCGCGTTTGGCGCGCCTGAAAAGAATATCGCGAATTTCTACCGGCTGACTGAGCAGGCTATGACGCAGCGTCCCGATGTTCTGCTGCTGCCGGAGCTTTGGCGGCTCGGCTTCTATCCGCAGCCCATCCTCGACTATGCCGATGCGGATGGCGCGCAGACGCGGCGGGCGCTTGCCGAGCTTTCGGCGCGGTATCAGGTCAACATCGTTGGCGGGACGGTGGCCAATGCCATTGGCCGGCAGGTATTCAATACCTGCTACGTTTTTGACCGCACAGGCCGGCTGACGACGACCTATCATAAGACGCATCTCTTCACGCCCAGTGGCGAGAAAGAGGACTTCCAGCCTGGCGATAGTGTCGTGACCTTTACGCTCGATGGCGTCAAATGCGGGCTGGCGGTCTGCTACGATATCCGTTTTCCCGAGCTTGCCCGCCGTCTGGCGCTGGAGGGCGTGGCTGTTTTATTCGTACCAGCCGCTTGGCCGCTTTCGCGGCTCATCCATTGGCAGACTTTGATCAGGGCCCGCGCTATCGAAAATCAGATTTTCGTCGTCGCCTGCAACGAATCCGGCATAGGAGCCGATAATCTGCAGCTGGCAGGCCACTCCGCCATCATCGACCCCTGGGGCGAGATCCTCGCGCAGGCCGGTGAGCAGGAAACCATCCTGCATAGCACGCTGCGGCTGGCTGTGCGCCAGCAAATCAAGGAAAACATGGATGTCTTCGCCGATCGGCGCGAACGGCTCTACACGCCGAAGGTACCTATATCATAGCATAGTGGGGACATAGCGGAAAGCACGCTGTTTTATAAATGTGTAATTTCTTTTCTTGCTATATGGATATACCCGATTGGATAGGGCAGGCAGATTTTTGAAATCACACATATGAGCCGCAGTGCCTGAGCAGGTAAGCAGCGTCGGAATGTTGGAACCGGCGCTGCTTTTTCGTTGATGCAGTGGGGCGTCTTTTCTTATAGTTGACTTAGAAAACTATCTAATCAAATCATAACGAAAGAATAATGGTTCGTTAATTGTAATTGACTTGGTCAAGTATTATACTGAAAGTGTCCTAAGGGAAAGGGGCACGGATAGATGAGCACTGAGGAAACAAGGAAACTCATGAGCTCCGCCGTACTTCCCGCAGGACGGGAGATTACATTTCTTTTCGGTTACGAAATGGAGGAGATTATCATGAAAAAGACTATTGTTTCGGCTCTGACTACGGCACTGGTTGTCGGCGCTGCTTCGACTACTTTTGCTGCTACGAACCCGTTCTCGGATGTCCCGGCTGACCATTGGGCATATGATGCTGTATCCCAGCTGGCTGCGGACGGCGTCATCGAAGGCTACGGCGACGATACCTTCAAGGGCGACAAGAACATCACGCGTTATGAGATGGCACAGATGGTTGCCAAGGCCATGGCAAAGAACACGTCCGGTGCTGACAAAGCGCTGGTGGACAAGCTCGCCGCTGAGTTTGCCGATGAGCTCAATCAGCTCGGTGTCCGCGTCTCGAACCTTGAGCGCAACGCTGACAAAGTGAAATGGAACGGCGAGGCCCGCTACACCTACACGAACACGAAGGTGGATGACGATGGCGATGCAAAGAATGAATTGCTGTTCCGCCTTGAGCCGACGGCTGAGGTCAACAACAACTGGCACGTCAAAGCTCGTCTCGACGCGAAGCTCAATGCCAGCGAGGATGGCGAGAACGATATCAGCCTCAAGCGTGCTTGGGCCCAGGGTGACTACGATAACTTCAGCATCAAAGCTGGTAAGCTGCCGATGCAGGTGGATGGCGATTCCATCCTCGATAGCCAGATGACTGGTGCGGCGCTGACGGCTGGCAAGGATGTCAAGTTCACGGTACAGGGCGGCCGCTGGGATCTCAGCGATAACAATGGCGTCAACAGCAGCATCGTAGCTGGTGCAGCCGCAGCTGGCGAGCAGAAAGCTTCGGTCGGCGGTGTCGGCCTGCAGTACGACAAGGGCAACCTGTCGGCAGGTGCAGCTTACCACCGCATCGGCAGCGACGCGTTCCGCGGTGCGGATGGTTATGGCGACCATGATACGGCGAATATCTGGAGCGTCAACGGCAAGTACCACTTCAACGACAATGTCGCACTCGGCGGCATGTATGCCCAGAATACGCAGGCCGACAACTACAAGAAAGCTGGCTCGGTCGAGCTCGATTACAAGGGGGCCAAAGCCGAGAACCCGGGTTCCTGGGGTGCCTATGTCGCCTATCGCCATCTCGGCCAGAACGTAGCTCTGGCACCGACTTATGATGGTGCTTGGGCAGGCACGAAAGGCTGGGAGATCGGCACGAACTATGCCGTAGCGAAAAATACCGTCGCCAGCCTCAAGTATTTCAACGGCAAGACGATTGCCGGCGATAACGATGCTTCGAAGGTCTTTGGCCGCGTCCAGTTCCTTTTCTGACATGTTTCTAATAAAAAAATAATCTGAAAACAAAGCCTCGCGCAAAAAATGCCGCGAGGCTTTGTTTTATGCGGGTCGGTGGAATTTTCGCTATACGCAGAAAACTGAAAAGCGCATGGAATTGAGATTATTTTTCGCTTAGAATACTTGCGCTTAAAAACCATTTATGATAAGATAAGCACTGTTTGAGGGTACATCAAAGGAGCAGAGTGAGGAAACATGGACACTCATGAGATTCCTCTGATGGCGAATTGAACAAAAAATTCTATTTTACAGAAGGAGGAGTTTCTCATGAAGAAGACTCTCGTATCCGCTCTGACGACCGCTCTGGTTGTTGGCGCAGCTAGCACGACGTTTGCTGCTGCAAATCCGTTCTCCGATGTTCCGGCTGACCACTGGGCATATGATGCTGTTGCTCAGCTCGCTGCTGACGGTGTAATCGACGGTTATGGCGATGGCACGTACAAAGGCGACCGCAACATCACGCGTTATGAGATGGCTCAGATGGTAGCTAAAGCTATGGCTAAGAGCACGTCCGGCGCTGACAAAGCTCTCGTTGACAAACTCGCTGCTGAGTTCGCTGATGAGCTGAACAACCTCGGTGTTCGTGTTGCTAAACTCGAGCGCAATGCTGACATGGTAAAATGGAACGGCAAAGCTGAGTACACGATTTCCCGTTACAACGCTGGCAAAGCTGGCGATGAGCGCACGAACAACCTGACGTTCCGTCTCGAGCCGTCCGCTGAAGTTAACAATCACTGGCATGTAAATGCTCGTCTCGATGCTAATGTTAACCTCGCAAAGGATGAGGTTGAGGACGAAGGTTCGGTTAAACTCAAACGTGCATGGGCACAGGGCGACTACACGAACTTCACGGTAAAACTCGGTAAGTTCAGCTCCTACGATGATGACAGCATCTTTGATACGACGCATACTGGTGTTGAGGTTTCCTTCGGTAAGGAAGTTAAGGGCACGATTGGTTATGCTCGTTTAGATTCCGATAAGTTCACGAAATGGGCTACCGCTCCCGCCTACGGCGCACCGGCAAATTATGCCGACACCACGGCTGATCACCTGTATGCTGGCGTTGATTACGCAAAAGATAAGCTGAGCCTTGGTGCAAGCTATCACAACATTAAGGTTAAGGATATCGAGACTCCGGCTCGTTTCAGCGACAGCAATGGCATTTGGATGCTGAAAGCTGGCTACCAGTTCACGCCGAACGTCAATGTAAAAGGCTTCTATGCTCAGGGCAAAGAGGACTTCGTTGGCTCCCTTGAAAAGCAGAAAAAAGCTGGTGGCATTGAAGTCAACTACAAAGGCGCTCAGGCTGAGAACAAAGGCTCCTGGGGTGCTTGGGTTGCATACCGTCACCTCGGCAAAAATGCAGTTCCGTTCGGTACTTGGGATGTAACGCGCGTTGGCGAGAAAGACTTCGAGATCGGTGCTAACTACACGGTCTTCAAGAACGTCATCCTGACGGGTCGCTATGGCTTCGGTAAGGACCTCGCTACGGATGAGCGTACGTCCAACGCTTTCGGTCGCGTTGAGTTCCTGTTCTAATCTGACGGTTAGCAGAAGTTTACAAGCGAAAACAAAAGACCTCCGCAATTGCGGAGGTCTTTTTTGGTTGGAAAAAATTAAAAACAGGATAAAATTTCCTGGAAAATGTTGCGAAACTGAAAATTGTATGATAGGATAACCCTAAGTTCAGGACGAAACGATGGAAAAGCTGAGGAAACACGGACACTCATGCAGGATTCCTCGTCTAGGACTGAATGAAAATTCAATTCTATCTTACAGAAGGAGGAGTTTCTCATGAAGAAGACTCTCGTATCCGCTCTGACGACCGCTTTGGTTGTCGGCGCAGCCAGCACGACGTTTGCTGCTGCAAATCCGTTCTCCGATGTTCCGGCTGACCACTGGGCATATGATGCTGTTGCTCAGCTCGCTGCTGACGGTGTAATCGACGGCTATGGCGATGGCACGTACAGAGGCGACCGCAACATCACGCGTTATGAGATGGCTCAGATGGTAGCTAAGGCTATGGCTAAGAACCCGTCTGGCGCTGACAAGGCTCTCGTCGACAAACTCGCTGCTGAGTTCGCTGATGAGCTCAACAACCTCGGTGTCCGCGTTGCCAACCTCGAGCGCAACGCTGACATGGTAAAATGGAACGGCGAGGCTCGTTACACGATTTCCCGTTATAATCAGGAAGGCCGTGCTAACGATGACCACAAGAATGACCTGCTGCTCCGTCTTGAGCCGTCGGCTGAGGTCAACAACCATTGGCATGTAAAGGCACGTATCGATGCTAAGCTCAACATGGCAAAAGATGCACCGGACAGAGAAAACGACGATAAGCTCAGTATCAAACGCGTATGGGCACAGGGCGATTATGACAGATTCCAGGTGAAAATCGGTAAATTCGGTTCGCTGGACAATGACAATCTCTTCGATGTAAACCATACGGGTGTTGAGGTTACCTACGGCAAAGAGCTCAAAGGTACGCTTGGCTACGCACGTCTCAATCAGGGGGATTTGGCTAAACACCTTTATGTTGGTGCCAACTATGCAAAAAACAAGCTGAGCGCTGGTGCTAGCTATCATCGTTTCGATGAGGTAAATGGTGATGGTGATGGCCATGTATGGATTGTCAAAGCTGGATATAAGTTCCTGCCGACGCTGAATGCCAAGGCGTTCTATGCAAAATCCAACTCTGATGATCAGAACAAGTCTGCTGGTCTTGAGATAAACTATAAGGGTGCAAAAGCTGAAAACAAAGGCTCTTGGGGCGCTTGGGTTGCATACCGCCATATTGGCCGTGGAACTGCACCAAACCCGACTTGGGATGTAACGCGTGCTGGTGAGAAGGATTATGAGATCGGCGCTAACTACACGCTGTTCAAGAATGTCGTCCTTTCGGGCCGTTATGGCTTCGGTAAGACGATCGCTGGCGACCACAAGACGTCCAACGCGTTTGCTCGTGTACAGTTCTTCTTCTAATCAGAGAACTAAAAGCTTATATTGCGGATAAAAGCGGCCTGCTGGCTCGGAAGAGCCGGCAGGCTGCTTTTTGTAGATTTCATCTATATGTTTTGCTAGAATATAATAAGGAAAGAGGGGAGGATACTACGAATGTGGAATAAGAAATTCGCTGCTCTAATTGGCGGTATTGTTGTATTGGCAGTTGTGGGCGGGATCAGCTTCAGCAGTGGTTGGGATAAGAGCAACCAGAAAGCTGGCAATATAGTTAGCGAGAAGACGCTGGATGAAAAAGTGGATGCCATCGTGGACAAGATGACCTATAAGGAAAAACTGGGGCAGATGGTCATGATTGGCATCCATGGTACAGAGCTTAGCGATGATGCTGCCTATATGCTGAGCCAGTATCATATCGGCAATGTCATCTTGTTTGACCGCAATCTGCAGTCCCGCGAGCAGACTGCAAAGCTCACGGCTGACCTGCAGCGCTCGGCCAAAGAGAATGCGCATCAGCCAGTGCCGCTATTTATCGCTATCGATGAAGAGGGCGGACGGGTTGTCCGCGGGAGAAACTTCATCGAGCCGCCACCGTCCCAGCAGGAACTGGGAAATGCTGGCGAGACGACGGCTGTCGAGGCCTGGGCAAGAAAAACGGGAGCGGCGCTTAAAGATTTAGGCATCAATGTCAATTTTGCGCCCGTAGCGGATATTGGCTCGCAGGATACACGCTCCTATAGCAATGATCCCGATGCTGTCGTGAAATTCGTTAAAGCAGCGGCGCAGGGGTACGAGTCCTCGCGGGAAATCTATGCGCTCAAGCATTTCCCAGGCATCGGCCGCGGCACGGTCGACTCGCATAAGGATATTTCAAGCATCGATGTGACAGAAGATACGCTGTTTAAGTCCGACCTCAAGCCCTTCCAGGCGCTGATCGATGAGAAGGCCGACCAGGATTTCTTTATCTTGGTCTCACATCTGAAATATCCGCAGCTCGATAAGGAGAATGCAGCCAGCCAGTCCCATGCCATCGTGACCGGGCTTTTGCGTAAAAAGATGGGGTATAACGGTCTTATCATTACCGACGACCTCGAGATGGGAGCGGTAGCGAAATACGGCAGCTACCGCGATATCGGGGTCAAAGCCGTCAAAGCTGGCGTGGATATCGTCATGATGTGCCATGAGTATCCGCATGAAACCGACGTCTACCTCGGCCTGCTCGCAGCCTATGAGAATGGCGAATTGGATAAAGATCAGATTGATGCTTCTGTGCGGCGTATTGTCAAAGCAAAGCTGCGCAACGGCATTCCATACTGATAGAAGGAGTTTGAAAGGATAGCAAGAAAAAGGAGGAATGACCTATGGCAAGATTCTGTACAGCATGTGGAACGCAAGTGAAGGAAGGAACGAAATTCTGTTCGAAGTGCGGGGCTCCGTTGGCTGAGCCGGCTTCTGGGCAGCCACAGGATGCGCGGCCAGATAATGGCTATGGCAATTCAATGAACGGCGATATGAATAGTGCTCCCGGCTACAACCAGCAGCTTCAGCAGGGATGGTTCAAACGCAATTTCTGGACGACAGAAGGGCGCTTGAACCGTTGGGCATATTTTACGACCAGCCTCAAGCTTGGACTGATAACCCTCGTGGTATTGCTGATCTTAGCTGTAATCGGCGTCTTCATTGGAGGGGAAGACGGGGCTGTGGTGCTTGCTGGTTTAGGCTCGATTCCCTTTGTCGTAGCATCGTACTTTGTTTCTGCCCGCCGTTTGCATGATCTGGATAAGACTGGCTGGCTGTCATTGATTTTCCTCATTCCTTATGTCAATGTTCCTTGGGGAATATATTTGCTGTTTGCGAAAGGGACTGAGGGGCCGAATCAGTACGGCCCAGATCCTTTGCAGCAGCTGAACAATCGCTGATAAATCCGAAAACTAACGAGCCCCGCATTGGCGCAAAGCCATGCGGGCTCTTTTGCTGTGCGTCCGGGTGCACGCTGATTTATTACTTGCTTTCTTTCATTTCTTTTTTTTATAAGAAAGAGAAAGAAAGAGAAAGGAGCGGATTGTGGCCAATCGGGAAAAGAAGACCGTGATTGCCGTGGAAGTGGCTATTGGTTCTGCCCGGCCATACTATATTAAGGATAAAGGCTTAAAACCAAATGGAGTTTATGTACGTCGTGGGACTTCGTCGCAGCCGTTAAGTGAAGACGGTATCCGGGATATGATTGTAGAGTCCTATGGTAAATCTTATGAAACATGCCGCAGTCTTAACCAGGAGCTTACATTTGAGGTTTTTCAGAAAGAAATGGCTATACGGGACATGGAATGTGGAGCTGTGCAGATGCGTACCTTGCGTATGATTGGGGAGGACGGTCTTTATACCAATCTTGCGCTATTGATGTCTGACCAATGTGAGCATACGTTGAAAGTCGCTGTGTTCCAAGGAAGAGACGATGTCGTATTTCGTAATCATCAAGAGTTTAGAGGCTCGTTGCTGTCGCAGTTGGAAGATGGGTATGCTTTTCTGGATAAAAATATAGCTGTTAAGTCAACGATTGATAGTTTGCGGTGTAATGATAAGAGAGATTATCCTATGGCGGCAATCAGAGAAGCGTTACTCAACGCTATCATTCATCGTGATTATAGCTTCAATGGTAGTACACTGGTGAATATCTATGATGACAGAATTGAATTCTTGTCCTTAGGGGGACTCGTAACAGGGCTGTCTATGAAGGCCGTATTGATGGGCGTTTCCCAGTCACGTAATGCATGTTTGGCAAATGTTTTTTATAGGCTGAAACTGGTTGGTACAGGGATAAAACGTATCAAGGCATTATACAAAAATAGTGAGAAGCAGCCTGTTTTTGAATCAGCACAAGGGGCATTTAAGACCACGCTGTTTAATCTTAATATCGATGAGCAATCAGAAAAAGTGATATCCTATCAACCAGAGACCGAAAAAGAAATTGTAATGGGGCTTGTGAAAAGACAAGGCAGCATTACCCGTAAGGATGTGGAGGCAGCATTGTCAGTAGGAACTACCAAAGCATATTCAATATTAGCGAAGATGTGTGATGAAGGGGCCCTGATTATGCAGAAGGCAGGCAATAGAACGCAGTACATTCGCGCTTAATGCGGAGAGGAGATTACAAGAGCTTTTAGGTTAAAATTGGTAAGTTCGGCAACTAGGTTGCTGATGATGTAGTATTCGATGCCCCCGTTCTCTGGTGCTGAGGTATCTTTCGACTCGAAATTATACTTGTAAGATTGTTTTTGTGCTAATGATGAAAAGAACATGGATATAAAATGTATTAACTGGGGAGGCAGGTTGAATCTTGGGGATAGAAAATGTTGATAAAAATGGTGGCGTAATCCAGTATATAAAAATAATAGAGGCGCTGAGAAGCGATGATAAAATAAAAGTATATCGCGGCGAAACAAGCGATCATGGAGATACTGCATGCCAACCCAATATATTTCGCGACGGATATATAGATAATGACGAAAAGATTGAGAAAAGCATTCTAGATGAAATGACGGCAAATCATTTAGTGGAAGGCGATTCATATTTAGAAAAAGCTATTAATGCACAACATGGAGGCTTTCCTAGTAGATTATTAGATGTGTCATACAATTCATTAGTAGCTTTGTTTTTTGCAACAACACCGTTTTACAATAAGGAAATTACTTCCTCGGATGATAAGGCTGGATATGTGTATGTTTTTTCGCTGAATGAGATGTTTTGTCCAGTTGGAAATGGAATACAAGAAAACTACAAAGCATTGATATCTGACAAATATAAGTGGTTTTCTAAAACAACTCTGTTTAATAGAAATTTTAAATTAATTGATCACATTAAGACAAATCCAAGAATAATTGCGCAACAAGGTGCATTTATTCTTTTTCAAGGTGTAGATGCTCGGAGAATACCGGGGAATTTGTATACTAAAATTAAAGTGAAAAAAGAAGCAAAGCCACAGATTAGAAAGCAGCTTAAGGATTTGTTCAATATTCATATGGGTACTATTTATCCTGAGGGGGATAATTTAGTAGATGAAATAATTAGTAAAAGGAAGGTGGCCAATAATATGTCATTTTGTTTAAAGAATGAGATTATGATAACAATGAGATCATTAAAAAATGATATAGATCGGTTGTTGTGCATGTTTTTATCTAATAAAGAGGATCATATTGTAAAAGAATTCGAACATATACTTTATTGGTATAAGATGGGGATCTTACAATTGGGAAGTGGTGATAATGATACAGAAAAGAAACTCATAAAGAATTTTATACAGAATTATAATTTGTGTATTGATGGTTCTATAGCTAAGCTTGAGAGAATAAAAAAGAATGTATTTGTCAATAAAGAAGAATTGATAATAAATGAGGAGGCGTTGCTTGCACTTTTAAATAAAGACTCTGGAGATATAGTTATAACTTCGGATGATCTAAATATAGGAGATTCTAAAAATATCATATTCTATGAACCTTTCAAGATTCACAAGAGAAGTAGTGAAATGCCTAGTGGGGAATATAAAATTGAAGATTTTGTAAAAATAACTGCGATGTATTTGCTTCAAGAACCAGGATCAGCAAGGTCATCAAAAGGGAAATACTTAAAAAACGACTTGTATTGGAATCGATTGAAGTTAAGCGATAGTGAAAAGATTGATATTTGACGGGGTTACACCGGATGACGGTATTTTAGTTGCAACAAAGCATCCGGATTCCGTAAAAATTTTAATTCAAAATGTAAATACAATGAAAGATGCAAATGGGAACAATTATCATCTCGAGACAAAAACGTGGTTTGAGTTAGGATTGGATGTAGACTAAGCACGATAAGGAGTATTGGAGATGAAAAAAAATATTATTCGTCTGCCATGGCAATATTTGCCGGTCGACGATGGCGGAGTTTGTGATGAAGGATATGGTGGTAAAGGCTGGGCTTACGGGGGAGATTCTCGTGGAGTCGAAGGCCTGCCGCACGGATGAGATTGGCAGTGACATGCATCCGGGGACGAAGCGGGTGCTGCGCGCATAGCGTGCAGCTTACACCGCGACACTATCATGGCTGGCCTTATCATTTTCCCGGCCTGTTTTGCCTATGGCGTCGACCCGGCCAGCGGCCCGAATCTCTTATTCATCTCGCTGCCGAACGTGTTCAATGCGATGCCGCTTGGCCGCCTTTGGGGCACGATGTTCTTCTTGTTCATGACGTTTGCCTCGATGTCGACGGTCATTGCGGTATTCGAGAACCTCATCGTCTGTTTCTTCGAGCTGTTGCATAAGGATCGCCGGACAATCATCCGCTGGGGTATACCGGTTATCATCCTACTGTCGCTGCCATGCGTGCTCGAATTCAACGTCTGGAGCGGATTCCAGCCGCTAGGGCCGGGCTCGGGATAACTTCATCAAGGAGGCCAATACCGGCAAGGGTATGGCCTTCCCGACCTGCGTGCGGTTCTATGTCACGTGGATCTTGCCGCTTATCGTACTCGTTATTTTTGTCAACGGGTATTATGCGCTGTTCTTCAGCAAATAAAGGTAAAGGAAACGCCGGGCCGAAACCATTTAATTTGTGGTTTCGGCCCGGCGTTTTGTGTTATAATATTCGTGGTGCTATCACACAGGAAGCGGTTAGCCCTCTGCGGAGGGACTGTGACCCTCCGATGACATAGAGTCCCCTTGGGGAAATATGCAAGAGGAGGGATGTCGTATGACAATAGAGTCAATGTTAGCTGTAACAGGCTATACGATTGCCGTCTTTAGTTTTGGCTATATGATTGGTAAAGACTTGAACACACGAAAATAACCGCCCCATGTCTGGAAAACTAGGCGGTTAATTCGTACATTATATGTTCGGGCTGACTGTTCCCGTGTATAGCATCTTTTCTATACTCATTATACCAAGATGTTTTTTTTTCGTCAATGAAGAACAATATTAATCGAGGGATAAAGCAATGAAGCGTAATAAATGGATAAAGAGCCTGGCTATGGGGCTTATATCGCTGGGGGTGGCCGTCACTGTAGGCTGTGGCCAGGGGGCGAATAAGGCTGCTGAGAAGCCGCAGACGCTTGATGACAAGGTTGATGCTATTGTCGCCAATATGAGCTATAAGGAAAAGCTCGGGCAGATGGTGATGATAGGCATTCATGGCACGGAACTCACTGATGATGCCAACTACATGCTGAGCCAGTATCATATCGGCAATATCATCCTGTTTGACCGCAACCTGCAGACGGCTGAGCAGACGGTCAAGCTTACCGCTGACCTGCAGCAGGCGGCAAGCGATGCGGGGCAGCTTGTGCCGCTTTTTATCGGCATTGATGAAGAGGGTGGCCCTGTTTCGCGGGGTAAGGGCTTTATCGAGCCACCGCCGTCGCAGCGGGTGCTGGGAGCGGCGCAGGACACCGTGGCCGCCGAGTCCTGGGCACGCAAGACTGGTGAGCAGCTGCGAAAGCTGGGCATCAATGTGAACTTCGCGCCGGTGGCTGACCTTGGCGCGGCAAGTGAGCGTTCCTATGGGGCTGACCCTGAGCAGGCAACGAAGATGCTCAAGGCTGCAACACAGGGCTATGAGGAGTCCCATGTCATCTACGCGCTCAAACATTTTCCCGGTATCGGCCGCGGGACAGTCGACTCGCATCAAGATGTTTCGGCCATCGACATCAGCAGGGAAGAGCTCCGTAATACGGACCTCAAGCCATTCCAGGCCATTATCGATCGAGATACCGACGATGACTTTTTCGTACTCGTCTCACATCTGAAGTATCCGCAGCTTGATGCGAAGAACTCGGCCAGCCAGTCGCGCGCCATCATCACAGACCTGCTGCGTGGTGAGATGGGCTATCAAGGCCTTATCATCACGGATGACCTTGAGATGGGGGCGGTGGCTAAGCACGGCAGCTTCCGGCAGCTCGGCGTCAATGCCGTCAAGGCTGGCGCCGATATGGTCATGATCTGCCATGAGTATGAGCATGAGACCGAAATCTACCTAGGCCTGCTCGAAGCATATGAAAACGGCGAGCTGGACAAGGGCCAGATCGATGCGTCAGTAAAACGCATCGTCAAGGCTAAGCTGCTACATCAGAATTAAGGATAATATATGGGTGAAAGCAGGTGGATAAAGTGACTTTAGAAAATAAACTGGGCCTTACCGATGCGATAGAGCTTGCCCATGCCGAAGAGCGTTTGACTAAGAAGCGGGCATTGGAACTATATGACAAGAAAATACTTGACCAGTATGAGGTCGGTACCTTTGCTGGTTTACAGCAAATCCATGGTTATCTTTTCCAGGATGTCTACGAATTTGCTGGTAAGATGCGAACGGTAAACATCGCCAAGGGGAATTTTCGCTTTGCCCCGGTTTTGTATCTGGATGAAGCCTTGAAAAGCATCGACAAGATGCCACAGGATACGTTCGAGGCCATTGTTGAGAAATATGTCGAGATGAATGTCGCGCACCCCTTCCGCGAAGGCAACGGACGCAGTACGCGCATCTGGCTCGATAATATCCTGCGACGGGAAATCGGCCGGGTCATTGACTGGAGTATGGTCGATAAGGAAGATTACCTGCTGGCCATGGAACGAAGCCCTGTGCGGGATAAAGAAATAAAATCCCTGCTGAAAGAAGCCCTGACTGATAAGATAGACGATCGGCAGGTATATATGAAGGGTATCGATGCCTCCTACCGGTATGAGGGATATAGTACATATCGGACAGAGGATATATAATTCAAAAACCTGTGGTTGGGAAATTGGCATAAAAGGCATAATAAAACCAGCAGGATATTTTCTATGTTGCTATGCCAAACATGTGTCGAGTATCTTCTTTTATAAAACTGTATATATTGTTGAGGCTTTATGTAATATTGGAGGTGTTTTAATGCTTGATGAAAAAGAATGTTTTTTTAAGGTTGCGGAATCTTTAAAAAAATATAGAAGAGCAGAATTGAAAAACGAAGATGGAAAGAGTGTATTAGATGATATGTATGTTGATTTATTGGAAGGAGATTTAGTATTAAATAAGTGTTTGCTTGATAATACAACTTATTTGATTGGAAGAAAGGGGACTGGAAAATCTACAATTTTCCTTAAATTAGAGGAGGAATACAGGAAAAGAAAAGGATATTTTCCTTGTTACATAGATGCAAAAACAATTTTTGAATCTTCAAAATCACAATCGATAGGGATGGATGATGTTATTTTACAGCCTATGGATAAAACGACTGTTGATAAGTATCTTGTTGCAAGAGAATTTATTGGTGAAGTTTTATCTAGAATATATGTTGAGATTGATAATCAGCGAAAAACAGTTTTTCAAAAAATAAAAAATTCAATAATAGGGGATAAGAATGAAAAGCTAAAAAATGAGATTGATAATTTAAAAAGAAGTATAAAGGAAAACAAAGAGATAAGAGAAATAACGCTTCCAGGGATTATACAGGTAAAAAAACGGTTGAGAAATCAAATGGAGAAACTCAAAAAAAGGAGGGGAATATAGGCGTTAATGCTGATGTATGTTCATTGCCAAAAGTTGCAGCAAAAGCAGCAGTTATGGATGAGTGGATGTGTGAAAATACTAACAATATTGAAAAGGAATTATCAGAAAATTTACTAAGGGTGTTCGAGGTCAAAAAAGTAATAGAGTCTCTACAAAATATACTAAATAATATTGGGATATCACATTTAGTAATAATGCTTGATGATGTTTCAGAGATAGATGATAGCGCGTTAAAAATGTTTATTGATACGATAGTAGCACCACTGAATAATTGGTCAAATGAATTTATTAAGTTTAAAATAGCATTTTATCCCAATAGAGTGTATAACGGAAAGATAGATCCTGGAAAAATTGATATAATTAATTTGGATTTTTATAATTTGTATTCGGAGTTTGATGTGAATAAAATGGAGGAAAATGCTGCGGGGTTTACAAAACGATTGCTTGATAATAGGTTTAAGTATTACAATATAGATTTGTTAGACTTTATAGATGATAAAATGTCTGCGAATGAAGTGTATTCATTATTTTTTAAAACGTCTATGAATGTTCCGAGAATTATTGGGTATCTTTTGTCATATTTGCATCAAAGCAATGTGATATATGATAAAAAAATAGGTAAGTTAGATATCGAGAATGCAGCGATGAAGTATTATGAAAAAAATATAGAGGCTTTTTTTGATGCTAGTACATATTGTCTTTTATCATTGGAAGAAAAAAGAGATGTTGAACAATTGAATAAATTAAAAAATGCAATCGTAGAAAAAGCGAAGGGGATAAAAAGGCAAATTTTAAGTGGGGAATTATCAGGTGAATATAGTAAGATGTTTCCGTGTTCGAGTCATTTTCATGTTTTGCAAGAAGAAGGTAAATATCTAGCGTCGTTAGAGTTGAACCATTTTATTTCAAAATATGAAGAATTGTCTAATAAAGATGGAAAAAAAGTAAATGTTTATTGTTTGAATTATGGGCTTGCGAAAAAGAATAACATAATCTGGGGAAAACCTAGTGGTGGCGAATATAGTAAGTATTTTGTAGGTAGACCTTTTAATTATAGCAGCTTGATATTAAATCAATTACGAGAATTAAAGAAAATACATTGTACTAATGAACAGTGTGGACGAATCTTTTCAGAACAGGATTTGACAGGGCTGGAATTTACTAAATTTAAATGCCCGAACTGTAATGGCAAGGTTATTATTGAGACAATAATAGATGATGAATTCTTGGACGATGAAGATAATATTGGACAGTTGAGAAAATTGACCGTGAACGAATTAAAGATAGTGATAGAATTAAATGATAAGAACGATTATGTTTTTGCGAAGGATTTGGCAGGCGAGGTTGATATGAGCCCACAATCAATAGGCTGGGTGGCGAAGAAGTTGGCTAATGATCATATTGTGGAAAGAAAGAAAAAAGGTCAGCTGTATGGATATATATTAACTGATTATGGACGCAGTTATTGCAAAAAAAGAATGTCATGATTAAGAAAATGTAAATCGAGTATATGCTGGTTTTAATAGTGTAAATTTAAGTGTATAAGTTAACGGTAATCAAAAACTACGCATTTATTGGGGGCAGTTTCTACAGAATGACGTTAAGGACGAATTTGGTCCTAGGATAGAGGCTATGCTACAAGGTTAAATGGATGTATCTAGGATACACCTCTAATGACCATGGCAGAAGAAATACCAACAATTGCCGCAATAGTCATATTGATAAGAATGTACAAAGCGACTTTAGCGAAGTCTCGGTTAGTCTCCCCTGTGACAAGGATGGGGCCCTTGAGCCACAGGTCGTTCTATTTATTCATATTGGTAGACTATTTTTTGCCTTTATTCGGCATGAATATGAAACGAAAGACTGTGTCGTCTATGTAATTCTTTGCTATGATTTTGATGGAATAAAAGAGGTTTTAGGTTTGTAGATTAGTGGTACTAAAAGAAAGCGTAATAGGATGCAGAGATTTGACGAAATCAAGGTTTGGGTGCAGAAAATGTGGCGTTCATCAGCATGGATGATGTTTTTTGATTGGAAAAATCATCTTGGATTCGTGGGCGCATGGGGAAATTGGAAGCATGTGGAACAGATTTTTTCACAATCATTTTATGTTAATTGATTTGCATATTTTCACTAAAGTAAGCATAATATCCTCGTAGGAAATATCCGTGGCGTAGGTGTATTTTTTCTGATAGGATTTCCAGAGATGTCTCAGATTATCATCTTGCTGTATTTTTGTGAGTATCTGGGGAGCATTTTCGATAAGATTTTCGGTGTTTCGCTTGGCACAGGTGGCTATGAATGCGGATTTTAGTGTGGCAGTGTCAATCTTGTCATGGTAAATCCTGGAGAGTTCGTATAGGTCATAGAAGTCTCTCATCCGCGTGTTCAGCAGGCCACGGGATAGAACGGTTTGAATTTTTTCGGATAGCAAGGTTTCCAGGTTATATGACCATAGCAGAATAGAGCGGTCTTCTATAAGTAGTTTGTACTGATGGTATATTTCGCGTGGCGTGATAATATCGCCGGTGGAGATGTCTATTTTCATGGGAACGGGCATATTGCCGAGAAATGCGTTCAGTGTAATACGGATGCCGGGATAATCCATTTCATCCATTATTTGGCTTAGTTGTTTTATTTGGAATTTCACATCGTCTTGCAAGTCAATGGCGCATATTTCCCTGACAATCCGGTGGATGTCTTCATCGGACAAATTCAGATTCTTTATGGTGGTGTCGATGTCCATGGTGGAGCGCAGGGCCACGCCAATAAGGGATGTTACAAGTATGCCGCCTTTGATAATGAAGTTGTCTCGGTATTTTGAGGCAGATATCCTTTCCAAGAAACGTTCCATCATGTACAGGCGCATGAGAGTACGGGCATCTGCATGATGTTGGGTGGCAAGGTTTTTTAGGCGGCCTTTTAGTTGGGCTGGGCTGAGTTTCATTACAAAAGCATCTCCATAAATTGTCGTATTAATTTTTCTACGCGAAAGAGGGGGGCATAAGTCATTAGCTTGTTAAAGTCTTTATCGGGGTGGCGGGTGTAGTTTTTTAAGGCTGTATGGAAGTCTTGAATTTCAAAATTGCTTCGGTTACGTACAAGGTCGCAAATGGTTCGTTCTAGGTCATAGATGGGAATCATATGTCCGAAAGAATTTTTATATTCGGTTCGGCCTATGTTAAGTAATTCCTTTTTTACGGTGAAGACTTTTATTCTGGATGCTTTGAGCTTTTGAGTATTATAGCCGGAATAGATGGTTATGGTTTGTTCCATAGGTTCACGGTCGATGAGGTCATAGTAGAAAAGTGCCTCATCATGGGAGAAAACGGCCTGTGGACACCTCTGGTGCAAGATGAAGGCACTATCTTCCCAGGCCTCGGGGGCGAGATATACTCCTTGTGCGACTTTCTTAAAGTGGTTATCTGCAACAAAGCGGTAGAAGTTGTCTTTTTTTATGCCGCTACGGAGAGCTTTTTTGGTCAGCAGGAGACCGGAGCCATCAATAAAACGTGCAATTGTTTTCATATCATCACCAACTTTCATGCTTATATCATATACTAAATAAGCACGAAAGTCGATGGGCTTGTCGTTAGACGATGGTCATAAAAAACGCCGGACGGAATCCACTGGATTGTGGTTTCCGTCCGGCGTTTTGTTATGGTTTCTGTCACTGTCGTGGCTTAGAATGCCGGGACGACGGCGCCTTTGTATTTATCGTTGATGAAGGCTTTGACTTCCGGGCTCTGGAGGGCCTTGATGAGGGCCTGGATTTCCGGGCGGTCTTTGTCGCCTTCACGTACGGCAAGGATGTTGACGTACGGGGAGGTGCTGTCCTCCATGATCAGCGCGTCTTTGGTCGGGACGAGGTTTACCTGCATCGCGTAGTTCGTGTTGATGACGGCAGCGTCAACATCTTCGAGCGTACGCGGAACCTGGGCAGCCTCGACTTCCTGGAATTTGAAGTTATGCGTGTTCTCAGCGATATCCTGGACCGTAGCCTTTTCACCGACGCCGTCCTTGAGCTTCAGGAGGCCTGCCTTCTGGAGCAGCAGCAGGGCGCGGCCGCCGTTGGTCGGGTCGTTCGGGATGGCGATGGAGGCACCGTCTTTGAGCTCCTTGAGGTCTTTGACCTTCTTGGAGTAGATGCCCATCGGCTCGATATGGATGCCAGCGGCGTTCACGAGCTTGACTTCCTTATGCTCTTCCATGAAGTTCTTGAGATACGGCTCGTGCTGGAAGAAGTTGGCGTCAAGTTCCTTGTCGTTGAGGGCCAGGTTCGGCTGGACGTAGTCGTTGAACTCGACGATATCGAGCTTGATGCCGTCCTTTTCCAAGAGCGGTTTGACGACCTCGAGAATCTCGGCATGCGGGACGGCCGTAGCGCCGACTTTTAGCGTCTTCATGCCCGAGGAGTTCTGGGCGACAGCGTCCGTCCCCGAGCTCGTGCTATTGCTGCCGCCGCAGCCGGCAAAGGCCAGCGCTGCGACCATGAGCGCACCGATGAGTGATACGATTTTCTTCATAAATAATTCCCCCTTTTATTTCTTATCCAGCTTGCGGGCAAGTGTGTTGCCGATGAATTGGACAAGCTGGACGAGTACGATGAGAATGACGACCGTGGCAATCATGACTTCCGGACGGAAGCGCTGGTAGCCGTAGCGGATGGCGAGGTCACCAAGACCGCCGCCGCCGATGGCACCGGCCATGGCCGATTCGCCGACGAGGCTGATGATGACGGTCGTAAGCTGGGCGGTGATGCTGGCCAGCGACTCTGGCAGCAGGACCTTCCAGATGATCTGGAACGGCGTGGCGCCCATGGACTGCGCGGCTTCGATGAGGCCGTAGGGAACCTCTTTGAGGGAGGTCTCGACCTGGCGCCCGATGAACGGGATCGAGGCGATGACGAGTGGTACCATGGCCGCTGTCGTGCCGATCGCGCTGCCGACGATGGCGCGCGTCAGCGGGATGATGGCGACCATCAGGATGATGAAAGGAATCGAGCGGATGGCGTTGACAATCGAGCCGAGCACGCGGTTGAACGCCGGTGCGGCCAGGATCTGTCCCTTGCCCGTCGTATGCAGCAGCACGCCGAGCGGCACGCCGATGACAGAGGCGATGACCATCGAGACGGCGACCATATAGACTGTCTCGCCCAGGGCCTTAGACAGCAGTGGTATCATGTCTGCGGACATAGCCAATCACCTCCTCCTTGAGTTCCTTGGTGCGCAGGTATTCCAGCGCTGCCTGTACGCGCTCGTGCGGGCCGGTAAGCCCCACGATCATGCGGCCGAAAGGCGTGGCACGGATCTGGTCGAGATTGCCGAAGAGCATGGTCGTCTCGACGTCGGGAAATTTCCTTATCATGCCGGCCAGCACCGGATCGTCGGCGCTCTCGCCGATGAAGGTCAGCCGTACCAAAAGATAGGCATCCTCGATGGGCTCAGCCGAAATCCTGCCGCCGCGGAAAGCCGCTGGCAGGTCATTGGAGAGCAGCACGCTGATGAATTCCTTCGTGATCGGCTGCTGCGGGTTCGTGAAGATGTCGATGACTGAGCCTTGCTCGGCGATGACGCCCTGGTCGATGACTGCGACCTTGTCGCAGATGTCCTTGATGACCTGCATCTCATGCGTGATGACCACGACGGTCAGCTGCAGCTTGCGGTTGATAGCGCGGATGAGCTCGAGGATGGCCTTGGTCGTCTGCGGGTCAAGGGCACTCGTGGCCTCGTCGCAGAGCAGTACCTTCGGTTCGCTGGCGAGCGCGCGGGCGATGCCGACGCGCTGCTTCTGGCCGCCAGAGAGCTGCGACGGATACTGGCTGGCCTTAGCCTCAAGCCCCACGAGTTTCAACAGCGGCTCGACCTTCTGGCGGATTTTATTCGCTGGCATCCCCGAAAGCTTCAGCGGAAAGGCGATATTCTCGTAGACCGTTGCCGACGAGAGCAGGTTGAAATGCTGGAAAATCATGCCGATGTCCTTGCGGGTCTTTCGCAGCTCGGCCGCATCCATTGCCGTAAGCTCCTTGCCGTCGACGAATACCTGCCCGGCCGTCGGCCGCTCGAGCATGTTGATACAGCGCACGAGCGTCGATTTGCCCGCGCCGGATAGGCCGATGATGCCGAAAATCTCACCGCGCGCAATCTCAAGGTCGATGCCTTTGAGCGCTGCGACCGGCCCGGCGGGGCTGTCATAAGTCTTCTCTATATGAGAGAGCTTAATCATAAGCGTCTTCCTCCCAATTCCTAGTATTATTATATGTTTTACATAATAACGCATAGTTGACAGATTGTCAATCACAAAGTGTACTGTCTTGACAACATATGCACTGCCACAACACATTATACCACGAAGCGCTGCCTGGCATAAAAGTATTTTTTGTTGGCAGGAAATAGCGGGAGGCTTAACGAAATCTCAAGGTACACAATGTGTAAGGACTAGGTGAAGCAATAATAGGGGGGAAAGCTATGGACAAACAATATAGTACAAATACGGCAACAGGCAATGTGCGTACCGTCAAGACGGAAATACTGATGTATGTATTTCCGGTGGTCGTTATCGGGCTTGTCTTGATGGCAGGCATCATATTCAAATACGTTGGGCAGACGTTTGAGGAACAGCTTACGACGACGGCCCTGCGCAATGCGCAGGAAGTATCGGATGGTGTCTCAAGCTGGCTCGATGCGCGGATGCTCGAGACGCAGACAGCCGCCAGCAATCCATCGGCCAAGCGGCTCAAGGAGTCGCCGGAGGGCATGAACGAGAACAACAAGTATCGTCTCGCCCTGATGAACAAGATTTATCCGGGCGTCTACGACAGCGTCAGCTGGGGTCCGTTCGATGGCTCGGGGGTGCTCTATGGCGAGACGAAAAATGGCTTCAAGGAAATGCACAATGCCGATAAGGCCTGGTACAAGGAAACCATGACGGGCGCGAAGGATTCATTCATGGCGTCGCCGGTCATCTCGCAGGCCACGGGTAAGATTATCGTCAACTCGATCGCACTGGCCAAGGACGAGAATGGGCAGAACGTCGGCATGGTGCTCGCGGCTATCTATGTCGATGCCGTCATGGAAAAAGTCAGCAGCTTCAAGCTGGGCTCGGATGGCTATAGCCTACTCATCTCCAAAGAGGGCACCTACATCGTCAATCCCGATGAGAGCGCTATCATGAAGAAGAAAATCGCAGACGAAGATGACCCGGGCCTGCGGTCGCTTGGCGAAAAAATGCTCTCAGGGCAGGCTGGCGTCTATAAGTTTACCAATAAAGACGGCAAGGATATGATTGCCTTCTACACCCCCATCAAGGCTACGGGCTGGGGCATGGCAACGATTGCCTATCAGGATGAGCTCTTTGCCCCGGTCGGCAATGTCCTCAAAATCATGACGGGCATCAGTATCCTGCTGATTTTGCTGATTTCGCTGGGCATCTATGCGACGGTCAACCGCGCCATGCGGCCGCTTGCCGTCATGATGGCAGAGATGCAGCTGCTCGCCGATGGCGACTTCCGCAACCGTCCGACCCGTATCACCGTGAGCAACGAGCTCGGGCAGCTGGCCGCTGCCGTCCGCACGATGCGGCAGGCAGTCCGCGGCGTGCTTGACCGCGTGAGCTGCTCCTCGGAAAGTCTCTCGGCATCGGCTGAGGAGCTCAATGCGACAACGGCGCAATCGGCACAGGCCTCGAATCAGGTCGCAGACTCGATTGTCCGCGTTGCGCAGGGGACGAGCGAGCAGCTCGATGCGGTACGCTCGACGAGCGGCGCCATCGAGACACTGAATGAAACCATCCAGCACGTTGCTGGCCAGGCGGATCAGGCCGCATCACATGGCCGTGAAGCTGCCGATGTTGCCCGCACAGGCGGCAAGACGCTCGAGCAGGCCATCGGCCAGATCAAGCGCATCGAGCAGAGCACGAACGAGTCGACTAAGGTCGTCACGGCCCTCGGTGAGCGCTCGGCAGAAATCGGGCAGATTGTCGATACCATCTCGTCCATCTCCGAGCAGACGAACCTTTTGGCACTCAATGCTGCCATCGAGGCAGCCCGTGCAGGCGAGCATGGCCGTGGCTTTGCCGTCGTTGCCGATGAGGTCAGGAAGCTCGCGGAGTCCTCGCAGGCAGCTGCACAGCAGATTGCCGCGCTTATCCAGCAGACGCGGCAGGATACCGAAAATGCCGTCGCCGGTATGCAGGCGGGCAGCGAGGAAGTCCGTGTCGGCACGCAGAACATCATCAGCATGGGCGAGAGCTTCCGCCGCATCATCGAGATTGTCGAGGCGGTATCGGATCAGGTGCAGGATATCTCGTCTGCAATCTCTGGCATGGCCGGCAGCGGCGAGGAAATCGTCGAACATATCCGCACCATCGGCGAGGCCAGCCGCACAGCTGCTGAGGAAGCCGAGACGGTATCGGCAGCCACCGAGGAGCAGAGTGCCAGCGTCCAGGAAATCTCCAACGCCAGCGAAAGCCTCGCCAAGATGGCCGAAGAGCTGCAGCAGGAGATTGCGAAATTCAAACTGTAAGCCTTCGCTGTTATCGAATGCGGCGTAAAACCCCTAGCTTCAGATATGGGGATATAAGCCGCGTCCGCTGAATTTGCGTAAGTAATTGAAGGTGGGCAATCGGATATTGAGACAGGAATTTCCATGGTTGACTACAAAATTGCCAAGTCTATGGACAAACAGCTATTTCTGCTCTACCGTTGGTGGCGCACCGCTTAACATTGTGAAGCGGTATATCGAGAATCAAAAAACATTGCAAAGGAAGTGAGAAAATGGAAAAATACACAATGGGTTTCAAGTCCAGGATATACCCCAATCATACCCAACAGGAGCTAATCAATCGTACCTTGGGCTGTTGTCGATTTGTGTTCAACCATTTTCTGGCTATCCGCAGGGACGAGTGGACTGCAAATCATAAGTCTGTAAACTATAATCAAACCAGTGCTATGCTGACGGATTTGAAAAGATACGAAGAATACAGCTGGCTGAAACAGGTGGACAGCATGGCGTTGCAGGAGTCCCTGAAAAATCTCGATACAGCATACCAGAATTTCTTCGAGCACCAGTCAAGATACCCCCGCTTCAAGTCCAAGCACAACCATAGCCAATCCTACCGCACCAGGAATCAGAGCAATGGCATCCGTATCTTAGGGAATCGAATTAAGCTGCCTAAAATCGGAGCTGTGAAAATCAAGCAGAGCCGAGAATTTGACGGGCGAATCCTTAATGCTACGGTCAGCCGTACTGCTTCTGGTAAATACTTTGTGTCTATATGCGTAGAATTGGACAGGGAAACTTTGCTTAAGACCAATGATGGCGGGCAAATAGGTATTGATGTAGGCTTGAAGGAATTCTATTCGGACAGCAACGGGAATACTGTTGCCAACCCTAGAATTCTACGGTGTTTGACAAGAAAGCTCGTGCGAGAACAAAGACGGCTTTCCAGAAAAATGCCAAGATCTGTCAATCGTAGCAAGGCTCGTATCCGTGTTGCCAAAGTCCATGAGCGTATATCCAATATCCGCAAAGACTTTCTGCACAAAACTTCTACAACGTTGGTTAGAAAGAATAAAACCATAGCCATAGAACATCTGCAAATCAAAAACATGATGAGGAATCACAAACTGGCTCGTGCTATATCAGACGTAAGCTGGTCTGAGTTCTTCCGTCAGCTTGAGTACAAAGCAGAATTACATGGATCTGAAGTCCTGAAGGTAGATACGTTCTACCCGTCCAGCCAAACTTGCTCTGAGTGCGGCTACCAGAACACGGAAACTAAAAATCTCGGTGTCAGAGAGTGGACTTGCCCTGAATGTGGCTCGCATCATGACCGAGATACCAACGCTGCAATAAACATACTGCGAAGGGCAATAGAACAAAAACAAGTTGCTTAACATAAATCAGTACCGTGGGGCACACGGGAATTCACGCTTGGGGAGAATGTGTAAGTCAGTCTGGCTACGGTCAGACTGCAGTGTTCAGCGAACCAAGAATCCCCTGGATTTATCCATGGGGAGTGTCAACTTGACAGAAAGCGGCTGACGTGCTATTATCAAGGTAACGAATGAGAAACAAATGATGCGAAAACCCCGTTAATCAGCTTAGGACCTGATTAACGGGGTTTTCTACGTTTTTGGTTAATCCTAGTGCGTCAACCACCACTCAAATAACTTGAGCAGCACACCGACGATTAACGGAGCAACGATGAGCTCAACGAATTTTTTGAGAAACAAATGATACACCTCCTTTCATTGGAGGCTATATATAGAATAACATATATTGAATGGAATGAAAAGAATGTTTGTTTGGGTATCTTGGTTTTAAAATTAATAGTTGACAACTTTACACTATGGTGCTATTGTTATATGCGTAAGATGTAAACAAGAAAACACATATAACAAACAGTTGATGACGAGAAAGAGTATGCTCGCGGTGAGACGCATAGCGAGCCGGGTATGGTGAAAGCCGGTAGTACAGCGGGAGCAGAAAATCATCTCCGAGACATGGCGCTGAACGGCGGCCCTGCGGGCTGTCAGTAAGCGGCCACGGCAGCACCCCGTTACAGGTGCCGCGTATGATGGTACGTTGATTGCATGCTTTGCATAGACAGGATTGCACGGATACTGCCAGAGTACGTTGTAGAGCGCCATGGCCGCAAGGCTATGGAATCTGGGTGGTAACGCGGATATATCGTCCGTCCCTTTATAGGGACGGACATTTTTTATTTTAGGAGGTATTATCATGGAAAACATCGATTTCGCCAGTCTCAAGCGCAGGCGTGACCTGCGCATCGTCCTGCCGGTATTTTTGGTCTCCATCATCGCCTGCATCGACCGCGTCAATGTGGCCTATGCCAAGCTCACGATGACGCAGGATCTGCCGTGGATCACGCCGGAGGTCTTCGGTGCGGGCGCCGGCATCTTCTTCGTCGGCTATCTGATTTTCGAGATCCCAGGCTCGCTCGTCGCGGCGAAATTCTCTGCGACCAAGTGGATTGCCCGCATCATGTTCACTTGGGGCCTCGTTTGCGTGGCGATGGCCTTTATGACGACGCAGTTCCATTTCTACCTCTGCCGCTTCCTCTTGGGCGCATCGGAGGCAAGCCTTTATCCCGTCATCTACTCGGTGCTCTTCCCGCGCTGGTTCACGGCTGGCGAGCGCTCCCGCGCCACGAGCCTGATGCTCACGAGCCTCTTGCTCAGCAACATCATCGGCGCGCCGCTGGCGGGCGTTCTCTTGGAGACGTCGTTCTTCGGCATGCATGGCTGGCAGGAGCTCTTCATCCTGGAGGCCGTACCGGCGCTTGCCTTTGCGGTATTCTTCTTCTTTGGTGTCAAGGATCGTCCCGACCAGGTCAGCTGGCTGTCGGCCGCGGAGAAAAAATATCTTACGGAAAACTTCAACGCGGAACAGGCCCGCATGCAGGGCCGCAAGAAGTACACGGTGCTCAAAGCCTTCAAAGATCCGAAGGTGCTCAAGCTCTGCCTGATTTACTTCCTCTGGGTTGTCGGCTTCTGGGGCTTCTACTTCTGGATGCCGACCGTGCTCAAAGAGCTCTCGGGCCTTTCGACCTCGCTCTTGGGCGGTGCTATCGCCATCCCGATGACTGCCGCGCTCGTCGTGCAGGTCATCCTCGGCCATACCTCCACGCGCACGGGCGATAAAGTCTGGCATGTGGCGGGCGCACTCTTCGTCGGTGCTGTCGGCCTTGCCTGCTCGCCGCATGCAGGCAGCCTCGGCATGGCGCTCTTCCTCGTCTGCCTCTCAGCCATCGGCATCCATGCCGCCATGGGCATCTGGTGGACAATCCCGACCACGTTCCTCACAGGCCCTGCGGCCGCAGCCTCTGTCGCGCTCATCAACAGCTGCGGCAACATCGGCGGCTGGGTCGGCCCGAATATGATGGCCTGGGTCAAGACAACGACCGGCAGCTTCGACCTCGGCTACTACATCATGGGCGCCTTCATGCTGCTCTCCGGCCTGCTCGTCCTCACCATCAAATATAAACTCAATGGCGAGGTAAAAGATGACGTTGATCCGGCAGCGGAAGTCACGGCAGAGACGGTCAATGCCTAACGGGGTAAATTCATGTAAACGAAAAGCCGTCCACTGATGTGAACGGCTTTTCCCCTCCGTGGCTGGCCTTTGCCCGAGGGGATTACTGATTGCTGTACTATTTCATCAGCAAGGTGAATAGATAGTTGGCAGCTAGTCCTGCAAGTAAGGAAAGCAGGAAGTCACGCAACAGGTTTAGGTTATTCATCGCCAAACCTCCCTTCCGCTGAGAGGTGCACAGCGAAATAATTATAGCATTTTTCTGCTTGGTGTGCTACAATTACAGTAGGTTTAGGATGTTCATTGCTGACAGCGTCGCGGGTTGGCCGCCTGCGTCGCGGGAGTCCGCTGGTGGACAAAGAGAGGGAGCCATTCCAAAGGGATGGCTCTTTTTGTATGTACGTTTAGGGCACGGTTTTCCGTGCTTTTTTTATAATCTGGTTGCTTTTTGCCCCGCTTCCTCTATGTACTATAAGTGAAAGGAGCTCCTCAAACCATCATTTATATAGAAAGGAAGTAATCTCTATGGCAAAACGTGAAAACACCACGAGTAAACTCATCCTCAAGGTCATCACCGGGCAGACGATGGCTGGCAAAGACAAATACGCCCAGCGCGTATTCCGCAACCTGAATCCGGCCATCGGCGACGAGCAGGCCTATGAGCTCGGCGCAAAGCTTGGCCGCCTGCAGGAGTACACCGTCGCCGCTGTCGTCCGTCAGGATGCCAGTGACCTCATCGCCGAGTAACCATCGTCTGGAAAGGAGACCTACCCATGAAAGCAACGCTTAAAATCGTCATGAACCTCGAAAACGGCAAAACCAGCACCATCACGGTAGCGCATCCGCGTGAAGACGTCGCCGCAGCCGACATCAACGCCTTCATCGACGCAGCTGTCGCCAGCAAGGCCTTCCTCGTCGATGGCTCGCCTGTCATCGGCGTAAAGAAAGCCTATCTCCAGTCGGTCGATGACACGAGCATCATCGCCTGATGGGGCCGGCCATGGAACAGACCGTCCTGACGGCCATATCCGCCGTCGGCTTTCCCATCGTCGTGACCTTCTACCTGCTGACCCGCTTCCAGCGCTCGATGGATCGCTTCACCGAGCAGCTGGGCGAGCTGGTAAAAGAACTGCAGCGGCGTGGCTGAAAGACTCCCTTGCAAATACTGCCAAAAGCATCCTGCCTTTGGCAGTATTTTTTTTATGCCAAGCAACATCGCTGCCTGACAGAATCCAGCAGAGGAAGCTGCGCAAATACACAACGACAAAACAATACATCCATATACGCGAATCGGTACGACGATACCTGAGACTACACCCAGACTACAAAGAGAATGCCACAAAAAGCCTTCCCTTTTGGGGAAGGTGCCCCGAAGGGGCGGATGAGGTCATACTGTACACGATCTCTTCTATCGGACATCTTCTCCAAGGGAAGGCTTTTTATACGCATGTTCATGCGTAAATAACGAACAACTTTGCGTACTGGAAAAAATTAAAGCCAAACAAGATAAAAATTATAAAATACACTTGAATTTACCGTGCAAAAGAGATATAATGTGCTCGTGAACACAATACAAAAGGAGATGAAACACGGCAAATAAATAAAACAGAAAGAAGGATAAAAATGAACGGGAAAATGACTCAACAAGAACTACGCCAAACCGTACCAGATGCCAGAGACATCGACGCCCTCATACCCTGCACAGACAAAAACGGCGGCGAAAGTACCTGCATCCTCCTGGCAAGCGGCAAGACCCGCCTGTACCGCAGTGCTATCCAGACCATCGCCCGCATCTACGCAGCCCGCGAGGACAAAGAATTCGGGCGGGTGGGGCGCAGCTGCGCCTGTCTGCTCGGCCGGTCGCATGGCACCATCTATCCCATCTCGCTTGATCTCACGCTGGTCGGGCTCAAGATGCGCAGCAAAGGCTATAGCTCCCATCACTCGACGCGGGCCTACGTGAACATCGCCCATCCGCTCCTCGTCCGCAAGGCGGGCGCGTGGCCGTATGGCCTCATCGTATTCGGCTCGGGCAGCCAGCTGGCTACGCTCTGGCATGTCCGCACCGTCAGCCAGAAACTCGACCAGGCCCGCTATATCTACCTGCGGCACTTTACCACTGCTAGGCAGCGGCTGGCCCGCGCTGAGCGTACCCTGCCGGCCATCCTCAGAGAAGATAACAGCACAGCATATGCAGCACAGGAGGAAAACTGAAATGGACATGATTCTTGCAAATCTCACCCGTCATGGCAAAGAACTCGGCGTATCCGCCGCAGTCATCCGCAAACTCTACGAGCGCTATGGCTCCTTCAACGTCGACCGCGCCCTCACACTGCTCTGGTACGAGACGCGGACGCGCACCATCCTGCACCCTTCGGGCTGGCTTTGCCATGCCATCGAGCACCACTACCGCACGCGCAACATCCCGCATACGGGACGGCAGCAGCGGCGGGAAAGTAATGCAAAATACACGGGGAAAGAAGGCGCACATCATGATAGAAACTGACCCGAAACTTGTGCGCATCCACCATCTCGACCTGCTCGAATACTTCTCCGACTCGGAGGAACGGCTCATCAGCCAGCTCGACTGGCTGCTCGACCGCACTGGCAACGTCCGCGAAGGCCGCTACTGGGTATACTACAGCACCAGCCGCTGGGCAAGCGAGCTGCACCTGTCCCCCTCCACCGTCCAGCGCACCATCGCCCATCTCATCCGGATCGGCGTCCTGATCAGCCGCAACTACAACCACCACGCCTACGACCGCACCCGCTGGCTCACGATCAACTACGACCGCCTCGGCGAAATGGGCATCCGTGCCCGGCACTTCTGCGAAAACGACCGCGCCCGCAAAGCCCATATCCTCGTCGAACAATGGGAAGAGGAGCAGGAAAAACAAAACGTCGCCCCGAGACACTACGGCAAAGACTCGTTCTTCTACCAGCTGCCGAAGGAAGTACAGGCGATGATGCTGGCGCACTGAAAATATGTTCATACTGAGGTGCTAACATAAAAAGACCTGTTTATCGGCAGGCCTTTTTATGTTGCAAAATTGACATTGATTAATACTGGATATATACTAACATTAAGTGTGTAAAATACACTAAATATCGTATTATAAACAATAGAAAGGAGTCATCCTTGACGCAGTATGAAATCTGTGTCGTACCGTTCACTTAGTAAATCGTAAAGGAGTTTGTCAGATAAATGGACGATAAGATGAAAGATGATGAAATAGAGATCGATCTGGGACGATTGTTCCAGATTCTTGTAGATCGCAAGAAAATTGTGGCAGAAATCGTTGGTGTGTGTACAGCTGCTGCGATAGGTATTGCTTTTATTATACCGCCAACCTTTGAGTCTGATACATTGGTACAGACACAGAGTGCCAACAAGGTGGATTTGTCTGGTGCATCGACGGCAATGGCAGCATTGGGAATGGGAGGTGCCGCTGCATCACCTACCAATAATTATATGGAAATGATGAAGTCACGAGCAGTACTGATGCCTATCATTGATCAGCTTGAAGATATTCCTGCGGAAGAAAAAGAGAAAATGACCGCTGAGAAATTTGCCAAGAAAAATCTGAATCTGGAAAATGTCAAAGGCACGAATCTCATCAAAGTCACAGCCAAAGGCCGTACTCCGGAAGAGGCACAGATGATTGCGTCGGGGGTGGTGGATAACTTCCTCAAGATGATGACCGAGATGAATCAGGACAGTCAGTCCTATATGGTCAAATTCCTCAATGAGCGCATTGAGACGGCTGAGAAGGAAGCGGATGAGGCTGCATCGAAGTTGGCGGCATTCCAGAAGGAACACAAGCTTTATAAACCGGATGATCAAGCTAAGGCCGCTATTGAGCAACTGGCGGCCTTTGATAAGGCGATCAGTGATATGCAGGTACAACAGAAATCTGCGCAGGCACAGTACGATGTAGCGACGCAGAAACTCGGCGAACAAAAAGCGGGCGCATTTAACTATCGCATCAATGACAACAGTACAGTCCAAAGTATCCGCTCACAGATTGTAGCTAAAGAAGTGGAGCTTGTAGGTCTTCATCAGAAATACACAGACAACCATCCGACTGTTGCAGCAGCACAACAGCAGCTGAACCAACTCAATCAGGCATTGGCTAATGAGGTAAGCGCGGTAGTTAACTCCAATGCGGCCAGCATGAACAGCGCTCAGATGGAGCTTGTGAAGAATCAAGCATTGGCACAGGCACAGGCAAGCGCGGCTAGTGCTAGTGAGGCAGCTATTAAAGAGAAAAAAGCCGAGAAGGAAAAAGAAATCGGCCAGCTGCCTGATGCAATGGTTAGCTATCTCCAGCTGGAGAGCGATGCCAAGATAAAAAAACAAATCTATACGACGCTTGTCCAGAATTGTGAGCAGAACAAACTGCAGGAAGCAATGCAGAGCATGGATATCCAGATAATTGATGCTGCCGACTTGCCCGTTGAGAAAAGTGCACCGAGACGGTCGTTGATTGCGTTAGGTGGGATGGTTATGGGGATTTTTATTAGTTTGTTTTATGCTTTTGAGATTTATCGAAAAGAAAGAAAAAATTCGATGGTGTAATTTTATATAGACGGAGTGGAGGAAATAAATGTGAAGAGGCGTGTATTGATATATGCACATTACTATGCTCCTGACGTGGCATCTACAGGGCAAATCCTTCAGGATATAGCAGAAGGTATGCTGGATGATTTCGAAGTTACGGTTATATGTGTTGTTCCGTCTTATACAGGAGTAATTCACGAGAAATATAAAAAGAGAAAATATTTTTTTGAAAAATTGAATGGTGTTAATGTCGTTCGAGTGAGAGTGCCTGAATTTTCTAAGGAAAATAAGTTAAGTCGCATAAAAAATATTTTGACTTATTTTTATTTAGGAGTATTAGCGACTCGCAAAATAGGTGAACAAGATGTTGTGTTTTCTATATCGCAACCGCCAATATTAGGCGGTATACTTGGCCTTTTTGGAAGCTGGTTAAAACGTGCTAAGTATATATATAATATACAAGATTTTAATCCCGAACAGATCATGAGTGTAGGGTATAGTAACAATAATATATTTTTAAAGTTGGCGATGAGTTTGGATAAGTTTACTTGTCGTCATGCGGATATGGTTATTACTGTTGGTAGAGATTTAGTAGAAACATTAAAGAAACGGTTTGCGAATAAGGATGTTCCCAGATATGCAATGATTAATAATTGGATTGATGAGCAGAATGTTTACCCATTATCAAGAAAAAATGTAAATGTACTAGCATTTAAAAAGAAATATGGGTTAGAAGGTAAATTTGTTGTAATGTATTCTGGAAATATTGGTCTGTATTATGATTTGGAGGGATTGATGAGAGTAATATATGAGTTTAAGCCGGGAACAACCATGTATGATGGACGGGAAGTAATATTCGCTTTTGTGGGTGCCGGAACAATTCTTAATAAACTAAAAGAATATGTAAAAGAGAATAAAATGAGAAATGTATGTTTCATTCCTTATCAAGACAAATCGAAACTTATTTACTCTTTGAATGCTGGAGATGTTCATTTGTGTGTAAATGCGAGAGGAATAAAAGGTGTAAGTTGTCCTTCGAAAGCTTATGGAATCATGGCAGTGGGGAAACCAATAATAGGTGTGTTAGAAGCTGGTACTGAGATTAGAAGTATCATTGATGAAAGCGGATGTGGAAAGTGCTGTGAGCCTGGAGATTATGAGAAAATAAAAAAAATAATTCAATGGTATATTGAAAATGATAGTGCTGAAATGGGGGAGAGAGGAAGATTGATATTAGAGAAAAGATTGACTAAGAATCGTAGTGTGAAAGAATATATTAATATAATAAAAGGTTTGTGATTTTGTGAGAGTTGTTCAAATAAATACGTTTCCAAATAAGTCGACAGGAACAATTATGATGAATATCCATCATGCGTTGCAACAACAAAATTATGAATCTTATGTTGTGTGGGGACGTGGACGTAAAACTGAAAATGAATACGAATATTCTATGGAAGATATTTTGGGAATATGTATTCATGGTGTCATGACTAGATTGTTTGATCAAACAGGATTTTGGTCAATGCATGCAACTCGAAAATTAATTGCCTTTATTGAGAAAATAAAGCCGGATATTATACATCTTCATAATTTGCATGGATATTATATAAACATAGATCTGTTATATGAATATTTAAAAAAAACAAAGGTTAAAGTGGTTTGGACATTACACGATTGTTGGGCTATAACTGGACATTGTGCACATTTTCAAATACCGAGGTGTAATAAGTGGCAAGATGGGTGTGGCAAATGTGTAAAAAAAATGAGTTATCCAGCATCGTTTTTTGTAGATGGATCTAAAAAAAACTGGGAACGAAAAAAAAGAATTTTTGCAAGCGTAGAGTCTTCTATCGTTGTCCCTAGTAGGTGGCTAGGAGATATAATAAAAAAATCTTATTTAAGAAATAATAGTATTACTATTATTAATAATGGCGTTGACCTTGATTTATTTAGACCTAGAAAAACGAGTTTTAAGATAAAATATGGGATTGAAAATAAAAATATAGTGCTAGGGGTAGCTAGTGAATGGACTGAACAAAAAGGTATTAATGATTTTCTAAAACTAAGGAATTATCTTGATGACAGTATTCTGTTAGTTATGGTTGGTGTTACAAAAAAACAGAGGAAAAAATTGCCAGTCGGAATAATAGGGATTGAGAGAACCAATAATGCGAAAGAATTAGCAGCGATATATTCTTCGGCGGATGTTTTTTTAAATACGACGTATGAAGATACGTATCCAACTGTAAATATGGAAGCTTTGGCGTGTGGGTGTCCTGTCATAACATATGATACTGGTGGGGCATTAGAATCAGCATGCTTAGGGGATTATGAATATAAGCCACATGGAAAAGCATTTCGGAAATTAGGAACAAATTCAGTCTGTATAGAAGAGCTTGCGGATAATGTTAAGATGATGATAAATAAGAAAAAAAACATAAAAGCATGTCGTTCTGTTGCAAAAAAAAATCATGATGTTCATACTCAAAACTTAAAGTATATTGAGCTATATAAAAGGATATTAGTACCTTAAGACTTCTGGCAATTTTTATTATTTGAATGTAGGCGGTAATGTTATGAAAATTTTACATATATGTTTGTGTGGGCCGATGACTGATGGATGGAGTTATCAAGAAAACGTAATTACAAAGTACCAAAAAAAAATGGACTTGGATGTAACAATAATTGCATCAAAATATGTATGGAATAAAAAAAATCAGTTGGTTTTTTTTGACAGAACTAACTATGTCAATGATGATGGGGTTAAAGTTGTTAGAATTAATAATGCTTTTCACACCAACGTATTAAGCAAATTTAAGATATATACTGGATTGTATGATAATATAGAGAAAATTAAGCCGAATGTTTTGTTTATACACGGCGCATCGTTTTTGGATACATATACAATAGTTAAATATTTGCGTAATAATCCGGATACGAAAGTATACGTAGACAATCATAATGATTTTTCGAATTCAGCGAGAAATATGCTTTCAAAATACATTCTGCACAAGTTTTTATGGAGAATTATGCATAGAATGCTGCTCCCGTTTACAGAAAAGTTTTATGGAGTTTTACCAGCGCGTGTTGATTTTTTGGTAGACGTATATGGAATCCCCTCTCAAAAAACTGATTTATTAGTTATGGGGGCAGATGATGAAGCGGTAAGGAAAGGGATGGGGAAGAAAGGGGATATTCGAAGAAAGTATAGAATAAAAGATACTGATTTTTTAGTTATGACAGCAGGGAAAATAGATTTGTATAAAAAACAAACACTGTTATTGATGAAAGCAGTTAAGGCGATAAATAGAGATAATGTTAAGCTGATAATCTTCGGTAATATAGATAAAAAAATAGAAAATGAATTTTTAAAGCTATGTGATAACAAGCTTGTTAAGTATATAGGTTGGGCTGAAGGAAATGAATCGTATGCTTTTTTCTCTGCAGCTGATTTGGTAGTGTTTCCTGGTCGTCATTCTGTATATTGGGAACAAGTTGTGGGGATAGGCGTGCCAATGATTTGTAAACATTGGCCGGGAACTACACATGTTGATATTGGGGGGAATATTAGATTTTTAAATGAAGACTCTCCAGAATGCATAAAAAAAGAGATTTTATCATTGGTGGATAATCCAACTGAATACGAGAAAATGAAGATGAAGGCTAATGGGAAAGGCAAAAAAAGATTTTTGTATAGCACTATAGCAAGACAATCAATAGGATATCAAAATGGTGATGATTGAATTATGTAAGGTAAGGATAAGAAAATGAAGCATACTTTTTATGTATTAAAACTGCATGATTATGTTGCAATATTATTCTTTTCATTTGGGATAGGAAGGATAGTATGGTCTGGATATAATACGGTGTTACTTTTTTTGGGGCTTTTGTGGATATGTTTGGTGTTGCCATGGTTTGTTAGAATGTCATATATAATAGATAAAAAGGTTATGTTATATAGCTTATTTATATTGATATATGGCCTGATAATGTTGACGGCAAATGATTTTAATGTTGCGATTAGTTATTTTGGCACATATTTGATCTATTGGATTATTTTGGTTATGTCTTCTTACTATTGCCAGCCAATGTATATTAATAGGATAAAAAAGATTATAGATATTGTGCTTGTTTGGATAGGAATAATGTGCTTAGGCGCAATAATATATTATAATAGTCATCCTGGAGCGGCACGATTATATGCAACGCATCAATCGGATTTAGATGGTTATATGATAGGGGGGGGATATCAATTAGCTATAATCTGTTCTATGTTATTACCACTTTGTATTGAGCGGATCTTTAAACATGAAAGAATATATATATTGTTTTCAGTGTTGATGATAGTGTTGATTTGGAAGACTTCATCGGTGATAACTATAATAACGGCAGCTCTAGCTTGCTTGGTTCAATTCGCTTATCAAATAAGCGCGCGTAAAAGATTTTATATGCTTGTCGTTGTGGCCGTTTGTGCCTTCTTTAGTGGTTACGTTGGTGATATTATAATTGACTTGTTTTCTGTCCAAAAAACATCTGGAATAGCACCAAACCCTGTTTTTGTAAGAATGTCAGAAATTGGGATGTTGCTAAATGGTGTAAATGTAGGGGAAATCCTTAATACGGCGTTATATTTACGGATAGAAAATTATATGTATCCAATACAAAGTATAATGGATAATCCGTTGTTTGGGAGTATGTTTTCGAAAGGCGTAAGTCCAGAGTCTGGTATATATAATGATTCAGTGATAATTACGTCTTTTGCTTGTTGGGGAATACCTTTGACAATGCTTTATTTATCTCCGTTTATTTGTAATTTTGTGCGATATAAAATTTGGGGTGGATCAATATTTGCGATAATTATGACATTGCTTTTAAATCCGTCTATGGGATTTTCACTTATTTGTGGAGCATGGCTCATTTTGCCAGCGTTATGTAAAATAAATATGAATTATAGAAACGAGAGGTAATATGAATATTGTATTTTTTATCAATAAATCACATAACTTTCCTAGTAAAATGATTGAATACATGACACAAAGATTTCCTGAAATTAAGAAAGAATTTTATGTAGTTGATAGAAAAAATGAGGTTTACTTGCCTAATCTAAATAATGTACATAGAATTACATCATATTTTGAATTTATTACAAATAATCAATTGAGAAGAGACATAAGGAAAAGTGATAAAATCATTGTCAGTGGTGTATTTACGATGCAATATGTGATGATGTTTATGGGTAAAGATATATTAAACAAAACATATTGGCAATTTTGGGGTGGGGATTATGAAGTATTCAATAATGAGAAAATCACCATTAAACAGAAGATGAGAAAGAAAATAGTAGATAGATGTTTATCTCTAGCTAAAGGAATCGTTTTATTAACACATCAAGAAGTGGATGTGTTTAAGAAAGTTTTTGGTAAAGTATATGATTGTAAAATGTTTGCAGTTCCAGTTCCTAGTGGAAGCGGATATGAAAAAATTCTAAAAAAAGTTAGAAGCCAAAATCCTCAAATGAAAAGAGGGGGGAAGAAAAGAATAATAATTGGAAATTCAGCTACGGTAACTAATAGACACGAAAAATTATTCAATAAAATTGCGAATCTAAATTTTAAGGATATCGACTTGCTATGTCCTCTCTCGTATGGTAATGATTTATACCGAAATGAGATAGTTATATTAGGGAAGCGATTTTTTGGGGATAGATTTATACCTATTGTTGACTATATGGAATATGATGAGTATGTTTCCTTGTTGAATTCTTGCGATGTAGGTGTTTATAATCATAGTCGACAACAAGCCTTGGGGAATATATCATTGATGCTACATTTAGGTAAAAAAGTCTATGCGCCTTCTAATATCTGCGATTATTATGAGCAGTATGGCTACAAAATATATAATATAGATTTGATTTCGAAGCAGAATATAAATGAGGTGCTTGAGTTTTCGGATGAATATGCAAAGCGGAATGTGAAATGTTTAGCTGTTAGACAAAAATATATTTATGATGAATGGAAAAAAATAATTACTGATTAAGACAATGTGCACAAGTTTAATCGATAATATTTGACAAGGAATTCCAATGCATACATATATTGTATTTGTTTTGAAAATTTTTATATAATTATTCGATATATGGCAAAAAGGATAATGTTTTTTCTTGAAAAATAAGGAGAAAATTTCTTTTTTATGAAGATTTCACGCGTTATTTCGGGTATGTTCTGGCGATTTATAGAAAAGTCTGCTTCGCAGGGAATTTCTCTGGCGGTTACAATTCTTTTAGCGCGTCTGCTTAGCCCTACAGATTTTGGTACCCTTGCATTGCTGACCATTTTTATCAATATTTTACAGGTTTTTGTAGACAGTGGTCTTGGGAGTGCTTTGATACAGAAGAAGGATGTCGATGATGTGGATTTTTCCACGGTGTTTTATTTCAATTGTGTATCTTGTGCTGTGATGTATGGAGTACTTTATTTTGGGGCACCTTGGATTGCAGAGTTTTATCAGGATGAAGCGCTGACGGAGTTGATTCGCGTTCTAGGTCTAGTATTGTTGATTTCTGGTGTGAGGAGCGTTCAGAATGCCTATATCATCAGAAAGTTGGCTTTCCGGTTGTCTTTTACTGCTTCGCTGACGGCTCTTATGATTTCAGCAATTGTAGCTGTGGTTATGGCATTTTATGGTTTTGGTGTATGGGCGCTGATTATGCAGCAGATTGTTAACGTTGCTGTGGGAACGGTTGTTCTTTGGTATGTGACGGCATGGCGGCCTAAGTTAACTTTTTCCAGACAGAGATTCCATTTCCTGTTTACGTTTGGCAGCCGATTGCTATTGTCTTCCTTGTTGGACACGGGATACAAAAATCTTAGCCAGCTGATCATCGGTCGGATTTACTCGCCCAGTGATTTAGCTTATTACACGCAGGGGGCGAGGTATCCGATGACAATCGTTTCGAATATCAATGCTTCCATTGACAGCGTTCTGTTTCCTGTGCTATCGCAGGCACAGGACGATACGGCACATTTACGAAATATGATGCGCCGGGCAGTCTGTGTGAGCAGCTTTTTGCTGTGGCCGTTGATGATGCTGCTTGCAGCGGCGGCGGAACCTTTGGTGCGGCTGCTGATGACGGAAAAGTGGCTGCCGTTGGTGCCCTATCTGCAGGTGTTTTGCTTTAGCTATGCTTTATGGCCAATTCATACCGCGAATCTAAATGGCATCAAAGCTTTAGGACGGAGCGATATTTTCCTGCGACTGGAGATAATAAAAAAAGTCATGGGCCTTTGTGTATTGGTGACTACTATGTTTTACGGGCCGTTTGTGATGGCTTGCGGTACGGCGGCAAGCGGCTTGGTTAGCACAGCAATCAATTCCTGGCCGAACCGGAAGCTTTTGGGGTATTCCTGCCGTGAACAGTGGGAGGATATTGCTCCAGGATGTATTTTGGCAGTGTTGGTTGGAGCAACTGTTTATCCGCTGGGGCATATGGGCTGGCCTGATGCATTGTCTGTGGCGGCAGAAGTCTTGCTGGGCCTGTTGCTATATGCTTTGCTGGCTTATCTGTTGAAGCTGGAGGTTCTGACTTATTTGGTGCAGACGGTAGAGAGCATCCGAAAAAAGCACCAGAGCAAATAGTATGAGCAAAATATTTTATATGAATGTCAGGGGGATTTTAGTATGAAAAAATTGATGCTTTTAGGTGGTTCACGATATTTATTGCCGGCCATAAAAGCTGCACATGAATTAGGTGTTTATGTTATTACCTGTGATTATCTGCCGGATAATTATGCTCATAAATTTGCAGATGAATATCATAATGTAAGCATTATAGATAAAGATGCTGTCCTGGAATTGGCACAGAGATTAAAAATTGATGGAATTATGTCTTATGCAACCGATCCCGGTGTGGTTACGGCTGCTTATGTGGCTGAACAAATGGGATTGCCTACTAGTCCCTATGAATCTGTATGTATCTTACAAAACAAGGGGCTGTTTCGCGCTTTTTTGCAAGAACATGAGTTTAATGTTCCTAAAGCGAAGAGTTATAAGCAGTTTGCAGAATTAGAAAAAGATATGGATGAGTGGGATTTTCCGGTTATTGTTAAGCCTGTGGATTCAGCAGGAAGCAAAGGAGTTAGCCGCGTTGATGATAGAGAAAAGCTTAAAAGTGCTTTTGATTATGCAAGGGAAAAATCTCTAACCGATGAATGTATTGTGGAGACATTTATCGAAAATGTTGGTTATGCCATGTCAGGGGATAGTTTTTCTGTTGATGGTCAGCTGGTATATTTTTGTTTGGACAGTCAATGGTTTGATGTGTCAGCACCCAATCCGTTTGCGCCAGGTGCAAACTTTTGGCCCACAAATGCAGCTAAAAGTGTGCAGTTAGAGCTTAAAAGAGAAATTCAGCGGTTGATATCGCTTTTAGGGATGAAAACGACCATATATAATATCGAGGCACGTGTGGGGAAGGATGGCAAGGTCTATATTATGGAAGTTTCACCTCGAGCTGGTGGAAATAGATTGGCCGAGGTTCAGCGTCTGGCAACAGGACAGGATATTATTATGGGAGCAGTAAAGGGCAGTCTGGGCATGGCTGTTACTGAACTGTCAGAACCACAATACGATGGAGTATGGGGGCTGAGTGTTATTCATAGTCGGCGTAACGGCAGGTTTGTTTGTTTAGATATAGCACCTAAGGTAAGGGATAAGATTCATGAAATTGATTTATGGGTAAGCCATAATGAATTCGTTAGAGCATTTACAGGAGCAAACGAATCATTAGGGACGATTATCTGGCATTGTGCAAATCAGCAGGAGATGATAAATATATTAGATGATTTAGGGGATTTGGTACAAGTAAATGTAGAGTGATGGGGGCAGAACATATGAGAGAAGATATGCAGGAATTAGGTGGATATATCGAATTTGAGCGATTTGATCGTCCAATGAAGTATGCAGATGGAATCCTGTTAAATTCTGGGAGAAGCTGCTTGGAATATCTGTTGCGTGCAAAAAATATTTCGCTAATTTACCTGCCATGGTTTTGCTGTAGTTCTGTAAGGGATACTTGCTTGAAAATTGGCACGGAAGTACGTCAATATGATTTAGGCGAAGATTGGTTGCCGTGTAATTTGGAGGCGGCTGAAGACGCATATGTATATATTGTAAATTTTTATGGACAAGTATCGGCAGAACAAATTTTGATGCTTAAAGAAAAATATAAGCATATTATTGTAGATAATGCTCAAGCTTATTTTGCAGCACCAGTTACAGGTGTTGATACGCTTTATACATGCCGCAAGTTTTTTGGCGTAGCGGATGGTGGTGTGCTATATACTGATGTGACATTGGATATGGATTTACCACTTGATGAATCTTTTACGAGGATGCATTTTCTTTTGGGACGCTATGAACGGACTGCTTCAGAATTCTATCAGGAGTATATAGACAATAATAAGATTTTTGCCAGTGAGGGAATCAAGCGAATGTCTACACTGACACAGAATTTATTGCATGGTGTGGATTATGAGAAGGTTTCTGAAAAACGCACAAGGAATTTTGAATTGCTAAATAGAGAATTTGCTGGAATAAATAAACTTCATATTAAAAGTACACTAGGGGGATATTGCTATCCTTTGCTACTGGATGAAGGTGCAAGTATTCGTAGAAGAATGATTAAGGAAAAAATTTATGTGCCATGCTTATGGCCTAATGTTTTGGAAGATGTCCAAGCAGGTACATGGGAATATGAACTGGCGACAAATGTACTTCCATTGCCCATTGACCAGCGTTATGGTAGGACAGAAATGGAATATATTGTGAAAAAGATAAGGGAAATATTATGAATGATAAAGAAATTATCTATGATAGTCCACCTTATGATAAGATGAAAATGGTAGATTTATCAGCTGAATCAGAGGATATGCAGTGGGCTATTCTTGATTATCATAATCAGTCATTTGTATTGAATAACATTGTAGATAATATGGTGTTTACTCGCGAGGGACATGCAAATTTTTTAGCTAAATATCCCACTATGCAAAGAAAACAGTACATTGTTTATTATGATGGAAAAGCTATCGGTAAAGTCTCATTTACTCCGCTGGAAAATGGTGAATATGAAAGCATGGGATATTATCTATTCCATGAAGAGGATTTGCACAAGCATTTTGGGATGCTTATGGTGACTTTTTGCTATCATTATTTGTTTGATCAGAAAAAAGCTAAAAAGCTAAAGTACAGTGCTTTAAAAGGCAATAAAGCTAGCCAAAGAATTTCTTTGAGATTAGGTTGTAAAATTGTGCGAGAAGATGGGGAAAAAGTATATTTGGAATGTCAAAGAGATGATTATGAAGAGCATATTGCAGATGTTGATAAATATTTAGCTGCATATTTTCGTTAAATAATGAGTGAGAAATAGGAATGGAGATTTTTATGAAAAATAATATATTAGTTACGAGGTCTTCTATGCCATTAATGGAAGAATATGTAGATGAAATAAAAGATATATGGGATTCGCATTGGCTTACCAACATGGGGGCGAAGCATAAGGAGCTGCAAAAGGAACTGCAGGAATATTTCGGTGTTGAACATATGGATTTGTTTACTAATGGCCATATGGCATTGGAACTTTCCTTGCAGGCATTGAATTTGCAGGGGGAGGTAATTACGACACCATTTACCTTTGCTTCCACGACACATGCAATTGTGCGGAATGGGCTTACGCCGGTATTCTGTGATATCAATCCCGTCGATTTTACGATGGATGTAGAGAAGCTGGAATCATTGATTACGGATAAGACCTGTGCAATTATGCCGGTGCATGTGTATGGCAACGTTTGCAATGTGGAAGAGATTGAGCGGATTGCCAAGAAATATGAGCTCAAAGTCATCTATGATGCGGCTCATACCTTTGGCGTGAAGTATAAAGGTATGAGTACCGCTGCTTTTGGTGATGTATCCTGCTTCAGCTTCCATGCGACTAAAGTTTTCAATACCATTGAAGGCGGCGCGGCCTGCTTCAAGGATGAGGAATTCGGGTTGGAGCTTTATCGTCTGAAGAACTTTGGCATCCGTGGTCCGGAGCGGGTGGATGCTGTGGGGGCAAATGCCAAGATGAATGAATTCTGCGCGGCTATGGGACTCTGCAATCTGCGACATGTGGATGAAGAGATTGCTAAGCGTAAAAAGGTTGTAGAACGTTATCGGGAACGCTTGGATGGAGTGGAAGGTCTGCAACTGAATCCGATTCAGAAGGATGTAGAGCCTAACTATGCATATTTCCCTGTCATATTCACGCCGAAGTTGTTTGGAGCAACGCGCAGCGAAGTGGTGGACGCTTTGGCTGAAAAAGGAATTGGTGCAAGAAAATATTTCTATCCATTGACGAATACGTTTGAATGTTTCCATAATGCTTTTGATGTGGATAAAACTCCTGTGGCTTTGCATATGAGCCGAAATGTATTAACCCTGCCATTATATGCGGATTTGGCATTGAAGGATGTTGATGTAATCTGCGATACTGTCTTGGAGTGTGGCAAACAATGATTAGATAAGTTATGAATAGGAAGGGGAGACTTAGAAATTTTATGGAATCAGCAATATGAAAGGGAATTATATGTAAATTAAAATCAAACAGGGTGAAATATGATGCTATGTTGTCAGTAAGGAAGTGGTACAGGTATTGAGTCACAGACAGAACATTTCTGTATGTTTTGTTTTGGGACACATATACTTGGCTCTGTACCATTAACGTTGGTGAAGGAATAGGTATAGCCTTAGAGGTTTAGATTAAGGTGGTTGTGAAAGTTTTTCTGAAAATAATCGCAAATCGACTATAAGAAAAAATCCTTCTAAACGCAATGTAACTCAATATATTATGGGACGGATTGTCAAGTCAAGTGCAACACCTTTGAAAAGTGAACCTCATATGGTGTTTTGTAGTTAAGACATTTCCTTGGACGTAAGTTCATCATAGCCACTTTTCTCTGTATGTAATCATCAGAGATAGTTGTTATATCTTTGCCTTTTGGAAAATATTCTCTAAGCAAGCCGTTAGTATTCTCGTTGGAGCCTCTCTGCCACGGATGGTGAGGCTGCGGAAAATAGAATGGCAGTCCATCCAGGTATTCTGTCACATCTGCATGACGGGCAAATTCTTTGCCCCTGCCAGGCGTTACCGATAGAGCTGTGGCACCAAGAAGCAAGTCGATCGTTGTCCTGTTTACGGCCTGAGCATTTTTCTTGTCAGCTTTGCCGCACATAAGGTAGAGGCTCTTTCGGTCGACGAGGGTTACAAGGCAGGCTTTCCTTGCTGGCCAACAACGGTGTCAGCTTCCCAATGCCCTATTTCTGAACGGTTTTCGGCTCCTGCCGGGCGTTCTGTAATATCGTGGCTAATCTGGATTTTGCCAAGCTTCTCCTCAGCGGAGCGTTTCCTCTTGCGCTTGCCACGGTGCCTCAATTTCTTTATGACACTTGCTGTAAAAGCTTTTTGGGCGTTCAGCCATCCGCTGTATATCGCACGGTATATGGTCGTGGTGCTTATGACATACTGGCCATATTCGGCTCTCAGCCGTCTGGCAATTTCCTCTGGAGACCACTGACATTCGAGTAGTTTGTGCTTTACAAGCTCCAAGAGGCTGGTGTGTTCCAACCTGTTATGGGGCTTGCAATAAGCACGGCGTGCCTGATACTGGTGCTGTGCCACTACTGGCATATACTGGCTGCCAACAGAGTTTCTGCGAAGCTCTCGGGATATGATTCCCTTGTTTCGCCACATACTTTCGGCTATGGCAGTGATGGAATAGCCTTTGGCCCTAAGAAATAGTAGATTTTCTCTCTCATATAGTGTAAGATGTTCGTAATGACGCATAGTTCCTCCTGGAAATGGGTTGTCGCAAACACCATTATACCAGAGGTCTATGCGTTATTTTATTTTACGCTATGTGATGTTGCACTTAGATTGTAAATCCGTCCTGTAATTGTTAATGAATTGGGATATGAGCTTAAATATACTAATTATATAACTATGTTATAAGACTTCAAACGTGAAATGGAACTTAATAGTTTTGTATAAAAATGACAACTTTAAGACATGTCGTCGGGCCATTTTTATTTGCTTAACAGTACGTGTGTTCACCGTTCGTTTCTGTTTGGTTGAAATAGGGCGGCATATCTTCCCGCCTTGTTGCGTACTTGCCCCGAATGCAAGTCGGGAACCGACGAGGGCGGTTTATACATTGGTTGCCACAATATACTTCCAAAGTTGAATCTAGCAACTATGGAAGTATATTGTGTCCGGTGTATTTATAGGAAATCAAGGTGCTAGAGAGAGCTTCTCTGATGTGTGTAAAAGTTTTTGGGAGGTTAGGATGCTGACTGTTCGAACAAAACGAATTCAGTATACGCCCTCTCTTTTTGCGCGGGTATCGTTATTGCATTTGGCGGAGACGGGGAGTCTTACGGCGTTAAAGCCACATACTTCCAGGAGGACGAATTTAGGCGGATTTTTACTTTTGGTGGTGGAAAAAGGAACAGGTGCTGTTACGGTAGATGGAACAGAATATAGATTGAAGTCAGGCGAGGCTGCTTTTATTGATTGTTCGCGGCAGTATTCACATAGTACTGATGAGAACTTGTGGACGATTCACTGGGCTCATTTTGATGGGCCAGCGCTATTAGCGGTGTATCACAAGTTTTTGACTCGTTCCGGTAAGCCTGTGTTTGCTGTGGCTGATGTGGCAGCGTATATTGGCTGTCTGCAGCAGCTTTATGAGACGGCGGCGGGGGCATCCTATGTGCGTGATATGAGTATCAATACCATACTATCGACATTACTGGAGAAGGTAATGGAAGATTGTTGGGAAGATAGGCGCTCGGAGTCATGGGGGCGTGTGGAGGAGATACGATTATTCCTTGAGAATAGCTACATGGAGCGCATCACGTTGGAGAGCCTGGCGCAAAAGTTTTTTATGGAGCGAACGTATCTAGGGCATATGTTTAATCGCGTGATGGGGATATCGCCTATCAAATATCTTTCAACGGTACGTATCCGCAAAATCAAGGAGTTCCTGCGCTTCACGGATAATACACTGGCTGAGATTGCAGAGAAGACTGGTTTTTCTTCGGAGCAGTATCTGTCCCGTGTGTTCAAAGATATGGAGGGAATCTCGCCACGGGAGTATAGGAAACGTTGGAAGTAGGCGGAAAAGTAAAAAGCCAAGATTGTGCAAGTTTCGCCAAAGAATGTGAATTAAAAACGAGAAGAGAATATGGAAAAATAGTGCATAGCCTAGGGCGATTGCACGATATCAGTCTCGCTGTTCTGGCAGCGGGACTTTTTTATTTATGGAGGAATAATGATGAAAAAAGCATTGATTACTGGTGTTACTGGTCAGGACGGTTCGTATTTGGCAGAGTTCTTGCTGGATAAGGGATATGATGTGCATGGTATTGTTCGCCGCTCGTCGGTAGAGTATCGTGAACGCATCGCGCATCTGGAGGGGCTGCCGAATTTCCATTTGCATTATGGCGATATGGGGGATTCGATGGGGCTTATGGCTGTCATCAGCACAGTGCGTCCCGATGAGATTTACAATCTGGCAGCCCAGAGCCATGTACAGGTTTCTTTTGATGCACCGGAGTTCACGGCAGATGTGGATGCTACGGGTGTTCTTCGCATCCTCGAGGCTGTTCGCCTTTGCGGACTCAAGGATACCTGCCGTATTTATCAGGCATCAACGTCGGAGCTTTATGGCAAGGTTGAAGAGGTTCCGCAGAACGAGAATACGCCGTTCCATCCGTATTCTCCGTACGCTGTGGCCAAGCAGTATGGTTTTTGGATTACGAAGGAGTATCGCGAGGCCTATGATATGTTCTGCTGCTCGGGTATCCTGTTCAACCATGAGTCGGAGCGTCGCGGCGAGACTTTCGTCACGCGCAAGATTACGCTTGCAGCTGCCCGCATTGCACAGGGCAAGCAGGAGAAACTGTATCTCGGTAATCTCGACAGTCTGCGTGACTGGGGCTATGCCAAGGATTATGTTGAGTGCATGTGGCTGATTCTGCAGCATGATACGCCGGAGGATTTTGTTATTGCTACGGGGGTACAGCATTCTGTTCGTGAGTTCTGCCAGCTGGCCTTCCATCATGCGGGCATTGAGTTGGAGTTCAGCGGTGAAGGTATGGAAGAAAAAGGCATCGATAAGGCTACGGGCAAGGTAGTCATCGAGGTGAGCCCGGACTTTTATCGTCCGACGGATGTTGTCAATCTTTGGGGTGATCCTACCAAAGCCAAGAAGGAGCTGGGCTGGAATCCGACTAAGACGACGTTTGAAGAGCTGGTCGAAATTATGGTGAAGCATGATATGGAGAAAGTGGGTCGGGAGTAAGTGCATATCGTATTATTATCTGGCGGTTCGGGCAAGCGCCTTTGGCCGCTGTCGAACGATATCCGCTCAAAGCAGTTTATCCCGCTGTTTCCGCAGGTGGATGGAGCGTATATATCCATGGCACAGCGAGTATTCCGGCAAATCCGCAAGGTGGATGCGTCTGCAGATATAACGGTGGCTACTTCTAAGGCACAGGTATCGACGCTAAAGAACCAGCTCGGCGATGCAGTGGATATTTCGGTAGAACCTTGCCGCCGGGATACTTTTCCGGCGATTGTGCTGGTAAGTGCCTATCTTCATGATGTGAAAGGTGTAGGACTGGATGAAGCGGTGGCAGTTTGTCCTGTTGATCCTTATGTGTCCACGGACTATTACAAAGCGGTACAGCATTTGACGGAGCTGGCGGCGCAGGGCACGGCAGATCTTATGCTGATGGGCATTGAGCCGACTTATCCTAGCGAGAAATATGGCTATATCATGCCTACATCAAAAGATGAAATCAGTAAGGTGGATTCTTTTAAAGAGAAGCCTGCGGCAGTCAAAGCTGCTGAGTATATCGAAAAAGGCGCTTTGTGGAATAGTGGTGTCTTTGCTTATCGGCTGGGCTATGTGCTGGAAAAAGCGCATGAGCTGCTGGATTTCAAGGGGTATGAGGATCTGTATGAGAACTACGGCAATCTGACGAAAATCAGCTTTGACTATGCCGTGGTGGAGAAGGAGCATAGTATTGGCGTGCTTCGCTATGCGGGGGAATGGAAGGATCTTGGCACTTGGAATACTTTGACGGAAATCATGCATGAGCCGTCCATTGGCGAGGTGACTATGGATGACAGCTGCTCAGATACTCATGTGGTCAATGAACTGGATGTGCCGATACTCGTGATGGGGGCCAAGAATCTTGTTGTGGCTGCCAGTCCTGAGGGGATATTGGTGGCAGATAAAGAGTCATCAAGCCATATTAAGCCCTATGTGGAAAATCTTACGCAGCAGGTAATGTTCGCAGAGAAATCCTGGGGCAGTTTCCAAATCATTGATGTGGAAGAAGACAGTCTGACTATCAAAGTGACACTGAATGCAGGGCATGGCATGAATTATCATAGCCATGCGCATCGTCAGGAGATATGGAATATCGTCAGTGGTGAGGGGACAGTTTTGCTGGATGGACAGGAACGTATGGTCAAGGCTGGCGATATCGTCGAGCTGCCGGTAGGGTGCAAGCACAAGGTCACAGCGCAGAGCCGTATGACTATTATGGAAGTCCAGTTGGGTGAGGCCATTTCCAAGGCGGATAAAATCAAGTGGGAATAAAGAGGCGTATCATAATGATGGAAAAAAATGCAAAAATCTATGTAGCTGGTCACAGAGGTATGGTAGGATCGGCAATTGTCCGCGAGCTTGAGCGGCAGGGGTATACGAATATCATTACTCGCACGCATAAAGAACTGGATCTTATCGATCAAGTGGCTGTGAATGAGTTCTTTGCGCAAGAGAAACCCGAGTATGTATTCCTGGCGGCAGCTAAGGTGGGCGGTATCGTAGCCAACAGCGAGGCATTGGCTGATTTTATGTATGACAACATGATGTTGGAGATGAATGTGATTCATGCGGCTTGGAAAAATGGCTGCAAGAAATTGGAATTCCTAGGGTCCAGTTGCATTTATCCGCGTATGGCACCGCAGCCGATGAAAGAATCATGCCTGCTGACTTCGGAGCTGGAGAAAACCAATGAGGCCTATGCGCTGGCCAAGATTTCGGGACTTAAATACTGTGAGTTTTTGAACAAGCAGTATGGTACAGACTATATCTCCGTCATGCCGACGAATCTCTATGGGCCTAATGATAACTATCATCCGACGCATAGCCATGTGCTGCCTGCTTTGATTCGCCGTTTCCATGAGGCGAAGGAGCAGGGATTGCAGTCTGTTACCTGCTGGGGGGATGGCTCGCCTCTCCGTGAATTCCTGTATGTAGATGATTTGGCCAATCTCTGTGTGTTCCTGATGAATAACTATAGTGGGAATGAAACGGTCAATGCTGGTACGGGCAAGGAGCTGTCCATTAAGGAATTGACGGAACTGGTAGCTAAGGTTGTTGGCTATGAGGGTGAGATCCTTTGGGATACGACACGGCCCAATGGTACGCCGCGTAAACTCCTTGATGTGTCGAAGGCAGAAAAATTAGGCTGGAAGTATCGGACAGAGTTAGAGGATGGTATTCGTCTGGCATATAAGGATTTCTTAGAGAATCCAATGCGGGCAGAGCGTTAACAAGATAAGGGAATGGTTTAATGAGTTATTGTACGAAGGCCTTTGGTGCCTATGATATTCGCGGTATTTATCCGAATACTATCAATGAGGAGATTGCCTATCGTATTGGACGGATATTTCCGATATTGTTTTCCGCCAAAAAGGTTGCTGTTGGGCATGATATCCGATTGTCGGGGCCGTCAATTCAGGCGGCGCTTTCTCGTGGCCTTATGGAATCGGGGTGTGATGTTATTGATATTGGTCAGTGCGGAACAGAGATGATTTATTTCGCGACGGCGCATCTAGGATTAGATGGTGGTATCATGATTACAGCCAGCCATAATCCGAAGGAATATAATGGGATGAAGTTTGTCCGTAAAGGGGCACGTCCAATTTCTGGAGATACAGGGTTGCGTGAGTTGGAGCGGCTGGTGGCTGAGGGAGCGTTAGCTGCATCGGATGCAGCGCCCGGAAAAATCGAAACGCTGGATATTACGGAAGAGTATGTGAAGCATATCTTGTCATACGTGGATGTGTCTAGGCTGAAACCGCTAAAGGTAGTTGTCAATGCGGGAAATGGTGCGGCGGGCCCTATCCTTGATGTGATGGAGAAATATCTGCCGTTTGAACTGGTAAAAGTTCATCATGAACCTGACGGAAATTTCCCTAATGGTGTTCCCAATCCACTGTTGCCAGAGAATCGTGAGGCAACGGCAAAAGCAGTGCGAGAGTCAGGGGCTGATGTCGGTGTAGCTTGGGACGGTGATTTTGATCGGTGCTTCCTCTTTGATGAGAAGGGAGACTTCATCGAAGGTTACTATATGGTTGGCTTTTTGGCACAAGCGTTTCTGGAAAAGTATCCTGGCGAGAGAATTATCTACGATCCGCGGCTTACTTGGAATACGGTTGAGCTAGTAGAAAAGAATGGCGGAACACCAGTGGTTTCGAAGAGTGGGCATGCATTTATCAAGGAGAAGATGCGTGAAATAAATGCAATCTATGGTGGCGAGATGAGTGCACACCATTATTTCCGCGACTTTTCGTATTGCGATAGCGGGATGATTCCTTGGCTATTAGTATTGGAGCTTTTGTCTAAGTTAGGCAAGTCGCTATCTGAGTTGATGAAGGAACGTATCGAGCAGTATCCGTGCTCTGGTGAAATCAATAGCAGGGTTAAGGATGCAGATGAGGTGTTAGAGCGCATTGAGGAAGAATACGGTCCGCAAGGACATGTTATGAAAATTGATGGGTTATCGGTTGAGTATGATAAATGGCGGTTTAATTTGCGCAAATCAAATACTGAGCCGGTGATTCGATTAAATGTTGAGACGCGTCAGAACAAGGGGTTGCTGCAGGACAAAACGGAAGAACTACTGGCGAAAATTCGTATGTGAGATTATTTTGATTTAAGAATGTAGATGGGTGGTGTAGTTATGGAACAACCGATAAAAAAGGGAATTATCTTAGCAGGAGGATCAGGCACACGTCTTTATCCCTTAACAAAGGTTGTATCAAAACAGTTAATGCCAATTTATGACAAGCCGATGATTTATTATCCGCTTAGTACGCTGATGCTGGCAGGAATCAATGATATATTGATTATTACGAATCCTGCTGATAAGGATTTGTTTGTAGATCTTCTAGGGGATGGCAGTCAGTTCGGTATCCACATTTCATATGCAATCCAGCCAAGTCCGGATGGCCTTGCCCAGGCATTTCTGATTGGTGAAGAGTTCATCAATGGCGATGCTTGTGCTTTGGTGCTGGGGGATAATATCTTCTACGGTTCGGATTTATCCCAGGCGATGCAGCGGGCAGCTGCCAGTGAGCTGGGCGCAACGGTGTTTGCCTACTATGTATCTGATCCTGAGCGCTATGGCGTGGTGGAGTTTGATGCAGCAGGCAAGGCTTTGAGTTTAGAGGAGAAACCGATAGCGCCGAAGTCAAACTATGCGGTCACGGGACTGTATTTCTATGATAAGGATATTGTTGATATTGCCAAGACCATCAAGCCATCGCCCCGCGGTGAGCTGGAAATCACCGATGTCAACAAGGTTTATCTGGAGCGTGGCACGCTGCAGGTTGAGAAGATGCGCCGTGGCTATGCTTGGCTTGATACGGGGACGCATGAGTCGCTCTTGGATGCGGCTTCCTTTGTGCGGACGATTCAGGCACGGCAGGGGCTGAAGATTGCTTGTATCGAGGAGATTGCCTATCGTATGGGATATATCGATGCGGCACAGGTTGAGAGGCTGGCACAGCCGCTGTTGAAGAATGAGTATGGCAAATATCTGATTCGCATGATTCGGGAATAAGGAAGCATCGTAACGTGAAGGTTATTGAGACAAGTATTGAAGGTGTTTTGATTATCGAGACGGATGTGTTCGGTGATCATCGTGGTTTTTTCACGGAAACTTACAATAAGCCAAAGTATGAGGCGTTAGGTATCACGAATGATTTTGTGCAGGATAATATGAGCTTTTCTGCGCAGAAGGGGACACTTCGCGGTCTGCATTGGCAAAAACCGCCGTATGCTCAGGCGAAGCTGGTATCTTGCTCAAAGGGCCGTGTTATCGATGTAGCCGTAGATATCCGTAAGGGAAGCCCGACCTTTGGCAAGTGGGTTTCGGTGGAACTTAGTGCGGAGAATCATCGGCAGTTCCTTATTCCGCGAGGCTTTGCGCATGGCTTCCTGACATTGACGGATGATGTGGAGTTCCGCTACAAATGCGACAATGTGTACAACAAGGAGTCTGAGGGCGGTATGCGCTATGATGCGCCAGAGGTAAATGTCGACTGGGGAACTTTATTGGCAGGCATTGAGCCGGTTCTCAGTGAGAAGGACACGACTGGCCCAACATTGACTGATAGCAAGAATCAATTTGTATATGGAGAGAATTGTTAAATGAAGATAATCGTAACAGGTGGCGCTGGATTTATTGGCTCGAATTTTGTCTACTATGAACTGCAGAATCATCCAGAAGATGAGATTATCTGCTTGGATGCTCTGACTTATGCCGGGAATATGGAGACGTTGGCTGAGGCACAGAAGAAGCCTCAGTTTAAGTTCGTCAAAGCAGACATTGCTGACCGTACGGCTATCTATAAGCTGTTTGAGACAGAGCAACCGGATGTTGTCGTAAACTTTGCGGCTGAGTCCCATGTTGACCGGTCAATCGAGAATCCCGAGATTTTCCTGCAGACGAATGTCATTGGGACGAGTGTCTTACTCGATGCTTGCCGCAAATATGGCATCCAGCGCTATCATCAGGTATCGACGGATGAGGTTTATGGTGATCTGCCACTGGATCGGCCGGACTTGTTCTTTACGGAGATGACCCCACTGCATACGTCTAGTCCATATTCATCATCAAAGGCGGGCGCAGACTTGCTGGTGCAGGCATACCATCGGACTTACAAGCTGCCGGTGACGATATCGCGCTGCTCGAATAACTATGGGCCGTATCATTTCCCTGAGAAGCTTATTCCGCTGATGATCATCAATGCTCTGGCGGATAAGAAGCTGCCTGTTTATGGAGATGGCTTGAATGTCCGAGACTGGCTCTATGTTGAGGATCACTGTGCGGCTATCGATTTGATTGTCCGCAAGGGCAAGGTTGGTGAGGTCTACAATATTGGCGGACATAATGAGCGTGCCAATATCGATGTAGTAAAGACCATCCTGAAGGAGCTAGGAAAGAGCGAAGAACTCATTGAGCATGTTACAGACCGCAAAGGGCATGACCGCCGCTATGCGATTGATCCGACAAAGATCCATGAGGAGCTCGGCTGGCTCCCGGCAACGAAGTTTGAGGATGGCATCAAGAAGACCGTGCAGTGGTATCTGGAACATCGTGAGTGGTGGGAGCATATCATTAGTGGTAGTTATCAGGAGTACTATACAGAAATGTATGATGCTAGGACCGTATTGGAATATGCGCAGTAAATGCGTATCGCGAAAAGATTGTTATGGACTATGGGAAAAAGAATTCGTAAAGTGGTAATTCCAGCGGCGGGATTCGGTACTCGTTTCTTGCCGGCGACGAAGGCGACGTCGAAGGAAATGCTACCGATTGTGGATAAGCCGACGATCCAGTATATCGTTGAGGAGGCGTTGGCTAGTGGTATCGAGGAAATCTTGATTATCAGCGGTCATGCGAAGCGGGCGATCGAGGATCATTTTGATTCGGCACCGGCATTGGAGATGGAGTTGGAGCGTAAAGGCAAGGATGCGTTGCTGCAGCTGGTACAGGAGACAGCTGCCATCAAGATTCATTATATCCGCCAGCGGGAGATGCGCGGTTTAGGTGATGCCATCTTGTGTGCGAGGGCTTTTATGGGCGGTGAGCCGTTTGCGGTGCTGCTTGGCGATGATGTGGTATATAGTGAGCCGGGGAGAGCTCCTGCGCTGCGGCAGCTGATGGATATTTATGAGGCGACTGGCGGCTCTGTTTTAGGTTGCCAGCTGGTATCACAGGAAAAAGTTTCTGCGTATGGTATCGTGGATGGTACAGCCACGGATAATCCGCGGTTGCTGCGGGTGCAGGATATGGTAGAGAAGCCAGCGGTGGAGGCAGCGCCGAGCCGAATGGCGGTGCTGGGGCGCTATGTGATTACGCCGCAGATTTTTGACATTCTGGAGAATACGCAGCCGGGCAAAGGCGGTGAGGTACAGCTGACGGATGCTCTGCGGGTATTAGCACGGCAGGAACCGGTGTATGCCTATGATTTTGAAGGGATTCGCTATGATGTCGGGGATAAGCTGGGCTTTTTGAAGGCGACGGTGGAGTATGCTCTGCGCCGTCCGGATCTTGGGGGAGATTTTGCAGAGTATTTGAAGGGGATTATGTGGTAAGAAAAAGAGAGACTTGGATGCTGATTTTCAGGCAAGTCTCTCTTTTGATGTTTTCATCATTCGGGGATGGAAAGGTTATTTTCTTTAGCAAAGGTAAGAATTCTTTCTTTTGGCCAGGCAACAACATCGATGATTTCATTCAGTGGTTTATGCTTTAGAAGCATGCGTTTTACGATGGTAATCTCCATGTTGCGTTCGCCTTCAGCACGTCCTTCGGCGCGTGCATTTTCGTGGTCGGAGTTGTAGTCCATGATGGACATTTCACGGTTGATGTAGCGGCGGCGTTCCTCGGTGTTGTTCAGGAATATGCGCGCGGCTTTCATGGCACTTTGGATGGCAGCATCAGTCATGGACAGTTCCTCCTTTTCTTTATCATCGAGCTGGTTGGCAAAGTATGCCAGCCAGCGTTCCATTTTTGTCATTTCGGCGATGGGTTTTTTGGCGTATTTGGGGATTTCCAGGAAATGTAGCGTCAGGTCTTTATTGAGCCGGTCGCCGGTTTCTTGGTTATAGATACTCCACATAGAGTAGGGATTAGCCTGTGGGAGCAGTTTGAATTTTAGGATGTTTACCGTAATGGATGGTTTTAGATCCCGATAGTGTTTGCCGGCGGGCAGAGACATCAGGTAGAGCTGCGCCCAATAGTATAGGGTCCGTCGTGCCATGTCCTTGTGGTTGACGACCTGGACTTCGACGTCTACCTGTTCGGTGGTGTCGAGGACGCAGGTAACATCGAGGCGTGTGAGCTTGTCCGATTCATTTTCGGGGGACATTTCGGTTTGGGTGAAGGTAATGTCCTGAATCGGATGCTGCAAATCATGCTGCAGGACGGCATTGAGGAAGTCGATGGTAATCTGTTTTGCGTTCTTCTTTACCAAAGATGAATTTAAACAAGACATCGTTCATCGGATTGTAGTTGCGTTCGCTGAGATCTGCAAAGAGATAGGAGTTCTGCCTCGTAGTCATTTGAGAGTCCCTTCTTTCTTTATATTATAGAAAAAACATTTTTGGCCGGCAAGAGAAAAGTTTGTACGAAAACATGTTCTTTGTAAGCAAATTATAACACAATACGAACATAAATTCTATATAGCTTAAATGTATACACCAGGTTGGCTCCAGACGAGAATGGTTGTAATCGCAGATATTTGCTTAGTATTTGCAGGGGATTATTGGATAAGCTCTGTGGGAAAGCGTTGTTTTTGCGCCATGTGCATGGTAAAATGGGGGAGGAAAGATGAAGGCTGTGCCATTACAGGATGGATGGTGCAGAAGATGCATGGAGAAAGGATTGGATGTATATGGAGACTGCGCAGAGTGTCATCAAGAAGTTTATGAAGTCGCTGGATGATACGTCGCAGCAGGGGATTGCTGCGGTCGATGAGGCGATTCGCGCGGCATCGGCTGGACGTTTTTATAATATGCGCTCGGTTTGGGCGGCGTTTGTCCGTGATGCGAGTGGCCTTTTGGGGACGAATGCAGATAAGACGCGTATCGATAGTTTTTTGAAGACGTATTGCGATGTTGATTTGCATAATAACGATACAGGAGCCATCAGCGGCCTTGATGCAGGTGGCAGTACGGTGGCCAAGACGGCGGAAAGCGTGATTCCCGATATTGCGTCAACGAATACGTATTGGAATTCTTTGTATACGGTGCAAGGGGTTAATTTTCATGTGGATAACCCGCAATCGTTGACTTCTGCGCAGGTTCATATGTGCCGTTTGATTCAACGTTGGTGGATTGATAAGGCTTTGGCGGTAATCCGTGATTCCTATGGTATCAGCCTGGATGAGGCGGGATCTAAGATAAAAGATATTCATATCCGTTTCACGAAGCCGGCATCGGAGACGCAGGCCCGGTGGGATGGAATGTTGGCTTGTGTAGGGGATGGACAGCGCAGTTCAGAGCTGGTGCTCAGTATCAATCTGGATCATATGCAAATCGTGGACTTTAATAAAGATGGTTCTATCAATTATAATGGAATCATGAAAAATGTAAAAAATCCGCAGAATCAATATTATGAAGAGTATTTTGACCGTACATTGACGCATGAGCTGGTTCATGCAGTTATGAGATCAACCATCAACAATCATGGGGCGTTGCCGGCCTCGATAAAGGAAGGCTTGGCCGAGCTGGTTCATGGTATCGATGACGCACGTACTGGCAATATTTATCATGTGTTCCAGGCGCATACGGCCAGCGATTGGTGGTCGAAGCTGCTGGAGCCGAAGACGACTTATGATTCGGCAACGGATACGTATCATTCGGATACGTATGCGGCTGGTTATATTTTCCTTCGTTATCTGGCAAAGCAGCTGGCGCAGGCGGCAAATCTGCCGGCGGCCAAGGTGTTTGATAAGTCGGGCCAGACGGTGACGCTGGGGGCAAGGTTTACGCCGAATACCATTGACCTGCGCCAGGAGGCTCCGTTCGTGCGGAATGCCGATGCACGGGCTGTGACGCATGCGACGAATGTCTATGGCGATGCGGAAAACAATGTACTCTATGCAAGCAATAAGGGTGGCACGCTGCGCGGCTTTACGGGCAACGATACGCTCTATGGCGGCAGTGGCAAGGATACGTTCTACTATGCCAATGGGGATGGCAATGATACCATCCGCAATTATGGTTCGGGCGTCGATGTTGTGCAGGTAGCCTCCGGGGCTGTTACGACGCAGGTTTCGGGCTATGACCTGCTTTTGAAGGTGGGCACGGGCTCCATCCGTATCGTCGATGGCACGACGAAGAATGTACTGCTCAAAGAAGGCAACAAGGCAGTCCGCACCATCAAAGGTTATAAAAAACTGCCGACTATGGCAGCTTATAATGCAAACCAGACGGCTGTGACGCTCAAGGCAGCAGCAAAGAATACGTTTGATGCCCGCAGCTATAATCCGTCCATCCGTACGATTGATGGCCGGGCCGCAAATGCGGGGGTCAATATCTATGGCAATGCGGCGGCCAATACCATCTATGCGGGCAAGAAGGGCGGCCTGCTGCGCGGCTTTGGCGGCAATGATACGCTCTATGGTGGTGCAGGCGTGGATACGTTCTACTATGCCAATGGCGATGGGGCTGATGTCATCCGTAACTATGAGTCGAACAAGGATATCATCCAGATTGGCTCGGGAGCCATCAGCGGGACGACGGTCTATGGCAATGATGTGACGTTTACGGTCGGCAAGGGCAGCATCAAAGTGATTGGCGGTGCTGGCAAGACCTTCCGCTTCAAGGATGCGAAGAACAAGGTTACGACGCGGCGCGTAGACTTCCGTGCGCTGCCCCGTGGGGCGGCGTATGCGGCTAACTATACGCAGGTAAATCTGTCGGCTGCTTTTGCCGATAAGAGCTTTGATGCCCGGGCATATCGCAGCTCTATTCGTAACATCGATGCCCGTGGCGCGAAGAAGCAGGCCGTTACGATCTATGGCAACGCAAATGCCAATACGATTTATGCCAGTGCCAAGGGCGGTCTGCTGCGCGGCTTTGGTGGCAATGATACGCTCTACGGCGGTGCAGGCGTGGATACGTTCTACTATGCCAATGGCGATGGGGCTGATGTCATCCGCAACTATGAGTCGAACAAGGATATCATCCAGATTGGCTCGGGAGCCATCAGCAAGACGACGGTCTATGGCAGTGATGTGACGTTTACGATTGGCAAGGGCAGCATCAAAGTGATTGGTGGTGCGGGTAAGATATTCCGCTTCAAGGATGCGAAGAATAAAGTCACGACGCGGCGTGTAGACTTCCTGGCGCTGCCGAAGGGCGCATCCTATGCGGCTAATTATACGAGGGTAAATTTGGCATCCGGCTTTTCGGGCCGGGTTGAGGCGAATGCCTACCGTCCGACCATCCAGACCATTGATGCCAGCAGGACTTCGCGCGCGGTCACGCTCTATGGCAACAGCAAGGCAAACCGGCTGGTGGCTGGCCAAGGGGGCAGTACGCTGCGCGGCTTTGGCGGTGATGATACGCTGGTGGGCGGCAATGGCGTCGATACGTTCTACTTTGGCAAGGGCGATGGCAAGGTAACGGTCGATAACTTCGAGTCGGCAAAAGACTGGATTCGTCTCTATGACAGCAATTCCTATACCAGTAATGTGAATACATCGGCCAAGACGGTCACGATTCAGGCTGGCGGCAAGCAGACGCTGACCATTCGCGGTGGGTATGGCAAATGGATTGGTTTACAGACGGCCAATGGCGCCAAGACCAGCTTACGGTACTACAACGGCGATAGACAAGTCCAAACGTATTATTTCAAGGATCAGAGATATATTACGTGCGGATCCTGGCGGGATGTTCTTTACATGCATGCGAACAGTGGTAAGTATGTCATCAATAACATGCAGAAAAACGATATCCTCTATCTGCAGAATGTCGCCAATATCAACCAGATTTACGCGAATGTTAAAAATAGCGTGTTGACGGTTGGGATTTATGGCAGCAGCATGGAGACACGTTTCACGAACTGGAAACAGGGTCAGTCGTTCCAGGTGGTCTATGGCAACGAGAGCAGCCACCGTCTGCATACGCTCAGCACTTCTGGCAGCAAAGTCAGCATCTCTCGTTAATAAATAGGGAAACTTCAATGGCAGTCACGTTAGGTGGCTGCCATTTTTGTGCAGCAATCCTTTCAGACAGCAGATCGCATAAAGCGGATGATGCAATTTACAGTGTATATTTAATTGTAAAACGCACTGCAAATTGATATAATAAAAGCATTGAATACAAGGAATGGTTTTATTATGAGGACGGGTTTTGCTTTTATGGGAGAAACGAATACCAGTTTATTGTCAGGGGGAAAGTGGAATTATTTCATTTTGCCGGTTGCGTTATTTGCTGCAGATTTGCTGGTGGTGTATGGTACGATGATGGCGGCGATGCTGCTGGTATCGCAGGTGCTGGAACAGCCTTTAGGGATGCCGCGCAGCTGGGGAGTCTTGCTGCCGGTGCTTTATATGTCAAATCTTTTGTTTGCTGATCTCTACCGGACGCGGAGAGTTCTTGCCGATCATGCACGTAAGATTTTCAAGGCATCGGGCTATGCGGTGATTACGATTGTACTGGCAGATTTCCTGCTGCATATGGGGGAGACGCCATTATCCCGGTCATTCTTGCTGCTGTTTTGGCTGCTGAGTTTTTGGGGGCTGTATACTGAGCGGTATTTTTTGCGGGCTGTGTTCAGCCGGCTGGGGTTATGGAAATCAGAGATTGTTATCATTGGTGCTGGCAAGACAGCGGAGAAGTTCGTGAAGGCGTTTGGTTCGGGGTTTGATATCGTTGGTTTCGTGGAGGATAATCCGCGGCGTCCGCTGCTGCAGAAATATCCGCATCTGGGAGGTTTTGCTGATATCGAACAGGTGCTGCGTGAGCATCCAGTCTACGAGGTGCTGCTGGCGGTGCCAGGGCTGTCGAAGGCCCAGACAATCAAGCTTTTCTATGAGGTGCAGCCCTATACGAAGCATGTGTCGCTGATCCCGGATCTTTTCGGTGTGCCGATCGGCAATATGAAGGCGTTGCGGAGTCTTGATGACCAGCTTTTGGTGCTGCGCACGCATAACAATCTGAACCGCATGTCAAACCGTCTGTTGAAGCGTGCTTTTGATCTGGTGGTTGGCAGTCTGATTGCTGTCTGTATCCTGCCTATCATTGTGGTGACGTATGTGCTGGTCAAGATGGATTCGGATGGGCCGGCGTTTTACAATGCGGAGCGTATTGGCAAGGATGGCACGACATTCCGCTGCTATAAGTTCCGTTCGATGTATGTGAATGCCGATGCGATCTTGCGGGATTATTTGGATAAGAATCCTGAGGCGCAGCGGGAGTGGCAGGAGTTCCAGAAGCTGCGCGGCGAGGACCCGCGCGTGACAAAGGTCGGACGGTTCATCCGCAAGTACAGCATCGATGAGCTGCCGCAGATTTTCAACGTGCTCGAGGGCAATATGAGCCTGGTCGGGCCACGGCCATATCTGCCGCGCGAGCGGGAAGATATCGGCGAGTACATGCCAGTCATTTGCATGACGACGCCGGGCATGACGGGCCTCTGGCAGGTCAGTGGCCGCAGCAATGTGAAGTTCAGCGGCCGGCTGAAGATGGACTCGTGGTATGTGCGGAACTGGAATCTGTGGACAGATATCGTGATACTATTCAAGACCGTGCGGGTCGTGCTTGGACGGGATGCGTACTGAAAGAACATAAAAAAGGGCTTAGCCGCGTGTGGCTAAGCCCTTTCTTTAAGTTATTGGTTTCTGTTAAATTGTTTTTGCAAGTTCGGCAATGCGCTCTGCGGAAAGCTTGGTGTATTTCATGATTAAGTTGATATCCATATTGTCACGAAGCATGTCAAGTGCCATGCGTTCCTGCTCTTCCATTCGCCCTTCCGCACGTCCCTCCGCACGCCCTTCTGCACGTCCTTCTGCACGTCCCTGTGCACGCCCTTCGGCGAGATTGGCCTTGAGGTCGCTATTGTAGTCCCAGATGGCGGATTCGCGGGCTATGTATTCCCGATAGGCGGCGTCGTCCATGATGTAGCGGTCAGATGCCTGCATGGCATCCTTGATGGCGGTGTCTTTCATCGCAAGTTCCTCCTTTTCTTTTTCGTCGAGTTTATTGGCAAAGTAGGCAAGCCATTTTTCGATTCGATCCATGGATTGTACGGGCTTGTTCTTGTATTTCGGGATTTCGAGGAAATGTATTTCTAAATCCTCTGTAAGACGGTGCTGTGTCTTAGGATTATAGAGGACATAGGCTGCATGGGGATTGTCCTGTGGCAGGAAATTGTAGCGCAAGATATTGATGGAAATAGCGGGTTTCAGTGCACCGTAGTCATCGCCAGAACGGAGCGTATCGAAATGGAGATACATATGTGACCAGTAGAAAAGAGTACGTTTTTCCATGTTGCGCCGATTGATTACCTGCATCTCGATATCGATGCGGCTGCCATCGTTGAGAATACCGAAGATGTCGAGCCTGCCGAGTTTGTCAGATTGTTTTTCGGGAGAGAATTCCGTATTGCGGAATTGCAGGTCGACAAAGGCATCATCGCCATCACGCCCGAGGATATCGTTGATGAGTTGGAGCGTGATGTTTTTTCGTTCTTCACGTCCAAAGACGAATTTGAAGAGCAAATCGTTGGTGGGATCATAGGGGCGAGAAGCGTATACATGTGCCGTTTCCATGAAAATCCTTCCTTTCTTTATTATAGATAATGATGGATGCCTCTGCAATATGCAGAGGCTATCTACACAGTAAAAAACATACATTCCCCACACATACATTCTATCATAAAGGGAACATAAATTCTAGCGAACATTGTGTATACATGCTGGTAGTTGCATGGCATTTCAGACAGATTGTTCTTGTATGAGCTTAGCCGTACATTTTATAATAAAATTAAGATTCTTTGGGGTGTTATAGGATAGGGGCGTTTTTTGTGACAAGTGTGGTAAAGCGATTTTTATCTTTGTTTATTGTTGCGATTTTTATCGGTGCTGGGGTACCGGGGATAATTTTTCCTGTCTATATTTTTGCGGTTGTGCTGCTGGTTCTGTTGTTATGGGTAAATGCTGCTACGGTAACGAATCTTCCCTTATATGGCATGGGGGGAGTATTGCTGGTTGGTAGTTTATGTGGGAAGGCTGGCGTAGTTGCTTTCAAGGATATGAGCCCGGAGCAGTGGGAATGGGTTGTTTCATGGGGGCGTATTCTTTTTCCGTTCCTTGGTTTAGGATTGTTGATTGCTGCTTTAGTGGAAGGGATAAAGTATCTGGCATATCGTACGGAAAATAATAAACGCGTACCCGCATGGAAGTCTCGTAATCTTTTTTTGGAGCGGGAGGATGACTTGGCGCGGCTGCTCGGGTATGTGAAGAATCCAAGGGTGACCACACTTGGTTTGGAGGCTGAGTGGGGGCAGGGAAAGTCATTTTTGCTGGCGGGGCTTGTTGAGGCGTTGGAGCGTGAGAAAGAGAATCCAGTTGATAAAGAATAGATTTAAAGAACGATAGCAGCTTGCAGGTAGGTGACATCTTCATGCAAGCATATAAAAAAGGGGCTTCCTCAAGCGAGGAAGCCCCTTTTTGTCCTATTTTACAGATATTTTTCCATTGGTTTGATTGAGGTGGTAGGTTTTGCCGCCTACTACGAAGTTGTTCATACCGGTGGTGCTCCAATAGCTCAATGTTATGGTGTCGTTTTTGTTGTTGGTAAAGTTCATGACAAGGCTGTTGCCTACCAGAGTAAATTTTGCCTGCGTTTTTATGTTGGAAATGTTATAGAGATAAAGGACATCTTTTTTATTGGCACCAATGATGATATCGTTACCATCGCCCTTGTAATATTGGATTTTGTCTACACCTTTGCCGCCAAAGATAATATCATTACCCGTGTTGCCGCGAAGGATATCTGTTCCAGTACCACCTTTTAACGTGTCATCGCCGGCTCCGCCATATAGGGTGTTATTCCCGCTTTGTGCATAGAGTTCATCGTCGCCGCTGCCACCTTGCAGGTTGTCATTTCCGGCACCGCCGATAAGGGTATCATCGCCTGCGCCGCCAATAAGGGTGTTGGCACTAGCTGTACCTCGAATGGTCATATCAACTTTGGCTTTAGAAGCGTTCACATTGTCGATACTGGTATAAAGTGACTGATTGGCTAAATTTATACTTTGTGACTTTGTTCCCGTGATGGTTAGCGTATCGATTTTTGATGAACCGTGATATCCTTGTCCAGCTGTATAGTTCCAATTATTAGCCATGGCGTTTGTGCCAAAATTATGGCGGACAGAGATTCCGTTGGTACCGATAATATCCGCGTACTGTCCTTTGGTGGCTTTGCCAATCAATTTTTGATAGCCTATATCGTTATAGAGTAAGACGTCCTTGCCGACAAGTTTTACTTGATCTAGCTTACCACTGGTATAGCGGATTTTATCCTTGCCAGCTTCGAAGTCTTTGATGGTATCATTACCATCATCACGGGCATAATAGAAGACATCGTTGCCAGCACCGCCATAAAGTATGTCATTTCCTTTGCCGCCATAAAGGGTATCGTTGCCAGTTTCGCCATAAAGCGTATCATTGCCTTTTCCACCGTGCAGCGTATCATTTTCTGTGCCGCCGTAAAGAATATCTTTTCCTTTGCCACCATAAAGCACATCCTTGCCGGCATTGCCATAAAGCGTATCATCTCCAGCACCGCCTTTGATTGTATCGTTGCCGGCACCGCCTTTTATGAGATCGCTTTTTTTACTGCCTTCAATCGTATTAGCGCTGGATGAGCCAGTGATAGTCATAGCGGCTGTAGATTCAGAAGCATCTACGTTATCAATACTGGTATAAAGGGAAGCGTTGCTTAAATTGATATTATATGATGTTATGCTTGTGACGATCAAGGTATCTGTTTTGGTGGATCCATGATACCCTTGTCCTGCACTATAGTTCCAGTTGTTAGCGGTGGCATTTTTACCAAAGTTGTGGCGTACAGATTTGCCGTTGGTGCCGATGATATCAGCATACTGTCCCTTGACAGCTTTGCCGGAAAGCTTCTGATAGCCTGTACCGTTGTAGAGCAGGACATCGTTGCCAGAAATCAGCACTTTGCTCAGGCTGCCGCTGGTATATCTGATCTTATCCGTGCCTGCCGCGAAGTCTGCAATGGTATCGTTGCCATCGTTTTGCGCATAATAGAATGTGTCATTGCCAGAACCGCCGTAAAGTGTATCGTTGCCCTTGCCGCCATAAAGGGAATCATTGCCTGCTCCGCCTTTGATGAGATCATTCTTATTACCGCCAATAAGAGTATTGGCTTCTTCACCGCCGGTAATGGTCATGGCGGCGGTAGCTTTAGAGGCATCAACTTTGTCAATACTGGTATAGTGGGAGGCATCTGCTAAATTGATGTTGTAGGATTTTCCGCCAGTAACGGTTAACGTATCAATTTTAGCTTTCCCGCCATGAAAACCTTGCCCGGCGATATAGTTCCAGGTATTGTTTGCCGTATAACTACCGAAATTGTGGCGTGTGGTTTTGCCATCTGTACCGATAATATCCGCATATTGGCCCTTTTGGGACATTTTTGTCAAAATCTGGCATCCATTACCATTGTAGAGGGAAACATCTGTAATACCGATTTTTGCTTTGCTTAAGCTGCCGCTTGTATAGCGTATTTTATCTTTGCCGGCTTCAAAACCTTCAATGATATCATTGCCATCGCCTTTTGCGTAATAGAAAACATCATTGCCAGTACCACCGCGGAGAATATCGTCGCCTTTACCGCCGTAAATGGAATCATTGCCCGCCATGCCATAGATTGTATCATTACCAGCACCGCCATAGATTGTATTTGCATTGCTGTTTCCAGAGATAGTTATGTTGAAAGCGTTCTGTGCATTGATGGTCTTTATGGTGGCACTGTAATCAGCGGTATTGAGTATGTCTTGTGCATAGGCTGATGATACGATAAGGACTGTCTTATCTTTATTATAACTGAGACCTACGGGGAGTGGTGAGCCTAGTGTGGACAGAGTGGTTGTTGTATTACCGCTTATCAGCTTGATGTTTTTGGCCGCCGTTAGATCCGTCAGCCCTTTCAATATGAAAGAGATCGATTGTTGATTTTCATCGGTCAAGGTGACCGTTATACCGGAAAAGTAGCTGTCGGTATAATAATCCGAATTAAATCCTGTATTATAATATCCTGAAAATGATTTTATTGATACGCCTAGTTTTGACAGGTCTTTGGTAGTTTCCAGTTTATCCTCGGCAATATTGAAATCTGTTATAAGATTGGTGGTATCACCATATTCTTTACGAAATCTTAAAACGTATGTATCAGCTCCGTTGCCGCCTGTAAAAGCATCGCCGCCGCCATAATGCAGATAGAATTTATCATTTCCAGCACCACCGTTGACAACGATAGCATGATTGCCAAGGTATATGGTATCATTTCCAGCACCGGCGTTGACAACAGAATGCTCTGCGCTTGTATGGATTTCATCCTGTTGGGATGAACCTGTTATAGACCAACAGGAACCAGATGCGTTTATATATTGACCGATAGTTTGGTTTTGGGCAGCATATTGACAAAGATAAGACGTTGAATCCTATGAAATTGTACCTACAATCTCATAATCAGTAAGGGAGATGTTTGCGTCATTGCTGATGAACTGATAAGAATTTACGTCATTGATAGCTTTGCCTTTCTTTCGTACTATTTTCCCGGCAACATTATTCCAGGTTCGTAAAATGACATCAAGGTCGATTAACTGCAAGCTGGTTACTACCATAGTAAACACTCCTCCCCAAAATCAGTGATCGGAAGTTCCTGCCAGCCTGCTCCGTTGTAACGCAGAACATGCTGTTGTACTTCTGGATGGTCAAGGCATAAGCCATATGATAGCTCGAAAAGGGGCCTATTTAATACTATATCGACGGTTTGGGGGAAAAATTAAGTGATAATGATTGAAAAGTTGGAATAATAGCGTTATTATTTACTCGTATGACTATATCTAAGTGATGGAACAATATTCGCAGTAAGGAGGACATTGATTATGGCAAATTTGAATGAGATATATTACACCGGGAAAAAATGGAAAGGTACAACTGGCAAAGATGTGGTCAATATTAGCAGCTATGGGGCCAATGCGACCTTTGACGGTGGAGCTGGTGATGATTTTATCAGTGTAAATGGTGCACAGAATGTGAATATTTATGGTGGCGCCGGAAATGACATGCTTAAGGTCGATTGGCAGCAACAGTCGGAAAATGTCCTGGTAGACGGTGGTGCCGGCAATGATAAGATTGATGTGGATGGACATAATTCTAGGGCGCTAGGCGGTGCAGGTAATGATTTCGTATCCGTCAAAGGGTACAATTGGCGTGTAAATGGTGGTGCTGGCAACGATACCATCCAGATATGGGGGTGGGATAGGAACGTGACGGTAACTGGCGGTGCAGGCAAGGATACCTTCAGGCTGATGGGGCCTCATACAGAGAAAGGTAATTGGCTTACTATCACTGACTTGTCTGCAGAAGATGTATTGCGCTTCGAAATGAATCCGGAGTATACAGCAGTCAAAGTCCATCCTAAGACACATAAGCCGAATCCTTACTATAGGAAAGACGGCAGTATCCGTTACCTTACGGCAAAGCGTTCTGGCAGTACGGTAACTCTTATTGGCAATGCCTATGGTGTGAATCTCACCTTGCAAAATGTTACGGATTTGAACAAGATTGCCAACGTAAAGGTATTCAATGGCTCAAAGCAGACGACGCTGCGTCAGCTTATCAGGACCTCGGCTCTTCCTAAGGGGGTTACGGAAAGAAATAATCAGTTGGTGATTTCTAATACCTTTAGGAAAACGTTTGACTTGGGGAGTTATGTATCTTGGAGCAAAAATATAAACGCTGCGGCAAACAGACAGAAAATCACCATTAAGGGTGACGGACGGGCAAATACTATTGTGGCAGGCAGTGCTGGGGAAACGCTTTATGGTATGGGCGGTAACGATACCCTCAGAGGCGGCACAGGTGCAGATGTCCTTTATGCTGGTGCTGGCAACGATGTCCTCAAAGGAGGAAAAGGCAACGACAGGCTGTACGCTCAAAGCGGGAATAATATCCTTTGGGGTGAAGCGGGCAATGACTATATTGAAGGTGGTTTGGGCACGGACACCATCCGTGGCGGCCTTGGCAATGACACGATCAAATGCGGCCGAGGGGTGGATAAAATCCAGTTCTACAAAGGGGATGGCAAAGATACCATCCAGAACGGTGCCAAGAATGATATCCTCTATCTCTACAATATCAATAACATCAAGACCCAGGCGAAGTTCAAGATGTCTGGCAAAAATCTGGTAATGAACTTTACCACCAACAAAAACGATTCCATCACTATTACAAACTGGACAACGGGCGGCCTCAATAAGTTCGTGGCAGGTGGCAGGACTTACAGTCTCGCCAAGTCCGGTAATCGGGTATATGTGAAGTAAATGGAGAAAATAGAGTAAATAAAATATCCCGGCTAGTCAGAATTACTGTGCGCAGACAGTTGACTAGCCGGGATATTTGGTTGTGTTTGGCAGAGAGGATTATACGGTTAGTTTGTTCTTTCCTGACTGTGCCAGTGTGAGTTTTTGGGACATGGATAAATAATCGTTATGGTTTTGGGAGGTGATAGGCATGAGCGATGCGGTGGAGGCTTGTTGTTTGGTATTGACAGCTAAAACATCGCATTGGTAATTCAGTGATGTTTTATTAGTGGTAAGTGGTGCAGAGTTATAGATGTTGCCAATGGTAACGTCAGTTATTTTTGTATTTTTTAATGTAAGGGTTGAATTAGTGGTTTTTAGAACGAGATCGTTGCCACTGGTGTAATAGGTGTAGCTGCCAGTAAAATAAATTTTATCCTGTCCCTTGGTATAATTGTAAACAACTTTGTCATCATCATAGCTGTACCAGTATAAGGTGTCTTTACCTTTTCCGAAATATATCGTGTCCTTTCCGCGCCCTGTGAAAATCGAGCTGCCGCTATTGCTGGCGTACAGGATATTGTCACGGTCATCGCCGGAAAGTATGAATCCATAAGTGGCCACAACGGCTCGGGCATCTACATTTTTAGCGATGGTGGGGTAAGCGCTCATATTGAAGCTAGAGGAAGGATAGGCGTTGGTTAAGATGAATGTGTTAGTGGCGTTGTTGCAGGTAACTCCAGCAGGCAATTTTTTGTCATACCAGTAAGTGTCTTTTACATCGTTGCAGGTGTAGACGGTAATGTCAGTCGGTTTGACATCTTTTACGGTCAATGTTGCCGTGCCGCTTTTGAGGATAACGTCATTGCCCGATACCGTGTAACTTTCAATTCGTCCATTAAAGAGCCGGATATTATCTTGTCCTTTGGTGTAGTTATAGATAACGTCGTTTCCGTAATAATTGTCCCAATAAAACGTATTCGTCCCGCTGCCGCCATAGAGCTTGTCGTTGCCATAGCCGCCGCACAGGCTGGTATTATAGCCATTGCCAGCAATCAGTGTGTCGTTGTTGTTAGAGCCCCAGAGGGAAATATAGTCGTCCTGATTGGCGGTTCCGTTTAGCGTCGTTGCTTGAGAGCCGTATACGGATAGGGAGTAGGTGTACATATAGCTGGGGGATTTTTTGCCTAGAACAACTTCTGTGCGGTTGCTATTGTAGGCAACGCTGCTTGTGGTGGGGATGTTAGCGGCCACTTTATATGTAGCCTTAACCCCATTGCCATTCACGACACTCAAAATCTTATCCTTTGCGTTGGCAATGCGGATATTGCCGACGGTGCTCTTGAGAATTACGTCATTGCCGGAAAGGGAGAAGTCCGTCACGATGCCCGTGCTCAATTTTACCGTCATGGTCTGGCTGTTATAAGTAACACCAGCGGGAAGTGATGTGGTCGTGGGTGCGCTATAGGTTTTCGTAATCTTTTTCCCATTGGATCCTTGGATGGTGATAGTCTTGCCAGCTGCTTTTTTGAGGGTCAGTGTATTACCGGTATTAGAGGTCAGGATTACATCCTGGCCAGAAACTTTGCCGCTCTTGAGACTGCCGGCACTAAAGATAATCAGATCTTTGCCGCTGGTGTAGTTATAGATGGTGTCATTGCCAAGGCCTGCTCCCCAATAGAATCTATCGGTGCCATTGCCACCGTACAGGGTGTCGTTGCCTTTGCCGCCATAGAGGGAGGCACCGCCGCTGCCTGCTGTCAGTGTGTCGTTTAAGGCACTGCCGTAGAGCGTAGCGGCTTTCGTGCCGCCAGTAAGCTTGACGGCGGCTTTGGAACGGGTGGCATCAAGGGTGTCGATGTCGTGGTAGAGGGCAGTGTTGGCTAAGGAAACCGTAGCGCCGGTATTTACCTGCAGGGTATCCTTGTACTTGGCGCTGCCATAGTAGCGCTGGTTGGCACCATAGACAAAGGTATTGGCTTTGTCCTGACGGCCGAAGTAATAAATGGCGTTTTTGCCAGCGGTGTCTGTGATGTCCACACGCTGATTGGTTTTACCTGCCAATTTTACCGAACCACTGCCGATTTTCAGGGTGACAGTGGTACCGGCAGTCGTGACGCTGCCAAGCTGCGCTTTGTTATAGAAGCGCAGGATATCCTTGCCGCTTTGGAAGCCGCTGATGGTATCAGCACCATCGCCGCTGCCATACCAGACCACATCTTTGCCATTACCGCCATAGATCGTATCGTTGCCCCCCTGGCCATAGATATTGCTGCCGTTCTTGCCTGCCTTTATCGTATTGTTGTAGCTGCCAGCTTTGATGGTGATCGGCTTGGTATTTTGCGAGGCGTCAACGGTGCGCACTGTCGTGGCGAAATTTGCAGCATTCCAGGTGCCCGAATAGGGGGCTTTGATGGTGACGGCAGTCTTATTGGTATTGTAGGTGATTCCGGTAGGCAGGTAGAGTTTTCTTGTCAGTTTGCCTTTGGTATCTGCCACAAGGATTGTTTTATTGGTGGCGTTCTTCAGGGTGATGGTATTGCCGGCAGAGGAGGTCAGGATGACATCCCCACCGGAGGAACGGCCGCTCTTTAAGCTACCGGAGGTGAAGGTGACGATGTCTTTGTTGCTTTGGTAGTTGAAAACCACATCGTTGCCAAGACCAGTCCCCCAATAGAATCTATCGGTGCCATTGCCGCCGTACAGGGTATCGTTGCCTTTACCGCCATAGAGGGAGGCGCCGCCGCTGCCCGCTGTCAGCGTGTCATTCAAAGCACTGCCGTAGAGTGTAGCGGCCTTCGTGCCGCCGGTTAGTTTGACGGCTGCTTTTGAACGGGTGGCATCGAGGGTGTCGATGTCGTGATAGAGGGTAGTATTGGCCAGGGAAACTGTAGCGCCGGTATTTACCTGCAGGGTGTCTTGGTATTGGGTGTTGCCATAGTAGCGTTGGTTAGCACCATAGACAAAGGTGTTGGCTTTGTCCTGACGGCCGAAGTAATAAATGGCGTTTTTACCAGCGGTGTCTGTGATGTCCACACGCTGATTGGTTTTACCTGCCAATTTTACCGAACCACTGCCGATTTTCAGGGTGACAGTGGTACCGGCAGTCGTGACGCTGCCAAGCTACGCTTTGTTATAGAAGCGCAGGATATCCTTGCCGCTTTGGAAGTTATCGATGGTATCGGCACCATCGCCGCTGCCATACCAGAAAACATCCTTGCCATTGCCGCCGTAGATGGTATCGCTGCCCCCCTGGCCATAGATATTGCTGCCGTTCTTGCCCGCCTTTATCGTGTTATTGTAGCTGCCAGCTTTGATGGTGATCGGCTTGGTATTTTGCGAGGCGTCGATGGTACGCACGGTTGCAGCGTAATCCTTGCTGTCCCAGGTGCCAGTAAAGGGGGCAAGGATAGATACGGTGGTTTTATTGGCGTTGTAGGTGACTCCGGCTGGCAGGCGGATGGGTGTAGATGTTTCCGTAGCTGCTTGTTTTGCCAGATAGCGGAACAGCATGTAGCCGCCAGCATAGGTATGGCTTCCATAGTTATAATAGGTGCCACGGATGCTGAACAATTGGCTTAGATCGGAAACAAAGCTAGTGGAGGCTAGCTGCCGAATGGAGCTGGTACGTTCATCGTCAATACCATGGATCAATTCTGCTAAGCCTTCTTTGACAAATAGGGGCAGATTGTGAAAATGATCAATATTGGCGGCCATGACAGCATGAACAAATTCGTGTGCTAAGGTACGGTCAAGGTATCCTGCAGAATAATTATTGGAGGCACCATTCACATCCTGCTGGTTAAAGCCACTGTAATAATACATATTGACATTAAGCGTTAACTTGGAAGCCTTTCCTGTATACAGGGAGTAGGAGTGGTTGACAGATGCTAACGCACTATCGGTTGAATCGCTATAGAATTTGACGGTAATCTCTTTTACCGATGTGCCTGATTCCTGGAAATTCAAGCCGTATGATTCCTGAATAAGGTTTAAGGCACCTTTGGCCCACCAAGTGTAGATCCGGTCAGTGATGGCCTGCTCGTCGGCTGTCAAAGTATTTCGATCGGGCCAGATGAAGGTCAAGCCGTTGATTGTTGTCCTGCCACCGCTGGGGAAATGGGCAACATTGGCAGCGCTTCCGGTTTCGGGAACAATGCTTTGGGCAGTCTTTGTTGTAGTGCCACCGGCATCAGAACCGGAAATAGCACCTGTATCGGTGTTGTCCAATATGATCCCGCAATAATTTTTTAAGAAGTTAGTGGTTTGGACATCGTAACTGTAGCTGCCGCCATATTTTCCGACATCACGGATGAAGCAATCAATTAGATTCTGCATATCGGAAAATTTGCCGTTAGAGCAGTTCCGAATGGCCTCGTCTAAAGCATCAGCACCGGATAATGTGGAGTCGTCCAGTGAACGCATGAAAGCCTTGATGACATCTTGTTGCGTAGCCATGGTGGTTTCAGTCCCTTCTTATATAGTTTTATTTCCTTACAAATAGAGCCGATTGTTTAGTGGTATATCTATTATTATATCATACTATATCTCGCTTTGTCATGATTTCGAAAGGGTACTATCCGGTGAAAGGTATTTTTTTAGAAAAAAAGAGAAACCTGTCTGCGGCAGCAGCTGGTTTCTCTTTTTCGTGTTCTTTTTTAGCGGACGTTCATGGACAGTTCGATGAATTTGTTGGCAAGTTTTGCCTTCTGGAGGACTTCTTCGGTGATGTCCTGGCCAGCCTGGACGATTACGATGCCGTTGTCCATCTTGATGTCGCGCGTTGCTTTTTTGCCGAGCAGGAAGCGGCGATGACGCTCTTCGGTTGCTTTGTCAGCTGCGGCCTGTTTTGCGGCGTCAGCTGCCGGAGCAGCGGCTTTCGGTGCTTCTTTTTTCGGTGCCGGAGCGGCAGGTTTGGCCGGAGCAGCTTTCGGCTCTTCAGCCTTCGGTGCTTCTTTTTTCGGCTCTTCTTTTACTGCCGGAGCTGGCTCGGCTTTCGGTGCTGCCGGAGCTTTTGGCTCTTCAGCTTTGGGTGCCTCAGCCGGTTTCTCCTCAGCTTTCGGAGCTTCTGGAGCTGCCTCGGCTTTGGGGGCTGCGGCCGGTGCCGGAGCCGGAGCCGGAGCGGCTGCTTTTGGTGCAGCGCTTACAGGTTCATTTTTTTTTTCACCGTTCGGATCGATGACCGTTACCTGCTTACCAAAGATGGAGATCTGGTCGCTGGTAACTTCGGAGCTCGTTCCGTCCGGTGCTGTGATTTCGCATTTTTCGATTTTGCCATCGTCGCCGATGAAGACCTCAGAGATGTTACCCTGAATCGTACCGGATTTCGTGATGGCCTTGGTGCCGATGACGCGGATGTTTTCATCGAGCAGCGTCTCATAGTCGCCGGCGTCGTCGAGCTTGAGGATGTTCTCGCTGTTCGTGACGGTTACGGCGTCATCACCGATGGCGATGACCGATTCGTACGGAATCAGTTTGACGCCGCGGTACCAGTCCTCGTCCTCGATGGTGATGGCTGCGACGAGACCGTTTTTGGCATCGATGAGCAGGGTCTTGCTCATGCCAAGCTCACGGCCTTCGGTGATGCTGATGACCGGCAGGCCAAGGATTTCTACACTTTTCTTCATGAATATTCCCCCATTAGATTAGCTGCTCTGCTGGAACTTCGTTTCGATTTCCTGCATGACGCCGGCCGGGATGTCCGGGAATGGCGTCGAGAGCGCGTGATGTTTGGATAATATATCCTGGACGATGGTAAGATAGCGGGTGTTCTTGATGAACTCCTGCTTCATGTCATCGTTCGTGGCGATAATCGGAAGGGACAGGGCCTGCTGGTAGGACTCGATGGCCTTATCGTAGGCGGCCTGCTCCTTGTAAAGGTTGCCCAGCTCGATGACGAGGAACGGTGTATAGCTGTCCTCGCTGTAGCGGTCGATGGCCTGCTGGTAGGCACAGATGGCCGCAGCAGGGTCGCTGCCCGCATGGTCATAGGCATAGTCGAGGATGCGGTCGAGCGAATCGAGTGCTGCGATTTCCTCGCGGGTTTGCTGCTGTTTTGCCTCGGCTTTTGCGGCGGCCTGCTCTGCTTGCTGCTGGGCAGCTTTTGCCTCAGCTTCAGCGGCTTGCCGGGCCTTGAGTTCTTCGGCGGCCTTGCGGCGGGCTTCGTCTTTTTCGGCCTGCAGGGCCTGGGCGCGGGCAATTGCTTCGGCTTTTGCTTTGGCGGCTTGCTCAGCCTTGGCGGCGAGCTCCTCCTCGGCGCGGGCGGCAGCAGCCAGAGCTTGTTGTTTTTTCAGGGCTGCAGTGCGGGCGGCTTCTTCTTCGGCAGCCGTATCACTGGCAGCTTTGGTGGTGTTTGGTTCAGGTTCTTGTTCACCGTCCGGTGCGTTATCCACCGCTGCTGTACTGGCAGCTGCCCCGGCGGATGCTGCCGCCATCGCGGGCTGTTCCGCTTTCCAGGGCAGGGTGACTGCCTGGCTGTCGCTGGCCTCGTCTGCTGGCTGCCCGTCTTTTTGGCTGCGGCGCAGCAGGTGCTCGTTGAAGAGCGTGACGATGGCAGCAGCAGCGATGACAAGAACGCCGAGCCGCAGGTAATGCGAACGGTCCAGAAATGGACTCATGGATATGGCCACGGCATTCACGAGGAAGGCCATGACTGCACAGAGCACTAACGACAGCCATTTCATCTCGATGCCGATGAAGCGGCAGAGATGGTAGATGAGGAAGATGCTCACGGCCATGATGGAGCCCGTCACCAGGATAAATGTCATGTTGCTCACCTCTTCCTGTATTGGGCAAAATACCACTATGTTCCTCTATTCGACATGATAGGGGGAATTCCTGCTGCCGTCTGGCAGAAATTCCCTTATATTATACCATGAGAAGGGAATTTCAAACAATCCCGAATTCGCATTGAAATTTCTTATTGTTTTTGGCAGATTTTGACGAGGTTTTATAGTATAATATAAGGAACAGAAAGGAACGATTCGCTATGATGTTTGAGCAGGAGGCCGTTATCCGTCATGAAAGCGGCATCCATGCCCGTATTGCCGCGATGATCGTGCAGCGGGCGAAGGATCTCGGAAAGAAATATGGGACACCGTTATTTTTGCGCAGCGAGCGCAGTGAGCGCTGTGAGATGCACAGCCTCATGAAGCTCGTAGCGCTCAAGATTTCCTGTGGGGATTCGGTGTTCGTGGCCGCGGAGGGCGATGAGGGACGGCAGGCTGTCTATGAGATGGTTCGCTTCCTCGAGAGTGATTTCGAGATGAATTCGCCAGGCGATATCCATGAGATGGATTTGCTGCTGCATGAGAACGCGCTGATGCAGGAGCGTCTGCAGATGATCTTGGAGGCTGTGCAGGACGGCATCTGCGTCGTCGACCGCACGGGCGAGATCACCTATGTCAATCCTTCCTATCTGCGCATTGTGCATAAGACGCCGGAGATGGTGGTCGGGCAGAATGTTTTCAAGACGGCGCCTGATGGCAATCGCTGCGGTGTGCTGCGCTCGGGCGTGGCGCGTATCGGCAGCATCAGCCGCAAGAAGGACGGCACGACGGTCGTGGCCAATGTCAATCCGATTTTTGTCGACGGCGAGATTGCCGGCGTCGTATCGGTCATCAAGGATATCACGGAGCTGCAGAACCTCATGGCGCGGCTGTCGCAGGTATCGGCCCGGGCGGAGTACCTCGAGCAGGAGCTTTTGCGCACGAAGAAGACGGCGCAGGCGTTCAAGAACTATATCGGTAAGAGCGGCAAGGTCGTCGATGTGCTGGCGCTGGCTTCGAAGGCTGCGGGCTCGGCGGCGACGGTGCTGATCCGCGGCGAGAGCGGTACGGGCAAGGAGGTTATCGCTGAGGGCATCCACTATGCGAGCGGCCGCCGGCGCGGCCCGTTCATCCGCGTCAATTGCGGGGCTATCCCCGGAACCCTTTTGGAGTCGGAGCTTTTTGGCCATGAGAAGGGGGCGTTCACCGGGGCCGTGCGGCGCAAGCTCGGCAAGTTCGAGCTTGCCGATAAGGGCACGATCTTTCTCGACGAGATTGGCGAGATGGACAAGAATATGCAGGTAAAGCTTTTGCGCGTGCTGCAGCAGAAGGAGTTTGACCGCGTGGGCGGCGAGGAGACCGTGCATGTCGATGTGCGCATCATCGCGGCGACGAACCGCAATCTCGAGCAGATGGTCAAGGATGGTGCGTTCCGCGATGACCTCTATTACCGCCTCAATGTCATCCCTATCAGCCTGCCGCCACTGCGCGACCGCGTCGATGATATCCCGCTTTTGGTCGAGCATTTTGTCGAGAAGGTCAGCGCTGCGACGGGCAAGACAGTCCGCGATGTGACGCCTGAGGCCATGGAGGTGCTGATGGGCTACAAGTGGCCTGGCAATGTTCGTGAGCTGGAGAATGTCATCGAGCGCGTGATCACGCTGATGGATACCGAGCGCATCACGGTGGCGTCGCTGCCGTCCTACATCAAGGGCGAGATGGCGGGCCGTGAGGTGCAGCAGTTCACGGCGGCCGAGACGGTGCTGCCCTGGGAAGAGTACGAAAAGCAGATCATTGCTAACGCCCTTAAGCAGTGCGGCAGCTTCAATGCAGCGGCCAAGATGCTCAAGATCACCCATAAGACCGTCGCGGCCAAGGCGCGCAAGTATGGTCTGGTCGAATAAGCGTTGGTAAAATTTACCTATGAGTAGAAAAAATTACCAACACATGACGATTTTTAGGTAAATTTTACCAATCGTATCGCTGGCATTTATGCATATTTCCGAAAACATAATTTCAGGCTTTTGCTGAGCCCTTGTTTTACGGGGGCTTAGATAAAAGATATAGAATTTTTTCCCAACCTGGAAAAGTTGGCACGCGACTTGCAATAATTAACAGGCAGTTAGACAAAACGTGCTGACAACCTGCCAGGCAGGAAAAGAAGTATTTTTTATGTAAAGATTGGAGAGGTTTAACAATGACTCAGGAAACTATTACGATCGAGAACAAAACTGGTATCCATGCTCGTCCGGCATCCATCTTCGTTCAGACGGCTACGAAGTTCAAATCCAAGGTTCAGCTTCAGGCTAAAGGCAAGACGGTTGATGCAAAGAGCATCCTCATGATCATGAGCATGGGTCTGGTTAAAGGTACGGAAATCACGATCGTTGCAGATGGCCCGGACGAGGCTGAGGCAGTTAAGGCTCTGAAAGATCTCGTTGCTTCCAAGTTCGGCGAGGAATAATTCCAGCCTGCGATAGAGCAACAATTGAATAGCCTTCCTCCAGCTGCGAAAGATGTGCGGCCGGGGGAGGGCTTTTCGTGCGAGTTTTGGTAATTTTTTGATAGTTTCAGGGGGAAAGAAACAAATGGCAGAGACGATTCGCGGAAAAGGCGTAATTTCCGGTATTGCTATGGGTAAGATCATGCTGGCTGGCCAGAATCTGGACGGCTATCTCGTGAGCTACCAGCCGGAGAGCAAAGAGACGGAGCAGCAGAAGGCTACGGCTGCTCTGACGGCTGTCGCCGAGATCCTGCGCGAGAGCATCGAGCGCCTGCAGAAACAGGATATGACGGAGCAGGCTGCTATCATGGAGGCTCATCGTATGATGGTCCAGGATCCGATGATGGCGCAGAAGATCGAGGAGAAACTCGACGAGAACGCCAGTGCACCGCATGCAGTCCTCAAGGCTGCAGAGGAGCAGGCGCAGATGTTCGAGTCGATGGAAGATGAGTATTTCGCTGCCCGCGCTGTCGATCTGCGCGACGTCGGCAAGCGTGTTGCCAAGTACATCCTCGGCGTAAAAGAGCCGGAAATCGGCGATGAGAAGGTTATCCTCTGCGGCCGTGAAATCGAGCCGTCGGTCATCGCTGGTATGCCGACGGACAAGATTGCCGGCGTCCTCCTGGGCTCGGGCAGCACGACGGCTCATGCCGTTATCATCGCTAAGGCCCGTGCAATCCCGACGATTGTCGGCCTCAACAAAGAGGACCGCATCGACAAGATTGCCGATGGCGACCATGTCGTCATCGATGGCGAGGCTGGCCAGATTGTCATCAACCCGACTGAGGCGGAGATGGCTGAGTATAACGAGAAAATCAAGAAACAGCAGGAGATGGCTGCGCACTATGCGCAGCTCAAGGATCTGCCGGCTGTGACGACGGATGGCGTAAAGGTTGACCTCATGGCCAACATCGGCACCCATATGGACGTCGACAATGCCCTGACCTACGGTGCTGAGGGTGTCGGCCTGTTCCGTTCTGAGTTCGTATTCATGGGCCGCCAGGACATCCCGAACGAGGAAGACCAGTTCAAGGCATACAAGGAAGCTGTCGAGAAATGCGGCGGCAACCTCTGCGTCATCCGCACGATGGATATCGGTGGTGACAAGCCGCTGCCGTACCTCAACATCCCGGCTGAGGAGAACCCGTTCCTGGGCTACCGCGCCGTCCGCATCAGCCTGCAGCGCAAGGATCTCTTCCTGCCGCAGCTCAAGGCTATCCTGCGCGCTGGTAAGTACGGCAAGGTTGGCATCATGGTGCCGATGATCATCAACGTTGCTGAGTTCAAGAAGGTCAAAGAGCTCATCGAAGAGGCTAAGCTCGAGCTTACGCATGAGGGCAAGGCTTTCGCGGATGATGTTCAGGTTGGTATCATGGTCGAGACGCCGGCAGCTGCTATCATGACGCCGGTTCTCGCGAAGTATGTCGACTTCTTCTCGATTGGTACGAACGACCTCGTTCAGTACACGCTCGCCTGCGACCGCGGCAACGCCAGCATCTCTTACCTCTACAACCACTTCAACCCAGCTGTCCTGACGCTCATCCAGCGCACGATCACGAGCGCACGTGAGAACGGCATCTGGGCTGGTATGTGCGGCGAGATGGCCAGCGATCCGAATGCAGCAGTCCTCCTGATGGCTATGGGCATCAGCGAGCTCTCCATGAGCGCTCCGTCCATCCCGCGCGTCAAGGAGAAGATCCGCAACATCAGCTCCATCAAGGCGAAGGAAATCCTCGCGGACGTCATGAAGATGGAAGATGGCGACGAAATAAAAGCATATCTGGCAAAAGTCCTCTGATTGAGGCTTTTGCAGGCAATAAAAAAGGCAGAACCTGTTTGGCAGGTTCTGCCTTTTTCGTATGCGTTATTTTATCTCGCCGATGTCCATGCTGATGTCGAGGGCTTTGACGCTGTGCGTCAGCGCGCCGACGGAGATGATGTCGACGCCGCTTTGGGCGGCCGCGGCAATAGTGGTTTCGTCGATGCCGCCGGAGGCTTCGACGATGGCGCGGTGATCGATGCGCTTTACGGCTTCGGCCATTTGCTCTGGGGCCATGTTGTCGAGCATGATGACGTCGGCACCGCCTTCCAGAGCTTCCTCGACGCCGGCGAGGTCTTCGACCTCGATCTCGATTTTGGTCATATGGGAGGCGTAGGCATGGGCGCGGTCAAGCGCGGCCTTGATGCCGCCAGCCACCTGGATATGGTTGTCTTTGATGAGCATGGCATCGTAGAGGCCGAGGCGGTGGTTGGCTCCGCCGCCGACCTTGACGGCGTATTTGTCAAGCAGGCGCAGACCTGGCGTGGTCTTGCGCGTGTCGACAAGCTTTGCGCCGTATGGGGCCGCTAACTTCGCTAGGTTGTGGGTGCGGGTGGCGACGCCCGAGAGATGCTGCAGCAGGTTCAGCGCCAGCCGCTCCCCTGTGAGGATGGCCCGGGCCGGGCCGTCGATGGTCGCGATGACGGAGGTCTTGGTGAGCGGTGCGCCGTCATCAAGCTGCTTGGTGAACTTGAGGGCGGGATCAAGCAGGGAAAAGACCCGTGCGGCGATGTCGACACCGGCGAGGATGCCCGTATCCTTGGCGTGGATGATGGCATGGGCCGTGGCTCCGGCAGGCACCGTGGCCAGCGTCGTGATGTCGCCGCTGCCGATGTCCTCCTGGAGCCAGGCGGTAAGGGATTGGTCGAGATTCTGTATGTTCATGGTAATGGAATCCTTTCTTTGATGTCAGGCGAAGGCGGGGGCCAGCATCTCGCTGGCAGCGGTGCTTCCGGTGCTGGTCTGGGCATCGCTGGTAACGGTCAGCTGGTCGGAAAAATGCTGGCGCAGGGCTTCGTTCTTAGCCGGATAGTCGCTGCGGTAGTGAGCGCCACGGCTTTCCTGGCGGCGCTGGGCGGCCTTTACGATCATGAGGCCGCAGGTAAGCCGTGCGCGCAGGTCGAGGTCGGCGATGGTCTTGGCGGCGCAGCCTTCGTAGAGACCTGCGATTTCCGTGAGGCCTTGTGCGGCGTGATCGAGTGCGGCGGCTGTGCGTGTGATGCCCAGATAGCGGCTCATGATCTGCTGGCAGCGGGCTGTGTCCTTGGCGGTAAATTCCAGCGGTGTCTCGTCAAGCGTGGCTTCGCGCCAGGAAAGTCCTGCTTCAGCTTGCGGCAGGCGTGTCTTGCCGATGATGGTCGCCGTGCGGCGGCCAAAGACAAGGCCCTCGAGCAGGCTGTTGCTGGCCAGGCGGTTGGCACCCTGCAGCCCGGTGCAGGCGGCTTCGCCGCAGGCATAGAGCCCGGCGATGTTCGTGCGTCCCCAGTGGTCGGTGCGGATACCGCCCATCATGTAGTGTGCGGCGGGGGCAATCGGTATGAGGTCCTTTTCGATGTCGATGCCGTAGTCCTTGCAGGTCGCGGCGATCATCGGGAATTTCTGCGCGGCATCTTTGATGCAGCGGGCATCAAGCCAGATATGCGTGGCGTTGGCGCGGGTCATCTCGCGGAAGATGCAGCGCGCGACGACATCGCGCGGCGCAAGCTCGGCCAGTGGATGGCAGGCGGGCATGAAGCGCTCGCCGTCGAGGTTCAGCAGGTGGGCGCCTGCGCCGCGGACGGCTTCAGAGATCAGGAAATTCGGGCAGCCCTTGAGGGCAAGCGCCGTCGGGTGGAACTGCACGAATTCCATATCGGCAAGGATGGCACCGGCGCGGGCAGCCATGGCCATGCCGCTGCCCGTCGCCCCTTCGGGGTTCGTCGTGTGCAGGAACAGGCGGCCAAGGCCGCCTGTTGCGAGCACCGTATGCGTTGCACGCAAGGCCAGCTTGCGGCCGTGCCAGAGCGCGGTGGCGCCGTAGCAGCGGCCCTCGTGGGTCAAAAGGTCAACGATATAGCAGCCCTCAAGCGGCTGGATGTTGGGCTCGCGTTCTGCCATCGCGCGCAGGGCGCGGGCGACTTCGGCACCTGTGGCGTCGCCGTGGCTGTGCACGATGCGGTGGCGGCTATGGCAGCCCTCGCGGCCCAGCATGAGTGAGCCGTCTTTCTGGCGGTCGAATTCGGCACCGTTTTCGGCGAGCCAGCGGATGTCCGCGGGGCCTTCGGTCACGACAAGGCGCGAAACGGCTTCATCGGAGAGCCCGGCACCTGCAATCAGCGTGTCCTGCAGATGCAGCTCGGGATTGTCATCGGCACCGAAGGCGGCGGCGATGCCGCCCTGGGCCTTGGCCGTGTTGCTGTCAGCCAGCGTGTCGCGGACGGCGAGCAGTACATGGTGGCCGTGGCGGGCAAGCTGGACGGCTGCGGTGAGTCCAGCCACGCCGGAGCCGATGACAAGGCATTCGGTGCGGCGTGTTTCCATGGTGCGGGTATTGAAGTTCATCAGATAACGTTGCATAGTTCATATCACCCCTTTATCGCCAGCATTTTCGTAAGCGCGGCGGCGCTGCGCTCACGGATTTCGGGCGGTACGACGACGCGCGGTTCCATATTGGCAAGTGCATCGCGTACCTTGGCAAGCGTCGTCTTTTTCATATTCGGACAGAGGAGATGGCGTGAGGCTAGATGGAATTTCTTGCCGGGGCAGCGCTCCGTGAGCTCGTAGAGCACACCTTCCTCGGTGGCGATGATGAACTCCGTGGCTTCGCTCTTTTCGGCATAGTGGATGATGCCGCTCGTGCTGCCGATATAGTCGGCGAGCTCGCGCACCTCGGGGCGGCACTCCGGATGCATGAGGACGAGGGCCTGTGGGTATTTGATCCTGGCCAGGCGGATGTCGTTCACCGTGAGGCTCGCGTGGATCGGGCAGCCGCCGCGCCATTTGAGCAGCGGGCGCTCGCACTGCTCCTCAGCCCAGCCGCCGAGGTTCTGGTCGGGAATGAAGATGACATCCCTGTCCTCCGGCAGTGAGCTGACGACGGCTGCCGCGTTCGAGGAGGTGCAGCAGATGTCGCTCATGGCCTTGACCGAGGCCGGCGTGTTCACATAGGAAACAATCAGCGCATCGGGATGGTCGGCCCGCGCCTGCCGTACCTGCCCCTCGAGGGCATCGGTGAACATCTGGCAGCCCGCATCGGCGGCTGGCAGCAGTGTGACCTTGTCCGGCGAGAGGATGTTGGCCGTCTCCGCCATGAAGCGCACGCCGCAGAACACGATGGTGTCGGCATCGGTGGCAGCCGCCTGCCGCGACAGGGCAAACGAGTCCCCTGTGAAGTCAGCGATTTCCTGGATCTCCTCGGGCTGGTAGACATGCGCGAGAATGACGGCGTTGCGCTCACGCTTCAGGCGCAGGATTTCCTCAACAATATCTTCCATAGTTTCTCTCCATTTATGTGTAAAGTATGAAATATTGTCTACTGTCATGACAGTAGACAATAACATTATAAACACAAATGGCGGCGCTGGCAAGGCGGGGATTATGGAGGTAAACGAAAAGCCGCCCATTTGGTCTTGGACGGCTTTTCTCCCTCTACGGCTGACCTTTGCCCGAGGTATTTACTGACGGCTGTACTACTTCATCAGCACGGTGAATAAATAGTTGGCGGCTAAGCCTGCAATCAGAGAAAGCAGGAAGTCACGCAACAGGGTTAAGAAACGCATAGAACGGCCCTCCCTTCCGCTGAGAGGCGCACAGCGAAACAATTATAGCATTTTTTTTCACTATGTGCTATAATATCGGTAGGTTAAGAGACACATAAACGGTAGCGTTTCGGGTTGACCGCCTGCAACGCATGGAGTCCGCTATGTGGACAGTGAAAAGCCACCCTTTTGGTCGAGGGTGGCTTTTTTATTTACAGGAAAGTAAAAGCTGTGCATAACTTACGAGAAATCAACAAGTTATGCACAGCTTTGCGTGTATATGTGGATATTTTTGTGGATAACGCTGTTTTAGCGGGCGGCTGGCTGCGGCAGCTGGGAGCGGCAGGTGGCGCCTGCGAGGCGGACTGCTTTTTCGGCGAGCACTTGGGTGGCGTCGATGAAGTTGCCAGTGATGTGGTACATGGCAACTGCGACGGGAATTTCGGTGCAGCCGAGGATGAAGGCTTCGGCCCCTGCGGCTTCCATTTCGTGCAGGGCTTGGCAGACGGGCTGGGTATCGTAGTCTGCCTTGCCGGCTTTGACGCCGTCGTAGATCATGGCGTGGATGGCGGCGCCTTGTGCTTCAGTGGGCAGCAGCGGTTCTATGCCGGCGTGCTCGAGGGCGCGCTGGTAGATGCCTGTGCGGCAGGTGCCTGTCGTCGCGAGCAGGCCGACTTTCTGGTAGCCCTGGGTCTTACAGTATTCGGCCGTTGCTTCGATCATGCTGATGACGGGAATCTGCAGATAGGGCAGCAGTGGTGGCAGGAAGTAGTGGGCGGTGTTGCAGGCCATGACGAGGAAATCCGCTCCCTGGCTGGTCAGGCGTTCGGCTGATTTCAGAAGTTCGGGAACGGGGCTGGGGCCCTGCCCGAGAATGGCCGCTGTGCGGTCGGGAACGTTGGTATTATTGTCGACGAGAATATGGATGTGCTCCTGATCTTCGCGGGCCTCGGTGGCGCAGATGATTTTCTGCATGAGGTCGACGGTGGCCATGGGGCCCATGCCGCCAATGATGCCAATCGTTTTCATGATGCGATCCTCCTTATTCTATGGGGCGTGCGTTTCTTTTGGCTGCCGGATTGTTGTCTGTTCTTTGCTTGCTTCTAGCATAGCATTGGCGTATGATATAAGCAAATATGTATAACTTTAACAATTATATAAAAAAATATTATAAGGATAAGGAGATAATATTCATGATTAGTGGAATGGATTATGTCTATGCCGTTTGGCAAGCGCGCAGTTTTTCGGCGGCAGCGCGGCGCTTGTTCGTTTCCCAGCCTGCCCTGTCGGCGGCAATCAAGCGCGTGGAGACGGAAATCGGCCTGCCGCTTTTCGACCGCAGCCGGAGTCCGCTGCAGCTGACCGATGCGGGCAAGGCGTATATCGAGGCAGCAGAACGCATCTACCGCATCCAGCGCGACCTGGAGCGCTATTGCGGAGATCTGGCGGGACTGGCCAGCGGCACGCTGCAGCTCGGCGGGACGAATTTCTTTGCGTCCTGTTTCCTGCCGCCGATGATTGAGGCGTTCAGCAAAAAATATCCGCAGATCCGGCTCACGGTGACGGAGTCGGATTCTGCGGATCTGTATCACAAGCTGGCAAACGGCGAACTGGATGTCATTGTCGACAGCGGAATCTATGATGCGTCGCTTTATGATATCCTGCCGTTCTATACGGATCAGCTGCTATTGGCAGTGCCGGCGGGGCTGGCCATCAATACACGGTCGGAGCTGCAGGCGTGCAGGCTCAGGCGTGAGGATATCCTGGCGGGGCGTCATCGCGATGGTACGGTGCAGCCGGTTTCGTTGGCGGCATTTGCGGAGGAGCCTTTCCTGCTGCTCGGCAAGGGCAACGATATGCATCGGCGGGCCAAGGGGCTTTTTCAGGCAGCCAAGGTCACGCCGCAGGTCAGGCTGTATCTCAACCAGCTGATGACGGCGTTCCATATGGCCCGGCAGGGACTCGGGCCGACGTTTTTGACCGATACGCTGGTGCGCCTGGCCGCGCCAACCGAGGCGCTGGTATACTACCGGCTGAGTGGCGAGCTGGCGACGCGGCAGACGTTCCTGGCGGTCAAGAAGCGCGGCTACCGTACGAAGGCCATGGAGGGGTTCCTTGCTTGCAGCCTGGCGCTTTATGGGCGCCCGGAAATCAGCGCGTGATGGCGTCGTAGAGGGCGAAGATGAATTTTTTCGTGTTGATATGTACCTGCGACAGCGAGGGTTTCTCGTCGTTTTCGATGAGCCGCATGGTATTGCGGATGTCGCTGTAGTCGAAGTAGATAGGTGCGTATTCTTCAAAACGGGGATTTGTGTAGTCGACGGCACCGAGCGTGGCGAGGTGGACATGCGCCTGATAGATGGTGCGGCGCAGGCGCTGCTCCATGGCCTTAGCTTCGCGGGCGGCGTCGCTGGTGGCAGGGCGTTCGCTGGCGACATTGGTGAATAGCTGCTTGAGGCTCGGATTCATACCGGGATGGCGCGTGAGATAGTTGATGATATCCAAAAGATCCTGTGCGCCGGGGGCGTTTGCTATGCCCAGCTCCTGCAGCATCGCCGTTCCTTTTTGTGCTGGGGAGGGAGCGGGGGCTGGTGCGGCCATCGCCTGCGGCGTGAGGCTGGCCAGGGAGCTCTGGAGGTTCTGGGCGAAGGATTCCAGCCGCAGGTGCTCGCTGACGTTCCGGATGATGCTGACAATTTCATTGCGGTTCAAGGGTTTGGTGATGTAGTAGTTCACGCCCTGTTCGTAGGCTTTGCCGACGAGATCTTTGCTCTCGACTTGTGAGAGCATGATGATTTTGCCGGCAAAGTCTTTTTTTATCTGGCTGACGGCGGCGATGCCGTCGATGCCGGGCATCAGCATGTCGATGATCAGGATGTCGACATGGTGCAGGGCCAGCAGGCTATTGGTAAGTTCCGCCGCGGAGGGCAGGCTGGCCACGACTTCACCGAGATTGTAGTCTTCGATGATGTCCTGGAGCATCATGCGGATGGCTTCGTCGTCGTCGATAAGCAGGATATTCATGGTTGATTTCCTTTCGTGTCGTTTTTGTGGAGCTTGTGGCAGGGCAGGACGATGTCACAGGTGACGGTGTTCCGCCCGTCGGAGTCGATGGCAATCGTGCCGCCGAGATTTTCCACCTGATGGCGGACATAGGTAAGCCCGACGCCGCTGGAGGCCTTGCCGGTACTGTCGAATTTCGTCGTATAGCCCGGATGGAAGACCCGGGACAGGCGGTGTGGCGGGATGGCGCTGCCGGTGTTGCCGATATGGATGCAGAGCCTATCGTCGCCAGCGCCGCCAGTGATGCGGATGGAGATCATGCCCTTGCTCTGGATGGCCTCGACGGCGTTGGCGACGAGGTTGCCGAGCAGCGAGAGCAGCAGGAAGACGTGCAGCGGCGGCAGGCCGCGCGGTACATTGCTATGGAATCTGATATCTTTATTCAGCGAGCGCGCGTATTTTTCCTGCGTATGCACGAGCAGCCGGACAATCTGGTCGGGCGGCAGATAGTCCTCGACATGGCGGTTGTTCGTGAGCTCCTGCAGGCCTGCATAGATGCGCTGATGGGTCTTCTTGATTTCGTGGCACTGACCGGCGATGCGCAGCAGTTCCTGCGCGATGGCTTGCTGCTGGGGCGTATGCGCTAGTGATTTGACGGCGTCGTAGATTTGATAGCAGTCGTGCGTGACATCTTCGGCACTGCGCAGGGCGCAGCGCAGCTCGAAGGCCTCTTCATAAAGGCTTGAGATCAGCAGCGAGAGCCGGTGCTGCTCCTTGGTCTTGCGCGCCAGCCGCACCTCGGTGTTGTAGAGCTGGAACAGGAAGAAGAACGAGAGGATGAAGAAGCAGCGGAAGACCGCGATGAGCAGCAGCCGGCCGAGCATGCCGAGGGTGAGCTGGTAGCTTTCCTGATAGGCGATGGCGTTCATGGCTGCCAGCTCGGCGACGCTGGCAAAGACCTCGGCGATGATGGCCCAGAAGGCGATCTCGAGGGCCTGGGCGTAGATGGACTTGTGCGTGAGCTGCGGCAGTGCGAAGAACAGCGCATAGCCGAAATAATAGAAGAAAGTCGGCACATGCAGGGCAAAGGAAGCTCCCAGTGGCTGGCCGTAGAGGCAGACATCGAGCGCCGTGCGGAACAGCATGACCGTGATGCCGGCGCAGGTGCCGGTGAACAGCCGCGGGAAGGGACGCAGCCAGAGCAGGAACAGCAGGAAGACCGGCGAGCCGAAGCTCACGCGGAAATTGGCGAAGTCCCCGGTGAAGGGGTGGATCTTGGGCTCACCGGCCAGCGGCACGAGGATGAGCATGAATAGGAACACGAGCCAGTCGCGGCGCGTGGGCTTGGTGTCAAACATGATGTACTCCTTCAAGATGATGTGTATTTATTATTTTGTATACACGTATAAATGTATCCTCTTAGAGATAATATAAAATTATCAAAAAATATTTGTCGTTAATGTGTCGGATTTTGTAGTTTCTTGTAGTCGGTTAGTTATATTAATATCATCAATCAAACCATTAGTCAATTCTTATCGTTGGAAACGCAGGAATGGCTGATGGGACGGAATCATAAGGAGGAAGTATCATGTCTGAACAAAAGCAAAGCCAAGGGCTCAGTCCCCTGGTACGTGGCCTCATGTGTGTGGCCATTGGCGCAATCATCTGGTTCATCCCGGCACCGGCTGGTGTCGGCCCGCAGGCTTGGGGCCTGCTCGCCGTATTCATCGCGACCATCGCGGGCTTCATCCTGCAGCCGATGCCCATCGGTGCCATCGCCATCATCGCCTGCGCTCTGCTGCCGGTGCTCGGCATCATGAAGCCAGGTGAGGCGCTGGCTGGTTTTTCGAACACGACGATCTGGCTGATCGTATCGGCCTTCATGTTCGCCGAGGGCTTCATCAAGACGGGGCTTGGCAAGCGCATTTCCTACATGCTGCTCTCGAAGTTCGGCAGCAGCACGCTGCGCGTCGCCTATGTCATGAGTGCGGCTGACTTCATCATCGCTCCGTTCACGCCGTCCAACACGGCGCGCGGCGGCGGCATCATCTATCCGATCGTCCGCAGTGTCACGGCGGCGATTGGCTCTGATGCGGAGACGGGCAAGAACAAGCGCACGGGTGCCTTCCTGATGTTCAGCGCCTATGCCGCTGTCATCACCTCGGCCTGCATCTTCCTGACGGGCGCTTCGAACAACGTGCTCTGCAACACGCTGGCCCAGGAGATGTTCGGCACTTCGATCGGCTGGGGCGAGTGGTTCCTGGCCTGCATCATTCCGGGCCTCATCCTGACCATCGCTACGCCGGCTATCCTCTATAAGCTCATCAATCCGGAGATCCAGGACTCCCCGGAGACGATGCAGCTGGCCAAGAAAGAGCTCAGCCAGATGGGCGCTATGACGCTCAAGGAGAAGATCCTCTGCGTGATCTTCATCGCAGCTCTCGTCATGTGGGCTACGGGCTCCATCCACCATATTGACTCGGCCTTCGTCGCACTCCTGGGCCTTTCGGCCATGCTCCTGACGAAGATCCTCGACTGGTCGGATATCACGAAGCAGCATGGTGCCTGGGACGTCCTCGTATGGATGGGCGTGCTGGTCAACATGGCAGCCTACCTGTCGAAATTCGGTCTGATGAAATGGTTTGCTGGGGCTATGGCTGCACAGTTCGCAGGAATGCCGTGGATGACGATGCTCATCATCCTCTGCCTCATCTATACCTTTGCACACTATCTGCTCGCGAGCAACAGTGCCCATATCATGGCTCTGTTTGCGGCTTTCGCGACGATCCTGGTGGCTGCTGGTGCGCCGGTGCTCGGCGTACTGATCCTCTTGGGCGCGCTCTGCAACAGCGCCTCGTTCCTCACCCACTATGGCTGCGGTGTCACGCCGATCTTCTTCGGCGCGAACTTCATGGGCCAGGGTGAGTGGTGGAAGATCGGCTTCATCATCACGGTCCTGCACATCGTGGTCTGGATGGGCGTTGGCCTGCCAGTCATGAAAGTGCTGGGCATGTTGTAAGTCTATGTGATTTCGTTGCGGAAAATGATTTGCCTGCCTGAATTGTACTACAATAATGTACAATTCAGGCGGACAAAAAAGTAAAAAATATTAATTTTGTACTTGCGTGTATTTTGTATACATGATACAATAATACCAAGTTAAGCGATTGATGATTCTAGGAATCAGAAACAATACGTTTCACTATCAATGATGTTGTTTGTGACTGCTGGGGGATAACAGCAGCCAAAAGAAAGGAACGTGGACGATTATGAGAACAGAGCATGATTTCATTGGTGAGCTTCAGGTACCGGATGATGTTTATTATGGCGTTCAGACGATGCGTGCCATTGATAACTTCAAGATCACGGGTCAGACCATCGATCCGGATTTCGTTCAGGCATTTGCCAAGGTAAAGAAAGCTGCTGCCCTGGCTAACATGGCTACGGGCCGCCTGCCGAAAGAGATCGGCGAGCCGCTCGTCCAGGCTGCTGACGAAATCATCGAAGGCAAATGGCTCGATCAGTTCCCGGTTGATCCGATTCAGGGCGGCGCTGGCACGTCAGTCAACATGAATGTCAACGAGGTTCTCTGTAACCGCGCCCTCGAGATCATCGGCAAACCGAAAGGGAGCTATGATATCATCTCCCCGAACAACCATGCCAACATGGCACAGTCGACGAACGACAGCTTCCCGACGAGCATCAAGGTCTGCCTCTCGCATAAGGCTAAGAAACTCACGGCTTCCCTCGACCGTCTCGCTACGGAGCTCGAGAAGAAGGCTGAGGAGTACAAGGATATCCTCAAGATGGGCCGTACGCATCTGCAGGATGCTGTACCTATCACGCTGGGCCAGGAGATGGGCTCCTATGCTTCGTCCATCCGCCGCGGCATTGCCCGCATCGATTATGCCATCGATGGCATCCATGTCATGAACATGGGCGGCACGGCTGTAGGCACGGGCCTCAATGCTGAGCCGGAGTACATCAAGAAAGTCGCTGAGACGCTTTCGGAAGTCACGGGCGAGAAATATGTGACGGCTGACAACATCATCGATGCAACGAACAACACCGATGGTTTCTCCGATGTATCGAGCGCTATGAAGACGACGGCTCTCGTACTCATCAAGATGGCTAACGATTTCCGCATGATGGCTTCGGGCCCGCGCTGCGGCTTCAACGAGCTCAAGCTGCCGAAACGCCAGCCGGGTTCCTCGATCATGCCGGGCAAAGTCAATCCGGTCATCGCCGAGGTTCTCGACCAGGCTTGCTATCAGGTCATCGCTAACGATATCGCTGTTTCCCTCGGCGTTGAGAACGGCCAGTTCGAGCTCAATGTCATGGAGCCGGTCATCAGCTTCAACATGTTCAATTCGATGAAGTACATGGCTAACGCTGTTGATACTTTCGTTGATAAACTGCTCATCGACCTTGAGCCGAATAAAGAGCAGTGCCAGGAGTGGCTCGACAAGAGCGTCGGTGTTGTCACGGCTATGCTGCCGCACATCGGCTATGAGAACTCCGCAATGATTGCCAAGGAAGCCTACAACACGGGCAAACCGGTCCGTCAGGTTATCCTGGAGAAGGGCCTCATCTCCCAGGAGAAGATGGAGAAGATCCTCTCCCCGAAACAGATGACGACCCCGGGCATCGCCGGCTGATCAGCTATCCAAGAACTTTCTATAAATTCCCCGAAAATCCCCCAGGATGCTTCCAAATCCCCTGGGGGATTTTTACTGTACAAAAATAAATTGCAGTTTGTAAATTACCGTGTTTTTATTCGAGGAAAGCCGCGCCGCCGGGCAG
>NZ_FOQK01000007.1 GCF_900113715.1 Pseudoselenomonas ruminantium | reverse complement strand
TTTGCCTGTGCCAGCATAGACTGCGCAGACTGGGTAAGCACATTATACTTCGTGTATTCTGTCATTTCCTTGGCCATATTCGCATCCCTTATGGTGGATTCCGAAGCAGTTGTCCCCTCCTGCTGAGCGATGATGTTATCATACGTCATTCCCAAACGGCTGGTCTGTGCCCCCACCAGTGTGCTGGCATCCAGCAGATACTCGATTGCCCGATCCAAAAGTCCCGGCTCATCGTTCTTCACCATACGCGTTCCATCCAGTGACATCCGCCCAGCCTGATTGCCTAAAAGTTTCTCCCGGCTGGCCTGCGTTAAAACGTTATAGTCCTTGTAGGATGCTACCCCAGGTATATAGTTGAAAAGATGATCCATTGAGGTCTGCGGAATCTGAACATGAATGTTCATACTGGCCTTATCGGTATGGTGAATAATCAAATCCCGAACCATTATACCCCGCGTAGCTTTCTGCACATCATCGAGGATACCATCTGCCAACTTCGCCCCCTGCTCCTGCAAATAAGGATACTGCCATGCTCTTTCCCTCAAATCGAACATGCGCTGATCATAAACCGTAAGCGTCCCTGCCTCAGGATCAGCCGCAAAGTGCAGCAGATGGGAGTGACCGTTCATGATATGTTCCATGGCATTGCCGCCCTGATCATATATTGCCTGCACCAAAGACTTCACATCCGTTACCCCGGATATATCGATAATGGTAGTTTTTAGATCTGCTCCCGACTGGCCACTGGCAGGACGATCAATATCAGAGGGATCATCCTTCGCTTTGAACTGAAAGTTGAACCACTGATCCGCGCAAGTAGCACAATACACACGGAATCCCTTACCATCCAAAGCGTCCGGCAAAGACAAGCCATTGCTTTCTGCATAAGATTTAAAATCAATGGTATAGGCACTCATATTGCCCTTACTGATACTGATAGTCTGACTATTCCCTCTTTCCTCAGAATATGGCGTAGCCGTAACCCTCAATATCTTTGCCCCCGCACCAGGAGCACTATAACCACTTTTGTTTTTCATAAGATTTATAAAAGCATCCGCAATAGTGGTACCTCCACTCACGGCAGACCGTAAAGCGTTCAAATCCACCACAGCAACCCCAGGCATATGTGCCATAGCATCCAAAGAGGTGGATACCTTCGTATCAACGAACTCAACATCAGACTGAGGCGTTTTTATGGCCTTTCCCTTAAGGGACCCGATGAATTTTTCAAGCTTATCGTTATCTGTAACATCATACGCCGATAAATCTATATCGTAGCTGGCCGTGTCTCCCCATACGTAATTTCCTCTGTCAACACCACCAGTTGCCTGCGTTACAGTTCCATTATATTCTTTTACCTCCGAAAAGTTTACCTGAACCGTCCGATTGGGAATAGCTGCCGCTGATGGCTCACTAGAAAAACCATCTGAAACATTAATACTGCCCCCCTCATTGACAGAAGTAAGTGTCAACTTTCCTCCAGACAAGGAAAACTGCACATAACTGCTAACACGGCTCTGTGCATTGTAGGTATCCCATGCATATAACATCTGATTACTTATATCAGCACTCTTGCCTATTTCATAGACTCCAGTGCTATCCCTAGTTATACCACTGCCTTCCACAAAGCGCACATAAGCTGTACCACCATTAGAGCCTGTGATTGCCAAACCGGAACCTATAGCCGCGTTACCAATATTGTATTCTATTTCCGCCTTGGTTCCACCCGAGCCACCTTCGTAATGACCAGGCACATCAATTACCCTGCTGGTAATATCCGTAGCCGGATCATATACTTCCTTATACGTAGGATCAATATACCTGCCTGCCGTAGGTGCGATTCCTGTTGCATTTCCACTACCTAGTCCAGTTGCCGTAGCACTGGAACGCCCATTTTTCGCACTGGCACCACCACCCAGAGATTTATCCACAGTAGCTGCTGGCTGTGACCAGCCCTTTACTGTAACGTCGTTAGCCGCACTCCCCCTATACGAGGTGGTTATTGTAACTGTTGATCCGTTCACAGATGTATCGCCTACTGTCTCACCATTGTTCCGTATCGCTGCCGCCACTTTAGCAGCAATTTCTGCCCCAGTATTAGCACCGGAAATATCTATCTCCACTACATTCTCTCTGGTGGTATCACCATGACGATGATTCTTAGTAGGATCAGAGGTCAATACATAATAGGTATCATAAGCCGTAGTATACCCCCTGGTTGTACGAAATCCTACCCCCTCTGCCGTAGATTTAGTATACCCACTGAAATCCATCAAGAAAGATGCCGGTGTTGACTCCTGCGGATCGTTATAATGCCCCTTCGTTCCTCCTGCTAGATTCACCTGAGTAGCAGCTCCCAAAATCGGCTCAGCCGAAACGGCTGAAGTCGAATAAAACGGCAGCGTTGCAAACGGTCCTGTTTTATTATCCAAGGAGGAATACTGATCAGCAATCAAATTCAAGGTATCACTTCCCGGTACAGTCTCTGGTTTATCCAGGACTCTCCAGGTATAGATTTCATCGACCTTCTTATCCCCCACCAAGAGCATTTTGCCATTATAATTGGTTTCATAGGCAATATCATGTACTTGTTCGAACCCTTGAGATATTTCTTTTTGGATGGTGAGTCGATCAATGTCCGTATTCGTATCATTGTTGGCATCCAGGACTTTAGCCTTAATATTCTTCATAATCTCCAACTGTTCCTGAATAGCCCCCGCTGCCACGTTTAACATGGAGCGTCCAGTCTGCACATTGGCCGCATCCTGCTCCAATGCGCGTATTCTCACCCGCATACGTTCAGAAATCGAATACTCCGAAGCACCGTCTCCTGCACTGTTGATTTTAGCCCCTGTAGCCACTTTCCTAAGCTGTTTGCCCAACGATGAAGCGTTTTTATTCAACGTTCCCAGTGTAAGCATAGTTGCTGCATTGTTTAGTACTGTCATAGCCATAAATAAATCCCTACCTCCATAGCCAAAGTTATCCGTCCCTAGCTGCTGCCACCGCGAAACGTATTATACTCATATATGTTATATAGTTACTGCACCGTTGTCAACGTCCCATGACCTTTATCCTATAAAAAAAAACACTCCCATCCTTAAAACAGAAGTGCTTTTTCACTATCTTGCTATTTTTTTAAAGCTGTCAACGTTCCTGCACAGACTAGCACACTACCCAGCCACAGTAGCCAGATATACGGCTTGATGCTGACACTAGCTGTAATCGCCTGTTGGGTTTCCGTTTCGATTGATGGCAGGATTTCCAAACGCACTTGTTTCTGGTCAGCAGCTACGCCTGTCAGACGGATGCGCTTTTGGCCGCCGAATACCTCCACGGCCTTGGAGGTGCCACCATCCTGCGTGGCCTGTATCGCCGGCTCGACGCGCTCGATCGTATCGCCATCGGTCACAGCAATGACCGCCTTGACGAGCATCTTGCCACCGCCCTGCTCTTCGAGCGACACACCTTCAAAACGATAAGCAAAAAGATCATCCATATCCATGCGCCCATGCTTTAAGATAAGCTCCTGGCGGCCGCTGCTTTTCGGCGGTGTCGGAGCGATGTAGATATCGCCGCCCAGTGTTTTGTCGATGGCTGGCTCGCGGGCTGCATCCTCGCCATTGGCATGGAGTTTCGTCAATGCCCGCACTTCACGCCCATCAACGGTATAGATGTAGTATTTCTCCCGCATATCATCCGCAAACTGCTGCCCTTTGAAGACAATCTCATGACCATAAAGCGTCACGGGCTCATTGACTGCCAGCTCCTGCGAGACAGTCCTGCTGCCGCTGCCGGACAAGACGATGGCCAGCAGCGAAAGTCCCAGGCCAGCATGGGCGAGCATGCCGCCCAGTCCCAGCGCCTGCCTGCGCCAGCTCCAGAAGGACGCGGCAACGCCCATGAGTGCAGCCCCTGCCAGCAGAAGCGGCATGACCTGGCGGACACCTGCCAGCCAGGCCAGCGCAGCCCCCAGGAGGACAAATGCGGCCAGTGGTCTCAGCGGCCCCACCTTATTGCCTTCCCCATAGCGATGCAGGCTCGCGCCCACCAGGCAGACCATCATGACGATAGCCAGCGGCAGCGTCGTGCGGACATAGAAATCCGTGTCGACAGCGGCCGGTTTGCCCAACAGCTGCGTCAGCAGCGGCATCGACATCCCCAGGAAGATGACCGCTGCGAGGAATACCAACAGCAGGGCGCCGAGCAGTACCAGGAATTCACGGCTTTCATAGGCAGGATACATTTCCCCCTGCGGCAGTTTCCCCGCCCGGACAGTCAGGAGCAGCAGTCCGCCGACAAGGACCAGCGCATTGACCACGGCAATCGTCATGCCGATGCTCGTCCCGCTGAAGGAATGTACCGAAAAGTCTCCGAGGATGCCGCTGCGCGTCAGGAACGTGCCATAAAGGACGAGCGAGAACGCAAAGACCGCCGCAAGATGCACCATCGACAGTGCCGCAGCGCGCACGCGGGCCACGCGCAGCACGTGGATGAAGATACCAGCAACCAGCCAGGGCACGAGTGACGAGTTCTCCACCGGATCCCAGCCCCAAAAGCCGCCCCAGCCCAATACCTTATAGGCCCAATAGCCGCCAATGAAGATACCGGCTCCGAGGAAGGCCCAAGCCACCAAGGCCCACCGGCGCGCCGTCTCCAGCCAGTCTTTCGCCATCTGCCCTTCGATAAGAGCTGCTGCCGAGCAGGCAAAGGGCACGGCCAGCAGCGCATAACCAAGGAAGATGATCGGCGGATGGACAGCCATCCACGGATCTTGCAGCAAAGGATTCAAGCCAACGCCATTCTCGACGGCAACCTCCTGCGGCAGGAACGGGCTCTTGGCCAGCACGAGAATGGTGAGCAGCGTCTGCAAAACCATATATACGCACATGCCTACAGCTGACAAGCGCTGACGATAGCCCAGGATAACACCAGCCGCCGCATGGAACAGCAGCCAGAGCAAGAACGATCCCTGCTGTCCAGCCCAAAAGGCCGAGAACTTGTATACCGCCGGTAATTCTGCCGACGAATAGCTGGCCACATAAGCGATCTCGAAGTGATTGCCAAAAATCAAGACCAGCAGATAAATGCTTGCACCAAGCGAACCGGCAAAGGACAGGACTGTCAGCCACCGGCCATAGCGCTCCATGCGCTCCGTGCGCGCGCCGTAGCAAAGCAAAGCACACAAGGACAGCGCCAGTGCAAGCGCCAAAAATATCGTACCAACCAAGAGAAGAAACCTCCTTATCTATTTCTGCTGCTCGTATTTCGACGGGCACTTTATGAGCAGTTTATCGGATTGGAACGCACCATCCCGATACTTGCCCACAGCGACAATATGATGTGCTTCATCAAATTGATCCGGCTTCGTCCCATGATAGCGTACGAGCATCGTCTCGCCCGTATCTTCATCGCGCAGCGTGAATACGAAGTTATCGCCTTCCATATACGGTGCTTCCGCCTTTTCATCCAAAAGCCCTTTGACCTGGACACTGCTGGTCGCCGTCCGCGCCTCAGCAATACCGACATACGGCGTGACCGAATCGACAAAGCTGTACCCCGCATAACCGATAAACGCCAGGATCAGCAGTCCCAACAATATTTTCCGGTTCATGGTAACGCCTCCTTATCCTTGCCGCCAACGCTGCGGAACACCAGCCAAACATAGAGAAGTGTCGCATCCAGCAGCCCCGCCAGCAATGTCCCCAACATCACAGGATCCATGTCCAGCGAGCCGCTGCCATTGATGACCGGCGAAGGATGCAGCGAAAAGTACAGCCGCGGGATGATGAACACCAGGAACGGCACCGTCAGGAACGAAAACAACGCATAGACTGCCGTCACGCGTGCCCGCCGCCGCGGCTCAGGCATTGCTGCCCGCAGTGTCAGATAGGCACCGTAGATCAATAGCAGTACGAAAATCGTCGTCTGCCGTGGATCCCAGTTCCAATATGCTCCCCAGGTCAGCTTGGAGAAGACTGCACCGCTGACTGTCGCCAACACGACAAATACCAAGCCCAGCTTGGCCGATGCCGCACTCAGGCGGTCAGCCCTCATCTCCTGCCGCCGCAGATAGCCTGCGCCCCACCAGGCACTCATGAGGAATGCCAGCACAGACACCCACGCCATTGGGATATGGAAGAATGCAATGCGCACATAATCTCCCAGTCCCTGTGCAGGCGGCACCACAAAGAACACCAGATATATCACCACTGCTGTAAGCAGGCCAACCGCCCACGGCAGCATTCTCGCCTGTATCACTTTCATCATCCCCGTATCCTATAATCAGATAATCAATCCTCATACCAAAGATAATCAAACAAAATCGATGCCCCGACCAACAAGATAAGATCGTAGAGCGCCATGCCGCCGAGGTACGAGCCCGTTATCCCCCCACTGCCAAAGGCGCCTGCCGTCAGCGATATCGCTGGCAGGAACACGGGCAAGATGACCGGCAGCATCAATATCGAAAACAAGCCACTGTGGACACTAGCCCCTGTTGTCAGTGCCGCAATCAGCGTCCCCGCCGCCGCTATGCCTGTGCATCCCAGCAGCATGGTCCCCCACAGCACCAGAGGTGCGGCCACCGTCACATCCATCAGCAGCAGGAACAGCGGCGTTATGAACATGGCCAGCAGCACCAGCAGGAATAATGTATAGAGCATCTTCCCCAGCAGCACGGCCTGCGACGGCCCAAAGATGCGCAGCGTGAGCAATGTCCCGGCCGTATCCTCATCGGCAAACACGCGGTCAGCCCCAGCCATCGCGGCGAAGAACAGACAGACCCACAAAAGAGCTGCCAGCAGCCGCGGCTCCACCACACCGCCTTGCAGCGCCATGCTGACACAAGCCAGCGTCGTAAGCGCAAACATGAACATGGCCGCCCAGGCCGCCTTGAACCGCAGCCCCGCCGTCAATTCCTTGATGAATACGAGCTTAATGCCCTGCCAGATGGATTGCTGCATCTGCTGCCGCCTCCTCTCGTCCGTCGTTGGTCGCCCAGAGCACCAGTCTGCCCTCGTCTGCCGCCTGCCGCGCCTCGCGCAGCACCAGCTCGCGGCCCCCCGCATCGAGATTCGCCCCAGGCTCATCGAGCAGCCAGATATCAGCGCCTGATGCGAGGAGCGCGGCCAGCTTCAATCGCTGACGCATGCCCGTCGAGAACTCCCCCGTGAACACTGCCGCGATTTCCGTTTCCCGCAGGCCAACACGCATCATCAAAGCCGAAAAGGCCGCATCATCCAGCGTGATTCCCCTGAGCCCCAGCAGAAAGGCGAGATTTTCCCGCGCCGTGAGCCGTGGATAGAACCTCAGCTCCGGCGTCACCATCGCCAGCCGGCTGCGCAGCTCCGCCCGCCGCAGCTCACGCGCCTCCTCCCAGACACTTACCTGTCCAGCAGCTGGCAGCATGAACCGGGCCGCCAGTTTCAGCAGCGTCGATTTGCCACTGCCATTTTGACCGGTCACAGCCGTGATCGTCCCGCTCCGCAGCTCGGCATTGATATCCTGGAAGATTGTCCGGCCATAGAAGGACTGGGTGACCGCTTCAAATTTTATCGTTATCATGACTCAACACCCGATTTTGTCCTTATTGAGCCGCAGCCAGTCCTCACCGACAGTCAGCACGCCCTCCGCTTTCATCGACGCGATCTCACGGGTCAACGCACTGCGGTTGCACTCGATCTCCTTGGCCAGCTGCACGCGTCCCGGCACCTTGACCTGCTCGCTCTGATAGCGCCCTTCACGCTGGAGCAGATAGAGGATCAGCCGCTCACGCAAGGTCTTCTGCGACAAGAGCTCGATCTTTTCCATCATCATGACATTCTTGCGGCAAAAAGCTTCCAATAAATTGCGCATGACCATGCCATGCGTACGGCCGAGCTTCGGCCCGGCTACCAGCAGCGACCGGTAGGGCACCCAAAGCACGATGGCATCGGTCAGCGTTTCGATCGAAGTATTGTTGTTCGGCTGGAACAGTGGCAGGATTGCCGAGGCACTGCCCATCATCGCACCGCGTTCCAGCGTATGGCCAATCGATTCATTGCCGAAGCGATCCTCGGCGATGACCTGGGCCTTCCCTTCGACCATCACACCAATATTGGCATTGGGCTCATAGGCCTTGAGGATACGCGTCCCCTTCTCGTAGCGTTTGATCGAAGTTCCTGTACTTACGATGAAACGATCGACCTCCGCCGGAGAAACATCCCGAAACAAGGGTAGTTCCTGTAAATCCAAATGATAGATCTGCATCCAATTCCCTCCTTGCTATTCTTCCGGTTCCATTTCGCCTCATTATATCATCTCTAATCACATGCATATGTTGCACAGGCAACTCATTACTGCAATTATTCTACTATTTGGACGAAAGTCCTGCTTCAGCCATTTGCACAAAAAGCAACCTGTTGTTGTGGTAGGAACCACCAAACAGGTTGCTTTTCTCTAGCATCCCATCCCTTATGGGACGGTTTTACTGTATCATTTTCTTGATATCTTCCTCAACAGTCGTGATACCACCAATGCCGAAGTTTTCGACGAGTACCTTCGCCACATTCGGGGACAGGAAGGCTGGCAGCGTCGGGCCAAGATGGATATTCTTGACACCGAGATGCAGCAAAGCCAAAAGCACGATAACAGCCTTCTGCTCATACCAGGCAATGTTGTAGGCAATCGGCAATTCATTGACATCCTCAAGACCGAACACTTCCTTGAGTTTCAAGGCAATGAGGGCCAAGCTGTAGGAGTCATTGCACTGGCCAGCATCAAGCACGCGCGGGATACCACCGATATCACCAAGATCCATCTTGATGTACTTGTACTTCGCACAACCAGCCGTAAGAATGACCGTATCCTGCGGCAGCGCCTTGGCAAATTCCGTGTAATAGTCACGGGACTTCATGCGGCCATCGCAGCCAGCCATGACAACAAACTTCTTGATAGCACCAGACTTGACAGCTTCAACGACCTTGTCGGCCACGGCAAATACCTGCTCATGCGCAAAGCCGCCGACGATCTTGCCCTGTTCGAGTTCTGTCGGGGCAGCACACTTCTTGGCCAGATCGATGACCGGCGTGAAGTCCTTCGTGCCATCAGCCTGCAAGGCAATATGCTGGCAGCCCGGCACCCCCGTGGCCCCCGTCGTGAACAGGCGGTCCTGATACGATGCCTTCGGCGGTACCACGCAGTTCGTCGTCATGAGGATCGGGCCGTTGAACGCCTCGAACTCTTCCTTCTGCTTCCACCAGGCGTTGCCATAGTTGCCCGCGAAGTTCTCGTATTTCTTGAACTTCGGATAGTAGTGGGCTGGCAGCATCTCGCCATGCGTATAGACATCGACACCCGTGCCCTGGGTCTGCTCCAGCAGCATCTCCAGATCCTTGAGGTCATGCCCCGAGATCAGGATACCCGGATTCTGGCGTACCCCGAGGTCGACCTGCGTGAGCTCCGGATTGCCATACGTCTCCGTGTTGGCCTTGTCCAGCAACGCCATGCCATCGACGCCCCACTTGCCCGTCTCGAGCGTAAGCGCCGTAAGATCATCCCCCGTCAAGCTGTCGTCGAGCAGCTTGGCAAGAGCCGACTGGGCAAAAGCATCGATAGCCTCATTCTCATAGCCCAGCACATTGGCATGCTTCTGATAAGCAGCCAAGCCCTTGAGACCATAAGTAATGAGCTCGCGCAGGCTGCGGATGTCCTCATTTTCCGTAGCGAGGATGCCAACCTTGGCAGCCTTAGCATCAAAACCATCTTCCGTATCGTTCCAGAGCGCCGCCTCTGGCAGATTCTCACGATCCGTAAGCACAGCCAGCGCCTCTGTCTTCGCAGCCAGCGTATCTTTGATGCGGCTGATGATTGCCTCGCGGTCGAAGTTTGCATTCGTAATCGTCACGAACAGATTCAGCGTAATCAGGTGATTGACCTCCGCCGAAACCTTCTTACCCTCAGCGCGCAGACGCGTCGTAACAGCTGACAGCCCCTTCGTCACATAAATCAAAAGATCCTGCATCGCTGCCACTTCCGGTTTCTTGCCGCAGACGCCGACCTGCGTGCAACCCTTGCAGCCAGCCGTCTCCTGGCACTGATAGCAAAACATCTTGTTTTCCATAAATAATCGCTCCTTTTCCGCGCCGCTGGGGCGGAGTAATAATACACAAAGCATAGTCGCTTGACCTATCAACATCTCCCATTATAGCGGCGCGCTCCCCGGCTGGCTGTAACATTCGCTACAGATAAAAAAAGACCCTCTTCACAAAGAAGAAGGTCGTATCCATGTTTTCATTTTACGCACCAATGTCAATGCTGCCGCCGGCTTTTTTCTGGAAATCAGCGAACTGCGTATAGGCTTTCTGACGGGCCTGCATGATCTGAGCATTGATCTGCTGGAAGCCGCTCTTGCCCAGCTTCGTCTCCGTCCCGAAGTTCGACACCCGCGTGATGTCTGCGGTTGCCTTCATCCCCTTGGACAAATTTTTGGCCCCTTGCTCCGCATCGGCTTTGATCTGCTGCTGGAACTTGCTCGAGCCGAGCTTGGTCTCATTGCCAAAGTTCGAAACTTCATAATAAGACTTGCTTCGATCCATGAGCATTGCAGTCTTGCTTTCCCCAATGTCCACAATCGTCCGATTGGCATGCTGGAAAGCACTGCTGCCGAGCTTGGTCTCGTTGCCAAAATTCGACACTTTCGTGTAAGATGCTGCCGCCTCGCTATGCGCCTTCGCCGCCTGCTGTCCCTTCGCCGTCACTTCACGGTTCATTTGCGGGAAACTGGTCAGCGTTGTGATGCTTACCGCGGATATACCCATGACAATCCCTCTCTTTCCTTGTCCATTTCCTTAATCCTTTATATCAATAGGTATATTTCTCTACATATATATTATAATATCCATTTTATCGTTTTTCAATAGGTTTGTAACGGTTTTATAATTGTTTCATTTTACTTGTTTTTGTGAAAAAGAAGCATCTTTCCCAGAGGGCGGGAAAGATGCCCCTTTACGGATTCCTATCAGAATCTGAACCGTGCCAAAGCTTCCTGCTGTTTCTGTGCCAGTACAGCCAGCGAATCGCTAGCCGAGGCAATCTCCTGAGCCGAAGCCGACTGCTCCTCGGTGGCAGCCGATACGGCCTGCATCTCCGAGGCGACCTGATTGCTGTAGCCGCTGATATTGGCGACCTCCGTCGTGATTGTCGCAGCCTCCTGAGCCATCGCATCGACGGCTTCATCCACCGTCTGGATCTGCTGCGACACGCCCTTGACGAGGCCGTTGATTTCCTCGAACATCGTGCGCAGGCCCTCGACCGAACGGGCTCCCGCGACGACCGCCTCACGGCCCGTCTTCATCGAGTCAACGGCATCCTCTGTATCATGCTGAATGTCCTTGATGAGTTTAGCGATTTTCTCTGCCGACTCCTGCGACTCATGCGCAAGCTTGCCGACCTCTTCCGCTACGACCGTGAAGCCGCGGCCATGCTCACCAGCACGGGCTGCCTCGATGGCAGCATTGAGGGCCAGCAAGTTCGTCTGCTCGGCGATTGCGGCCATCGTATCGACGATCTCGCCGATTTCCTTCGAGCGCTCGCCCAGGCGGTCAACCACCTCAGCCGAACCATTTACCGTGCGCTCAACGCTGCGAATCTGATTGACCGAATCATCGATGGCAATCGAGCCTGCGGCAGCACGCTCAGCGGCCGATGCCGAGTTATCTGCTACCTTCGTTGACTGTGCTTTGACATCTGTTACGGCACTCTGAACGCGCTCTACGGATTCATTGCTCTTGACCACAGCCTTCTGCTGGTCTTCGACCGAGTTCACGACGTCAGCAGCCGACTGGGCGACCTGCGTCGAAGCCTGGGCAGCCTGATTCGAGCTGGCCGTGAGCTCCTCGGAGGAAGCCGCGAGCTGCTCGGAGGACTCGCTGACATTGCGCATGAGTTTCGTGAGCTCGCCGCGCATCTGCGTCAGGGCCGTGAGCATCTGGCCCAGCTCATCCCCGCGATCAACAACAGACTGGCCTACCAGTCGGAAATCACCATCACGCATCTTGTTGCATGCCGCCACAGCCCGGCCCAACGACTCCGTGATATCGCGGATGATGATGACGGACAGGCCGCCCAAGATGAGGAATGCGATCAGGCAGAGCATCGTCGAGAACGTAATCTGCTGGCTGTTCCTGGCCTTGATATCGTTATTGAGATTCTCGGCATCATCATCGGCCACCTGGCGCAGGCCCTGCAGGCTCTTCAAGAGATCCTTGACCGTCGTATTCTCGATGTTCTTGTATTTCTGCCAAGCTTCGTCTTTCTTGCCCTCGGCTACCAGGTTTTTCACATCCTGGATTTCCTTCATATATTTGTCCCAGAGTGCCTCGGTATGGGGGATTTCTGCCGCCGCCAGCTCGGACTGCATGCCCAGCGGCTTGTACTTCGCCCAGTTTTCGCCATACTTGTTGATGCGCTCAGCCAGCGCCTCCTCGATGGCCTTATCCTTCGGATCGAGGATATGCTTGACGATGTTCATCTGCACACCGCGCATCAGGCTCATCTCCGAGCCCATCCAGCGCGTAGCCTTCAGCTTGCGGCTATACATATCATCGATATCATCGCTGGCCTTGCTCATTCCCAGATACCCCGAGAGGCCCAGAGCCGCCATGCCGATGATGCCCACCAATACCAGCACCAGAATCTTGTACCCCATGCGAATGTCTTTCAGTCTCAAATCCTCACACTGCCTTTCTACTGCGGCTCATTTCTCCCTGCTGAGCCTCACTATAACATAAACTGCGCTGTTTCCCCTTTACAGTCGTATTGCCAATTGTAGCTTAAATCACCCACCTTTACAAGTGTTAAACCGTCCAAAATGCCCAATTTGCCTATACGAAAATGTTATGATACTTATTGGATATATCTCTAAAGCAAAAAAACTGCCGCTCCATACTTGCGTATGGAACGACAGCTTCTATCCTTCTCTATGCAATTAGAATCTGAAATGCGACAGCGTCTCCTGCTGCTTCTGTGCCAAAACAGCCAGAGAATCGCTGGCCGAAGCAATTTCTTCCGCCGAAGCCGACTGTTCCTCGGTTGCTGCCGATACAGCCTGCATCTCCGAAGCTACCTTATTGCTGTAGCCGCTGATATTGTTTACCTCACCCATAATGGCGTTGGCTTCCTGCGTCATCGCATCGACCGCTTCATCCACCGTCTGGATCTGGTTGGATACGCCCTTGACGAGTCCATTGATTTCCTCAAACATCGACCGCAATTCTTCCACGGAACGAGCCCCGGACACAACAGCCTCACGGCCAGACTTCATCGAATCCACAGCATCCGCCGTATCCTGCTGGATATCCTTGATAAGACGCGCAATCTTTTCAGCCGACTCCTGCGACTCATGCGCGAGCTTACCAACCTCTTCGGCTACGACCGTGAAGCCACGGCCATGCTCACCGGCACGCGCTGCCTCGATTGCCGCATTGAGCGCCAACAGGTTCGTCTGCTCGGCAATACCAGCCATCGTATCGACGATTTCACCAATTTCCTTCGAACGCTCACCAAGACGGTCAACAACTTCTGCCGAACCGTTTACCGTATGCTCGACACTGCGGATCTGCTCAACCGAATCGTTGATAGCTACCGAACCAGCCGCAGCGCGCTCAGCAGCCGAAGCCGAGTTGTCTGCGACCAGGCGCGACTGCTCCTTGACATTGGCCACGGCACTCTGCACGCGGGCTACCGACTCATTGCTGTTGCCCACAGCCTTCTGCTGGTCTTCCACCGTAGTGACGACTTCAGCCGCCGACTGCGCTACCTGCGTCGAAGCCTGTGCCGCCTGATTGGAACTTGCCGTAAGCTCCTCCGACGAAGCCGCGAGCTGCTCAGCCGATTGGCTGACATTGCGCATCAGTCCATTAAGCTCGTGACGCATACCAAAAAGGGCATTCGCCATCATGCCAAGCTCATCGCCACGGTCTACACTGTGCAGGCCATTGGTACGGAAATCACCATTCTTCATCGCATTGCAGATAGCTACACCACGATGCAGCGAGCTCGTGATATCGCGAATGATAAATACAGCCAGACCAATCAAAATAGCCAGTGCCAAAATATTTACCGTGAACGAGAACTCGATATGATGCGTATTGCTGGCCTTGATTTCTGTGTTGAGGATTTCTGCGTTATCATCGGCAACCTTGCGCAAAGCCTGCAGGCTCTTGAGCAAATCCTCAGCCGTTGTCATCTCTACCTTCCGGAATTTTTCCCAAGCTTCCTGTTTTTTCCCGGCTTTCATCAGCCGGCGCGATTCCTCTACGCCCTGCTTGAACTCGGCCCATTTGGCTTCCGTATTGGGAATCTCTGCCGCCGCCTTATCTGCCCGCATACCAAGCGGTCTGTATTCCGACCAATAGCTTTCGTACTTCTTGACGTTTACATCGATGGATTCCTCGATTTTTGTGTCGTTCGGCTCCAGGATGTATTCGACTGCACTTACCTTGACGGCACGCATCAGGCTGATTTCCGTGCCGAGCAAGCGGGTTGCCTGCAATTTACGGCTGTACATGTTGTCGAGGTCATCGCTAGCTTTACTCATCCCCAAGTAGCTCGATATTCCCAACGACACCATACCAATAATGCCAATTACTACCAACACCAGGATCTTGTACCCAATACCAATGTCTTTTAGTCGCATTTCCTTACACACTACCTTTCTACGTCAGCCTTATCCCAACAGGCTTCTCGAAAATAACATTACAATTTGCTTTCATATCCAAAAACAACATAGTGCTTATTCTACCCCACTCACTTAACTTGCACAAGTATATATTCATACAAAAATAGGACTTTTGTCGTTAAAAATCTACATTTCTCTATTCTGAAAACTACCATTTTTACTATTGCCTTATCGCAGTAAAAAAGAGCATCTCTAAAGCGAGATGCCCTCAAACTATTGTGTTTCTTCACTTTCCGGCAGTATGTGCCAGTTTTTCTGCCTGCAATTCTTCTATCGTGAGATTGCGTAAATAGGACTTATGCTCCTCATCCTTCTGGTAGACAAAGCCGACATGGCGCACAAATGGTTCGATTGTCGCAATCTTCAATAGCGGCGTAACGACGAGCAACTGCAAGTCCATCTTGCGGAACAGCTCCAACCCAAACCGCGCCGACTCATCAGAACTCTTGAGGAACGCCTCGTCGATGACGACGAAGCGGAACGACTGCTCCCCGGCACGCTTGCCCTCAAGACCGAAGTTATAGACGATGCTCGCCGCCAGTATCGTGTAAGCGAGCTTCTCTTTCTGACCGCCCGACTTGCCGCCCGAATCCGTATAATGCTCGTACTCGGTATCTTCGCCAGGGGCCGGATTGCGCCAGCGTTCCGAAGCTGCGAACGTATACCAGTTACGCACATCGATGACCTCGCGGCGCCAGCGCGCATCGATTTCTGCCGATCCAGGGCGGCCTTGCAGCCGCTCCAGGATCTTAGCAACCTGCTGGAATTTCTGTTCACTATAGGTATCATCAGCAGTCCCCGTCAAGGCATCATCGGTGCAGGCCTGCAAATCATGACGGAACTGCCGGATGGTATCGCTGACGGCATGGCTGCACTCTATCTGGATATAACGGCCTTCATTATAGTCGATTTCCGCCAGCGAATGATTGATGCGCGCAATGCGGTCCTCGATTTCCTGGCAGGTATTTTCCAGATGCGTCTGGAAAAGCGCAATCTGATTGATTGTATTTTCCCGCAAGAGTTCGCGGAACCGGCCTTCGAATTTGGGCAGGTCATCGGTGCGCAGGCGATCCAGCACGGCGATATAATCCGCTGCCGCCTCCGGCGCACAGAGCAGCTCAGCGCTGGCTTCAGGCCACTTCTGGCAGAAGCCTGTCATGCAGCGCGTGAGTTCCTCGCCATGATGACGCAGGATTTCCTGCTGGCGCAAGCCCTCCGCTTGCAGCCAGCTGCCATAGCGCGCCTGCTGCTTCTGCCGCTTGGAAAGCTCAAAGCTCTGCCCCGGCAGGGCTTCTGCCATATAGCGCTCCAGCAGCGGATAGACCTCGGCCTGCGCCTCCGGCGTCTCCTCGCTTATGAGCTCCGCTTCCTCAAGCATCTGCTCGCGGGTGCTCTGGCAGCGCTCCTGGACTCTGCCGGCCTCATCCTGCTTCGCGCTGATTTCCTGCTGGCTGCGTGCCACCTGGCGCAGCAGCGCCTGCTCTTCCTCCTGCAGCTTGCGATAGACATCGTTCTTCTGCTGCAGTTCATCGACACGCAGGCGCAGCTTCCCGATCTGCGCCTCAAGCGGCGCGATGTCGAGCTCCGCAAAACTCTTGACCTGTCCGGCCAGCATGATGGCATCCTTCTCGCCCTGCAGTTTTTTCTGCGCCCCTCGGTTCTGCCGCAGCTTCTGCTGGAAGAACTTCTGCTCCTCACGGACGTTCTCCCGCTCTTCCTGCAGCGACTGGATCTTGCGCAGATTCGAGAAACCCAGCACATAATTGCGGCGGTTGTTGAGGTCATGACGGTCGTCCTTCTCATGGCGGCGGCCATTGATCTTGACCTGGCCATGCAGGGTCAACGCGAACTTCGCCTGACGGAATTCCTGCATCGTCTCGCAGCAGCTATGGCGGAAACGCATATAAAGCTCATGGCACAGCCAGTCACAGTAGGCTGACTCCTCTTTGAGCACCAGCTTGCGGCAGGCCGCATCATCCGGCAGGTTGTCAAGCTCTGCCGGCTCTGCATAGTCGGGCACCCGGAAGTAGACGAGCTTCACCCGCAGGTCATGCTGCTCCATCCAGCCGGCGACTTCGCCGTAATGCGCTTCGGGTACGAGCAGGGAAATGCCGAAGCTATGCAGCAGGCGCTCCAAGGCACCTTCCCACTCAGCTTCCTCCTCTTTCACCGCCATGAGCTCGCCGGCAAAGGGCATCTCGTCCTCAGCCAGGTTCAGGTCTGCGCAGAGCTGCTCACGGATCTTGACGAAGACATTCGGGATATTCGACTTGCGGCCCGCCAGCGACTCGATCTCCTCAGTCAGCTGCTTCTCTGCCGCTGCGGCTTCCTTGCGGTTGGCCTCGATGGCTCCCGCATCGGCGATAAGCTCCTCAAGCTCCTGCTCGATGGCCTGGCCGCGCTGCTCCATGGCCTGCGCATTGTCACGGAAGGCCGCCGGCGTCTGCGGCATGGACAGCACCAGCAGGTCAAGCTGCGCCTGATAGCTTTTGCGCACCTGTTCGCATTGTCCCTTCTGCTGCTGGCAAAGCTCCAGCCGGTGACGCACCTCATCGAGCTGCTGGCCGCCATTGCGCGCCATCTCCCGCTGGATTCCCGCCAGCTGCTGGCGCAGGCCATCACAGGCAGCATTTTCCTCCTTCAAGGACGCCTTCAGCTCGGCCAGCCGGGCCTCCGACTGGCCGAGCATGCTTTCACGCACCTTATAGGCCTTGCCTGCCAGCCAGCCGGCCAGATGCTGCTGCATGGCTGCATTCTCCCGCTGTTTCTGGCTGACCGCCGCGTATTCCTGGCCGAGGGTCTCGATGGGCTGCAGGTATTTCTGCTGCTCACGGGCTCGCTCTACCGCCTGATGCGCTGCCTCAAGATCATGATACTGCCGCAGCATGACCTCGACTTCCTGCTCGGCATCCGGCACCTCAAGCATGTTCTGGCGCACAAAGCCGGTAAGGCTGTCGACCTTCTTCATCGAGATCGTCTGCTGGAAAAGGTCCATGGCCTGTACCTGCCGGATGCCGAAAATCTTGCGGAATTCATGGCCGTACTGCGGATAGTCGTCAAAGGTCTTGATGAACGAGTCACGCTCCAGCTGCTTGCGGAACGCGCGCATATCGCCGCCGATAGCCGAGAAGCGCTCGGTGATTGAAAGCGTCTTCTGCGCCAACACATAAAAACGCTTGGGCGAGGCCGCCGCCTCCTCGGGGAACCAGAATACCTGTGCCAACGTCACCGTGCGCCCGAAATTGCGGTCTGAGAACACGCCGAGAACGACACTGTACTGATCTTTGCCTCGCAGGGCCTCGGGGCGACCGCCGCCATCTTCGGTGCGCTTCTGCCCATAGTAGCCGCGCACATACGAAGCCAGGCTGCGCTCCTTGGCACTTGCATCCGCCGCCTTGTTGTAGGTCACCTTACGGGGCGGCACCAAAAGGGTGATGATGGCATCGACGAGCGTCGACTTGCCCGAGCCGACATCACCGGTCAGCAGCGACGTATCGCCCTGCAGATCAAGTGTCCAGACTTTCTGGTCGAACGTGCCCCAGTTATAAACTTCCAGCCGCTGCAAACGGAAGCCAAGCGGGATGTCCTTGAGCTCAGTCGTCGTCTCGAATAAGTTCATCCATCATCTCTCCTTCCCCATTTTCCGCGACGGTATCCGCATGACGGTCCTGTCCATATTTCTCATAGGCCTCAAGTCTCTGCGCAAAATCATCCAGCCACTGCGCATCAACAAAGCTGCGCAGGATGGGTCTTACCTCATAGTCCGTATCCTTGCCTTTTATTTTCTGCAAAAACCCCATGCGCATAGCGGCCCGCACCAGATGCTCAACCGACTGGCGGTATTTCATCTCATTGATCTGTACGGGTAAAAACGGCTCCATGCGGCGCAGGATATCCTCAAAGCTGATAACGACACGGCTGCTGCCCGCTGCGCGGTCGTATTCGGCCAGCACCTTGCGCAGCTGCACCAAAAGCATCGACAGATTATAGCTTAAGGGATAGCGCGGTACCAGATGCGGCAGCCCGCTATTTTCCTCTTGACGCAAGTAAGCATATTCATCGAGCTCATCAATGATCAACGTAAGCCCCAGCCGCCGGAAATAATCCTGCAATCCCGTTTGATTGCTCAAGATATCCTGCCACAAGGCCTCATCCTTCCCGCGGCTCACGATACCCTTGAGCAGCAGGATTGCCGCCCGCGAAAAAGCCTGCTCCTGCGGATTCTCACCAGCAGCTATTGCGGTGTTTTCTAATTCCATTACTCCTGATTCCTCCAAAATACGACTCTATCACAAACAGCCATAAGCCTATGACCGTCACGTTCAAACAGGATGTGCTCCAACGCACTGCTGTCAAAAGCCTCCGAAGCTGCATGGCTGGCGAGCACCAGATAGCCCAGGAGCTCGGGCAGACCCTGTTGCAGCGGATGGACAGCCAGCACCTCCGCCAGCGTGACCTCCGGACGCTCGGCCAGAAGCTCTTCGATATTTTCCTGAAGCTTTTTCCGATCGACGATAACCTGATCGAAAATAGCCGTAAGCTCACCGTCGTCGCCACTTCCTGCCTGCAAGACAGGACTTACGAGCTTTGTAGCCTGCGGCGGCGCATACAGGCGCCGCTCCATCGGCAGCTGCACAGCCGGAGCCGTCTCCCGGATGGACGTAAATTCCCCCGCTGGCATGTCATCGCGCCGCTCCAGAGCCTGCGTCTCGATGCGCTGGATCAGCTGATAGATGGTCCGCTCCTCCTGCAAGTACGCTTCATCGACATAACGCCTGAGCTGTGCCGACAGCTGTGCCAGGGTCTGCTGGACAGAACCTGCCGCCCGCACCCACTCGCGGTTGATGGAGGCCAGCGGATGATCCGGCAGAAGTTCGCGGATTGATGCCGCCTCACTGATCTGTGCCATAGTCGTCCGGAAGTCCTCCTGCTGCTGCGAAAGCATCAGATAACGCCAGAACGCCATGAAGCTCCGGCCCTGTTCCGACTTGCGGATGATATCGCTCTCACTGAAGATCTTCTCGAGCAGCTCACCCTTGCCGCGCGTCCATTTGACGACATCATCCTGTACCTTGCGCGTGAGTTCGCGGAAATTCTCCTCAACCTCACGGAAATCGGCCAGGATGGCCTGGGCCGTATCCTCTGCCTGCAGGAACCGCTCCTTGACCTGCACCTCATCGAGCCGTGGCTTCACCACACCGCTTTGCTCGATTTCCGCCAGCTCCGCCGCGATCTTTTCCTGCTGCGCCAACAGGTAGGCCTTGCGATGCTCGGCATCCGTGTCAGTCTCACGCGCGATCTCATGCAGCAGATTGAATACCGTGCGCAGCCGCGACTCCGTACCGACGAAATCCTGCTTATGCAGGCTCACGAGCCATTCGACCGCCTTCTGTGCAGGGGCTGTGAGGTCATAATACCATTCATCGTGATATTCATACTTGCGCAGCCAGCCGTGGTCGCTGTCCGACCAGATCTCCAGATAATCCTGGGGCGACCGGCCAAAGGCCTCGCCCTCTGTCTGCCGCTGGGCATCGTAAAGGAACAGGTCAAGGTGCTCCAAGAGCTCCTGCGCCTCGATGCCACGGCGCTTGCCCGCGATGAACTCCCGATAGAAGAACGCCGCAATGAACGCAGCCTGGTCGGCTCGGAGTAACCGCCAGGCTGCGTGATTCATGCGCAGATTGCGCAGATGATCATAATCCATATAATCCGGTATCCCGACCAAAAATATCGCTCCCTTATTTAAACAGATCCACTAGCTGCTTGCCAATGAGCACCGTCGTCATGATGATGAACAGCGGCCGCACATAGCCCGTCCCCTTGGAAAGCGCCATGCGCGCGCCACACCAGGCCCCGGCAATCATCGAAAGTCCCATCGGGATCGCATACGAGAAATCCACGAGGCCAAAATAGGTGAACAATACCGCCGCCGCGATATTGCTGGCAAAGTTCAAGGCCCGTGCATTCGCAGCCGCCCCGATGAAATCGAAGCCGGCCATCAGGAAGGCGAACAACAGGAACGAGCCTGTCCCCGGGCCGAAAAAACCATCGTAGAATCCAAACGAAAAGGCCACCAGGCAGGAGAGCACGAGCAGGCGCACCGACATGCCCGCATAATGGTTCTCCCGGCCCCAGTCCTTCTTCAGCACACTATACAGGAGCACCGCCACGAGCATGACGACGACAAGCGGCCGCAGGATATCCGGCGGCACCAGGCGCACCGCCAGCACCCCCAGCCCCGAACCGATCAGGGACAGCGGGAACAGCCGCTTGATCAGCCACATATCCACCTTGCCCGACTTCACGAACGCCACAAAGCTCGTCAGCGCTCCCATGACGGCCGCCGCCTTGTTCGTGCCGAGCACCGTCACCGGCGGCAGCCCCGTCCACATCAGAGCCGGGATCGAGATAAGCCCGCCGCCGCCGACCACCGAGTCGATGAACGAGGCCATAAAACCAAAAAACACCAGGAATCCCAGTGTCTGTATATCCAGTAATTCCATGCACACACCCCACTATGCCACTCATTTATCTTCTATTATAACAGAATCCCCACACGCCGAAAAGAAAACACGCGGTATCCCCCAATCTCTCCTGCCTTGATCTGCCCATCCGGCAGGAAAAACGGGCACGCATGAAGAAATATATCCTGTTCTCAAATTTTAAGATAGGTGATTTTCTTGGCACAATATTTTATCCGACATCCCCTGCAGGCAATCGTATTGGCGGTTCTGCTGACCTTATCCGGCCTGATAGCCGCCTTCCGCCTGCCCATAGCAGAATATCCCGGCATCATGCCCCCGACAGTTTCCGTATCAGCCACCTATCAAGGTGCCGACGCTGCCGTCGTGCAGGATACCGTAGCCAGCGTCATCGAAGCGGAAATCCGTGGCCTCGATGGCTTGCGCGCCATGACCTCGAACTCCGATGCCGCCGGAAACTACAAGCTGGATATCGAATTCGCCCCCGGCATCGACGGCGAGATTGCCGCCGCCAGCGTGCAGAACCGGGTCGCTACGGTCCTGCCCTCACTGCCACAGACCGTACAGAACTACGGCGTGACCACCAGCCGTTCCATGCCCGGCATGGTTTTTGCCATGTCGCTTTGCTCACCGCACGGAACATATGACAGCATTTTCTTGCAGGATTACGCCAAAACCTATTTCCTCGACAGGATAAAACGCATCCCCGGCGTCGGCAGTGTCGACGAATACACCGAAGACTATGCCATGCGCATTTGGCTGCATCCCGACAAACTCGCGGCCAAGAATCTTGTCATCGCCGATGTGCTCACCGCCGTCCAGGAGCAGAACACCCAGCCGGCGGCCGGCACCTTAGGCAAGATGCCAACCGCCAAAGGTCAGGAACATCAGCTGGTAGGCCGTGTGAAGAACAAACGGCAGACACCTGCGGATTTCGGCAGCATCATCCTGCCCTCATCCCAACCCAACGAACTCATCCGCCTGCGGGATGTCGCCACGGTGACGGAAGGCCGCCGCGACACCCGCTATGTCTCCTATCAGGATGGGCTGGAAGCCGCCTCCTTCAGCATCTCTCTGACCGACAGCGCCAACGCCTTGGAAACCATCGGCAAAGTGAAGAAAGTATTGGCCGAGGCCCAGCAGATGTTCCCGCCGGATATGGAATACCGCATCGTCGTAGATCAGACAAGCTTCATCCAGGAATCCATGACTGAGGTCGCCTATACCTTTGGCGAGGCTCTGCTGCTGGTTGCACTCATCGTTTATCTATTCCTCGGCAACAGCCGGGCTACCCTGATCACACTGCTGACCGTACCTGTCTCCTTGATCGCAACGTTCTTCTTCTTCTACCTCGGCGATTACTCCTTGAACCTTCTGACCTTGTTCGCCTTAATCCTGGCTATCGGCCTCGTGGTGGACGATGCCATTGTCATCATCGAAAGCGTATCAAGGCATCTGGAACGCGGTCTGCCAGTGAAAGCGGCGGCGTCCGCCGCCATGGCTGAGGTGCAGGCCCCCATACTGGCCATTGCCTTCGTGCTGGCAGCAGTTTTCGTCCCAGTAGCTTTCCTGCCGGGAATGACGGGGACGCTTTACCGTCAGTTCGCCTTGACATTGGTCGTGTCCATGGGCATCTCGGCCTTTGCAGCCCTATCGCTGACCCCCGCTCTATGCGTGCTACTGCTGCGCCCGCAAGACCAGCAGGCCAGGAAGAACTGGCTGCTGGCACATGCGGACCGCCTGCTGCGGCGGGTCGAGCGGACCTATCGGCACCATCTCGGCCATTGGCTCCGCCGCAGCCGCTTGGCATTGACCTTGCTGGTTCTGCTGACCGCCGGCACCATCGGGCTCTATCTGCTGCTCCCGCAGGAGTTCCTGCCTGAGGAAGACCAGGGCTATGTCATCGCGGGGCTGAAGCTGCCCGCTGGCACCTCGCTGAATCACACCGCTGAATCCCTGAACCACCTGTCCGCAGCGATCCAAGGACACCCGGCTGTAAAAGCCGTCATCGGCATCGGCGGGACAGATCTGCTCAGTGACAATACCCGCCCTGACGCGGGCGTGCTCTTCATCGCCTTGAAAGACTGGTCCGACCGCCTTGACGAGGGGCAGAGTGTAGACGATTTCCTGGAATGGCTGGATGGCGAAGCCAGACAGTCTGTCCCCGAAGCAGAGGTCATGGGCACCAATCCGCCCGCCATCCCCGAACTAGGCATGACAGGCGGTGCCTCCATGCATCTGCTGGATCTTTCGGGCCATTCCGAGACCGAACTGCAGGCTGCCGTCGCCAAGGTCACTGCCGCCGCCAAGGAGCACCCGGAAATCGGCGAAGTCGAAGCCGACTTTACGCTGAACACGCCCTATGCCGACTTCACGGTAGATGAGGACAAAGCAAAATTCCTGGGCGTGGAACTGACCGATATATACAGTGCCCTGCAAGTGAATTTCGGCGGCGAAGAGGTGAATGACCTCGTCCGTCACGGACAGGTCTACAAGGTAGTCGTGCAGGCTGCCACACCCTTCCGCCAAGGAATGGAAGCATTGCGCTTCCTGCGCGTCCGCAGCGGCGATGGGACAATGATCCCTTTGGACACGCTGGTGAAGGCCGAACGGTCCTCAGGCCCCATCAACATATCCCGTTATGATGGTGTCCGCAGTGTCCATTTCGAGCTCAGCCCCAGCGATGGCTATTCGACCGGCGAAGCCATGGATGCCATGGAGCAGGCCGTGCATGAAGCTACACCGCAAGGCTTCCAGCTCGCCTGGACAGGGACCAGCCGTCATGCCAAGGAGGCCCAGAGCGATACCGCTATCCTGCTGGTATTGTCGCTGGTCTTCGTCTTCCTGTGCCTGACCTTCATCTACGAGTCCTGGCGCCTGCCTTGGGCCGTGCTGCTGTCCGTACCGGTAGGCATAGGCGGCGCCCTCCTGTCGGAAGCCATTGCCCAGCAGCCCGGCAGTCTCTACATGCAGATCGGCATCCTGCTGGTCATAGCGCTGGCAGCGAAAAACGCCATCCTCATCGTAGAGTTCGCCAAGCAGCGGCAGGCACATGGAATGCCCGTGCTACGGGCTGCCGTGACGGCTGCCAAGCTGCGGCTGCGCCCCATACTGATGACTTCGGTGGCTTTCATTGCCGGCTGCCTGCCGCTGGCGCTGGCAGCTGGCGCTGGCAGCGGTGCCCGCAGCAATATGGGCATCGCCGTAGTAGGCGGCATGACCGTCGCCACCCTGCTGGGTATTTTCATCATTCCTGTGCTTTATATCGCGGTAGCTCCCAAGGGGAAACGACCGCCAACGGATAAGGAGGATATCATTTGAACATGGATTCTTTGGCCGACCGGCTATACAGCCTCTGGCTGTCCCTTTGGCACCGTCTGACCTGGCAGGTTCTCCTCGCCTTCGGCGCTGGCATATTCCTCTGGCGGAATCTGCTGCTGCCGATGGTGGGCGATGACTATTCCTATGCTTTCATCTGGGATGGTGCCAATGCCGGCAACCTCATGGACGGCATTGGCCCACGGCAGAAAATCACGTCCTTTGCCGATCTGGCAGCCTCCCAATGGTCACATTATTTCACCTGGGGCGGACGGGTTCCCGCCCTGCTTACGGCGCAATTCTTCGCCTGGCAGGGCGGCGGCAGCCGTTTACTGTTCGCCATTGCCACTACCTTGGTCTTTGTGCTGCTGGTATGCCAGCTCTTCTGGCTGGCAGCTGGCCGCATCGAAGCACTGGGCAAATGCAGGGCTGCCCTGCTGCTCCTGCTGCTGGGACTATTCTTTACCGTCCCCGCCTATATCTATACGATGGTCTGGATGACAGGCGCCTGCGTATACCTATGGACAGCCGCGGCGATCTGTGCCTTCCTGCTGCCCTACAGCCTTGCCTACTGGCAAACCGATTTCTGGCAAAAATCCCAGTGGTATTGTTTCCCAGCCATGGCTTTGCTGGGACTGCTGGCAGGCTGGTCCATTGAAGCTGGCAGCATTGCCACCGTCTTGCTGGCCCTAGCCTTCCTGCTGCTCTTCCATCGGCAGGGACGGCTGCAAAGCTGGCAGCTGGCAGGCTTTGCGGGGCTTGTGACTGGTATGCTTCTCCTCATGCTGGCGCCTGGCAGCCTCATGCGTATAAAACTGATGCGCGAACTGGCGCCTGACTACACCATGCCTGCGGAACTCATGTGGACCCCACTCATGTTCCTGTATAATTTCGTGGAAGGATTCCTGCCCGTACTCATCGGCGAGCTGCCCCTGTTCCTCCCCATCCTGCTTTATTTCTGGAAGGGGAACCGGCGCCGCGCTCTGACACAGTACATCCTGCTGTGGATCTGCGGTAATTTCCTGGTGCTCTCCGCCATGATGTTTTCGCCGGATTTCCGTGCACATGCGGGGTACCACGGCGTGATCTTCCTGCTGATTGCCTCAGCTGCCGCCATGCGCGCGATCCAGCCCATGCTTGCTGCCTGGTGCCAGACCATGCGCAAAGCCCGCCTGCTTACCGCTACGGCCGGCTTTTCTGTGCTGCTTGTCTGGCTAGCAGCCACCGTGCTGTGCCTGGTCATCGAGACTTCCTACAACCAGCAATGGGCAGCGCGCTGGACAATCATCGCCGAACACCGGCAAGACGATCCGATAGTCGTTCCCGCCATCGAGATTCCCTGGCATCTTGACAAAGTGGCGGGCAACCGCTCCATGACAGAAGTCCTGCTGATGTTCGGCGCGGACCTTGAAAGCAAACCCCAGGATAATCGTTCCAATATCTTTGCCCAATATCACGGCCTCAAAGGTATTGTCATCGACAAAAACATCGACTGGGGAAAATACGGGGAGGAAAACGAATGGTAAAAAAATGTCTATCCTGGCAGGGGATACTGCTGCTATTCCTAGGGCTGTTCTTCCTGCGCAACTGGATGCTGCCTATGGTGTCAGATGATATTCCCTACGCCTTCATCTGGGATGGTGCCGACCGGGGGAATCTGCTGGACGGCGTCGGGCCGCGCCAGCGCATCAGCTCCTTCGAGGATATCATCGTCAGCCAGTGGTCCCATTACATGACCTGGGGCGGACGCATATTGGGCATCGGCCTTACCCAGTTCTTTGCCTGGCAGGGCAAGGAACTGTTCAACATCCTGAATACGCTGGTATTCGGCGGTCTTATGCTGCTGCTGTTCCGCATCGGCACTGGCCTTTCCCTGCAGAAGATGAACCGTACCTATATGCTCTGGCTGGTATTCAGCTTCTGGTTCCTGCTGCCTGACCCGTTTCTTACCACCTTGTGGATGTGCGGCAGCTGTGTGTTCCTATGGATGGGGCTGCTGGAGTTTCTCTTCCTGCTACCCTTTGCCCAGAAATACTGGCAGCCGGATTTCTGGCAGGAGGCCCCTCGCTGGACGGTGCCCTTGATGGCCGTCAGCGGTTTGTGTGCCGGCTGGTCCGTGGAGACAGGAGCAGCAGCGACAGGCCTCATCACCTTGCTGGCTTTGTGGCATTTCAAAAGGCAGCACCAGCTGCAGCCTTGGATGGTGACAGGCTTTGTCTTCCTGTGCCTGGGCGGCATCATGCTGGTACAGGCCCCTGGCGAGATGGTACGGCTGGAGCTGCAGCGGCTATACGAGTACAATCCCGGCTTGCCAGCGGATATGTACTGGACGCCCTTGATGTTCAGCATCAATTTCCTGGAATGCTTCTGGCCCGTGACCAAGCTCTGGCTGCCCTTATTGCTGATCCTCATCGTTTACTGGCGGCAGCTGCCCCAGGGCCAACGCTGGAACAAGGATACCAAGTTCCAGGCGGTCATGCTGGCAGGCGCGCTGAGCGTCATGATTGTCATGATGTTCGTGCCAGTAGCTCCCGCCCGAGCGGGCTTCTTCTCCACGGCAGCTGTGATAGCTGCTTCGCTCTCGGCGCTCAAAGAGCTGCTGCCCCAACAGGCAGGATTCTATCAGCGCCATAAAGGCGCCTGCCAGGCTGCGCTGGCCGGCGTGCTGGCCCTATGCCTGTCCACCGCAGCCTTTCTCTGCTATGTGGAATGGGATGTCCGCAATCAATGGCTGGGACGGATAGACTATATCAATGCCCATCAGGATCAGGAGCTTGTGATTGTAAACCAGATCGATGTCCCGCCCTTCGCCAATGCAATCTGCGAACATTGGACCTGTGTCACCTGGAACACTGATGTGCTGGCCTGGGGCTCTGACCTCGAGCCTCGTCCCGAGGGCAGCCATAATCTCATGTACGCCCAGTATTACGGCTGGAAAAAAGTCATGACCGGCGGCGAAGACCGCCGTGTAGAATAAAACAACCTACAAATCAGATGGAGTGAATACTATGTCATTGGAAATCACCACGAAACTCACAGGAACACTTTGGCAGGTCAAGCTGACTGGCCGGCTTGACGCCATAGAGGCCCCAGCCCTTGAACAGGAACTTACCGCCATCCCCGCTGGCAGCCAGAACATCGAACTGGACGTTTCCGAACTCAGCTATATCGCCTCTGCTGGCCTGCGCTCACTGCTGATGGCCAAAAGAACAGCAGATAAACAGAATGCAGAGCTGGTCATCAAAGACCCGCAGCAGGCAATCAAAGAAGTCTTTGACATCACTGGATTCAACAAATTCCTGAAAATCATCTATTCGGAACAGGAAGCAGAACCGCTGGCTGCCCCGCAGGGCTTCTATCCCCTGCGGCCAGTCCAGCGCTGGCTTGTGGATACCCATTTCCACAAGGCCAACTCCACCATGATGAATGTCGGCGCACTGGGCAAACTGGATGACAGCGTGGATATGGAGCGGCTGGCTGAAGCAGTGAACGGCGTGCTGAATGCCCACGATGTCTTCCGCTGCCGGCTGGTATTCCATCCCGATACCGGAGAGATCTGCCAGCGCTTCGACGGCAGTGTGAAGAAGATCGTCGTCGAGACTTTGTCGGAGGAGGCCTTTGCCCAGCGCAAGCTGGAGCTAGAAAAGCCCTTCCAGCTCATCGACCGCCCCTTGTACCGCATCTATCTGATGGTGACCCCCTCAGGCAAATTCATCTATGAAGATTTCTACCATGCCATCATGGACGGCACAGCCATCTGCCTGCTGTTCTGGCGCGAAATGGACATGCGCTACCAGGGCAAGAAAATCCGCCGCCAAGCTGGCAGCTACGCCGACTATGTGCTGGAGGAGCATCGGGAACTGCAGACCGGAGCAGAGGAGGGCCATGACTACTGGCGGCAGCAGCTCGCAGGCTTCGATACCCAGAAGCACCTACCCCCCATGGACAGGCAGGATGATGGCAAATGGCACGAAAGCCAGGTCATCTGCGAAATCCAGAATATCCGGCACGACTTCTTCCGGGAGCGCGGCACCACTGAACACAGCTTCATGCTGGGGGCGGCGATGCTGGCCATGGCCAAAGTCACCGGCGAAAAAGAAGTCATCATGAGCTGGGTGCATCATGCCCGCAACTCGGCCAAGGAACTCCGCCTGATGGGGCTCATGCTGAATCAGCTGCCCATCCGCAGTACCCTGCGGGAAGATATGACCGCCGCCCAGTTCCTGCAGTCTGTGGAAGAGAAAGTCCAGCAGGGCCTTTCCTATGCCCGCAGCCTTGATGCGGTATATAACGAAGACTTGGAAGGCGAATGCGCCAGCTTCATCCTGCAAAAGAATACCGATGCCAAAGCCGCCTTTGTCTTGGACGGCAAGCCTATCACCATTCAGGATATGCCCGCCAACAAGAGATCAGCCGCCGAAAACGTGCTGGATATCGCCTTGACGGCGCTCGATGACGGCAGCTACACCTTGACGCTGACCTATGATGCTAGCCGTTATTCTGAAACGATGATGCAGCGCTATGCCGCGGCCTTCGATGAAATGCTGCTGGCCATGCAGACAGAGGATCGCTGCCTGGCGGAGATACTGTCGTGAACCGGCTGAGCTTCTTTGGCCCCAAGACGGTCATCTCCACCCGCTTCCGTTCGGTCTTCACAGCGGCCATGTTCTCCATGGTCAGTGCCTACACCCTGATTCTTACGGACAATGTAGCGGCAGGACAACTGGTGAGCGAAGAAGCCGTCATGAGCATGACGCTGGTCTTCCCCTTGATCACCTTCATCATCTTTGTCAGCTACCTGATAGCTGACGGCTTGGTCATGATGATTTCCTATGCCATGGGCAGAGGTGACCGCAGACAGGTCGACAATCTGTTCAGCCTTGGGGTGCTTTCGGCACTGGGTACGGGTATCCTGTTCACCGCCGGAATGTATCTGCTGCGACAGGATATCCTGTCGTTCTGGCATATCTCGCCGCATCTCATGAGCTACGCCAGTGACTATTACAACGGCCTGCTGTTCTATGCGCCTCTCATGTTCCTGAATGTATTCTTTTACACCGTCTTTGTGGCGGAAGGACAGGAACGTGTCTGCGTCATCGGCTCAGTCTGCGCCTTCATGGTCAATGTCGTGCTGGACATCCTGCTCTGCCTGCACATCGGCGTCATGGGCGTCAGCATTGCCACCTCCTGCGGCCTTGGCGCCTCTATCCTGGTGCAGCTCTACTTCCTGCACGGGCACCGCAGCCGGCTGCATTTCCACTGGTACTGGAACACCCGGGAGGTCCTGCGCGGTATTTTTTTCAGCTTCTACCACTCACTGGATACGCTGCTGCTGGCAATACTTCCCGTAGCATTGACCCACTGCGTGCTGGCTCATTTCGACGAAGCGCATATCATCGTAGTGACCGTCGTCGTGAACCTGCTCACGCTCATCATCGCCATCTACACGGGAATCGTGGACTGCCTGCAGCCCATGATCTGCCAATACCATGCCGAAAACAACCTGCACAGCATCCAGAAGACCATGACGACCGGCATACGGGTAACCAGTCTTGTCAGCCTGCTCCTTATCGCAGCTGGCATGGCTGGCGCAGGCATCCTGCCCCAGCTCTTTGGCGTGAAGGATGCACAGATGGTCGCAGAAGTTGCCGCCGCCGTACGCTGTTTCCTAATCTTCATCGTATTCTTGGGCTGCACGCTCATGTACAGCAATTACTATATCTACATCGAAAGAAGGAACTATGGCGCTCTGCTGAAAGCGATCCTGCTGCTCGGCCTGCCCTGGCTGGGGATGGAAATCGGAGCCAGCAGCTCACTGAACGGGATGTTCCTGGGAACCAGTGCCGCCTTCCTCGCTGCGTTTGGCCTCAACTGCTGGTGGACGCGCCAGGAAGGGCTCTTGTTCCTGGATACGGATATACTCAGCCGACAGTATTCCTATGATGTCGATTGCACAGCAAACGCCGTAGTCGCACTGTCCCAGCAGGTGGAGCAGGTACTGGCTGGCCGGGGCATTTCGCCACGCCGCTGCAACCGTGTTGCCTTGCTGATAGAGGAAATCGGCGTCCATGCCAGTGAACGCGCTGCAGGCATCCCCTTCCAGATGGAATTCTCCATCCTGCTCGGCAAACGTCCTGACGACGACATCACCATGATCATCCGGGACAATGGCGCCCCCTATGATATCTTCCAGAAAACCGAGCAAGGAAAATATACCTTCCGCGAATACTTCATCGACTCCATCACCACCAGCTTCCCTCGCCGCACCTACTGGATCAGCGGCGATGAGAACCGCATGATCCTGGTAGTCGGTTCGCTATGAAAAAAGGCTATTGCCGAAGTGAACATCTCACTTCGGCAATAGCCTTTCGTTTATCCAGGAATCAATTCGCCACGTTTGCTCAATTCCTTGCCATCTTTATCCTTCGAGGACTGCCAGTGCCTCAACTTCGCACAGGGCACCTGCCGGCAGGTCTTTGACGGCGACACAGCTGCGGGCCGGCTTACTGATGAAGTGTTTGGCATAAACTTCATTAAATGCCTTGAAATCGGCAATGTCAGCCAGGAAGCATGTCGTCTTGACGACATGCTTCATATCTGTCCCTGCAGCCTTGAGCACGGCTTCGATATTCTGGCAGCACTGCTCAGCCTGCTCCTCGATGGTCGTGGCAACAATCTTGCCTTCTGCGGGATTGATAGCGATCTGGCCAGACATATAGAGCGTATTACCAGCTTTTATGGCCTGGCTGTACGGGCCGACAGCTGCCGGCGCATCGTTCGTATGGATTACTTGCATGATTATTCCTCCTGCTATACTGGATTTTATTCTGCTGCTATTGTACACCAAGACACTGTTGTTTACAAGTTTACAAGGACTATTACCGAAAAGATTGATTATAATTTATAACTTTTTTCATGCCTTGATTCCATAATAATGCAACAGGCTCTGGGTCCCTTTGTCCCCTTCGCCCAGCCGTTCCATCTGCCGCACCTCACCAAGCACCTGTGCCAGTACCGGCAATGCCGCACCATAAGCGGCCGAAGTTTCTGTGCCAATGGCCAAATCCTTGCCGAAATGTTTCAGCATAAATCCCGGCTCAAAATCTCCATTAAGGCCGCGGCGCACGACATTGCTCATCTGGAAACTGCCTGCAGCCCCCGCTGAGATGGCCTGATATGTTTTCTCCAAGTCTATGCCCGAGGCTTTGGCATAAGCGTAGGCTTCGCAGGCTCCTGCCAGCGCTCCGGCAATAGCAATCTGATTGCAGGCCTTGGCCTTCTGCCCGGCGCCAGCACTGCCCATATAGACAAGATTTTTACCTAGTACAGCGAACACCGGCTTCAATGCCTGAAACGAGCTTTCATCGCCTCCTACCAAAATTGACAGCGATGCATTCTTAGCTCCAGTATCCCCACCAGTCACAGGTGCATCTACCCCATGGATGCCCTTTTCCCGGGCTGCAACATAGATTTTTTCTGCCAAAATCGGCGAAGAGGTAGTCATATCAACCACATAGGCACCAGCCTTGGCATTGGCCAGTACTCCGTCAGCGCCAAGATAAACTTCCTCTACGTCTTTGGGATACCCCACGATGGTAATCACTACATCCTGTCCACGTGCACAAGCACCAGGGCTTTCACACCACTTAGCGCCCTGTGCAATAAGCCCCTCCGCCTTGGATTTTGTACGATTGTAGACGCTGACCTTAAACCCTGCTGCCAAAAGATGGCCGGCCATAGCCGCTCCCATTATCCCCGTGCCAATAAAGCCGATGTTTTCAATGCTCACACGAATCTTCCTTTCCATTCTATACCATATAATCCTGTCCATGAAAACTTCGCTGCAAACCTTTATTTCCCTGCCTAAGGAAACGTAAAAATACAACCGCTGGCATACTTGGCAAAGCAGAATCTTATTCCTACGCACATAAAATATCCCCGCAGCTTGAACGCTGCGGGGATACTGCTAGCATTTATGGTTCCCGAAACGGAAATTATTTGTTCATTGCTTCCTGTACAGCAACAGCAACAGCAACAGTCATGCCGACCATCGGGTTGTTGCCAGCGCCGATGAGGCCCATCATGTCAACGTGAGCCGGAACGGAGGAAGAACCTGCGAACTGAGCATCACCATGCATACGGCCCATCGTATCCGTCATACCATAGGAAGCCGGGCCGGCTGCCATGTTGTCCGGATGGAGCGTACGGCCCGTGCCGCCGCCAGATGCAACGGAGAAGTACTTCTTGCCGTTCTCGATGCAGTCTTTCTTGTAGCAGCCTGCAACCGGATGCTGGAAGCGCGTCGGGTTCGTAGAGTTACCCGTGATGGAGATATCAACGTTCTCGAGTTTCATGATAGCAACGCCTTCCTGAACGGATTCAGCGCCGTAGCATTTAACTTTTGCGCGGAGACCATCGCTGTAAGCGATCTCTTTGACAACGTTGACTTTGTCCGACTTGAAGTCGTACTCCGTCTCAACGAACGTGAAACCGTTGATGCGGCTGATGATCTGAGCAGCATCTTTGCCGAGGCCGTTCAGGATAACGCGCAGCGGGTTCTTACGAACTTTGTTAGCCGTCTGAGCGATACCGATAGCACCCTCAGCAGCAGCAAAGGACTCATGACCAGCCAGGAATGCGAAGCAGCCAGCTTCCTCGGAGAGGAGCATAGCGCCGAGGTTACCATGGCCAAGACCTACCTTACGATGGTCAGCAACGGAACCCGGTACGCAGAAAGCCTGGAGGCCTTCGCCGATAGCTTTCGCAGCATCAGCAGCAGCCGTGCAGCCTTTTTTGATAGCGATAGCAGCACCCAGCGTGTAAGCCCATTTTGCATTCTCGAATGCAATCGGCTGGAGGTCTTCTACGATCTTGTACGGGTTGATGCCCTTCTCGTCGCAGATTTTCTTTGCGTCCTCGATGGATGCGATATCATATTTTTTGCAAACTTCATTGATCTGGTCAATGCGGCGCTCATAGCCTTCGAATAATGACATTCTATTCATTCCTTCCTTTTACCTAAAACTTGCGGAAATCTGCCAAGAGTATTTCTTACTCTTCGCGCGGATCGATCGTCTTGACAGCGTCAGCGAAGCGGCCCTTCGTGCTCGTGTTGGCTTTGATAGCTTCGTTAGCATCTTTGCCGGCACGGACAGCTTCCATGACTTTGCCAAGCTGAACAACTTCGTAGCCGATTACGCGGTTCTCTTTGTCGAGACCGAGTTTCGTAACATAGCCTTCAGCGAGTTCGAGGTAACGCGGACCTTTCTTGAGCGTGCTGTAGAGCGTACCCGTCTGGCTGCGCAGACCTTTACCAAGGTCATCGAGACCAGCGCCGATTGGCAGACCATCATCGGAGAATGCAGTCTGGGAACGGCCATAAGCAATCTGCAGGAAGAGTTCGCGCATAGCGGTGTTGATGGCATCGCAGACGAGGTCCGTGTTCAGAGCCTCGAGAACCGTGAGACCCGGCAGGATCTCAGCAGCCATAGCTGCGGAATGCGTCATGCCCGAGCAGCCGATCGTCTCAACGAGGGCTTCCTGGATGATGCCGTCTTTGACGTTGAGCGTCAGTTTGCAGGCACCCTGCTGCGGAGCGCACCAGCCGATACCATGAGTCAGGCCGCTGATATCCTGTACATTCTTGGATTTAACCCATTTGCCTTCCTCTGGAATCGGAGCAGCGCCATGATGTACTTCCTGCGCTACGCATGCCATGTCTTCCACTTTCTGTGAATAAGCAATCATTGTTCGTATTCCTCTCTTTTCTAAAATATAATACTGAGGTGCAACCTTTAAACAAGCGCCCGTAAGGGGCTAGCATGGGAAATTGCCACCGCACCTGCGGCGGCCTTCCCCCCGCATACGCACCCTTGCTCAAGGGATGCTGCCTCTGACCTGCGGATAATTAAAGTTCGACGAGGTTTTTGCCCGTCATTTCGCTCGGGATCTCAACACCAGCCAGCGTCAACAGCGTCGGTGCGATATCGCAGAGAGCGCCGTCCTTGACGGATTTGACGCGGTCGGAAACCACGATGAACGGAACCGGATTCGTCGTATGCTTCGTGAACGGCTGGTCGTTATCATAGTCCATCATCTTGTCCGCATTGCCGTGGTCAGCCGTGATGCAGACCTCGCCACCGACTTCGCGGATGGCATCGACAAAACGGCCAACACACGTATCAACCGTCTCAACAGCCTTGACAACTGCCGGGAACACGCCCGTATGGCCGACCATGTCGCAGTTCGCATAGTTGAGGATGATGAAGTCGTACTTGCCGGACTTGATAGCCTCGACGACTTTATCCGTGACCTCGATAGCGCTCATCTCCGGCTGCAGGTCATACGTAGCAACCTTCGGGGACGGAACCAAGATGCGGTCCTCGCCCTTGTACGGCTCCTCGACGCCACCGTTGAAGAAGAACGTTACATGTGCGTACTTCTCCGTCTCAGCAATGCGCAGCTGCGTCATGCCCTGAGACTCGATGATTTCGCCCATAGTCTTCGTGATGGTTTCCGGCGGAAAAGCAACTTTGGCATTCATGCCATCCTCATAATGCGAGAACGTTGCAAACGGAATCTTGAGATTCTCGTCACGCTCGAAGCCATCAAACGTCTCATCGACGAAGATATGCGTGAGCTGGCGCGCACGGTCCGGACGGAAGTTGAAGAAGATAGCGCCATCGCCATTCTTCATACCCTCATAGCCCTTGATGACGCACGGTACAACGAACTCATCGTTAGCACCGTTGTCATAGCTGGCTTTGAGGCCTGCCACTGCCGAATCAGCACTTACACCTTCTGCATGAGCGATAGCCTCATAGGCCTTCTGCTCGCGATCCCAGTTGTGGTCGCGGTCCATTGCATAGTAGCGGCCGCTGATCGTAGCGATGCAGCCAACGCCGATTTCTTTGCATTTTGCCTCAAGTTCCTCGAGGAACGGCTGAGCGCTCTGCGGCGGAACATCACGGCCATCAAGGAAAGCATGGACATAGACTTCCTTGATGTCATTTTTCTTTGCCAGTTCAAGCAGGGCGTAGAGATGATCCTGATGGCTGTGGACACCACCTGGAGAAACAAGTCCCAGAAGATGCAGCGCACCATTGTTGGCCTTTACGCCATTGACAATATCGAGCAGGGCTTCGTTCTTGAAGAAGTCGCCATTCTTGATATCGCGCGTGATACGCGTGAGCTGCTGATAGATGATACGGCCAGCACCGATGTTGGTATGACCAACCTCGGAGTTGCCCATCTGGCCATCCGGCAGGCCGACGTATTCGCCCGATGCCTGCAGCTGGCTCGTCTTGTATTTTGCGAGCAGTCCATCGAGTACCGGCGTATTTGCTACCTGTACTGCATTGTTCTTGTCGCTTTTATCACCGAGGCCGCAGCCATCCATGATGATGAGTGCAACCGGTGCATTTTTGAGTTTTGCCATTTTAAGATACTACCCTTCTAAGAATCAGTAGTTAACGATCTGGCTGAAGTCCTGAGCCTTCAGGGATGCGCCACCTACGAGTGCGCCGTCAACGTTCGGCTGTTTCATGAGGTCTTTGATCGTAGCCGGTTTTACGCTGCCGCCATACTGGATGCGGATAGCGTCAGCTGCTTCCTGACCGAATTTCTTTGCAACAGCTTCGCGGATAGCTTTGCAGACTTCCTCAGCCTGCTCGAACGTAGCCGTTTTGCCCGTACCGATAGCCCAGATCGGCTCGTAAGCGATGACGAGTTTCGCAACTTCGGAAGCCTCAAAGCCTTCGAGAGCAGCATTAATCTGTGCAACGACATGGTCGATGTACGTGCCAGCTTCGCGAATCTCGAGGGACTCACCGCAGCAGATGATCGGCGTGATGCCAGCAGCAAAAGCAGCACGAGCGCGTTTGTTTACACCCTCATCCGTCTCGCCGAAGTAATCACGGCGCTCGCTGTGACCAAGAACAACATAGTCAACGCCGATTTCGTTCAGCATGCCCGTGGAGATTTCGCCCGTGAAAGCACCATTTGCTTCCCAGTGAACGTTCTGCGCACCAACATGGATGTTCGTGCCTTTGACAGCAGCAGCGACGGAGGACAGAGCCGTAGCCGTCGGGCAGACAACAACGTCAACCGTTGCGTCTTTGACCAGCGGAGCCAGAGCCTTTACGAGCTCAACGCCCTGTGCAATCGTGTTGTTCATTTTCCAGTTACCAGCAATAATCGGAGTTCTAGCCATTATATAAAAGCCTCCCTAATCAATCAGTCATTATTTATCAGCGATAGCTGCAATGCCCGGCATCTCTTTGCCCTCGAGGAACTCGAGCGTAGCGCCGCCACCCGTGGATACGTGGGAAATCTTGTCCGTCAGGCCCGTCTTCTTCAGTGCAGCAACGGAGTCACCACCGCCAACGATGGAGATAGCGCCCTCTTCCGTAGCTTTGGCAACAGCCTCAGCAACAGCCAGCGTACCTTTGGCAAAAGCATCGAACTCGAATACGCCCATCGGTCCATTCCAGACAACCGTCTTAGCGCCTTTGAGAGCTTCGACATATTTCTCAGACGTCTTCACGCCGGAGTCAAGAGCCTGCCAGCCCTCAGGAACTTTATCGACATCAACCGTCTGCGTGTTGGCATCTGCTGCGAACTTGTCAGCGATCACGAGGTCAACCGGCAGGATAACCTCAACGCCCTTCTCCTCAGCTTTCTTGAGGAGGTCACGAGCGAGATCGTATTTGTCCGGCTCGCAGAGCGAGTTGCCGATTGGCAGGCCTTTAGCTGCATCGAAAGTATGAGCCATACCGCCGCCAATGATGATTTTGTCGACTTTCTCAATCATGTTGTTGATGACACCGATCTTATCGGAAACCTTAGCACCGCCGATGATAGCAACGAACGGACGCTGCGGAGCCTCAAGGGTCTTGCCGATGTAGTTGATCTCTTTTTCCATCAGGAAGCCAGCGACAACCTCGACATACTGAGCGATGCCAGCGTTGGATGCATGGCCGCGGTGGGAAACACCGAAAGCATCGTCAACAGCGATATCAGCGAGGGAAGCGAGCTGTTTTGCAAATTCCGGATCGTTCTTCTTCTCAGCTTTGTGATAACGGAGGTTCTCAAGCAGCAGGACTTCGCCCGGTTTCAGATCAGCAGCTGCCTTCTCAGCCTCAGCGCCAACGCAGTCCGAAGCCCATTTAACCTCTTTGCCGAGGAGCTCGGACAGATGTGCAACGAGGTGCTTCGTGGAGAACTGCGGCTCACGAGCCTCGCTCGGACGACCGATGTGGCAAGCCAGGATTACAGCAGCGCCATTGTCGAGCAGATAGTTGATGGTCGGCAGCGTGCGGACCATGCGCGTATCATTCGTGATGTTCTGGTTCTCATCGAACGGAACGTTATAATCGACGCGGACAAATACTTTTTTGCCTTTTACGTCAATGTCCTTGATGGTTTTCTTATCCATGTTGAAACCTCCAAAATAATCTTTACATGATAAAAATTTGAGGTCCGGCCCAAGTTTTAGGCCGGACCTCAAAAGATCTTCGTTTTATTCAGTTACGAATCAAACAATTAGCCGAGCTCAGCGAAGTATTTGATCGTGCGAACCATCTGGCTCGTGTAGCTGTTCTCGTTGTCGTACCAGGAAACAACCTGAACCTGCGTGCCACCCTCGACCGGGTTAACCATCGTCTGCGTAGCATCGAACAGGGAACCGAAACGCATGCCAACGATATCGCTGGATACGATCTCATCCGTGTTGTAACCGAAGGATTCCGTAGCCTGAGCCTTCATAGCCTCGTTAACCTGCTCAACGGAAACGCTGCCTTTAACAACAGCATTGAGGATCGTCGTGGAGCCCGTCGGGGTCGGAACGCGCTGTGCAGCACCGATCAGTTTGCCTTTGAGTTCCGGAATTACGAGGCCGATAGCTTTAGCAGCACCCGTGGAGTTCGGAACGATGTTGCAAGCTGCTGCGCGGCTGCGGCGGAGGTCGCCTTTACGCTGCGGGCCATCAAGAGTCATCTGGTCGCCCGTGTAAGCGTGAATCGTGCACATGATACCGCTCTGGATCGGAGCGAGGTCGTTCAGTGCTTTAGCCATCGGAGCAAGGCAGTTCGTCGTGCAGGAAGCAGCGGAGATAACCTTGTCCTCTTTCGTCAGCGTCGTGTGGTTAACGTTGTATACGATCGTCGGGAGGTCGTTACCAGCCGGAGCGGAGATAACAACTTTCTTAGCGCCTGCAGCCAGATGTGCAGAAGCTTTCTCTTTGGAAGTGTAGAAACCAGTGCACTCAAGAACAACGTCAACATCATGTTTAGCCCAAGGAATGTCTTTTGCATCCTTCTGAGCGTAGATCATGATCTCTTTGCCGTTGACTTTGATGCTGTTTTCGCCAGCCTCAACCGTATCAGCATATTTGTACTTACCCTGCGTGGAATCGTACTTGAGCAGGTGTGCGAGCATTTTCGGGCTCGTGAGGTCGTTGATTGCAACAACTTCATAACCCTCAGCGTCGAACATCTGACGGAATGCGAGACGGCCGATGCGGCCAAAACCATTGATAGCTACTTTTACTGCCATTTGAAAAATACCCCCTAAATTCTTTAGAAGTTCAGTTCTTACAGGTCTAATAATACAATAAGCAAAGCCAAAATGTCAATGTTTTTATCATAAATTCTACCAATTATTCCATGAACTGATGATGTTGTTTTCTGACTTTTCTGCATGAATACCTAACAATAGCCTTTCGTTTTCCCTGCTGCGCTAAACACAGATAAACAATAGGAATACCGTTAAAACACAAAAACAGTGACAAGCAAATCAGCTTGTCACTGTTTAACATGATGTATAAATATTATTTATGCGTCTTGTGACTCTTCATCATCCATCTTCTCAAGCTCCAGCAGTGCCTGCACATAAATCGCACATTCGAGACGTTTTTTCTGGATCTCGCAGCCAACCTCATACGGCTTGCGGATATCATTGTGGAAAAGATCCGCATTGGCATGACAACCGCCCGAGCAGAAGAAACGCGACCAGCACTCGCTGCACTTCTCCTTGTTGAGCACATGGCTCTCACGGAAGTACTGGCTTGTCTCCTTGTCCGTGATGCCCGTATCCACCGTACCGATTTTGTATTTCTCACGGCCAACAAACTGATGGCACGGATAGAGATCGCCATTTTCCGCCACAGCTACATACTCATGGCCGGCGCCGCAGCCCGACAAGCGCTTAGCCACACATGGACCATTCGACAGATCCATATTGAAGTGGAAGAAGAAGAAGCCCTTGCCCTCGCGATGACGCTTCATATAAGCTTCCGTCAGGCGATCGTACTCCTCGCGGATGCGCGGCAAATCCTCCTCCGTAAAGCCCAGCGGGCTATCCTTGAGGACCACCGGCTCCATCGACAGGATATTGAAGCCTTCATCGTTCATCGACAGTACATCTTTCGTGAAGTCCATATTCTTCTTCGTATAAGTACCGCGCAGGTACGTATAGACGCCACGATAGTCGTAGTCACCACCCTTGCGGCTCGCGAGGCATTTCTTGAAATTGGCAATTGCGCGGTCATAGCTTCCCTGGCCGCCGGCCAGTGGACGCATGGCATCATGGACTTCCTTGCGGCCATCGAGCGAGAGCACCAATGCAAAGTCATTATCGTTGAGCCATTTGATATTCTCATCATTGAGCAGGATACCGTTCGTCGTCATCGTGAGCTTGAACTTCTTGCCTGTCTCTTTTTCCCGCTGACGCGCATACTCCGTCACAGCCTTAACCGTCTTCATATTCATAAGCGGCTCGCCGCCGAAGAAATCCATCTCAAGGTGCTTTCTAGGACCGCTGGCTTTAATGAGGTAATCAACAGCCTTCTTGCCTACCTCCGGTGTCATGATAGCGCGCTCCTGGCCATAGCTGCCGCCATCGCCGAAGCAATACTTACAGCGCAGGTTGCAATCCTGCGCAATCATCAAACAGATAGACTTTACAAGTCCCGTCTGCTTGAACGTCGGCGGCACATCGATATCTGGTGCAAACAGTTCGCCGGCATCCATCAGCGCATGCAGCTCCGACAGCGCCTCATCGACCTCTGCCTGCGGATACTCGCCAGCCATAGCCGCACGTACCGCATCGTCATTCGTTCCATCAAACGTGTCCATCATGTCGTAAATCATCTTATCGATGACATGCACCGCGCCACTGTTGATGTCGAGCAGGATAAAGGTTCCATTCTGCTCAAATTTATGGATTCTTGCTTTCATTCTGTTTCCCGTTCTCCTTAATCAATACTACTATATAAAATAAATGGAAAGGATTCATAAGAAAAAGCCTTCCCGGTAAAGGGAAGGCTCCAATGCGATACTTATTTCTCGCAAACCTGATTGCCGACCGTGCAGGAAGTCTTGCATGCGGACTGGCAGGAAGCCTGGCACTCGCCGCAGCCGCCCGTCTTGAGCGTAGCCTGCATTTTCGGCTTGTTGACCGTCTTGATGTGTTTCATCATTAGCCCTCCTATCAAAATAGAATCTCATTCTATTATATCGTCTTTTCAATGGCAGTACAAGGAATTATTTCTGACAAGGCTCAGGCAGCCGGCCACAGAACGTCACAACTTGCAGCCCCAAGGCCTCGGCAAAATCCCAGGCTGCTGCAAAATGCGCACCGATGGCATCCGCTGTATGAGCATCAGAACCCAGCGTCACCCGCCGGCCGCCCAGCTCACGGTAACGCGCATAGACCGGTGCTAATTCCTTGAGCGCGCGGCGGCTGCCGAGCCGCCGCGTATTGAGCTCGAGTACCGTATCCGTCTCGACAACAGCCTGCAGTACCGCATCGATATCCTCAGCAAAACTGCCATAGGCAATCTCCGGATCATCATATGGTGCATAGCGTGCGATGTAATCGATATGAGCCAGCACATCGATAAATGTATGCGTACGCACATTTTCCGCCATGCTTTGATAATATCTATGATAGAACTCTGCCTTGGAAAGATTTCCATAAGCTTCTTTATAATATATATCCTTGCCGTCTACCATATGCGTCGCACCGATGACAAGATCGAACGGCAGCCACTCCGTAAACGCGCGGCTGCGGTCACATGTTGACGGCTGCATGCCGACCTCAACCCCAAGCCGCAGGCAGCTGCCACGCAACGGCTCATACGCCTGCCAGTATTCGTCGGGATTGAATGTAAAATCGATATCCCCCGGATAATCAAGGTCAAGATGCTCGGTAAACACGAGTCCCAGGCCAAGCCGTTTCGCAGCCGCCATTGCGTCCTGCGCCTTCATCTGCGAGTCTCCCGAAAATTCCGTGTGACTGTGACTATCAAACAGCATCCGTCCTCAGCCTTCTTTCTGCGCGGCTATATACGCCGCCTGCAAAGCCTTGGCCAGCTGGTCAGGACACGACGTCATGCGATTGTTGCAGGTGTTGCCAGCAAAACGCTGGATGACAAAATCAATATCCATTCCCTCGACAAGTTTGGCAATCCCCTTGAGGTTGCCATTGCAGCCACCCTCAAAGGCCACTTTCTTGATCATCTTGCCGTCAAGCTCCACCGTAATCTTGCGGGAACACGTCCCCTTTGTTGTATATTCATAGACGCTCATAGGATTTTCTCCTTTCATTCTCTTGCTGTTTTTCTCTATCTTACTGAAAACCACTTATATTTTCAATCGCTAGTCATTATTTTTTCGATTTCCATAAAAATTTATTGGTAAAATTGTCCTATATGGGCTATACTATAATAAGTTTAATAAATGATTAGAGGGTTTTCTGCATGGATACCAAAAGTCACCCAATACCAACTACATTTGACAGTGATGTATTCTCGGCCTTAGAGAAATTCGACCGCCGGGTTTATTTCCGCTGGGACCTGACTACGGACGTGCTGGAACTCCACGGGCCGGCACATCCCAATTCGTACGATATCGCACCACGGATAGCGCCAGCATCAACCATCCTTTGGCATTCAGGGCTCTTGCACCAAGAGGATGCAACGATTCTCCGTGTCTATCTCAACACGATCTTTTGCCACCATATCCACCGCCCAAAGGGAAGCTGCAATCATATCTGCAAGCTCCGGCTGCGCGGCAATGGCTGCCATGAATACATCTGGTCGGAAATCCACCTGATTACCTATTTTGATGGCTTCATGCCTGTCGTCGCATATGGCAATATCCGCAATATCCAGGCACAAAAGCTATGGCAGCAGCGCATCGAGCGCGAGGCCGCGCACGATCAGCTCACGGGGCTCCTCAACAAGGATGCCACCCGCCTGCGTATCACCAAACATCTTGCCAGCCTGTCTCCCGATATCGATCAGGAAGCACTCCTGATCATCGATGCGGACGGCTTCAAGGAAATCAACGACAGCTTTGGTCACCTCTTCGGCGATGCTGTGCTCACCGATATGGGCAATGCCATCATGCACAATTTCCGCCAGTCCGATATCAAAGGCCGGATAGGCGGCGATGAATTTCTCGTGCTGTTCCGTAATATATCAGATCCCGAGATACTGCACGACCGCTGCCAGTCGTTGATTCGCCAGCTCGAACGCCGCTACAAGAACGGCCAGCAAGAGCTGCCTTTTTCCATCAGCATCGGCGTTGCTCAGTATCCCCAGCATGGTACGACCTATCAAGAGCTATTCAAGCATGCCGACCGGGCACTCTATGAATCAAAAAATCTTGGTAAGAACCAGTATACCATCTACCGCAGCAGCCTGCTCGGTCAGGCCTCGGTCACCAGCCATCGCACGCCAAAAGATTTTGAGGACTTCCAGCAAAAGGCCTTCAAAGACAACATGATTGAATTCATCTTCAAGCTGCTCTATGAGACAAATAGCCCAGATGCAACCATTTCGATTTCACTGGGCATGTTCGGTAAACTATTCAATCTTGACCGCGTCGGCCTCGATCTCTATGATCCCGACACGAATCAATATACAACCGCCTATGAATGGCTGAGCCCTAACGGTATCTCGCTGAAATCCTCCGAGCGCGCAGATGATACCTTCGACAGCATCAGCATGCGCAATACACTCATACTCTCGGGCTATAAGGCCACGTCCTACGGTGTCATGTCCATCTGCGAAGATACTTCAAAAGCTGCCGACAGGTACCAGCCCGCTATGGCGGCGCTCCATCTCGGTGCTTTTGCCCACTGCATGATCACCCACGGCTCTGACACACTTGGCTGCATCGGCTTTGAATACAGCCGGCCACATACAATCGACGATGAATGCCGCCATGCTCTCAGCGTCTTTGCTGTCATCCTTGGCAACATCCTGCTGACCTCTTACTCTGACGACAAGCTGCGGCAGCAGAACATGCAGTTGCGCAGCCTGCTCGATCACATGCAGGAAATGATTTACGTCGTTGACAAAATCACGATGTCGCCCATCTACTTCAACCGGAGCATCCGTCAGGCACTCCCTGATGTCAATGCGGGCCATCCCTGCTATCAAGTATTGCACAAGCGCAGCACACCTTGTCCGGGCTGCCCCGTTCTGCAGCTCTCCGGCGAAGGCAGCGAGTACATTCAATGCGACCTCAGCAACTGGGACAAGGACCGCCCGACATGCACCCGGGCCTGCAATCTCCATATCGACAAAGTCGACGATACCCGGCCGCTGGCGCTCGTCATCCAGGAGCCCATCTGAGACGAGACAGACAAGGAGCTGGGAAACACAGGCAACTGCCGCCTGCGTTTCCCAGCTCCTTTGCTATTCTCCAAAACGGATATCGTTATTTCTTGCTGAACGCATAGATCTTGACCATCAGGAATGTCACGGGCACGCTTATCAAGGCCGCAAGCACGAAACTCACGACAGGCGGAAAGCCCAGCCAGTTATACAGCACCAGCACGGAGACGTTCTCGATGATTGCATTGCCGACATACGAGAGCGCGAACCGGAAATACTGGAGCAGCTGCGGCCGCGTCGGGAAAATCAGCCAGCAGTTCAGCAGGTATGCCAGAATATTGCTCATGACATAGCCGATGTTGAAGGCGATATTGGCATCCTCGATGCCATACTGCATGAGGACAGCCGCAAACAAGCTGCAGTCCAGCGTATTGACGACGCCCACGACGACAAACAGGATAAACTCCTTTGTCCAGAATTCCTTTTTCAGTTTGTCGGTCATTTGCCCCATGTCCACGTTCTCCATCCTTCTCCCCGCTATCCAAAGTCCTTTCTATTATACCCTGCCCCGCGAGAAAAAGCATCCCTGTCCCATAAATTTTCCTGCGTGCTATAATGGAACTATATCCAGCACAAAGTGAGGCTTTGCTTATGTTTTCATCATTTCCTATCTGGAGGAAGAATCTGTTCATCTGCTGCGCCGCATCGTTCATCGTCTCCATCGGCATGAGCCAGATGGCACCGATCCTGCCGCTCTATATCGCAGAACTAGGCGTCGATGATCCCGCTGATGTCGCGCGCTGGGCAGGCATTGTCTTTGGCTGCAACTTCATCAGCCTAGCCATATTCTCGCCCATCTGGGGACGGCTCTCCGACCGCTTCGGCCGCAAGCCGATGATCCTGCGCGCCTCAGGCTGGCTCGGGCTCATCATGATTGGCATGGGCTTTGCGCAGAGTGTCTGGCACCTCGTGATCCTGCGGCTGCTGCAGGGCTGCCTCAGTGGCTTCCAAGCCGCCGTAATCCCGCTGCTCGCCCAGGAAACACCGAAAAAGCATTCCGGTTGGGCCATGGGCATGTTCTTCACAGCGCAGGTATCCGGCGGCCTGATGGGCCCGATTTTCGGCGGCTGGCTCAGCGAAGTCATCGGCTTCCGCAGCTCCTTTCTGTTCATCGGCACCTGCTGTCTGCTCGGTTTCCTCGCGTTGACGCAGGTACAGGAGACAAAAAAAGCCGCCCGCGCCGAAAGCGCTGACAGCTCTCTTCCCTCGTTCCGCGATTTGCCGCAACGCGGCATTATCCTCGGCGTATTCCTGACCACGGTGCTGCTGCACTTCTCGCTGACCTGCGTCGCCCCCCTCTTAACCGTTTACGTACAGGAAATCGCCGGCAACATCGACCACCTCGCCATCGTCTCTGGCGCCGTCTTCTCCGCCGCCGGCTTTGCGAGCATGCTGTTCGCCTCGCGCCTTGGCAGGCTCGCCGACTGCATCGGCTCAGAACGCATCCTGTTCGCCTGCCTGCTGCTCTCGGGCCTCGTATCCATCCCCCAGGGATTCGTCACCGCCCCCTGGCAGCTCGGCGTCCTGCGCTTCTTCCACGGCATCGCCATCGCCGGTCTCATGCCCGCGACCAACAACCTCATCCGCCAGCTCGCGCCCCCAGCTCTGATGGGCCGCATCTTCGGCTTCAATCAGTCCGCCCAATTCATCGGCATGTTCAGCGGCGCCTTCTTCGGCGGCCAGCTAGCCGCCCAGATCGGCATCCGCAACCTCTTCCTACTGGTCGCAGCACTGCTGATTGTAAATGCTATTTGGTGTAAACTCACGATAAAGAGATAATTGTATCTTTATGCTTTCATTACCTCAGTGTGCTGAACTTATGTTGCCATCCCTTTCCGCATCATTTCATGAAGATACTGTACTACGCCGACCCAGTTGTTGGGATGGATCATATCGATTTGCTGCGGGTCATGACAGCGGGCCAGGTAGTATTCTAGCAGGCGCGGATAGTTACTCAGTGCGGCTTCTTTTACGTATAACAGGATATTCTGCTTATACTCTGTTTTTATCTCGGCTTCGCCCCAGATCTGTGGGCGGATGCAGTCAAGGCACACGTAGTTTTCCGCAGCAAACAGATTGGCCCAGTAGGACTGCCACTGTTCATTGATATGGTTGGTGCCGCCCTGCAAGGGCACTGCCGCCGAGAAGAACACCATATCCGAGAGCATGGTCAAATCATGGATAAAACTCAGGGCACGCTCGGCCGAAAGATGCTCAGCCACCTCTAAGCTAACCGCTAAATCGAACCGTTCGTCGCCACTCGCTATCGATTCATGTTCCAGGTCTGCCTCGACAAACTCTTTCGCATCAATATAAAGCATGTCCTTTTGGACATAGCTGCCATCGACACCAGCGACCTCAGCGCCATGCTGCTTGAAAACCGCCAGCCAGGTACCAAGGCCGCAGCCTACATCGACTACGGATTTCGGCTTTGGTACATAGCGGAAGAGTTTCGGTATCGTAAGCTCAGCCGAACGATAGGAGCCGTCTTTTTGCGTCCGGTAGAAGTTTTCATCATAAGGAGTTTTATCCGCCATATTCGCCCTCCTATCAGGATTCACGCAGGATTTTCGCATCCTGACTGCCATCACGGTAAAGCAGGATATTGCCATTCCAAAAATGCACGCCTTCCATAACACCGCATGCTTCCAGATTCTTTTTGACCTTTTCGTAATCTTCCTGCTTAATAAAGAAGATAATGACCTCGTTTGGTTCCAAACGCAGGCCTTTTTTATTAAAGTCCTTGAGGGTATAGAACTTCTCTTTTTCCTTAAGCATCAACATCTTGGTGAGCTTGTCCTTCTCGCTCTCTTCGCCAATGACGATGCGATGCATCCCCGCAATGAAGTTGGCATAAGTGAGCATCAAGGAACGGTTCGCCTGATGGATATTGCGCGCAAGATTGCCGAGAAAATCCGCATTGCACCACGGCGTCTTGGTAAAATACGTCAGGAATAACCGATGATAGTTATTGACCGCATCTATCGCATAGCGCTGACCCGCATAATGATAGATACATTCTCCCACGTTTTCGCGTTTCTGGGCCATCTCCCAGCTTACCAGCGTATTGTACTTATCCGGTAGCAAACGGCAATCTTTCCCCATGAAATAATTGAGGATGTCCTGATCAGGATAATCCACCAATTCATTTTTCTTGAGGAATTCTGCTCCCCGTTCCATTAATTGGTCTTCCTGACGGAATTTTTCCATATCGATGAGCAATACACCTGAATTAAAATAACGTTCCTCAGGATATAGCCCCTTCTCTACCATCCGGCTAAAATGGCCTTCCTGTATAACCTTATCTGGTACCGCTGCAAGACCATTTTGGCCAGTTTTCTCTCCCCAAAGCTCAGCAATGTCCAAATTCACGATAGTATCGGCATCAAGATAGATTACCCGATTTACATTGGGCAGCGCTTCGCCCATTACCAAACGATACCAAATAGCCAGACTAACCCCAGGTTTAAGATATGACTTCATCCATTCATTATTAGCTTCCAATTCCTCAAAACGTTTTTTGAACAACCGTTCAAAGTCATAGAATACAATCTGCTGACCATAGCTGCGCACCAGCTGCATCAGCATCCGACGGTTATCCGTAGACAGCGTATAGTCATGCAGGAAATGCACCGTCACCCATTCCTTGGTATTCTCAAAAATGGAGCACATTGATGCCCCCACGTATTTGGTATAATTGCCCTTCTTATCGGAAACGGCATAACAGACATGTATCATCGACATCCACCTCACATCACCATGAAAATACGATATTCATCCAACAGACGCGATGGATGCGGGATGACGATGGACTTGCCATCGATATAGTCTTCCCATTCCTGCCAGCCTGCCGCCTCGAGTTTTTCTTTCCACTCGGGGAAATCATTCAGGAAGAACACATAGACATGCGTGCCAAGGTCATAGGGAAGGTTAAGCGCCGTACTGCCCTCCTCCATCACCACATAGGGCTCATCATCAGCCAGCATAAACATTTCCCGCAGTTTCGCCTCATCTTTCGCGAGTCCGACAAAGACCCGCTTGCGCCGCGCCCAGGCCGCCGATGCCTTGCGGTTGCGCTCCACGCATTTCTCGAGCTCCCCTGCCAGGATATTGCGCGTAACCGCATAGCTCTTGCAGAGAAATTCCGCATCACACCACGGCGTCTTGACAAAAGCCTCATAGAAAATCCGGTCGCGCGGCTCTTCGAAATTATAGCGCAACGTGCGGCCCATATAATGATAGATGCCCTCAACTGGCTCGGGGCTGCCCCACTCCCTATCCCACGACTGCAGGATATTGTAGTTCCACGGCAAATGCAGAAAATCACGGGCAAAAAAATAGTTCAGGATATCCTGATCGAAGAAGCGGCACTCCTCCTCGTGCTGGACGATAAAGCGCAGCCCCGGCAGCAGGATTCCGCCCATATCGCGCATCTTCTCCAAATCCATCAGGAGTACGCCCGAGTTGAAACAGGTGTCAAAATCCGTCCAGCTATTCTTGAACAGATACAGCCGCTCATCGATTGACCGGTCAATCTGCTTCTGATAATGCTCCATCAGGGTGCGCTCGGTCACGGCCCCTAGCGGATTGCCATCGAGGAACACTTCCCAGAATTTGCGGATGTCCATGTTGACAATCGTATCAGCATCGAGATAGATCAGCCGTTTCACATCACGGGGCAGAACGATGGGAGCTAGCAGACGGTAAAGCGCCGCAGGGGTATAGTAATCGGTATCAACAGCCCGCCGGAATATTTCCCGGGCCTCCGCCAACAAATCTCTGCATTTCTCCGCCACGTTATAGAAAAAAATCTGCTGGCCATACTCGCGCACCAGCTTGATAAAATTCGCACGGTTCTTCTCGGTCAGCGTATCGTCATGCAAAAGGTGTATTGTCACCCAGGCATCGGTGTGCTCAAATAGCGAGCATATCGACGCCCCGATATATTTGCTGTACGTACCATTTTTATCCGTCATCGCATAGGCCACATGCACCATGCGCGCATCATCGCCAATCCGTTTCCGTTCCATTACACCCACCCCATCTATAACATCTATAAATATTCATTTATATAGTTTGCCATCGGCTCTAAAAATCCTTCCTTGAAACATAAAAGGAGCCGTATCGGTCACTTGATACGGCATTGACTGGGTTATTTTTTAGATGAACGCGGATACGCAAAAAGCCCCCAGTCGGGACTGCGGTCCTTCTGGGGGCTTCTAAAGCGAATTCGCTCTTTATTGCAACAGGCTCAGTACATTCGAACTGCTCTGGTTGGCTTGGGCCAGCATAGCCTGTGCGGCTTGCATGAGGATGTTGTTCTTGGTGTATTCGGTCATTTCTTTGGCCATGTTGGCATCGCGCATGGTGGATTCGGATGCCTGAACGTTTTCACTCGATATCACGAGATTCGAGGAGGTCATCTCGAGGCGAGCCTCAATCGAGCCAATATCCGTCTGCTGGTCGAGGGCCTTCTGGATGGCATTGTCGAGGACATTGACGGCGGCATTAGCCTGTTTCTGGGTGCCAACGCCAAGCGTGATGCCCGTCGAGCTCTTAAGGCCAAGAGCCTCGGAGCGCATATCGGTAAGGCCGATGCGGATAGTCTGGTTGGCTTTCGTGCCAACCTGCAGATTGATGGCATTATCGTTGGACTTATTGAAGGCTCGTACCGACTCGGTAAAGTTATCGAGAACCGAGTTGACGGACTTCTTAACCTGTCCTTTGGAGTCCTTGACACTAAAGGTAATCCCCGACAGCTGGTATTGAAGACCTGCCGAACCCGAGGAAATCGTAATGGCATTTTCGCGATTGGCGGTATAGACCGTATCGCCAGAGGCACCGATGCCGACTACATTGCCCGTATCAACTGAAAGTTTATAAGGAATCAATTCACCAACCGAATCTGCCAGAGTCGATGCCGCGGTACTAAGGGCAACGGTAAGGGTTGAACGTGCTACCGCAACAGCAGAATTCTTTACTGTTAATGCTGATACCTCCGAAGATGCCCTAACAGCAGCCGCCGATGCTTCCGTAGATGTATAATTAGACAACGATGTTGAATATAATGTTGATGCAGATATATAATTCGAATTATATGTAGAACCAGCTCCATGCTGCATCTGCGTATTAGCCTCATCTGGCGTAAATCCTCGATTGACATACGATTGATATACAGAATCATACAACGACTTATAATAAATCGCATTCGTCGATGCAGAATTCATCGTACTCAAGGTGTTTTGGATACTACCATTATAGTTGGCAGTAGCATTCGTAAGCGCAGTACTATATGTACTATTCGCCACCCCTACTGAACTATTATAGGTAGAATTAGCCGCCGTTGTCGATGCATCATACTGTGCATAGGCCGCCCGCATCATTGGATTGTTGCGCGTATAGGGTTCGCTGGCATCCTGCAAAGCACTATCCAGCGTTGTCGTATCCGTAATATCGACATCAAAGCTGTAGGTCTCCCCCTGGATGACATAGGAAATCGTCAGCGTATCCGTCGTCTGGATATTGAGACTCTCGCCATTGCGGTTCTGCAAATCGACGATTCTTGTCGCCCCCAACGTATCCTTATGCAGGCTCTGATTCGTCATAGACGTCTTAGTTGCCGTACCCTCGGTCATCTTCGAACCATCCACCAAACTCTTACCGTTATAGGTAACATTGGCATTGTCATCGATCTGGTCGATGGACTGGTCGATTTCCTTCTGGATAGTCGCGCGATCCGCGTCCGTATTGCTATCGTTGGCCGCATTGATTGCTTTTTCCTTCATCGTGCGCAGGATATCGACCGTAGAGCTCACAGCCCCCTCCGCGACCTTCATCAGGCTCACGCCATTCTGCGTATTGGCATCCGCCTGGTCCAGCGAACGCACCATGACCCGCATACGCTCAGAAATCGCATAGCCCGAAGCATCATCGGCGGCCGAATTGATTTTCATGCCGCTCGATACCTTTTGTAAACTTTTTGCCAATGCCGAAGAATTCTTGTTCAGTGTCCCTAAGGTTTGCACCGCCGACATGTTATTCTTAACCACCATTGCCATTATCGACACATCCTCCCTGATGAGCAGTCTGCCGACTACCTAGTCACATCCTCATGATAGCCCCGTCCATACCGTCCCTGTGGTTCCTCGAGGCTCATATACCCTTACCTCAAAGGGCGGTGGAAGCCCCCGCCCTCTACTGACAGATATTTCTAATCTATATATCGTCAAAAAGTCCGCTGCCCTTAATAGCCAGCGTAAACTTTCCTAGTTATATTTTACTATAAAATACGATATAAGAAAAGATACTACGAATCTATAATCGGATAGCTTCTTTCTCTACTGCAATAAACGCAGCACACCCGAACTATTCTGATTGGCCTGTGCGAGCATAGACTGCGAGGCCTGGGCCAATACATTTGCCTTAGTGTAGCCGGTCATCTCTTTTGCCATATTCGCATCGCGGACGGTAGACTCCGAGGCGACTGTTCCCTCGCGCTGCGCCACGATATTCTCTTCCGTCATTTTGAGCCGCATATTCTGTGCGCCCACCAGACAGTTCGCCCCGATAAGATAATTCAGCGCCTTATCCAACAGCCCCTCTTCATCCTTGGTGATATGTTTGCCACTGCGGGTAGTTCCTGCCCGATTGCCCAATAACTCCTCACGGCTCTTGCTGGTCATCACGTTGAAATCCGTCCAATTCTGCGAACCGGGCTCATAGCCAAAGAGATGGTCCAACGTGGTCTGAGGAATCTTCAAATGGATATTCATGCTCGCATGATCGGTATGATGAATAATCAAATCCTTAGCATAAATCTTGCGCTCGCCGATTTCCACATTGTCCCAAACACCATCAGCAATCTTGGCACCACCGACATTATAAGTATCGTCCCATTGGTATTCGTAGAAAAGATTGCCGCTTGCATCCTTTCCATAGCGCAAGTAATCATCAGTAAGCCGCCGCTCATCATAAATAATCAATTTATCGCCGTCAGCCACCAACCGCATAAAGTGGTTCAAATCCGGGTCGTCCCCCGTAAGCTCCGGCGTTGCCTGTTCATAAATGGCCTGTACTAACGATGATGCGTCTGTCACATTTGAGACATTGATATAAATATGTTTGATATCCTCGCCATTCGGGTCAGACTCCGGACGTGGCCCCTCTGGTAAATCCTCGGTAATGAAATGGAAATTAAACACCTGATTGTCACAACTTGCGCAATAAGCACGAAAGCCTTTATTATTGAGGAAGTCCGGTATAGAAAGATTCGGATTTTTGGTAAACCACTTGCCGTAGTCTAGCGTGTAAGAACGCAGCTGGCCTTGGGCTAAAAATAAATTCTCTCTATTCCCCAGGGTTCCCCCTTCTGAAGCTTTAAATTTTATACCAAGGGTTTGACCATTACTGTCCTTCGCCTCTTCCACGCGTTTTTCCCTATAATCATATATATCCATACGACTGACAATCATTTCTGCAAAGGCTTTTCCAATAGACATTCCACCTGCGACATAACTGCGTAAAGTATCTAAATCAAAAACTTTTGATCTATTTATTGTATACATTCCCTCCACCGGATTCGTAGAGGCAGAATCCACAAATTCAAAATAAGTATACCTTGAATCAGCTGCCCAATGCGTTCCAAAATACGCCTGCATCGCCTCTGTTCCGCCCCCCGTAAATGCTATGGCTTTTCCTTTTAAGTCATCAATCAAATCTTCCACATCATTATAGCCAGAAACATCCACCGTTGCATATGCATAGGTTGTTGTATTTGCTCCTGTGAGCGGACTTGTCGCTAAAAATTCATATGTTTTCGCAGAAATGCCATCTTCCACATAATAAGAATTTCCCCGTACGCCTTCTTGATTCGCCGTAAGGGTCAAATTTCCATTCTCCATCGACGCCGTAAGCTTACCATACCTAAAGGTTCCCACATAATCAACCCCAACAGTAAGAACACCATTGGGAGGTACCGACGCAGTAGGCCTGCTATTGCCCGAAACAAACTTCATCAATTGTAGTGAGTCATGACCAGTATTGATATGTATCGTAATTCCTGTATCAGCTGATAATCCCGTCAATTCAAATTTAGCGCTTGTTGCCGGCTGGAGTGGTGATGCATCCTGGTCTGTCCCACCACCTGATTTATCTCTTCCTCCACTAAAATTCTGTGGACTAGTAAAAATCCCCGTCGGGGCAGCGGCAGCTACCGTTGCATTATATCCAGTGTATGCCTCCCCTGATATCTGCATCGCGCTAATTAAATAGTTCGCTCCATTAGCATCAACACCATGCCCTTTCACACTAGGAATTGCTCCCTGTATAGTTGTCAGCACATCCTCCACCGAATTACACGCACTAATGTCAATTTCAATGACCCCTGTACCGGAATACTCAATGAGGTAATCCGTAATAGCACCACGATATTCATTTGTACTGCTCGGCGTTTTTGTCAAAACATAGCTATACGCTGCAGTATTGAATGATACACCATCAAAAGAATCTACTGAAGTAAACGAACTATCCAATGTATAGGTATTGTCTACACCGCCTGTAAACTGAATCGTTGGCGAAAATCCAATACTAGCTAATGATGTTTGCTCCAGCTTCGCAGGTTGGAACAAATCAAATGGCCCCGTAATGCCATTGAGAGTTGGATAGACGTTGGGAATTACGTTTATCATATTCATGGCGTCACTGCCCTCGAGGAGCGACGAGTTGCTTTTGAGCACCCAGCTGCGGACGGTTTCCTCTACGCTATCGCCTACGAGCAGACGGACGCCGTTGTAGTTGGTCTCCTGCGCAATGTCTTCGATTTGCTGATAGGCGTGATTGATTTCTTTCTGGATGGTCGCACGATCGACATCCGTGTTCGTATCGTTATCCGCATCGATGACCTTCTGCTTGATGGTCTTCATAAGTTCTATCTGTGACTGGATAGCTCCCTCGGCGACATTCAAAAGGGCCTGGCCATTTTGAACATTTTGCTCATCTTGATCAAGCGCACGAATCCGTACCCGCATCCGCTCAGAAATCGAATAGCCCGACGCATCGTCGCCGGCACTGGTTATGCGTTCTCCTAAGGCGAGTTTCTTGAGCTGCTTGGCTCCCTTGCTGATGTTTTTGTTCAATTCACCCAACGTCATCATGGACGCACTATTGTTGTTGATAATCATAGCCGCTCATCCTTTGAAGCTATTTTTACAGACACCTCTATTATATTATCGTATTTTTTCGCGAAATAATAAATATCGCTATCAAAAAAAGCCTCCCCAATGGGAAGGCTTTTGCCTCATCCGCCCCTTACGGGCACCTTCCCCAAAAGGGAAGGCTTTATTCTTTTTCTAACGATGGCACTTTCGCCACGATGACGGCCATGACAATGGCAAGGCAGGCAAGGGATGCGCCGAGGCCGATCCAGCCGTTTGCGGTGATGCCGCCGACGGCGTAGCCGATAAGGCAGCAGGCAGCCACCGTCAGCACATAAGCCAGCTGCGTATCGACGTGGTCGATATGGTGGCACTGAGCACCGGCCGACGCGAGTATCGTCGTATCGGAAATCGGCGAAGCATGGTCGCCGCCGACAGCGCCAGAAAGGATTGCTGCCACGCAGACCACGAGCATATTCGGGTCAGCACCGACAACTGCCACGGCAATCGGGATCAGGATGCCAAACGTGCCCCAGGATGTGCCTGTCGCAAAGGCCAGGCCCATGGCCACGAGGAAGAAAATCGGCGGCAGGAACATAATCAGCGATGCATGGGCGCTGACGATACCGCCGACAAAACCACCGAGGTTCAGATACTTGTCACTGCAAATGCCCGAAAGCGTCCACGCCAGGCACAGGATGAAGATAGCCGGCGTCATGGCCTTGAAGCCCCAGCCGAAGCTGTCACAGAATGCATTGAACGTGATGACACGGCGCGGCAGGTACAGCAGCCCCGTAAAGACAAAGGCAATGAACGAGCCGAGGACCAGCGATTTCGACGAATCGCAATCTGCAAAGGCATCGGCAATGCTCTTGCCCTCATGGATGCCGCCCGTATAGAGCATGCCGTAGACGCAGGCCGCAATCAGGACGATGAGGGGCAGCAGCAGATCGATGATTTTGCCATTGCCTTCCTCTTCATGCTTGATGCCCGTCGTGTCCTGATACTCTTTCGGGATTACGAAGTTCTCATTGCTCTCGCGGACACTCTTGGCCATCGTACCATAGTCACGGCCCGTCCAGATGATGAAGACCATGAACAGCAGCGTCAGCCAGGCATAGAGATTGAACGGGATTGTCTGCAGGAACAGCGAGAACCCGTCGATGTCGCTGCCCTCCGGCAGCGAGGAGCCGACAGCAGCGGCCCAGCTCGATACTGGGGCGATGATGCAGATTGGTGCCGCCGTCGCATCGATGATATACGCGAGTTTCGTGCGCGCAATCTTGAACTTATCCGTCACCGGACGCATGACCGTACCAACGGTCAGACAGTTGAAATAATCGTCGATGAAGATGACCAGTCCCAAAAGCGCCGTGACCAGCGAGGCACTGCGCTTGCCGCGGATCGAACGCGCAGCCCACTCACCATAGGCGCGCGTCGCGCCGCTGCGCGTGATGGCTGCGACCAGGATGCCGAGGATAACGAGGAACACGAGGATATTGACGTTGCTGCCGACCTTATCGGCCATGACGGCAAACATCGTCAGGATCGACTCGATGATGTTGCCCCCCGTGAAGAACATCGCACCCGAAAAGATGCCGATGATCAGGGACATGTATACTTCTTTTGTCCAGAGCGCCAGCGCAATCGTAATCAGTGGCGGCAGTACGGACCAGACGGATTCTGCCATGAACATAACCTACTTTCTGTTATACTTGTACATTTACAACATTACAATGCTTTGCTTGTTATTTTTCACGTGTACTATTGTATAACATTTTTTGCATAGTAGCAATAAAAAATTAAGCATTTTTTGCAATCTTGCTGAATTCGTCAGCAAGCTGCGCAAACTCAGCCAGCGACAACGTCTCGCCGCGGCGCGTCGGGTCGATGCCAGCACGCTCCATGGCATCGCGGACCTGCTCTTTCGGGAAGCCGCCACCGCAAAGAGCATTCGCCAGGGTCTTGCGGCGCTGGCCAAAGGCCGCCTTGACAACACGGAAGAACATCTTCTCCTCCATCACGTCAACGGCTGGCGTCTCACGTACCTTGCAGGCAATGACGACGCTGTCGACTTCCGGCGCGGGGATGAAGGAGCGCGGCGGTACATTGAGCACAATCTCGGGCTCGGTGTAGTACTGGACTGCTACCGACAGGGCACCGTACGTCTTGGATCCCGGGTCAGCGACCATGCGCTCAGCCACTTCCTTCTGCACCATCGTGACCATCCGCGTTATCGGCAGATGACGCTCCAAGAGGGCCATGAGGATTGGCGTCGTGATATAATACGGCAGGTTGGCCGCCACCTTGAACGGCGCATCGCCCATGATGGCCGGAATATTGACCTTGAGGATATCGCCCGGCACGATCGTGACATTCTCATAAGCCTTGAGCGTTTCGGCGAGCACAGCCGGCAGCTTCTTGTCAAGCTCGACGGCTGTGACCTCGGCTCCAGCCTCGGCAAGGCCCTGCGTCAGCGTGCCGATGCCCGGCCCGATTTCGAGCACGCGGTCTCCCGGCTCGATTTCCGCCGCATCGACGATGCCCTGCACGATGCCCGCATCGATCAGGAAGTTCTGGCCGAGCTTCTTGCTCATGCGCAGGCCGAAGGCCTTGAGGATATGCGTCGTGACTTCACGGCTGGCAATCTTCGGCTGTATGGTTTCTCCACTCATTTCCCATCCTCCTTGTCAAGCTGTGCAACCGCAGCAGCAAATTCCTCCCGCGTCACGCCATAATGGTTGAGGCGCTTCAAAAACGTCTTGGCATTGGCAAAGCCCAGGCCCAGGATCGCACCGAGCCTTGCCCGGCGCTGGCTCGCATCAGCAGCCCCCGACAGGTTGTTCACGATGAGATCGGCACCGCTGAATTCATCCGTCGGCTCCCAGTCCAGCGTACGCACCTTCTCCAGTGCCTTGCGGATAGCATCGGGCTTGGCCTGCTCGATGCCGATATCGTCATTATCCGTGGCATCCTCGACCGGCACAAAGGCATGCTTGGCCTCGGGAAAGCGGCGCGAAAGATAGGTGCGGATGCGCTCGCCAGCCGAGTCCGGGTCAGTCAGGATGATGATGCCGCGTTTCTTATAGGCCTGCTCGATATTCTTCAAGGCCTGCGGCTTGAGGTTGAAGCCCTCGGTGATGATGCAGTCAGCCTCGACGGCCTTGTCGATGGCGACAACATCCATCTTGCCCTCGACGACCAATACTTCTTTTATCATAAATACTCCTTACCTTCTATATTATAGACACGCCTGGACTGCAGCATAGACATCTGCATGGATGGCCTCGATTGCGCGCGGCTCACCCTGCTGGCTGCAAGTCACCTTAGCCCAGCCATATTTAGCGGCCAGCTCCAGATAGGCAGCATGGCAGCGATGCAGATAATCCGTGTCCTGTTCGTGGATGTCCTTTGCCGTTCCCGTTTCCTTGGCCCGCGCCGCGATGAGCTTATCCGCCACCGCCGGGTCCATATCAAGGAAGACGACCTTGTCAGGTACCGGCAGGCCGAGCTTCACGAACTCGAAATCCCAGAGCCAGTCAAGGAACGCAGCGCGCTCCCCCTCATCGGTGAGCTTGACGGCCTGATGAACCATATTGCTTGTCGTATAGCGGTCAGCCAGGATGATGCCGCCCGCATCGTAAAAGTCCTTCCACTTCATGCGGAAAGAGGCATAGCGGTCCACAGCGAAAAACGTCGATGCAGCAAACGCATTGACATCCTCAGCATGACCGCCGAAATCACCACGCAGGTACATGCGCACGAGCATCGACGAATCCGCCGCGTAGTCCGGGAACTCGATGCGGCGTACTTCATGACCATCACGCACGAGGTGCTCGTAAAGCGCCTTGGTCTGCGTGGCTTTGCCTGAGCCGTCACCGGCTTCTATGATGATGAGTTTTCCTTTGCTCACGATTCTTTCACTACTTTCAATGTCTTCAGATTGGTATCCTGCGGACCTACCACTTTGAGCCCGAGCTCCTGCATCGCCCGGATGTAGTCAAGGCTTGCCTGATTGATCCTGTCTCCCGGAGCCAATATCGGGATGCCCGGCGGGTAGAACATCAGCTGCTCGGCAGCGATGCGGCCTGCCGCCACGGGGAACGGAACCAGCTCATAGGCAGCAAAGAATGCCTCCCGCGGCGTCATGCCCAGCGCCGGCACGGCAGGCATAGCCGCCGGCACCGAAAACTGCGCCTTGCCCTGGAACCTGGCTGCCAAAGCCCGCAAAGCATCCAGCAGCACACCAGTCTCATGCTCCGTGTCGGCATACGAGATGATGAACAGGAGATTATACGCATCAGAAAGCTCACACTGGATCTTGTACTCATGGCGCAGGATCTCCTCGGCCTGGGGCCCGCTGATGCCCAGCCCGCGCAGGCTGACCGTGACCTTCGTGAGGTCAAGTCCTGCGGCGCCCTCCGTCTGCAGGTAGTCGGCCCCAAAGGACCACAGGCCATCCACCGCATTGATATCCCGGCGGAGCTTCTCGGCCAGCTGCACAGCGCGGCCAATCCTTTCCCGGCCAACCTCAGCCAGCTGCAAGCGCGCGATATCGAGAGAAGCCAGCAACAGCTGGTTGGGGCTTGTCGATTGCAGCAGGCTCGCCGCCTGGCGCACGCGCTCCTGATCCACCCGCGGCCCCTTCACGAGCAGCAGCGAGGTCTGCGTCATGCTGCCGGTGATCTTGTGCGTGCTTTGCGCCGCCATATCGGCACCAGCATCGATGGCCTGCAGCGGCAGCTTGTCCGAGAATTTCAGATGCGGCCCGTGGGCCTCGTCGACGAGCAGCAGCATATCATGCGCATGCAGTTCGTCGGCGATGGCCGGCAAGTCCACCGTGACGCCATAATACGTCGGATAGACAAGGGCCAGGGCCCTGGCCTCGGGATGGGCAGCAATTGCCTTCTTGATGTCGCTAAGGCGCAGCCCCATGGCAATGCCGAGCCTTTCATCAATCTCTGGCTGGATGAAGACAGGCCTTGCCCCCACCAAGATGATGCCGCCGATCAGCGAACGGTGCGCATTGCGCGGCACCAGCACAGTATCGCCGGGCATCAGCGCCGCCATCAGCATCGTATGGATAGCACCGCTCGTGCCATTGATCATGAAATACGCCGCATCGGCACCGTAGAGATCCGCGGCCAGCTCCTGCGCTTCGCGGATGCACATCGTCGGCTCATGGAGGTCGTCAAGCTCCTCCATCAGCGAGACTTCTTCGCGCAGCCCCTCCGCGGTGATGAGCTTCCTGAGCAGCGGATGCGCGCCGAGTCCCTGCTTGTGCCCTGGCGTATGAAAAGCGAGAGCGCCGTCTCGCGCGTAGGCCTGCATGGCCTCCGCAATCGGCGCTCTTAGCTGATTGAGTTTTGTCTGTTTATCCGTCATTTCCTTCTGCCCTTGTCCGGTGTCTTGATGGCCTTGACCTTGTCCACGCTGGGCGCGGGGATCTTGCTCGGCACGCGCAGATGGACGCGGGTCCCCTTGCCGGGCTCCGAGACGATGTTGAGATCCGCACCGATGATCTTGGCGCGTTCCCGCATGCCCATAAGACCGAACTTGCCTACATGCTCGGCATCTTCGTCAAGGATCTCATCCGCATGATCCATGTCGGGGATCTCCGGCTCAGCCTCGGCATCAAAGCCGCTGCCTTCATCCTGGACGAGCACCGACAAAGCCTGCGGCGTATAGAGCAGGCGCAGACGCGCCTTATCCGTACCGGCATGATGGGCCACATTGTTGAGTGCCTCCTGCACGATGCGGAAAATCGCGATCTCCACATGCTTGGGCAGCTCATAGGCGTTGCCATCGATGCTGAACTCCGTTGAGAGGACACCGCGCGACGCCAGCCGTCCGACCAGCTGGTTGAGCGCCGGCGCAAGGCCCAGATCATCCAGCGCCATCGGCCGCATGTCAAAGATGACCTGCCGCACATTGACGAGGCAGTCGCGGATCTGCTGGCGCAGTTCGCGCAGCGTGTTCTTGGCCTCCTCCGGGTCGTAGTCGATGAGCTTCTCGGCAATCGAGGTCTGGAAGATGAGGTTCGCCAGATCCTGTGCCGGGCCATCGTGGATTTCACGGGAAACCCGATAGCGTTCTTCCTCCTGTGCCTTGATGATGCGCGCACCGACGAACTTATCCTTCTGCACTGCTTCGATTTTCCAAACGACACCACTGACCTGCGAGCTCAGATACGAAAGCACTGAGCCAATGGCCAGCGCCAGATGCTCGGCCTGCACGAGCATGACCTGCAAGTGGCGCAGGCGCAGCTCCAGGCGGTCGCGCTGCTGGCGCAGATTCTGCTCCTTCTCGCGCTGCACGCCGAGCTCTACCTGCACATTCTTGACCTGCTCATAACATTCGCGGATCTTCTCCTCCGAATAGTCCTGGAAATTGCTGCTGACCTGCACGAGCTGCTGCTTCTCCCGCTGCTCCTGCTTCACCAGGTCATCCACGCGGTCGATGGTCTGCTGCGCCTGCTTCTTGAGCTCCTGAAGCTGCTGCTTGCTGCTTTCCACCTCGGCGCGCGCCGTCTCATATATATCAAAGATCTGTGATTTGTTATCCTCGATGGTATTGATTGTATTGGTCAGGATACTCTTGAGCGAATCGGTCTTCAATCCGCCTGCCCCGTTCAGCAGGGCTTCCTCTTTGAGGGCTGACATACGACGCCTCCATTCTCACGCCAGTGTGTTACTTATTGTGACGCTTGCCAAGCCAACGGATCACGCCGAGGCCCAGCAGGGCTCCCGCCAGGATATAGAGATCCGTCAGGCGGAACAGGGAATCGACCCCATTGTCCTGGATCTTCGCATAGATTGCGCCCACTACCAGCAGCACCACCAATACATTCGAGATGGCCTTGCCATGCTGTTTCCAAAAAGAAATCGTACTCACCTCCCGGCCATGACGTACACGACCCCCAAAATACTCTTACTTATAAATTTTACTATGAAAGTTACAGAAGTCAAGGGAGACTTGCTTTTATCGTTAAATACCTTTAAAATATATAGAGTGCCTCCACACGGTACATTCCAACTAGCGAAAGGTGATTCAACATGAGCATTTTTTCTCGTTTCTTGCCGAAAAGGAAACCGGTAGAAATAAAGAACAACATGCCGAAAGAAAAGGCCACCATCCGAAAGACTTTCGGCATCTACTGCCACAGCCATCACAAGACATCGGGCGATAAACTCTGCCCGCAGTGCCAGGCCCTTCTGGCCACGGTCATGACGAAGATGAACCGCTGCCCCTATGGCATCACGAAGCCGATCTGCGACCGCTGTGACCGCACGGTGCAGTGCTTCGGCTCCAAGCAGGCGCAGGAGTTCCTGCACATCATGGGTTCGAGCCAGAAGCGCATGTTCTTCTCCCACCCCATCATGACTGTCAAGCACAAGCTGGCCAGCATGGGCGTCGATTATGCGAAATACCAGCAGGCCAAGAAAATCGACGATAAGGTCAAGGCCAAGGAAGAGGCTTCCAAGAAACGCGCCAAAGACCGCAAGGCAAAGAAATAATCCAGCAATATAAAAAACCTTCCCACGGGAAGGTTTTTTTGTTGCTGGATCCATTATTTCACCAAGCGAAGCTGCGGACGGCTGCTGGCCGCTTCCTGCCCAGGCTTGCCCTTGACGGCTTCCGTCTTCCTGCCGGCCGCGTCACCGTAATCCGGCGCACGGCCATGGTCGCAGATATTGAGCAGCATCCCCATGGCAATCATCGTGACCAGCAGCGATGAGCCACCATAGCTGATGAAGGGCAGCGGCACGCCGACGACGGCGAACATGCCACCGACCATCGCGAGGTTCGCCAGCGCCTGGCCAAGGATCAAGAGCATGATGCCCATGGCCAGGATCTGGCCGAACTCATCGGCCGCACGGTTGGCAATGCGGACACAGAAGAAAATCAACAGGGCAAACAGCAAGAATACCATCAAGGCACCGACATACCCATGCTCCTGGCAGAAAATCGCAAACGCGAAATCCGTATGTGCCTCGGGCAGGTACTCGTACTTGCTGACGCCATCGCCCAGGCCCATGCCCCAGAAGCCCCCCGAGCCGATGGTCGAGAGCGACTGCACCGTCTGATAGCCGATGCCCTGGGCATCCGACCACGGATCGAGCATGATGCGCACGCGGTTCAGACGATACGGCTGCAGCGTGATAAGGCCGACAACGCCCAACGGGATGGCGAGCAGTACGCCCTTGGTCATCGCCGGCGTCATGCCGACGACAAAGGCCATGATGAGCGGCACGCCCAGGATGATGCACGCCGTTCCCATATCAGGCTCCAGCTCCGTAAGGCCAGCCATCAACATGATCAAGGCAAACTGCAGGTTCATGACACTTGCGGGCCGGCCAGCCTTGACCTGCACCGACAGGATTGCAGCCGCCAGCATCAGACTCACGAGCTTGGCAAACTCCGCTGGCTGGAAGCTCAGCGGGCCGACGCCCAGCCAGCGCCGCGCACCGTTGACGCTCATGCCCACCACGAGCACCGCCGCCAGCGCCAGTATCATGCCGATCAGCAGCATCGGCATCCAGTCTCGCCAGCGCCGGTAGTTGACCTTGCGGCAGATGACGAAGGCAATGAACCCGACCACCAGCCAGACTGCGTGACGGATCAGGAAATAATACGGGTTCTCATAATCCGTCGTCGCAATGACAAAGCTTGAGCTGAATACATTGATTGTCCCAAGAACAATGAGGATAATCATGATGACAAGGATGGGCTCGGCATCGTTGTTCCACATGGTCTTCCTTATCCGCATGACATAGCCCCCTTACGGAAAGATAACCTCACAGCGGTTGATCTTCTCGCCGAAGCCGCTGAACTTGCGTTCATATTCCGTCATGATATTGTCCGGACGGTTCTCAGCATGAAGGTCAAACGACACATCACGCGTCGGCAGGCCTGCCTCCTCGAACTGCTCCAGCGAGAAATCAAACAGCGGACGATTGTCGGTCTTGAAATGCAGCTCGCCTGGCTTCTTGAGCAGACGGCGGTACTTCTCCAGGAAACCGACATGGGTCAGGCGGCGTTTCGCATGACGCTTCTTCGGCCAGGGATCGCAGAAGTTGATGTAGAAGCGGTCAACTTCCTCCTCGCCGAAGATTTTCTCGATGTTGTTGATATCAAACACCAGCAGGCGGACATTCTTGAGTTCCTTCTCCGCAATCTTCTTGGCTGCCGAATAGAGGACATCCTGCTGGGCCTCAATGCCGATGTAGTTGATATCGGGGTTGCGCTCAGCCAGCTGGCTGATGAAATCGCCCTTGCCCGTGCCGAGCTCGACATGCAGCGGCGCCTGGCGGCCAAAGATCTCCGCCCACTTGCCCTGCTTTTCCTCACCGATTTCCTGGTCACGGCTGATGACAAACGCATCAAATTCATGGATGGCCTCATCCACCCACGGTTTTCTTCTTAAACGCACGTTGTTGCTCCTTTAGCTTTACTTCTTTTCCAATCCGTATTTCTTCAGATAACGATACAGCGTCACGCGGCTGACATTCAAGAGATTCGCCAGACGGCTGACATTGCCGCCCGCAGCCTGCCAGGCCTTGACGAATACTTCCTTGTCTTCCTTCCACTTGTTATCCGGCTTGACATCGCCCATGAGACTGATGTCGTTCGGCCGGATGGTCTTGCCCGGCGTATTGAAGAAGGCATACTCCAGAACGCTCTGCAGCTGTTTGATATTGCCCGGCCAGTCGTAGTCCTCCAGCACTTTTTCCGTGGCTGGCAGGATTTCCTTCGGTTCCATCTGATGCTGCTCTGCCAGCTCCTTGACAATATGCTGGGCCAGCTCAGGGATATCCTCGCGGCGGCTCCGCAGGGCCGGCACGCGTACGATGCTGCGGCTGACGATCTCATAGAGCTCGCGGGCGAACAGCCCGCGCTCGGTCAGGCGCTTGAGGTCGCTGTCGCAGGCCGCAATGATGCGCACATCAATCGTGCGCTCTACATTCTCGCCCACACGGCAAGTCTTGCCTGTCTCCAATGCCTCTGCCAGCTCCAGGGCAATATTCTTTGGCAGTTTCTCAATCTCGTCGAGGAACAATGTACCGCCCGAAGCCAGCTCGAGACGGCCTTGGTGGCTGACTTCCGGATTCAGCATGACGCCGAAAAGCTCCTGCTCCAGCAGCTCCGGCGTCGTGTCGCCGCAGCGCAGCGTGATCAGCGGACCAGCTGCCCGCGCACTTGCCTGATGGATGCCATGCGCCATGCGCTGCTTGCCCGTGCCGGCCTCGCCCTGGATCAGGACATGGTGGTTGTTCTTGGCCACGCGGCCCGCTTTATTGCGGACACTCAGGAACGTCGAGCCGTCGCCGACCATCGAGTTGAGGCTGTACTTGGCCGTATAGCCAGCGGCATGGGCCACGAGCGTGCGCAGATCCTCGATCGGCATCGATACGACCACGACGCTCTGCACGGCCTGGTCTTCATCGCGCTCCAACGGCACGACGGTCGTGATGTCCTCATAGGTCTTAGCCGGCGTGATCCAGGTGACTTCCTTGTTGTAGGAAGGCACACCGCGGAAGCCCTTGTAGATAGGCGTATGCTGATAGTTCATGATGACATCGTTGAGATTCTGCGTATGGCGGCTGCCATCGCCCTTCTTGGCACCGATGCCTTCAAGGCGCGTATGGCCGAGCTGGTTCGCATAGGCGACCTCGCCCCCCGGCATGACATGGTAGACCGCAAACGGCGTCGCGTCAAGGATTGCTTCCTCCGCTTTTATACGCAGGGATTCCGTCAGATGCTGCTCAAGGGCCGTGCGCATCGTCAGCAGCAGCGAGATGACCGCATCCTGCGGCATCGCGATCTGCTCCATCGATACCAGCGTGATGATGTAATGGAACTCACCATTGACTTTGACCGGCGCCGAGCAGGCATCGCCGAGCTGACACTCTTTGACCCACATCTCCGGCCCAAACATCCAAAACGGCGTCTGATGCTCATAGGCAATGCAAATGGATGAGGTACCGACCTCCTCCACCCCGACACGCGTGCCTTCGATTTCCCCCGGTGTCATCTGATAGAACGGCAGCGAATAGCTCTTGAGCACCGTGCAGTCAGCGTCGACCAGCAGCAGGCTCAGGTTGTACTCCTGGAAGAACTCGCGGATGCCCTCACTGAGCTTGCTCAGATAGTCGATAGCATCGCGATGCTTGTTCTGCAGCTCCAGGAATTCCTCCTTGGACATCCTGCGTTCAATCTTCATCGTATCCCGATCGATGCCCAGCTCCTGGCTCCGTTCCCAGGACTCGGCCACCCAGGGATGTACATTGGGATCTAATATGCCGTCTTCCGTGAATTTCTGATAATAAGCCTCGAGTTTGCTTCTGCTGCGATGCTCTCTAATCATAGCTCAGCCTCCTGTAAATCATTTATTTTCTCCCTGGTACGCGCCAGGTATTACGTGTTTCGCAAATTATCGTAACTTACATTTTACCAAGCATTGGGTCATCCTGCAATTACTTTTGACCTTTTTGTGTACATTTTTCCAGTTTTTTATTGCCAAGTGCATACATCTCTTCGAGAGAAGAAGCCTCGGTGTCAACGGTCACGCTGCAGCGCACCGTCATCTCCACGAGCTGATGATGGATCTCATAGCTGCCGCAGAGCTGCTTCATCATGGCCGCCACGCGGTTTTCCAGCTCACCAGCCCGCTCGAAATAACTCAGTACACCAAAATCGGCCCCTTTGAGACGTGCCAGCGAGCACTGCCTGCCACAGCTTTCCCGCAAGCTGTCAGCTGCTGTCCGCAGATACGAATTGGCGATCCGCACACCACGCTGCTGGCTGATTTCAGCATACTCACCGAAACGCAACAGGATAAGACCGAAATGACGCGCATGGAACTCCATCTGCTCCACATAGCCCACAAAAACCTCCGCCAGACCGCGCCAATTCATGAGCCCCGTAATCATGTCCATGCGCACGCTGCCTGTGATGCTCCGGGTGCGGTTGCACAGCTTCTCGGCATTCATGAAATAGCCCATAAGGCCAACAATGCGGCCCTTGTCATAAATTGGCCACTTATTGCAGACAATGGGGTGCACGGTTCCCTTGATGATGCACTTACCGGGCGCATCATGCACCACAGCCCCGTTGGCAATGACATCCAGTTCATCGCTTTTATAGGGCTGATTGTCGATATGCCAATGCATCTCCTCATCATTCTTACCCACAATGTCATCCAATGATGCCAGGCCGTAATAGTCAAGGAATGACTGGCTGGCCCCGACAAAACGACGCTCTGCATCCTTCCAGAAGTAGCAGTCCGTGGTGTGTGCCATCAAGGTACGCCAAAGCAGCGCCTGCTGCTGCTGCTTGCGCCCCGCCTGCGAAAAGCGTTCCTGCACCTCCACGTCTTCCCTTACGATCTGCATAAGCGTCTCGGTAAGCGCCGGATCTTCAAGATTGGCCCGCTTGACACAGAGCACCACCAGCGGATCCTTCACCCCTCCTTCCGCAAACCAGTCGAACTGCTTCCAGCTATACAGACCATCCCGATCCTTCGTGCGGAAGAATCCCTCGACAAAGCCCCGCGGACTTTCCTTGATGCGCTGCCGCACATCCATGCCTCCGACAAAATCCAGATACCGTTGCCGGTCTTCCGGATGCATCATCTCATCGAGCATCTTTTTCCGGTAAGCCAAAAGCTCATACCAATGACGTTCTCCCGCCTTACCCGTCACCTTGGAGAACAGCAAGGGCTCAGCACAGTCCTTGGCAAAATCCAGCACGACAATATCATCAAACAAGACACTGACATCGCGCATGACACGATCCAGCCGCTGCTCGGCGACGCGCTCCGCATCGGCCGACAGATTGATAAGCGTCGCACGGTACAGGTATTTGTTCGCATACTCCACCACCGGCTCGAACTTCAGCATGAGATATTGGCCCCGGTTGGCATAGAACATCACATCTTCTGTCTTATGCCGCTTCAGCTTCTCCACGAACTCCCGCAGCCGCAGATGCAGCGGCGAGAAGCTCGAATTGACCGTACGCTCGAGCTGCACCAAGCCGTGGATCTCCAGTCCATTCAGCTGCTCATAGAAGGCCACATTGGCGAACAGTACTTGGAAATTCCGGCCGTCGTCCTCCACGATGGCCGTGGGCTGATCGGTGATCAGATTGATGCGGCCGGCCTGGTCGTAATAATGCTGCCAGTCCAGCGAAGCAATCTTCATGCCCTTGCTGATGATATTGTCGATGGATTCCTGATAGGGCAGCGGCTTGCCGAAGAAATAGCCCTGCACCTTCTCGCAGCCGATGCTGCGCAGAAACTCGAACTGCTCCTCCGTCTCGACCCCCTCGGCCAGCGTCTGGATGCCGATCTTCTTGGCCATATCCACCGTGGAGGTCAGGATCGCCTGCGAACGGTCATTGAACGACGACAGGAACATCATATCGAGCTTGATTTCATCAAAATGATAATCCTTGAGCACATTGAGGGACGAATAGCCGCTGCCGAAATCATCCATCCAGACCTGATAGCCGGCATCGTGGAACTTCTGGATCTCCCCCTGCATGTGCACCCCATTGTCAAACAGCATACTCTCAGTGATCTCAATGTGGATCATATAGCGTGGAATCCGAAACTCCGTCACCGCCGCCTCGATGTCGGCAAAGATGTTGCAGAGCAGGAAATCCAGACGCGACAGATTGAAGGATACCGGCACAACGACGATATTCTTGTCCATGCGCTCGCGCATGAGCCGGCAGGTCTCCCACGCCATATACGCATCCAGCTTGTGGATCTGGCCGCTATCCTCCAGCGCACTGATGAACTGCCCTGGATTCAGCATGCCATAGATGGGATCTACCCAGCGCGCCAGCACCTCCATGCTGCAAAGCTCCTTGGACAGCGTCCGCACGACCGGCTGGTAGTAGAGCTTGACCCACTTGCGCTCCAGCGCCATATCGATATGGCTCGTGACATACTCATAGATCTCCAGCTGGCGGTGGATGTCCTCAGAATAATACTGCACCGAGCTGCCGACCTTGTTCTTGATGCTGTCGCAGGCGATCTTGGCATAGTCCAGCGCCACGATTGTCTGTACCTCCCGCTGCTCAGGGATGGCATAGACGCCCGCCTTCATCTCCAGCAGCAATTCATCGCTCAGTGCCTTGATGGCCTCCCGGACCTGTGCAAGTTTTTCCGTCACACCCTCTGCCTGGGTCAGGATGCCAAAGTGATCGTTGTTGAGCCGCGTCAGCAGATCCTGCGGGAAATGCAGCGTGAGGATGCGGCCGATATTGCGCAAGCATTCGTCGCCGGCAGCCAGCCCATAGCGGACATTGTAATGCTTGAAATTGCGCACGTTGATGAAGACGAGCACCATGGGCCGCGGCAGGGGACTGCGGCGCAGGTTGGCCAGCAGCGACTCCGTCGCCTCGAGGAACAGCCGCATGCTCATGAGCCCCGTCACGCGGTCGTGCTCATACTTCTGCGACTTCACTTCCACATCGGCAATGAAGACATAATAAAGCGGCCCTTCCTCCGGATCGTCGACCAGACGGCCAAAGTCCTCGATATAGCAGGTATTCCCCTTTTTTGTCGTGATGAAATACGTCACATGATCGAAACGGTTGTCATGCTGGCCTACCTGATAGGCAATATCCTTCTCGACGCCCTCGAGCTCATTGCGGTTGACCATTCCCTGGAAGCTGCCGCCGACATACGCATAGAACTCTTCATAGCTCTCGCACTCGAAAAGCCTCAGGACCTGCTCGTTGGCATATAATATTTCCTCAGCCGCGTCCGCCCGGTAGATGAAGAATCCCCCCGGCAGGTAATCCGCCTTGGCTGCCAATTTCTTCCCTAATGCTTCGCTATCCATATAGCTACCCTCTAACTCTTTCCGGCACATTCGTTCACATCATTACCTATATCATTCGCCTCGAACGCGTTATTTCCTGCCCCGCCGCCAAAATAGCCGTAACCCTGTAAACCATGATTTGTCTCGTCCAATCATCTCATGGTATAATGGATATGTTTGATTTCATCGCAAAGGAGTTTTCGCTTATGGCCAAACAATACAAGAAACTGCAAAACAAAGTCTATCCCAAGAAAAAAGCTGACGACAGCAAGCCGCAGGAAAAAATCGGCAAGGACTATCTGCTGCTGGGCATCATCGCCTTCATGATCGTCATCACCCTTGCCGGCTGGGAATACCTCACCAGCCTCAACCGCTGGATGTACGTGCTGCTGACCTTCTCGCTGTCCATGACCTATGTCTTCCGTCATGCCAAGATCTCCGAGAACGCCAAGATCTACGTGAACCGCGCGAGCCTTGCTTCGATGGGCCTTGCCATCGCCATGTTCCTGCTCGAGCTTTATAATAAGTACGCCAACTGATTCGTTCTGCGCACCAAAAAAGAGCTATCCAACGATAGCTCTTTTTGTGTGCCTTATTCCTGGAATTCCGTCTTCGTCGCACGCAGGCGGGCCATAGCACGCTGCATGGCAAGCTGGGCGCGTTCGACGTCGATGTTCTTCGCCTCAGCGGTTCCCTGATGGAACTCATTCAGACGTGCTTTCGCACGGGCCATAGCATCCTTCGCGCGGTTGATGTCGATGTCGATCGGCTGCTCAGCAGCAGTCGCCAGCACCGTGATCTTATCCGGCGTGACCTCCATGAACCCACCAGCCACCGCGATGAGCTGCTCATCACGGTCGGAGCCTAAGCGCACGCGCATAGCGTGCGGCACGAGGCCCGTGACCAGCGGGGCATGTTTCGGCAGGATGCCGAGCTCGCCGCCCGTGGAACGGACGATGAGCATGCTGATGTCTGCGGAGTAAACAACTTTATCCGGAGAGACAATCTCTAGCTTGATAGTCGCCATAGATTATTCCTCCTCTTTGATCTTCTTAGCTTTCTCCACAGCTTCGTCAATCGTACCTACCATGTAGAACGCATTCTCCGGCAGGTCGTCATATTTACCCTCGAGGATTTCCTTGAATCCACGGACCGTCTCCTTGAGCGGAACGTATTTGCCCGGCGAGCCCGTGAATACCTCAGCAACGTGGAACGGCTGCGAGAGGAAACGCTGGATCTTGCGCGCACGGGATACCGTGAGCTTATCCTCTTCGGAGAGCTCCTCCATACCGAGGATGGCGATGATATCCTGCAGCTCTTTGTACTTCTGCAGGACAGCCTGTACGCCGCGAGCGACTTCATAGTGCTCCTGGCCCAGGACTTCCTGGTTCAGGATACGGCTCGTGGAATCGAGCGGGTCAACGGCCGGATAGATGCCCAGCTCAGCGATCTGACGGGAAAGAACCGTCGTCGCATCGAGGTGCGTGAACGTACCTGCCGGAGCCGGGTCCGTAAGGTCATCGGCCGGGACATAGACTGCCTGGACCGACGTGATGGAACCCTGTTTCGTGGACGTGATACGCTCCTGCAGAGCACCGATATCCGTGGTCAGCGTCGGCTGGTAACCTACTGCCGACGGCATACGGCCGAGCAGTGCGGATACCTCCGAACCTGCCTGGATGAAACGGAAGATGTTATCGATGAACAACAGCACGTCCTGATGCTGGACATCACGGAAGTACTCAGCCATGGTAAGCCCCGTCAGAGCAACGCGCATACGTGCTCCTGGCGGCTCATTCATCTGGCCATAGACGAGAGCCGTCTTGTCGATGACCTTCGACTCCTTCATCTCGCCCCAGAGGTCATTACCCTCACGGGTACGCTCGCCGACACCGGCAAATACCGAGTAGCCGCCGTGCTCTTTCGCGATGTTATGGATGAGCTCCATGATGAGGACCGTCTTGCCGACGCCTGCACCGCCGAACAGACCGATTTTACCACCGCGGGCATACGGAGCGATGAGGTCAACGACCTTGATGCCGGTCTCGAGGACCTGCGTGCTCGTCTCCTGCTCATCGAACTTCGGAGCCGGACGATGGATTGGCCAGGATTCCTTGTTGCCGACCGGCGTCGGATCATGGTCAACCGTCTGGCCCAGAACGTTGAAGATACGGCCGAGAACTTCATTGCCGACCGGAACCGTGATTGGAGCGCCCGTATCAACGGCCTCCATGCCACGGGTAAGACCATCGGTAGAGCTCATAGCGATGCAGCGGGTCACGCTGTCGCCGAGGTGCTGCATGACCTCGACCACGAGGTCGATTTCTACTTCACCAGCTTTGCCCTTGATGGTGACTGCATTGAGAATCTCCGGCAGTTCGCCCGCCGGGAATTCGATATCTACGACAGGTCCGATGACCTGTACGACTTTACCTTTTGTTGCCAATGGTAAACCTCCTAACGATGCTCTTATTTCAGAGCTTCGGCGCCGCCAACGATCTCGGTGATCTCGTTGGTGATGCCTGCCTGACGTACCTTGTTGTAGTAGAGGTCCAGCTTGCTCATGAGTTCTTCCGCGTTATCCGTCGCATTGCTCATCGCATTCATGCGGGAGCTCAGCTCAGATGCTGCCGACTGCAGCAGCGCCGCGTAGACCGTCGTATACAGATACTGGGGAAGCATGAAGCCAAGCACCGTAGCCGCATCCGGCTCATAGATGTACTCGGCATGTACCCCCGTCTCACCGCCTGCCTCGGACTGGAACGGCAGCAGCTGAACTGACTGCGGCTCACAGCTGATGGCAGAGATGAACTTCGTATAGACCATCTGCACTTCCCGATATTCACCGGACTTGAAGCGCTCTACAATATCTTCGGCAATATTGCGTGCATGTTCAAAGGACGGACGCTCGCTAATGCCAATGAAGCTCTGGACGACCTCGTAGCCGCGGTTCTTGAAGTGTGCAACACCCTTGCGGCCTACCACGACGAGATCCGTATCATCCTTCGATTCCACAATGGCTTCTACTGCTTTGCAGGCATTGCTGGAATAAGCGCCAGCCAGGCCCTTGTCGGCCGTGACCAGCAGGATGAGCTTCTTGCCATCCTTATGGGTCTCGAGAAGCGGATGCGAGAAATCCGTACCGGCATTGGCAGCGATTTCCTTCACAACCTCCATAACCTTCTCAGCATAGGGACGATTAGCGCTGGCTGCCTCCTTTGCATGACGCAAACGCGAAGTCGCAACCATGTTCATGGCACTCGTGATCTGCTTGGTACTCTTTACGCTTTTGATGCGCTGGCGAATATCCTGTAAACTAGCCAAAAAGAATCACCTCGCTGCCTTATGCCATTTTGTATGTGATGGTTTCCTTGAACTCCTCAATTGCCTGCTTGAGCTCTGCCTCGATTGCATCATCCAGCTTCTTCTGCTCGGCAATCTTGCGGCCGATCTCCGGATGCTGTGCATGCATGAACTTCAGGAAATCTGCATGGAACTCTACGACCTTCTCTACCGGGATGTCGACGAGGAAACCCTTGACAGCCGTGTAGATGACCATGACCTGATCCTGTACCAAGAGCGGGCTGTACTGCGCCTGCTTCAGCGTCTCTACCATGCGGGCACCGCGGTCGAGCTGAGCCTTCGTAGCCTTGTCGAGGTCGGAAGCGAACTGCGAGAAGGCAGCCAGCTCACGATACTGGGCAAGGTCAAGGCGCATCGTACCAGCGACCTGCTTCATCGCCTTGATCTGCGCCGAACCACCGACACGGGATACGGACAGACCGACGCTGATAGCCGGACGGATACCGGAATAGAACGAGTTCGTCTCGAGCATAATCTGGCCATCGGTAATGGAGATGACGTTCGTCGGGATGTAGGCAGATACGTCGCCGGCCTGCGTCTCGATGATCGGCAGAGCCGTGATGGAACCGCCGCCGAGCTCGTCGCTGAGTTTTGCCGCACGCTCCAAAAGGCGGGAATGCAAGTAGAATACATCGCCCGGATAAGCCTCGCGCCCCGGCGGTCTTCTGAGCAGCAGGGACATAGCACGATAAGCAGCTGCGTGCTTCGTAAGGTCATCGTATACGCAGAGGCAGGCCTTGCCCTGATACATGAAGTGCTCAGCCATAGCAACACCGGCATACGGAGCCAGATACTGCAGCGGAGCGCTGTCAGCAGCCGTAGCTGCGACGACGATCGTATACTTCATAGCGCCAGCCTCTTCGAGGGTCTTGACGACACGGGCAACCGTCGATGCCTTCTGGCCGATAGCCACATAGACGCAGATACAATCCTGGTCATGCTGGTTGAGGATCGTGTCAACGGCGATAGCCGTCTTACCGATACCACGGTCACCGATGATGAGCTCGCGCTGGCCGCGGCCGATCGGTACGAGCGCATCGATTGCCTTCAGACCAGTCTGCAGCGGCTCATGGACCGATTTACGGTCAGCGATGCCCGGTGCATGATACTCGACCGGACGCATCGTCTCTGCTTTGATCTCACCCTTGCCATCAATTGGACGGCCGATAGCATCGACAACGCGGCCAATCATAGCTTCGCCAGCCGGCACCTGCATAATCTTGCCCGTGCGCTTGACCTGCGAGCCTTCTTTGACCTTCGTCTCACCGCCTAAGATAACGGCACCGACATTGTCCTGCTCAAGGTTCAGGACCAGACCATATACATCATTGCCGAAATCGAGCAGCTCGCCAGCCATAGCCTTCTCAAGACCATGGATATGCGCGATGCCGTCACCGATTTCGATAACCGTGCCAACATCATCCACATTGAGATCAACGTTATAGTTCTTGATCTGGTTTTTGATGATGGCTGTTATTTCTTCCGGATTCATTTTCATAACTTCGCTGTCACCCCAGTTTCATCACTTGTTCGCCAGTAATTCTTTTTTCAGCGTTTCGAGGCGGCCGGCAACACTGCCATCGATGCGGCGGTCACCGATCTTGACGACCACACCACCGATGATGTCTTTGTCTTCATGGAGACGAAGCTCCACTTTCTTGCCCGTGACCTGCGCAATCTTGGCCCGTATGGCCTGCTGCTGCGCCTCACCTGCCGGCTCTGCCGTCGTCACATCCGCAATAAGGATGCCTCTGGCCTCATTGGAAAGCCCACGGTACTCATCCTCGATGGCAGCCAGGAGCGCAATGCGGCGCTTGTCGACCAGCAGCATCAAGAAATTGGACACGTTTGCCGAAAGCTCGCCGGCAAACATCTTCGCCAGGAGCTCTTTCTTCGCCTTCGTCTCGACCTGCGGATTGGAAAGGAATGCGGCAGCCTCGGGAACCGAGTCCAGCCCGGCACGTACATCCGCGAGTTCCTTGCCATACTCCACAAGCTTATCTTCCTCCTGGGCAATCTCGAAGATGGCCCGGGAATATTTACGTGCAAGCTGTAAGTTTAGCATGGCAGATCACCAATCTTATCTTTGTCGAGCTTATCGACGAATTCCGTGATAAGCTGTTCATTCTCAGCTTTATCGATATTTTTCGAGATGATCTTGCCGGCAGCAGCCATGGACAGAGCCACGACCTCAGCGCGGAGCTGGGCAACAGCCCGCTCGCGGTCACGCTGGATCTCCGCTGCAGCGGCTTTCTTCATCTGCTCGATTTCGCGTTTCGTCTCAGCACGTGCGGCCTCGCGATCTTCGCTGGCACGTTTTTCCGCGTTGCGGATAATCTCCTCAGCCTTGATATTGGCAGCAGCCAGCTTCTTTTTGTAGTCAGCCAGCAGCTGATCAGCTTCTGCTGCATCAGCGTCTGCTTTATCGAGGCTTTCCTTTATCTTATCCTCGCGGGCTTTGAGCATGTTGACGACCGGCTTATAAGCCACAGCGCGCAGCAATACGACCAGGATTACGAAGTTGAGGATCTGCGCGAAAAATGTCATATTTAACTCGATCAATTACTATGCCCCCCCTTGTGCATATTCTTCATCAAAAAGGAATTATTTGATGAGCGGGTTAGCATAGAGCATGATCAGGGCAACAACCGTTGCGATGATTGCCATTGCCTCGATCAGACCGACGGAAATCAGCGTATTGGTGAACAGCGTGTTCTTAGCTTCCGGCTGACGCGTGATACCCTCGATGAAACGGCTCGTTACCATACCATCACCAAGACCTGCGCCGACTGCGGCAAGACCCATGCAGAGACCTGCACCGATTAAAGCTGCTGCTACCATAATTGCATTTTCCATGAAAAAATCCTCCTTAAAAATGTACAAACTTCTCAGATAGTAGAGTTATGATTCCTCTTCTTCATGCTTGACTGCATTGGCAAGATATGCCATTGAAAGCATCGTGAAGATGACGGCCTGAACTCCGCCGATGAAGATACTGAACGCCAGCCAGGCAACGGCCGGGATCGGCATCCAGATTGGCATGAGTTTCAGCAGGACGACAATAAGGATCTCGCCTGCCAGGATGTTACCAAATAGACGAAATGCCAGCGTGATCGGCTTGGCAATTTCCTCGATCGCATTGATGATCACAAATACCGGCGTCGGCTTGAAGAAATGCGCCACATAGTGGCCCCCCTTCATGAAAAGCCCCAGTACATGTACCATGACAATGACCAGGAGTGCTAATGCCAGTGTAGTGTTCAGATCATTGGTCGGTGATGCCATCTTCGGCACCAGTCCCAGCCAGTTGGAAACCAGCAGGAACATGAACAGTGACACGATGAATGGCGCCAGGAACCGGCCTCTCTGCCCCATCATCGCATCCAGCTGCTCGTGGAGCCACAAGACAATGATTTCCACGACATTCTGCCAGCCGCTCGGAATGATCTTCAGATTGCGGGTAGCCAGGAATGCGATCAACAGGACAATTGCCATCGCGAGCCAGGTCATATACAGCGTCTCCATGTTAAAGGAGAAGCCCATTATCTGCTCTGTTCCGCGATGAACGACCTCTTCGCCCATACACTCAACCTCCTTCCCTAAGAAACCAAAGTTATTCTTTACCGTGATTCATGTGGATCAGCAAGAATATTGACAGCCCATAACAGATGAGAAAACCCAGCACGGTCACTCCGAACACTTGCGCAGAAATATTCACGGCTGTCAGCAGGATCAACAGTAGAACCATCATCCGCAAAACCAGCCCCCAAAGCATCTGCTTCTTTGCGCCGCCAGTAGGAACCGCAGCGATTTTCCACAATCGCCAGGCCATATTCCAGACAAACACCAGCGCCGCCAGATACCCCAGCAGCAGTGCACCGATGAGATCCGCCTCGCCTCTTGCAAGCAAGAGACTGCCGACCATCAATGAGGCTGCCGCCAAGCCACCCGCCAGGCGCCTTATGAATACCGATAAAACTTCTTTCATATTCCTCCTCCAACGGCAGCCAAAGCCGTCGTTTTCGTTGAATACTTACGACGATAGTATACATCCCTGTGGGACACCATCTGCCTAACAGTCATATTTCGACATCGATGGTTCAAATCCCTTTTGTTTTCTAGAAATCCAACGAAAAAATATGATTTATTTTTCCTATTTAGTCATAAAAAACATTTATTTATACTACCATAAACCAATAAAATTGATTTATCCACGTTGGTCGCAATGTTTATTATATGCGATTGATTAATGAATGGCAAGTATTTTTTCAACAAAATACAAAATATCAACAATTCCATCAATACCGCCATTCAAAGCACATTTCCCTGCTTGAGCTGACGGTATAACGTATAGATAGCGCCAGGGAAACCTACGAGGATCCCGACCAATTTTCCGGCATAGCCAAGCCCGAGATTCTCATCGGCCAGATTGCCCAAGAATACACAAATACCGACAAAGACCACCAGATATATGCCAATGCCGCCCAGCACCGAAAAAGCCTTGACTGCCTGGCGCAGCCCCTCATGTTTCTGTCCATCATTTCCCTGCTTGTCCATATCTGTCTCCCTGCCAAAAAAGCCTTCCCGTTACAGGAAGGCTTATACGTGGTTTATTTTCCTTTGAATACATCCGGGCGGTTCTCAGCCAGGCCGTAATGATAGAGGATTGCCTGGATGATGCGCTCCGAAGCCTTGCCATCGCCATACGGGTTGACCGACTCCGCCATGCGGCCATACTCCGCCGGATCTTCGAGCAGCGTCTTAGCTTCCTGATACACGCGCTCGCGGTCAGTACCAATGAGCTTGACCGTACCAGCGGCAACAGCCTCCGGACGCTCCGTCGTATCACGCAGGACAAGGACGGGTTTCCCCAGTGCCGGTGCCTCCTCCTGTACGCCGCCCGAATCCGTCAGGATCAGATGCGCACGGCTCATGAGGTTGGCAAATGGCTCGTAATCGAGCGGGTCAATCAGATGGACTTTCTCCAAGCCGCCGAGTTCCTCGCGGACTACCTCGCGGACCTTCGGATTCTTGTGGACCGGGAATACGACTTCAACATCATCGAATTCCTCGGTCAGCTGGCGCAGTGCCTTGTAGACATGACGCATCGGCTCACCAAGATTCTCGCGGCGATGGGTCGTGACAAGGATGATACGCTTGTTATCGAAATCGATGCTGCGCAGCATCTCATCCTCAAACTCAAAATCGGAACGGACCGTATGATGCAGTGCATCAATGACCGTATTGCCCGTGACAAAAATGCTTTCGGGTTTGACGTTTTCTGCCAGCAGGTTCTGCTCGCTGGTCTGGGTCGGCGCGAAGTTGAGATCGGAAATGCAGCCCGTGAGCTTGCGGTTCATCTCCTCCGGGAACGGCGAATATTTGTTGTGCGTGCGCAGGCCAGCCTCGACATGGCCGACCGTCGTCTGGTGATAGTAGGCAGCCAAAGCACCAGCGAATGTCGTCGTTGTATCGCCATGGACGAGCACGATGTCCGGTTTCTCCTCAGACAGCACAGCATCCAGGCCCTTCATGGCTTTCGTCGTGATATCAAAGAGCGTCTGTCCCTGTGCCATGATATCAAGGTCGTGGTCCGGCGTGATATGGAACAGGTTCAGCACCTGATCGAGCATCTCGCGATGCTGTGCCGTCACCGCTACCACCGGCGTGATCTTGTCAGCATGTTTCTGAAGCTCCAGCACGATCGGTGCCATCTTGATTGCCTCAGGACGCGTGCCAAAGACCGTCATCACCTTGATTTTCTTCTTATCCATCAAAAATCCCCTTTCTATGAAGAAAGGCAGGTCTTCACCTGCCTTCTGGGTTCTTACGCTGTATATTCCCGCGGGCTCAATGCTGATGCGCGGAGTCATTCAACCGGAAAATACCAATCTTCTTTGCCCCGAAGAGCACTGCCACCACGACCGCGCAGACGATGAGGATGGCAATCTGCGTGCTGACCTCGGTGAGCGCCACCGCACTCAGGCCCAAAAGCGCACTGATCACATACATCAGCAGCACGGCCTGACGCTGGCTGAAGCCCAAGTCAAGCAGGCGATGATGCAGATGACCCTTATCGGGCTTGAAGATTGGCACACCGCCACGATAACGGCGGACAATCGCAAACGTCGTATCAAGGATCGGCAGACCGAGTGCCAGGATAGGCACGATAAGTGCGATCGTCGCAGCGCTCTTCACGGCACCGATCACCGAGATGCCTGCGAGCATGTAGCCCAGGAACATGCTGCCCGAATCCCCCATGAAGATGCGGGCAGGATTGAAGTTGTAATAAAGGAAACCAAAGGCTGCACCAGCCAGAGCTGCCGTGAGCACGGCTACGAGCACGATATCCTGCTGCAAGGCCACGAGGAAGATCGTGATAGCGGCAATGGTCGATACGCCAGCCGCCAGGCCATCAAGACCATCGATGAGGTTGACCGTGTTCGTGAGACCGACAATCCAGAAAATCGTCACCGGAATCGCAAACCATTCGGTGTAGATATAGTCACCGAACGGATCGGTGATGAAATCGATGCGCACATCAAAGACAACCACCAGCACTGCTGCTGCCAGGATCTGGCCGACGAGCTTGACCTTGGCCGGCAGATTCTTGTAATCATCAATGATACCGACCAGCACGATCAGCGAACCGCCGACCATAAGGCCGATGAGCTCGTTCGTGACCTCAGCAGACATCGGCACCACAAACATGATGCTGAGCATCGCCGCCATGAACGCTGCATAGATACCCAATCCGCCAATCCGCGGAATCGGTTTTTTATGTACTTTTCTCGCATCAGGAGCATCCATCGCTCCCGTCTTGGCCGCCAAAAAGATCACGCCTGGCGTAATGAGCAAAGCCACACCGGCTGCAATCACAAACGCCATCATATAATCCGGCATACAAGTGCACCTCTTTTTCCCTTTGTATTCAAATTTTTATAGCAAGCCTATTTTACCGCAGCGGTTCGCCAGTGTCAATGAAAATAAGCTGAATGCAGCGTTTAATCATGGATTTCATCCGGACGGCAAGTGACGATGCTGCCGTCGGTTTCGTAATAGACCACCTGGCCCAGCTTGGCGTTGCGCAGCATGCGGCGGCAAAGCAGACATGGCTTGCCCGATGCCAGGCTGCCATCGGCATTGATGCCGACGATGTAGATGGTTGCCCCCTCCATCGCTGCAGGATCAGCATTGATGATGGCATTCTGCTCCGCATGGACAGCTACGCAGAGCTCATAGTTCTGTCCCTTGGGCACATGCAGGCGCTCGCGCTCACAGATGCCCGTATCGATGCAGTTCGCTTCACCGCGCGGCGCACCATTATACCCCGTGCTGATGATGATCTTGTCCTTGACGATGATCGCGCCATAGCGGCGGCGCAGGCAGGTTGCCCGGCGGCCGACAGCCTTGGCGATATCCAGGAAATACTCCGTCCAGCCCGGACGCTGCTGTTTTTCACGATTCATGCTTCTCTCCCTCTCTAGTCTGCAAATAACGATGCCCCAGGATCACGGCGACAAAATCATCGACCGGCTCAGGCGGCACCTGCATAGTCACCGGCAGCAACCGCCGCCAGCCCTTGGGCGGATGCGCCTGCCAGTACGCACCACGAGCCATCTCCGTCGTGCGGTATTCATCGACCACGATGACCGCAAGATCCGGCAGAGCAGCAGCAATGCGTTCCCGCGCCTGCTGGCTCGTCGTACCGTTGCCTTCGATGAGGCAGTCAAACGAAAAACGCTGCCGTGCCATAAGGATTTCCTGCTCCAACTCAGCCGTTGCGATGACCTGCTGCAAAAGCACCGTACCATCGCCGGCCAGCACGGCAAACCCACATTTATCCCGGCCGGGATCGAGTGCTGCGATGTTCATGCTTCCTCCTATAAAATAGCCTTCCCCGTAGGGAAGGCTTACTTTCCACTCAACGAACGGCGCTATTGGTCTGGAACTCCGACCGAAGTGTCAGCCGGAGCGGTCCCATCGCATCCGTGTCGCCATTGGCATACGCCGACAGAACCACCGCGCCATGACGGCCGCGCAGGGAATTGACGATATCGTAGAACTGCGCCCCCTCCATGACTCCAACCGAGCCACGAATTGGGTCAGGCAGAATGCCTTTGGATGTAGCCGCCAGATTGACATCCTTGAGGAAGCTCATCACGGTCTGCTCAGCCTCACCGTCAGATCCACCGTCCAACATATACGGACGGGCAATGATGAATTCCTTGTCCCGGTAAATCACACTGTTTTTATAGAGCGCCAATGTCGTGCGCACAGCCTCGCCACGCAGCAGGTTGCCAGCAGCGACGATGCGCACGACCATATCCTGCGGACTTTCCGCAATCTGCTGCACAGCTGCCTCATATTCAGGCTGGTAGATCCAGATGTCCTGGTCGGAATTGTCCTGCCCCAGCTTATTCGATATGTTGCGGTTGGCCAGCTGCGCTAAGGCCTGCATATCGCGGTCAACCTCAGCTACCGGCCGATGGCCGCGGATGACGCCGCTGGCGATGACCTCACCAGCCTGGAAAACGATGTCGCCTTCACGGATGGTGATCAACCCATCGCGCAGATTGGCGGCCCGCGTTTCCAGTGCGGCATTATCCCGGGTCAATTGCGCGTTGCTGTCCGTAAGCTCGCCGTTCTGCGCGCTCAGCGTGCTGTTCTGCGCCGCCAGGGTGTCATTGCGCAACGTCAGCTCCTGCGTCGCTGCCTCCAGCAGGCGGTTGCCCTCCTGCAGTCTTGCCGACTCAGCTTCCAGCTCCGACTGCTGCGTCTGCAGTCTTTCCACGTCTTCTTTCGACTTGGCCAGGGCCTCATTGGTACGCTCCTGCTCGCTCTGCGCCGCCTGCAGGTCCGACTGCGCATCCCTGAGGCTGGCCTGCGTCTCCAGCATTGTCCGGTTCAGCCGCTCCATGCCGAAAAGCGCTGTGCGCACATTTTCCGAAGCGGCTGCCATGACGCCGAAGGTCAGCGTCGTGATGCAGATACCCGTGAAAATAGTGATGATGATCGATGTATGCCGCGGCCGCAAGCCAAAGATAGACAACCGCTTCTTACCGATTTTTGTTCCCAGCCGATCACCGATAAACGCAATAGCACCGCCGGTAACAATCAGCACTGCAATCAAAAGGACTCCATACATCCTCCATCATTCCACCTTCCTGCAAAATTTCGGCATCCTCACCGTGATGCCCGTCGGATCAAGACAAATCCTGCTGCCATACCAATGAGATTCGGTATCCAAACCGCCAGCATCGGCGGCAGGATGCCACCGCGCGCCAGTGCATTGCCCAAGGTCATCAGTGCATAATAGCAGAAAATGATGATAACACTCATCGCAAAGCCTGCCGAGGACGAATTACGCGTCGGCTGCAAGCCGAGCGGCACACCGACCAGTGCAAAGATCAAACTCGCCAGCGGCACGGTGACGCGCTGATAGAGCTCTGCCTCCAGCGTCTTCGTGTCCACATACTGCGTCTTCATGATCTCGATCTGCTCACGCAGCTCCTTCATCGTCATCTCCTCGAGCTCTTTCTGCTCGCGGACGATCTGTTTCGGGTTGGCATTGATGGGCAATATCTGCTTGTTGAAACGCATCGTGTGCTCGCTTTGCCCATCTTCCTGCGCGATGTCATAAATCATGCCATTATGCATGATCCACTCGTCACCATTCCACTCCGCATACTCAGCATTCTCGACATGGCTGACCTTGCTGTCGGCATTGAACTCCTGCAGCGTGATGCTCTGGAGCGTCTGGGTATCCGCGTTGTAGGCCCGCGCATAGACAAGACGTTTTATCTTATCATGGTCGAGCTCCTTGAGGATGATATGTTCCTGGGACTTCATGCCGCTCTTTCCCTGGATCTCATAATACAGGACGTTATGATATGCCGTATTCGCCCAAGGGACAACATATTCATTGAAGGCAATCGCACCGATGCTGACCACGAAGCCCATGATCACCGCCGGAGCCGCAATGCGCGAAAAGCTGATGCCGCACGACTTCATGGCTGTGATCTCACTGGAGCTCGACAGCTTGCCAAAGGTCAGCAGGCTTGCCAGCAGCATGGACATCGGAAACGTCCACATGATGACGCCTGGCAGGCCCAGTACGAATATCTTCACCACCGACTGCAGTGAAGCGCCGTATTCCGTGATGTATTTGGCAATGCTGAACAGCGTTCCCGATCCGACAAAGACAGCCGTGAAGGCCGCGATGCCGAACAGGAAGGTCAAAAATACCTCGCGGAATATATATTTATCTAAGATTCTTAAATGCATCGTTCTTTCTCCAATCAAAGCGTGAAATTCTCGCCGAGGTAGAATTTCTTGGCCACCGGACTGTTCGCGATGGTCTGGCTGTCGCCTTCCAGCAGGATCTTGCCTTCGCTGAGGATGTAAGCACGATCGACGATATGCAGCGTCTCACGTACGTTATGGTCCGTAATCAGTATGCCCATGCCACGCTGGCGCAGATACTGGATGATTTCCTGGATATCTGCTACCGCCAGCGGATCGACACCGGCAAACGGCTCATCGAGCAGAATGAACTGCGGCTCCAGCGCCAGGCAGCGCGCGATCTCCACGCGACGGCGCTCACCGCCCGAAAGCTCCGTCCCCTTGCGCTCCTGCACATGGCCGATGTGGAACTCCTCGATGAGCTCCTTGTATTTCGTGATCTGCTCCGCCTTGGAAAGCTTGGTCGTCTCAAGGATGGCCATGATATTCTCACGCACCGTGAGCTTGCGGAAAATGGACGCCTCCTGCGTCAGATAGCTGATGCCGAGTTCCGCCCGGCGATACATCGGCAGCTCCGTGATATTGATATCCGACAGATATACCTCACCAGAGGTAGGACGCTCAAGCCCTACGATCATATAGAACGATGTCGTCTTGCCGGCACCGTTTGGCCCCAGAAGACCGACGATCTCACCTTTATCTACCCGCAGGGACACCCGGTCAACGGCTGTCCGCTCCTTGAATTTCTTTACCAGATTCTTCGCTTCGATATGCAAAGCTCATGCCCTCCAAAAACCAGATAATCGTCTATCCGTTTATTTTACCTTAGCCTGCCCATCCTGTGCAAGATAGAGCGTCAGGCGATTGCTCTTGAGCGTGTTGTTACCCTGGATTGCCCAGGCATTGCCCGTGACGACAACGACACCCTGCTCCTTGCCCTGATAATCCATCGCATCGCCGCCAGCCTCCATATTGCGTGCAGGGCTGACCAGATGCGCGCTGCCAGTGCCGACATAATGTTCCTCATCCAGCCAGCCTTCGATGCGGCTGGCCGTGAAGGTTGCATCGGCATTTGCCAGGGTGCCGCCCAGCGGCATCAGCACATAATTGCCCTGGTTCGGATAATAGTCAACCTGTTCGCCTGAAAAGCTCTTGTCGGCCTGCGCACCCTGCACATTCCCCGACGCCAGGATATGCCCCTGTCCATCGGATACGACCTTGGCGCAGGTAAGGCGCATATCATCGCGCGTAGCGATGACGCTGCCTTCTACCGTAGCCTCCTGGGTCTTGGAATTATACGTAGCCTTGGCTCCCGTGACGCGGGCCGTGCCCCGCCGGATAAGCACATCGCCCGTTGCCGTGGCAACGCCAGTGCTCATATCATAGGTCACCGTGTCAGCATCGAGCTCCGCCGGCTCACCAGCAGCACTCATGCTGCTCATCGGCAAAGCCACGCTTACCGCCAGTGCCAGCAGCATTTTCTTCATCTTGCTCATTTGTTCTCTCCTCCCTTGACAAGGTGTGCCTTGCCGATAACCTTGATTTTATTGAAGCCATCCGTACTCTCGATGCGGTCGCCGCTGATCTTCATGTCGTCCTTTTCGGCCACGGCATCGCCAATAGCTGCGAGCATCGCTTCCTTCGCCTGCCAGCGCAGCTCCTGCCCCTTGAGGCTTGCACCGTCGCTGGTATGGATGTCCACGCCGCCCTTGACCGCGACGTCTTTCGTCGCGTTGTCAAACGTTCCCTCAGCGGCCTTGACCTCCACGGTACGGCCATCTTCCGCATAGAAATGCCCCGTGATATTCACCAGTTTGACATCCTGCGTCTCGACATCGACATCGATGCGCTCCGCCGTCAGCTCCCACAGCTTGCGCCCATCTTTCTCCTCACTGAGGGTATTGCCCTCATACGACATGGTTTTCGGCGCTTCCACCTTCGTCTTGTCGGCCGGCACCTCAGGTATTGTCATCACCGTCCATACGACCAGTGCCACAAAGATTGCCAGCCCGGCTGCCAGTAAGCCCTTTGTCCTCTTGCTCATCCTTCAGCCTCCCGTGCCTTGACAGTATGGTGCTTGCCCGTCTTCTGCATATCTGGCGTCGTATTCCAACGCTTCTGGAACCATAGCCACTGGGTAGGATTCTCACGGATCACCTGCTCCACGACCTTGGTCATGCGCACCGTGAAGTCAAACAGATCCTTGTCCGTATCGCCCGTATCCTCGTAGCGCATGGCTTCGCCGACAATCACCTTATGCTTGCCATCCGGCTGGCGCAGGATAAACGCGGGGATGACCGGTGAATTGAACTTGCGGGAAAATACGGCTGCCCCCATCGGCGTCGATGCGATCTTGCCCAGGAACGGGATGAAAGCACCGCCCGGGCCGCCGTCCTGATCGGCCAGGAAGCCCAGGATCTTGCCCTTTTTGAGGGCCCGGGCAGCTGCGATGAGCTCACTCGTACCACGCGAGAAGATCTCTACATGGATTGTCTTGCGCAGGTCATCAAGAGCCTGTGTGTACTGGATATTCGGCTGCGGCTTGGCAATGGCCGTGACCGGCATGCCGTTGAGCGAAAACGCTGCGGACAACCATTCCCAGGTACCGATATGGCCAGTAAGGACCACAACGCCCTTGTTCTCCGCCAGTGCATCGCGCATGCGCTCTAGGTGTTCGACCTCGATGTACTTGGTGAAATTCTGTTCATTGAGCCGCGGCATATAGAGGATTTCCAATACATTGCGTGCCAGATTCACGAAGGACTCCCGCACCATCTTGCGAGCCTCAGCCTCGGACAGGCCTAAGGCTGGCATCATCTGCGCCACAGCACGCTCACGCTCCTTCTTGATCAGGAGATAGTAGAGATTGCCCAACACGCGGCCAGCCGCCATAAGCAGGCCATATGGCGTATGGCATATGAGCCAGCTCATAAACATCACGAATTTATAATGCATGGATTACGTTCCTCCACAAAATGTTTCTAGCAAAAGTATCACTGAGCCAAGCCGCTTCCAGCGTCCGGCTCGTAAAAGTCCTGAAGCAGTGCCTGCCACTTGCCCTGCGCCTTCAGGATGAATTCGATCAGCTCCCGGACAGCCCCCTGGCCACCGGCAAAGCCCGCCGTCAGCAATGCCTGCTGGCGAACCTCCGGCACCGCATCAGCCACGGCCATCGGCAGACCGACCTGGCACATGATGGGCAGGTCGATGAGATCATCGCCGATATAGCCGATTTCCTCATCCCGCAGATTGAGTTTTTCCTTCAGCGTGCGATAAGCTGCGCGCTTATCCAAGCTGCCTTGGAACACCTCCGAGATATGCAGCTCCCCAGCGCGGAAAGCTACCTGAGAGGACTTGCGCCCCGTGATGATGGCTGTCTTGAGGCCGGCTTTATGTGCCAGCGTGATGCCCAGTCCATCGCGGCAGAAGAACGGCTTGTAGAGTTCGCCGCTCTCGCCGATATATATCCCGCCGTCAGTCAGCACGCCATCCACATCAAAGATGATCAGCTTCAAGGCCTGCGCCCGCTCCAACGCACCACTCTTCTGTTCCATATCAGACAACCCCCTGACGCAGCAGATCCGTCAGATGGACAATGCCCACTGGCGTCTGGTCATCATCGATGACCGGCAGTACGGTGACCGGACGCGGCTTATGCTTCTCCATGACCGAGAGTGCCGCCGCCGCCAGCTCATCCTGCGCAATGGTGAGCGGCTGCTCGAACATGATGTTCTTGACCGACTCGTCAAGAAACTTGTAATCCTTGGCCAGTGCCCGGCGGATGATGCCATCGGTGATGAGACCGACAAATCTGCCCTGCTCATCCACCACCGAAGCAGCCCCGAGGCCCTTGTCCGTCATGATGAAGAGCGCATCCTTCGCCGTCTTATCCTGCAGGACAATCGGATTCTCCTCGCCCGTATGCATGACATCGGCGACCTTGAGGAGCAAGCGGCGGCCCAAAGCTCCGCCCGGATGATAAAGAGCAAAATCCTGACTTGTGAAATGGCGCACCGACATCAGCGCCATCGCCACGGCGTCGCCCATGGCCAGCGTCGCCGTCGTGCTGGCCGTCGGAGCCAGTCCGAGCGGGCAGGCCTCGCGCGCGACCCCGATATCGATGAAATGGTCACAGGCCTTGCCGAGCTGCGACTCACGGCGCCCTGACATCGCGATGATCGTCGCGCCGATGCGGCTGATGATCGGCAAGATATTGACGATTTCCGACGACTCGCCGCTATTGCTGATGGCAATAACTACGTCGCGCTCCGTGACCATACCCAGATCGCCATGGAAGGCCTCAGCCGGATGCATGAAGAATGCCGGCGTACCAGTGCTCGCCAGCGTAGCCGCGATCTTGCGGCCGATATGGCCCGATTTGCCCATACCGGTCACGACAACGCGTGCCTGACAGTCCAGGATGCACTGCACAGCCGCCACGAACTCATCATCAATGCGCTCCTTGAGCTTCAGTACAGCCTCAGCTTCAATCTCCAGTGTTTCAATTGCCTTTTCTTTTATCTTCATCACAAGTCTTTTCCCCTTATGCCCGTAAACGAACCGAAATCAGCGTTTGCTCAGCCTCTCTTCTGGCGCACGATCTCATGGATAGCAACAGCATCCTTGAGCAGATCCTCAAGCTTGTCCAGATAAACCATGTTGGCGCCGTCAGAGAGTGCCTCCTCCGGATTGTCATGGACTTCAAGGAACAGTGCATCAATACCAGCACCGACTGCCGCCCGGACAAGATACTCGACGTATTCGCGGTTGCCAGCCGAAGTCGTGCCATTGCCGCCCGGCAGCTGGACACTGTGCGTGCCATCCATGACCACCGGATAGCCGAAGGAACGCATGATGGGCAGCGAACGCATATCGACCACGAGATTGTGATAGCCGAACGAAGCGCCGCGCTCCGTCAGCATGATCTGATTGCAGCCGCTCTCGTGGAGCTTGTCCACTACATTGCGCATATCCTCAGGTGCCAGGAACTGGCCTTTCTTGACGTTGACGACCCGCCCCGTCTGCGCAGCCGCATGCAGGAGATCTGTCTGACGGCACAGGAAAGCCGGGATCTGCAGGATATCTGCCACCTTCGCCACCGGCTCAGCCTGATACGTCTCGTGGATATCCGTGACTACCGGTACCTGAAGCTCCTCTTTGATCTGCTGGAGCATCTCGATGCCCTTTTCCATGCCCGGACCGCGGAAACTATGGAAGGAGGAACGATTGGCCTTGTCAAACGAAGCCTTGAATACGTAGTTGATGTCCAGACGCGCACAGATTTCCTTGATGGTGCGGCCGATCAGCAGGCAGCGGTCAAGGCCCTCCAACACGCATGGCCCAGCCAGCAGCGTCAGTTTCTCGCCGCCACCGATTTCAAAGTTTCCCACTTTTACCTTGTTCATACTCGCCTCTCCTTTAAAAAATTTACAACTCTTATTATAAACCCATTTTCTGATAAATCTCGTTGACCTTCTGCAGATCTTCGGCCGTATCGACGCCGACAAACTTAGCCTTCGTCTCGACCACCTTGATGCGGTAGCCATTCTCCAGCGCCCGCAGCTGCTCAAGGGACTCTGCTGTCTCCAGCAGCGTCGACTCCATCTTGGCATACTGCAGCAGGAAATCCCGCTTATAGGCATAGATGCCGATATGCTTGTATACCGGGCAGCCCGCATGGCGCGGATACGGCAGCAGCGACCGTGAGAAGTAGAGCGCGTAACCATTCTTATCGGTGACAACCTTGACGTTGTTGGGATTTTCCTGTTCATCCTTCTCCGTCATCTCGGTCTTTACGGTAGCCATCTGCAGTTCACTGTCCGCCTCGAACACGCTGGCCAGCTCGTCGATGAGCGCCGGTTCAATGAGCGGCTCGTCGCCCTGCACGTTGATGATGAGCTCCGCATCCGGGAAAGCCGCCGCCACCTCAGCTAGCCGATCCGTTCCCGTCGGATGGTCCTTGCGCGTCATCATGGCCTCACCGCCATGCTCCTCTACCGCCTGCAGGATGCGTTCATCATCCGTAGCGACCAGCGTCCGGCTGACCTTGGCCGCCTTGGCAGCCCGGTCATAGACACGGCAGACCATCGGCTTGCCAGCGATATCCTTGAGCGGTTTGCCCGGCAGGCGCGTTGAAGCGTAGCGGGCAGGTATGACACATAATACATTCATGGCATATACCATCCTTTCCTGGGAATCATGACTACTTGTTTTGTTTTGTCTCTCTGGGGCCCAGACGCTCTTCCAGCCGATCCTTGAGCATATGGCAGAAGGCATCCCGCCCCGTCTGGAACGTTACCTCTACGCAGATGACATAAACCGGGATATCCCAGCCAGCCTGGATGACCTCCGCCGGAACCTTGACTGCATCCTTTTCCGTGATGACGATGGCCTCGGCCCCCATGTTCTTTGCCTGATGCAGAATGTCAGCCATCTCCTGCATCGTATAATCGTGATGATCCGGGTAGCGCAGGCTCTCGAGGATGACCGTGCCCAGATCCGACAGGGTCTGCTCAAACGAGGCCGGATTGCCGATAGCCGATACGGCCATGATCTTCTTGCCGCGCATCTGGCTCACGTCGATGCCCTCGCCGGCAATATCAACATACCAGTCCGCCAGCGGCACAAAGCAGCGCGGCTGATGGATGCTTTCCACCACAGTTGCCGCCGGATTATAACGCTTGACGGTCTCACGGATATACTCGCAGGAGCCGGCCGCTGCCTGATCGACCTTGGTCATCAGGCAGACATCCGCACGGCTGATATGGGATACCGGCTCACGCAGCGTGCCGCGCGGCAGGATATAGCCATTGCCGAAAACATTGACGGCATCGATGAGCAGGATATCCATATCACGTTCCAGCTGCCAATGCTGATAGCCATCGTCGAGGATTGCGACCTCAGCGCCAAAATGGTCGATAGCATACTGTCCCGTTACAGCGCGTTCAGCACCGATAAGCACCGGCACGTTGGGCAAATGCTTGGCCAGCATGAAGGCCTCATCACCGGCCTCGGCTGCGCTCATATGCAGCCGCTGGCCATCCGAGACAATGCCGACCTCACCGTGCCATTTGGCCCGGTAGCCGCGGTTCAGGATGACCACGCGATAGCCCATATCACGGATATCCGTGGCCAGCCGCTGAGCCGTCGGCGTCTTGCCCGTTCCGCCCACCGTCACATTGCCGAGGCTGATGACATAGCAGCCAAGGCGACGCTGCTTGAACAGACCGATGCGATACCCGGCCAGCTTGAGGTTGACCAGGCCCACATAGATCCGGGAAAAAACATACAGCACCGCCATGATGATATGCGCACAGAAGCCATTGACTTCCTTGCTGTGGACAAGATCGATGAAGTATGTCTGGAAATTGTCGATTTTCTGCGTAGAACGAGCCAGCTGGCGGTTCTCAGGATCGCTCTCGTATTCTTCGAGCGTCTCGCGCAGGATCACCGCCGACTTGCGGGATGCTCCCTTATTCTCGTTGACAATGGCCAGCGTCTCCGCCTCCATACGATGACGATGATCCGGATCGTCAAAGAGACGCACCGTTTCCTCTACCAGTTCCTTCTCATTCTCGACGGTGATGCAAGCATCGCGATTCTTGAACAAAGCATGGGTATCCTTGAAATTGAACATGTGGTGCCCCACGATGATGGCTTTGCCATGGGCCGCAGGCTCGAGGATGTTGTGCCCGCCATGGGGGATGAGGCTGCCGCCAACATAAACGACATCACCGGCACTGTACACCTTGCCCAACTCGCCAATCGTATCGAGGATCACGATATCCTCATCCTGGGATGCCTGCTGCTGGAGCTTCGTGCGCGTTGTGACCGTAAACCCTGCTTTCTTGCACAGGTGGATGACCTCCTGGGTGCGCAGCAGCTCACGCGGGGCAATGACCAGCTTGGCCCTTGCATGCTTCTGGCGCACAGCCGCAAAGGCAGCAAGGACAAAGTCCTCCTCGCCGCGATGCGTCGATCCGGCCAGGAAAATCCCCTCATTATCCGTCAGCCCCATCTCTGCGATGATTTCCGCCTTTTCCTCGGCGCTCACATCGGTATAGGTCTGGTCAAACTTCGTGTTGCCCGTGACAGTGACCAGCTCTGGCGGCGCGCCGAGGCGCATGATATAGTCCGCGTCAATCTGCGACTGCATGGCGAATTTCTTCACGGTGCCGATCATATCGGTCAGGATGCTGCGCAGATGCTTGTACTGCTTGACGCTGCGATCGCTGATGCGGCCGTTGACCATCATGACCGGAATATGCATCTGCCGTGCTGTTTTCAGGAAATTCGGCCAAAGCTCCGTCTCCACCGGCAGGAATACACGCGGATGGATGCGGCGCAGCACGCTGCCAGCCAAAAACGGCAGGTCCAACGGGAAATAGATGATGGCATCTGCATCCTTGATGATGCGGTTCGCCATCTCATAGCCGCTGGTCGTGACCACCGACACCATGATCGGCGTCTTCGGGAACTCGCGGCGGAATTCTTTGATGAGCGGACTCGTGGCGACGATCTCGCCAACCGAAGCCGCATGCACCCAGATACAGTGCTTCTTGGCTACCTTATCCAGCGCATGGGCGGGAAAGAACCCGAGACTCTGCCGAATCCGTTCCACAAAGCCCTTTTCACGGACCGAACGGACCATGAACACGGGGATGATCAATATGACGACAAGTATCGCCGCTATATTGTAGAGAAATTGCATATCTCTTTCCCTTCCTCCTTAGACGTTCTGCTTGTTGAACTGGATGTTGTACAGATAACTGTACAGTCCATTGCGCTTCAACAGCTCCTCATGCGTTCCATGCTCGCTAACCTTGCCGCCATCGATGACGAAGATCTGGTCTGCGTTGAAGATGGTCGACAAACGATGCGCAATGACAAAGGACGTGCGGCCTACCATCAATTTATCGAGGGCCGCCTGTACGATCTTCTCGCTTTCCGTGTCCAGCGCCGACGTGGCCTCGTCCAGGATCAGGATGCGCGGATTCTTCAAGATGGCCCGCGCGATGGCCATGCGCTGGCGCTGGCCGCCTGACAGGTTCATGCCGCGCTCACCGATCTTCGTGTCGTAGCCCTGCGGCAAGTTCTGGATGAATTCATCGGCATTGGCCGCCTTGGCCGCCGCCTCGACTTCTTCATCCGTCGCATCCAGGCGTCCATAGCGGATATTCTCACGCACCGTCGTCGAAAACAGCACCGTTTCCTGGGGCACGATACCGATCTGCTCTCGCAGCGAAGCTACCGTGACATCCCGGATATCCTGTCCATCGATGGAAATCGCCCCTTCCGTGATCTCGTAGAACCGCGGGATCAGGTTGGCGATCGTCGATTTGCCGGCACCACTGGGCCCCACAAACGCAATCATCTGGCCTGGCTTGGCCTCCAGCGATACATCGCTGAGCGCTGGTACACCTTTCTTGTACTCGAAGGTCACCTTATCGAGCTTGACCGCACCGGCGATTTCCGGCAGCGGCTTGGCACCAGGCTTGTCGTGGATTGGCTCCTCAAGGTCGATGACCGCGAAGACACGGTCGACAGCAGCCATCGCACGCTGCAGGTTGCCATAGACGCGCGACAGGCGCTTGACCGGATTGGCCAGATTGACCGCATAGGTCAGGAAGGCCACAAGTGCACCGGCCGTCATCTCATTGTTGACGACCTCATAGCCGCCGAACCAAACGATGAAGGTGACCGATACCGCTGCCAGGAACTCAACGGTCGGCGTCAGCAGGCTCGTGAGCTGCACATTCTTCATGGCCGCCTGGAAGTTGAGCTGATTCTGGCGCTGGAAACGATCCGTCTCATATTTCTCACGCACAAAGGATTTGACGACACGGATAGCCGAGATGCTCTCCTGCAAAAGCGAGGTGATATCAGCCATGCGCTCCTGGATGACTGTACCGTTACGCTTGATCTTGCGGCCGAATATCTTCATAGCCTGGCCCACCAGCGGAATGACCACCAGGGTCAGCAAAGAGAGCTTCCAGTCCAGATAGATCATCATCGCAATCGAGCCGATGAGGATGGAACCTTCCGTAACCATCTCGATGAGCTGATCGACAAGTGCGGACTGGATTGCCGCTACATCGTTGGTGATGAAGCTCATGGTCTCGCCCGTCTGATGCTTGTCGAAGTAAGCCATCGGCATGCGCTGGAACTTGCGAAACATGACCTCGCGCACATCGATGATGACTTTCTGTCCGATATACGACACCAGGTACGACTGGCCGTAATAGAAAATACCGCGCACTAAAAATACCACGACGATTCCCACGCAGATCACGTTGAGCATCATCATGTCTTTTTCAGCCAGCACCTTATCGATCATATCCTTGATGATCCAAGGCAGGTATAGATTGCAGCCGGCTGCCACAATGATACAGATGATAGCCAAGAACAGCTGCTTGAGATAAGGCCGCATATACTGAAGCAGCCGTCGATAATTCTTCATGTTTGTCCCCCGATAATCATTTTGCTGTCGCCAAACGGCGCGCCGCCGCCAAGATCTTCTCCGCCACGCGGAACGATGCGCCGGGGCCTCCCAGTTTAGCACAAGCGGCTTGGAGCTTATCCACCACCAGCTTGCGGTGCGGATGCCCCGGATAGAGCTTCTCCAGCTCACCGGCAATGTTTTCCGGCGTCACCTCATCCTGCAGCAGCTCCCGTTCAAACTGCTCTCCAAGCAGGATATTGGGCAGGCTGAAATTCTCCACATGGACCAGCAGCCGGCCGATCGCATACGATAGCGGCGACAGCCGGTAAAGAACCACACACGGCAGATCCAGCAACGCCGCTTCCATGATCACGGTCCCCGACGTGGCCACTGCCGCATCGGCAGCCCCCATCAGCGAGTACCGGTCATCATGCACCAGCTTCACCGTCACCCCAGCCGCATCGATCAGCTGCCGGATACGGCTTTCGTCGATGCCATCGGCTACGGGCAGCAGCAGCAGTGTGTCCGGTCTGCGCTCCAGCAGCAGCTTGGCCCCCCGCAGCATCGCCGGCAGCAGCAGCTCGATTTCCTGGCGGCGGCTGCCCGGCATCAAAAGCACCGCCGTCTTGTCCGCCGGAATGCGGAAATAGCGCCGCGCCTCCTCGCGTGGCATCTTAGCCCGGACTTTATCGACCAGCGGATTGCCTACGAACGAGATATTCGCTCCCGCTGCCTCATAGACGGGCAGCTCATGCGGAAAGATGGCCACAAACTCATCGGCCAGCTTCGCACAGGACTTGGCCCGCCCCTTGCGCCAGGCCCAAGCCGATGGCGGAATATACGAGAACACCGGTATACCAAGCTGCTTGGCCCGTTTGGCCAGCCGCCAGTTGAAATCCGGATAATCGATAAGCACCAACAGATCCGGCCGCTCTTCACGCATAAACGCTGTAAGCCCGTCCAATAATTTCAGGATGCGCCGCAGATTCTTGAGCACTTCCCAGACGCCCATGACATTGTAATCGGCAAAATTCTCATAGAGCCGTACTCCTGCCTGTTCCATCTGCGCACCGCCAAAGCCGATAAGCTCAACCGATGGATCCATGCGCAGAATCGACGTGGCCAGCTGCTCGCCATGTACATCGCCGGATGCTTCCCCGGCAGAAAACATGATTTTCATGCGAATCACCTCCTGCATTTCCTCATAATAGTCCACTCTCTATTATACACAAAAAAGACGCAAGTGGACACAATTTTTTCGTATCCACTGCGTCTCCCAATCACATCGCGACAATAGTGATATCGTTCGCATCAGCCAGCTGCAAGACCTTGTCCTTCTCCACCAGCAGCGTCTCACCAGCTTCGATGACCAAAGCTTTGGCTCCAACCTCCACCATGGTCTTGAGCGTCGTGAGACCAACGGCCGGCACATCGAAGCGCTTATCCTGCTGCGGTTTGGCGACCTTCGCCACAACGGCACCGCCCCGGGCCAGCTGGCCACCGCGGCGGATGCAGGCATCCGTCCCCTCGATGGCCTCCAATGCCATGACTGCCAGGTCTTTGACCACCACAGTCTGGCCGACGTCCATGCGCCCGATCTCCTTCGCCATCTTGAAGCCGAACTCCATGTCCTTGCGCTCCTCAGCCGTCGGCTGCCGGCGCGTAAGCGTGCCGGCAGCCGGCATCAGCGGACGGATCAGGGCCGTCTGATCGACGACCTTTGCCCCGGTATTCTTCTCCAAAACATCCACCAAAGCCTCCATGACCGTGTCGTCCTTGCGGTTCTTGAGACTCATGAGGATCTGCATCGTCTTGAAGTCCGGCATCGTCTTATGTGCATACAAGAGCTCTTTTGTGACTTTGCCGATCATCGTGACCTGCGTGACTTCTTTATCGCGCAGATACTTGAGGATCTTCCCCACCTTGAATACGCCGATTTCCTGATAATCCGTCGCATATTCCTGCAGGCATTTCTCGGTCTCTGGCAGCAGGGCGACAACATAGACTTCATAGCCCTGTGCTCTGGCTGCCTTGGCGCACTCTACCGGCAGGAAGCCGATGCCGGCCAGCAGTCCAATCTTCTCCATGCGGATAACTCCCTTGATCAATCGTTATTCGGCATCACGGCGCTCACGGCAGATGCCGCGTTCAGCATTGCGCAGGAAGCGCAGCAGATGATCCACTTCCTCACAGGAATCGACTTCCTGCTCGATGACCGCAATGGCCTGCTGCATACGCAGCCCCGAACGGTAGAGGATCTTATAGGCCTGTTTGAGATTACGGCGGGACTCAATCTTGATGCCTGCACGCGAGATGCCCACACTATTGAGGCCAACCACCTTAGCCGGCTGGCCATTGACGATCGTGTACGGCACAACGTCCTGCGTCAGCCGCGACATACCGCCGACCATCGCATTGCGGCCAATCTTGACGAACTGATGCACACCGGTCATGCCGCCGATGACCGCCCGGTCCTCCACGATTGCATGCCCGGCCAAGCTAGCCAAGTTGGACATGATGACATGGTTGCCAATCACGCAGTTATGGGCTACATGCGTCAATGCCATAAGCAGGCAGTCACAGCCAATGCGCGTCTCCTCGCCTTCGCCGGTGGCACGGTGAACCGTCGCCCCCTCACGGATGGTCGTACGATCACCGATGTAGGTATAGCTCTTTTCCCCTTTGAATTTGAGATCCTGCGGATCCTCGCCAATCGATGCCCCCTGGAAGATATGGCAGTCCTTGCCGATTTCCGTCCAGCCGGTAACGACCACATGCGGGCCGATCACAGTACCCTCGCCGATCTCTACATTCTCGCCGATCACCGAATACGGGCCGATCTCAACATTCGGCGCAATCTTTGCCCCAGGCTTTACGATTGCGGTTTCGTGTATATGCTTCGTAATACTGCTATTTTCAGTATTCATCTACTCCAACTCCTTCAACTATCCTAAACTGCCATTCCGTTTTACACAGAATGGCAGTCCTCTTTGCTCTGTCCTTTTATATATACTCCCCAGTAAACTTCAAATTTTAACATCGCATTTGACAGCAAATCCAGGCGTTTATCGAGTTGAACAAAGATTATCTCTTTCTCTCTGGCAAAAACCGGTAAAAATCACAGTTTATCGCCGTCTCGCATGGCGAACTTAAAATCCGCCGATGCTGCCAGCTGGCCATCGACATAGCCATCGCAATGCAGCATGCCAAAATCGCCACGTACGCGGACAATATGGGATTTCGTCACCAGCTGGTCGCCAGGAACGACCTGGCGTTTGAACTTGACATTCTCCATGCCGCCAAACAGCGCCAGTTTGCCGCGGTTCTCCTCCGGATACAGCATCATGACACCACCGACCTGCGCCATAGCCTCAAGGATCAGCACACCTGGCATGATTGGATGCTCCGGGAAATGTCCGCGGAAAAAGTCCTCCATCATCGTGACATTCTTGATACCCGTAGCCGACTTCATCGGATCGATCTCAATGATGCGGTCTACCAGCAGCATCGGCGGACGATGCGGCAGGATTTTCTGAATCTCGTTGATATCTAATACCATGGTTATTCCTTCTTCCTCTTAAAAATCAACTCTTTTTCATCCCAGTTCAGCAGCTATCTTCTTAGCCAGCTGTGTATTCAGCGCGTGCCCGGAAGCCACAGCGATGACATGTCCACGGATAGGCCCAGCCAGCCGCAGGTCACCGATGACATCCAGTATCTTATGGCGCACGAGCTCATCCTCGAAGTGCAGCGGATTCAGCCACCCCTCATCATTGTAGACGATGACGCTGTCCAGCGTGCCACCAAGGCCCAATCCCATCTCCTGCAGAGCCTTGATCTCCTTTTCATAAGCAATCGTGCGCGCCGGTGCTACTTCCTGATGATACGTCTCCGGCGTGATTTCGAAGTTCTCATACTGCACACCGATAAGCTTGTGCGGATTCAACGAAGTAAAGCTCACACGAAACCCATCATAGGGAAGCACCATGACAAAGCGCTTATGCTCTTCATCGTCGATGCGGTAAACCTTATCAATCACTACCTCACGGCGTGGCGCTGCCTGCTCCTGACGCCCCGCCTGCTGCATGAGATCAAAAAAAGCCAGCGCCGAGCCATCAGCTACCGGCGGCTCTTCCGAATCCATTTCCACATAGCAATTATCGATGCCCTGCGCGTGGAATGCACTCATGAGATGCTCAATCGTAAATACCTTATGGCCGTTTTCCTCCACAGTCGTCGCCCGCAGCGTCGACGTGACATTGATGGCCACGGCGTGGATCTGCGGACGCTCCGGCAGATCCGTGCGGATAAAGACGATTCCGGTATCTGCCGGAGCCGGTTTCAACACCATATGGACGTCACGTCCCGAATGCAGACCGACGCCGGTATAGGCAGCCTCTTGGGCCAATGTAATCTGATTCTGCAAAATTAATCCTCCCGACAGTCAATTACCTTTCTCTATTTTAACGGACAATGCCTGGTTGCGCAAGTTCTGGCCACCTACTCCTCACGGATAGACTTCCAGCGATCATGCAGCCAGAACCATTCCTCTGGATATCTGCGCACATGTTTCTCGATTTCATGGGTGAGAAACTGCGTCATCTGCCGGACATCCTCGCGCTTATCCTTCGTCTTTTCCACATGGAACGGACCCTCGACAAACAAAGTATGCCGCCCCTGGGCATCGCGATGCATGAACGAAGTGAAGATCGGCACATCCTGGAACCTGGCCATGGATGCCGCCCCTGGCGTACAGTTCGTCGGCTGTCCAAAGAAATCCAGTACCAGGCCATCATGGCGATTCGTGTCCTGATCCATGATGAGCCCGATTGCCCAGCCCTTTTTCAGCATATCAAACATTTCCCGCACACCGGTCTTGTAAGTGATATGCATACCAATCAGTGTGCGATACTCATTGATGAAGCGGTCTGAGCCGGACGATTTCTGCTTCATGGCCACGCCGACGAGGGGAATGCCAGCCATGGCAAACGCACCGCCCATGAGCTCCCAGTTGCCGCTATGCGCCGAAGCTATCACAGCGCCGCGTCCTTCGGCCATTCCCCGCTGCAGCTTTTCAAGCCCCTCGATGCGCACATACGCCTGCGGATTTTTCTTGATTACTGGAAACCGCAATACTTCAAACAACATCGGTCCAAAGCGGACGACACTGGCTTTTGCGATCCGCTCTGCTTCCTTATCCGTAACGCCTAAACAAGCAACGATCTGATCATGAGCCAGCACTTTGCGCTTCCGCGGGATGACCAGCCAAGCAAAATTGCCCAGCCCCTGCCCAATGGCCTCGACGAATCCGCGCGGCAGCAGACAGACAATGGCACTGATTGCTTTAAGCAGATAATAAGATACCATTTTCCTCCTCCTAATCGCTCCGGTAACCACAGTAAAAAACCTCCTCAAAACGAGGAGGCCTGTTACTAAATGAAATCACTCTTTCTCGTACTTGGCGAGCTTCTTTTCGAGCTGCTTGAGCTTCTTATGCATCTCCGGCAAATGCTTCATAGCTGCCTGCATGCGCAGCCACTCAGCATGCGGCTGCACAGGGAACCCCGCGCAGAACACGCCCTCCGGCATATTGCCGATAATGCCCGAACGGGCCGCATAGACCGAATTGGCCCCAATCTTGATATGGCCAACCGTGCCGACCTGGCCGCCAAAAGTAACATTATGGCCCACTGTCGTCGAACCGGAAATACCCGTCTGGGCAACAATCAGGCAGTTCGGCCCAATCTTGCAGTTATGGCCGATATGCACGAGATTGTCAATCTTCGTGCCCTTCCCGATGACCGTCGACCCCATGGCCGCACGATCGATACCGTCGTGGGCACCGATCTCCACATCATCCTCGAGCACGACATTGCCGACCTGCGGCACCTTCGTATGTACACCGTCTTTAGTCGTGAAGCCAAAGCCGTCAGATCCGATGACTGCCGAGCTATGGATCACACAGCGTTTGCCTACGCGGCAGTGCTCACGGACCGTTGCATTCGAGTAGATCACACTGTCATCGCCCACCTCCGCATACTGGCCAATGTAAGTATGCGGATACAAGGTAACGCAATCACCGATCACCGCATGATCATCCACCACAGCGAACGGCATGATGACAACATCCTTGCCCAGCTTCACATCCTTGCCGATATGCGCCTTATCGCTGACCCCCTGCGGGAATTCGAGCTTCGGCGTAAAAAGCTCCAAGAGCTTTGCAAAAGCTGCACGCGGCTCCTCCACATAAAGCGCCGTCTTCGGGAACTCCCCAGCCCCCTCCGGCAGCATGACAGCAGCCGCCTGACAGGTCTTCGCTTCCTCGATGTGAGGTTCCACGGCGAAGGTCAAGTCACCTGCACCTGCCCCCTCGATATTGTCGAGACCGTGGATTTCGATGGCCGCATCACCTACCACCCGGCCACCAAGGAAATCGGCGATTTCCTGCAACGTTTTCTTCATGATTCCTCTCCCATCTAATCCTTACTGCAGTTCCTTGATGACATCATCCGTCACATCCGTAGCCCCCGAAATGGCAATCGGCTGCTCCTGGGAATTGTTGACTACTGCATCCAGTTTCTTGTCCTTGGTCACTTTAGCCAGTGCCGCATCTACCTTCTGACGCAGCTGCAGCGCATACGACTGATTGAGTCCCTGCAGTTTGCGCTGCGTATCCATCTGCAGCTTCTGCGCTTCTTCCTGGCTCATATTCGGATTTTCCTGCAATTTCTGCTTGAGATCTGCTTCTGCCTGCGTCTGGGCTTCCTGCAGCTTCTGATTGCCCTCCTCGACAAGCGATGCGATCTGCGGAGCTTCTTTCGTCACCCGCTCGCCGTCGATATATCCAATCTTTGCCTGGCCACAGCCGCTCATAAGCATCATGGAGGCAAAGGCCGCCATCAGCAGGGCCGTTGATTTCTTGCGTAATTTCATCTGTAATCCGCTTCTTTCTATTAACCTTTAGTATTATCTGTATCTTGAACCTGCGCATCACTGCCAGGCGTAAGCGTCTGCACTTCCTGTACGAGCTCATCAGTCACATCCACCGTCGTCACGCCGATAGCTCGGCTATACGTACGATGCAGCGGATCGGCCTGCTCCAGATCGGGTGCAAAGCTCGTAAGCACACGAGGATGATCCACCAATATCAAGGTGAAATGATGCAGTATCGCTATCTTCGCCGCTCTGCCAGCCACATCATTCAAAATATGCGCCTCCAGAGCTTGCAGCTGCGCCTGTTTGGCCAGTAATTCCTGGCGCTTTGCCAGCCGCTGCTGGACCTGCTGCGCAAGTTCCATCTGCTTCTGCATGGTCTCAGCATTGCGCTTGTCTGCCTCGGATTGCGTGGCAGCAGCGGCTGCCCGCTGCTGGGCCTGCTGCTGGGGCAGATTCGCCCGCCAAGCGGCAAGCTCCGGCCCCAGGACCTGCTGGACATGCGCCGCGACCTGCTGCTCATAGGCCTGCCTCAGCTCATACTGACGCCGCCCGCGTTCCTGCTGCAACTGCTCACGCTGCTGCAGCCAGATTGCGCGTTCTTCTGCCAGCTGCCGTTCCGGATCCAACGGATTATGCATCGCTTCTTGATTATCAAGCTTGATGTTGATATTCAGGATATCGTTGAGATACTCCTCATCAATTGCCCGGATCTGTTCCTGATAAGCCGCCTCAGTCTGCGCACGGTACTCCGCTGCAATGCGCTTGCTCTTGCGCTCCAGTTCAGCCCGCTGGCCGACGATGTCCAGTGCATTCTTCGCCCATACCGAATCCTCCAAGGGTTTAGGATCCTGCTCTGGCGGCTTGACGGTGAAGATATCCTCGACTTCACTCGTCTCCAGCTCCAGCACCTTGCATTCTTCACGCAGCTTCGTGAGCCGCGCATGATCTGGATGTGCTTCGATGACCTTCTGCCAGTCGATCAGGCCGGCATCAGCTGCCAGCGCCTGCTGCTGGCTTTCCCCTGGCGGGCGAACCAGGCTATGGAAGATTCCCGCACCTGCTGCAAGCAAACAGATTGCAGCGATTGCGCCCGCCGCGATATTACGGCGCCGTCTTCTAGCGCCATCCTCCGTGGCTTTTTCCTCGTCCATGCCCGTCTCCCCCCTAAAAGAAGTACCGAGCGCAACAAGTGGCTCGGTATTTCCAGGTCTATATCCCGTTTTATTTGCTTACCTGTTTTACAACATCCTGCGTGATGTCGGTGCCACCGTAAACGACTGCACTCTTCTCCAGAACAACGGAAAGGCCCTTCTGCTCGGCCACCTTCTTGACGGAAGCCTCAACGCTCTTCGTGATTGGCTCCATCAGTTCCTGCTGTTTCTGCTGCAGACGCTGCTGTGTCTGCTGATAATAGTCATGTTTTTCCTGGTCGTTCATGTTTGCCGCCTTCGACTCGAACTCTTTCTGGGCATCCTGGACAGCCTGCTGCATTTCCGTGCTGGCTGCCTGCACCTGCGGATGCTGGCTCATGATCTGGTTGTAATCAACGACGCCAACATTCGAGCTGGCAGCGCTGGCAATACCCGAACCCGACTGCGTCAGGGCTAAAGCTACAACAGAACCGATAAATACAATCGCAATCAGTACGCTGATGATCTTGACCTGTTTTTTCTCTAATTTAACCATTTTTCTTTCTCCTTTTCCCTTGCGGGTTTGTTTAAGAGTTATGATTCCGCTATGGCTGGCTTCGCCGCCATATACGAATTTCATTATAACAAACTCTCATTTCTTATTCAAGCAAATTTCCGCCGATCAAGCCGGCATCATCCATTAGAAATTGCCTATAAATCGAAACCACTTCTGCCGCCGATTAATGAGATACTCCACACTCAGGAAGTCGTGAAGCTTATAGCGCACAGCAGCCTCTCCCAACGCATCGGCCAGCCGGTACTCATAACGCAGCAGCCAGCGTGGGGAAAGCTGCTGCGTGGCCGCCAGCACAAAATCCCCCGCCGTGAAATCATAACGGATCTGCCCATGCGTATAGGGGCTCAACAAGCGGTCATACCCCAAAGCCCAACGCCAATTCACAGCCTGCGGGGCAAAATCCAGCAACAGGAACAGCTCATCCTGCTGGGACAGCATGCTGCCCGCATGCAGGCGCAGCATCAAATTCTCATCTTCCGCCTTGCCACTACTATTCCTGCGGCCAACATCGGCCCAGCCAGTAAGCCGCAGCCGGTAACGGCTCGTATCTGAACGGCTCATGATCTGCAGCTGCTCAGCTACTTCCAGCGTCATCTGCGTCTTCATATGCATGATCCGGAAATCCGGCTGGCAGTCAAGCTCCTCGGCGAACTGCCGCGAGAGCTCCTGCTTGTGCCGAGCCACGAAGGCCACAGGAACCCCCACTAGCTCATCGGCTTTCTCCTGAACAAGCTGGCGATGATTGAGCAGCGTGAAATTCGGCACCGTATCCGATCGCATGGATAGATCCACGGTTCGCACCACTGGCAGCCGCGGATAAAGCACTAGCTGTACCTTCGTCACCTGTTCCGGATCCAGCTCGAAATCAGCCCGGAACTCCGGCAGATGCTCAGCCAGATAATCGTTCAGATGATGCTTGAGCACACCATTCGTCCAATCCGAAGCCGCAGTCGGCAGACCCGTCAGCGCTGCCTGGAAAACCTGCTCCACCCCAGCGATATCCTGCCGGACCAATTTCTCGATGCGCGGTGACATGCCTTCGACACTTGTCTTTACATCCACCTGCTGGATGGTATCTGCCCAAGGGTATAGCTCTACCGCCACCGTTGCAATCGGCGCTGGCTGGATGGTTACACGTTTGACGGTATAACCAACCAGCACCTTATCGAATACCTCATGGATGAGCTGTTCCTGTTGCCGGCGCGTTGCTGGCGGCTCAGCAACCGGCTTGCCTTCCAATAGCTGGCGGGCAATCGCCCCCACACTCTGCTCCATGCGTTCCTGGACCAAAGGCGGCAGACTGCCGGCGGCAGTAACTTTAGCCGTCACCTGCTCAATACGGGGGGCTGGCGCTGCCAGCACGGACGGCACCATGCACAGAAAACTGCAGAACATCGCAAGTGCAACTGCTACATACCTCATGCAGCCTGGCACTTCCTTTCTCCCCTGCCTATTATCAGAATGCACCGCCTACCGTGAAGTGAACACGGCCGCCATTGCTGCCACGGCCGTAGTCGAGACGCAGCGGCCCCAGCGGCGTGTTCAGCGACAGGCCGACACCGATACTCCCCTTGAGGTCTTTCGGCGTCAGACCATCGCTCCAGGCAGCACCCCAGTCCGTGAACAACGCACCTTGGACCTTGGAGGCCAGCGGGAAACGATATTCCAGCGTAGCCAGCATCATGCGTGTGCCGCGGAACTGGTCGTCGCGGTAACCACGCAATGAATCCTGGCCACCTAATTTGAACTTATTGAAGTACGAGATATGACCACGGCCAACACCATACTGCCCACGCAAAGCGATAACCTGTGCATGGCCTACCTTGACATAGCGCTTATCCTCAATGGTAACTTTCTGGAAATTGAAATCACCGCCCAAGCCGGCTACCTCACCCATCAAGCTGACACGGCCGCCCGTCGTCGGATTGTAGACATTGTCGCGTGTATCTGTGACATGCTCGAGTGTAACGCTGCGGGTAGTACCAAAGTTTTCCTTCTCCCAAGCCGTTCCCTTACGGCCGGCAGGATATGTGCTGCCACCGGTATGCCGTACGTATTTATCATCGCGATTGCGGAACGTGATATAGTTCGTCGAATACTCACTGACCGGCCGGCCGAACGTGATCTCACCGCCCGCATACTTGCGCATATACGACTCGATCAGGCCGCCATCCGTATTATAATCGTCATATTCATAGGTGCGGTTGTAAAGGCGCAGCGTACCAACAGTCTCTTTGGAATCAAGCCACGGCTTACGGTAAGAGAACGTATAGCCCTGTGCATCGCGGTTGCCGCCGCTCTTCTGATAAGTCAGATTGATGGCATCACCAGTGCCGAGGAAGTTCGTGTCGCCGATACTGATCATACCAAGGACACCATCCTGGCTGCTATAGCCCGCACCGATACCAAAGGTACCCGTACGCTTCTCCTTGACATCGAGCTCCATGACAACAGCATTCGGCTCAACGCCTGGATTCATCTTGATGTTAACATCCTCAAAAAAGCCGAGGTTATAGACACGCTGCATACTGCGGCGCGCCTTCTTGGAGTTGAACGGCTCGCCTACCTTCTGGCGCATCTCCCGCAGGATGACGCGGTCTTTGGTCTTCGAATTTCCCTTGACCTTATAGCCTTCCAGCACACCTTCGTTGATCTTGAGCTGCAGTGCCCCCTCACGGTCAATGTTCATATCCGTGATCTTGGCCAGGATATAGCCATCCTTGCGATACTGGTCCTGAATAGCCTGCACGCTCTCCTGCAGGGTACGGCTATTCAGGATCTCGCCCTTCTTGACCGTCACAAGACCATAGAGCACCTCGTCCGATTCCACCGTATTGCCCGAGATCTTCACATCATTCAGCACCGGATTCTCCAGCACATGATACGTGATGACCACACCCTCAGGCACCACCTCGAAGGACGGGTAGAGATCATAGAAATAGCCCGTGTTATAGATAGCATCACGATCCTTGTTGAGACCAGCCGCCGTGAACATATCACCGGTATGCATGCCGATGGCCGCCTTGGCCGTGCCTTCCGTAAGACTTGTCGCCCCCTCAAAGACTGTATCGACAATGGTCTTGCCCTCATACTGGCTCAGCATATCGCTGATGGCTTTTTCCTGCGGGCGCTTCTGCGACCACTCCGCCGTACGTGTATCAACAGCAGAGTCATCCGGCTTTTCAGCCGCCGTCTGCTCTGCCGGAGCACTGCCAGCTGCAGTATCGGCAGCTGCAGACTTATCGGCCTGCGGCTGCGCAGCAGCATCAGCAGCTGCCTCAACAGTTGCGCCAGCAGGAGGTGCCGCCTCGGCATTGGCTGTCACGGCTGGTACCTCAGCCTCGGCTGCATGAGCAGCGCCAGGGAACGCGGAAAAACTGGTAGCCAATGCAACCGCATAGGCAAGGAATCGTTCATTCTTTCTATTCAACAGACAAACCTCCTAAGGTTGATGTTTTCTATCGTCATTGCTGCCGCAGGATCTTGCCTGCCGACTGCATGAGCCGCTGTTTCTGCGCATCCGGCACCGCCGCTGGGGCTGGCACCGCTGCTTTCTCTTCCGGAGCAGCCGTCGTCGCAGCGGGAGCTTCTGCCTCCCTGGCCCCGGCCTCAGCTTTGGCTGGTGCAGTTGCAGCTTCACCAGCTGCCTGCTGCGGCTGCTCTTCCACAACAGGCGGCGTGACCGGATCTGCTATGTCGTCCACGGCAGGAGACTGCGGCCCAGGCGGCACTTCATCACCTGCCAGACGGCCACTAGCGAAAATACCAGCCGCCACGAGTAAAAGCGCAACCACAGGCGGCAATAGCCGCTTTGCCCAGCACTTCAGCCACGCACAGCGCGGACTGTCTTTTACCTGTGACAGCTCCGCCCGTGCCAGCATGAGCTTGAGATCTCCCTGGATGTCATTTTCATGCTCCAAGGAATGCTCCGCCTCGCCAAGCCAATCCCGGGCTGCCCGGATATGATTTTTCTGCGTTTTGCGCCGGTCCGCCATCACATAACCTCCTGTAACCCACTCTATCTTATAATCCAATTGGCTATATAGAGCGTGACCTGCAATATAACGCGGTTTTGGATAAACGTTGGCATTTATCCTTGATTTTAAGCCCTATTGAGCTTGATTTCACTGTTTTTCAGCCATTTTCACCAATGTTGCATGAAACGCGACAACATGCCACGCACGCGGCGGATGCCGTTTTTCTGCAGCCGGTAGATATGTGACTTGCTGACCTGCAGCCCTGCAGCCACATCGCCAGCCTCCTCACTCTGCATGTACATGCTCTCCAGCACGGCGCGCTCGCGTGCCGGCAGCCGCTCCATCGCTTGATGCAGTCTGGCTGCCAGCTCATTGGACTCAGCCTGCTCGGTGACCGAGGGGCTCAGATCCATGAGATTTTCCTTGAGAGTCAAGCCGCCATCGGCCGGCCGCGCATCCATACAGGCAACATCCACGCGGCCCTCCTTGTGCAGGTAATTCAGCATGCGCCCGCGGATGCGATGCACGGCAAACAGGCTGAAAGCCACACCGCGCTGCGGATCATAGCTTTCCACCGCCTCGATAAGGCCAATAGTACCTTCCTGCACGATATCCATGATATTCTGCAGGTTGCGGTAAGGCACCGCCTGCTTGAACACCAACGGCTGGTAAGACTCGATGAGCAGGCGGCGGGCTTCGCTTTGCCCCTCCTCTTTGTAGGCCTGCCAAAGCCTGCGCTCCCGCTCAGGGGACAAGGTCTTCACTTGCTGCAGCGCTGCGACATATTGTTCAAACTGCATCCTGCTCACCTCCTTTTCCAGCATGCCATCTCAGAACGATGTCCTTGCTTCAACACCGACAACATAGTCACGGCCTTCACGCTCAAGCGTCATACCCCATCTGTCATCGAAATCATAGCGAAGCCCATAGCGGTTGACACTTTTGTTGCCGCCCAGACTGCGCGTATATTTCACCATAACCTTGTCCGAGATATATTTTCCCATCTGAACATTAAAATCGTATTTGTTTCTTTCATTTTCTTCGGCGCGATTTTCAAAAGCCGAACCATTACCGCGGGAAATCGTGAACTGGTCGAGATAGAGAACGTCACGCATGACGCCCTCCACTTCCGACAGGAAACTCATCTGCAAGCCCACAGTCAGAAGATCTGCCGCTGTCATGTTATTTTGCCCATGCTTGTATGCATCGCGCAATGTGAGCAGCTGGATAATCTGCGTCTGGCTCATCTGCGGGCTTGACGACAGGATGACCCTCATGTTCCCCAGTGGCCCCTTGGCCGCCAGGAACACCCGCGTCCGCGTCAGCCGTGTGTCGGCGAAGAAATCAATGCTCGGCAGGAACGAAGCCACCTGATTAAAAGTCGCCCGCCCTTCACGGATGGCAAACTCTGTCTTGAGGTAGTTGATGGTGCCGCCACGCTTGACCTCCAAGCTGCCCGACATCTTCGGATGACTGGTGATGCCGCCAGCATGGACCTGGCCAGTCAGATACATATCGTAAAGATAGGGACTGTAGAAATGAACCTTCTTTCCGACATTGACCTGTACATCGAGCACAGCCTCAGGCATCTCACCCTCACTATCGGGGATAGCCGGCACCGAGACAAGGCAATCAGCAAAATCGATTTTTCCATAGAGTTTCGGCAGTGTTTCCCCGTAAAAATCCGTATCGAACAGACGGAACTCACCAGTAATCGGCCCGCGGAACATACTGCTTTGCACATCCAGCTTGTCAAGCTGCAGCTTCAGATCGTATTTCTGCGGCTTCACGCCATCAAACTGTATATCACCAGTCAATGAATACGTACCATCGCCCATTTTACCAGAAAAATCCCTGACTGTCATCTTGCTGCCCATGAATACAATATCCGCATTCATATCGGTCACCGGATTCTCAATCGCCTTGAATTTGACAGCACCAGCCCTTATCCCCAGCGAACCATCGATATAAGGGTGCGCCAGCGTGCCATGGATCTTCAAGCTGCCCGTCGTCGCGCCCACAGCCCAGTCAAGCTGCTTGGATAGCAGGGGCAGCAGTGACAGATCCGCCTGATCGAGGCTTAGCGTCAACTGCATCTGCTCGATATCATCCAGCGCCTCGTCGCGGTCCGCCGAAAGCGCACGCAACGGGATGATTCCCTGTGCACTGGCCTGATACGTCCTAGCTCCAGACATTTTTCTCACGGTCAATGCGTCGACACGCACCAGCCCATTCTTGAGGTGCAGCGCACCATCGAGGCTATCGAAAGTCGACCCCTGCACACCACCGTCATGGCCCTTGATGGTCACATCGGCGGACGGATTCGCCAGCACACCGCCAAACACAGCTTCAACATCAGCTGTGCCGATGACCGTGGTCTTGATGCCTGCCAACTGCGCAAACATGCCCATTTCCAGATTGGACGCGGAAAGTTTTGCTGCCAGCGGCCCGCCAGCCAGCCCGGCACTGCCGGACAAGGTCATCAGCCCCGTCGGCCCTTGACAGGCCGAGAACTTATCGATATACACCACTTGATCTGCCAGCCGGAGGTTGAACGCCACATCGTGGATATCGTAGCCGCCCACGGTACCCTGTTCCATAGCACCAGCCAGCTGTACCTGCGGATTGCGCAGCGTACCGCCTACATCAGCGGTACAGTCGACCCGTCCCTGCAGCAAATCATTCTTCTGATTGGCCAGCGCCGCTATCGCATTGGCATCTGCATTATCGATCTTCAGCTTGCCTGCTATCTTTTCAGTAGCCGTATCGACCGAGCCGGTAACCTCATACGTGCCGCCATTCTGTTCAAAGCGGAATTGATCGAGGTCAGCAATCTCACGCCGGTACTTGACCAGACCGCGCAGATTCGTGATTTCCTGCTCATTCAGCACCAGGCTCGATGCCTCGAGGATACCATAAAACTCCGGGCTGTCCGTCGTGCCCAGGATCTTGCCCTTGAAAGTTCCATGACCGCTTACCTCATAGGGCAGCTTGTGCTCCACGCGCTTCAGATCGATGTCCCGGGCTTCTACCTCCATATCGAGATGCTTCGCCTGGTCGATCGTGCCGTTGAGCACCATATCAACCATCGGCGAATACGCATGAAAATCCTGCAAACGGATTACACCATTATCCAGGAAATAGTCACCGTCCATGCCTGAAAGCAGTACACCATGATAACTGCCACGATAGAAATGAATATAACCGACACCTTTGGGATTATCCAATGTTCCCGTAAGTGTGATGATATTATCGACATTACCCGTGATGGGCTGATCCGGCGCCACCAATGCCGCGATATCTTCCATACGGGCGCCCATCGTATCGATTCGCAGATTCAACCGGCGCTCGCCGGCAAAACCGGCAGAACCAGCCACCCGCCAAACTTCCCGGCCATCTTTCTCCATCAGGAAGTCATCGATATGCACACCATCCAAACTGCCGCTGGCCATAAGTTTCAGACTGTCAAAGGGCTGTTTGAACAAAGTGCCATTAAGGCCAGAAAACTTGATCTCCACCTGCGGATTGACGGCGGGGCCCTGCACCGTCCCCTTGAAATCACTGACACCAGTCAGGTCGGCCTCAGGCTCAAGCTTGCTCAGCAGAGACAAATCGAAATGCGCTCCATAGAACGCCAAGTCAAGCGTCGGTTCAGCCAGCACATCGGCCACCGTGCCCTCGACCCCTAAGCGGCTCTTGCCTGGCAGGTTCATGCTGACGAAATCCAGCTTGAGGTCGTCACCAGCCAGATAGAAGGAGCCATTGAGATCCTCGATGGGCAGATCCCGATAGGCACCATGCTGCAGCTTGGCATTGCCGTACGCCTGCATCACCTCCAGTTCCAGGCCGGTACCGCTGAAGCCGATGTCTCCCGACACGCGTCCGGTCACCGCACTGGCAGCCGGAATCACAGCGGCCACCTCTGCCATATCGATTCCCTGTACCCGTACATGGGCAGTATATCCCAGATCAAGCGTCGACAGCGCCAACTCGCCTGCCGCCTGACCACCCAACGTGTCCATGCGCATGTCTTCCACAAACACATGGCCGTCCTGATAGCGAACCTTCGCCGCCAGATTTTTGAAGGACACTCCTGCGGCGGAACCGGCGGCTACCTTGACGCTGCCATCAACCAACGGATTCTGGATGGTACCTTTCACCTTAGCTGCAAAAGACGCCGCCCCCTGATAGGGGATATTCACCAGGATCTTTCCAGGGTCGAATGAATCCGACGTGGCCTCAAGATCCAGATAGGGTACACCTGTATCCAGCCGAATCTTGCCATGTGCCTTAGCCTGCTGGCCATTGGCTTCCGCCTCAGCCGAAAGCAGGACCTCCACATTGGTGAAGGCCGTATGGCCCTTGATGCCCTTGATTTCCGTCGACTGGACGCGCAGAGCCCCCTCCGTGAAGTCTGCCTCGCCACTGAATGACAGCTGGCTGCCATCCCGGAATACATGCAGTTCCGCCTGGCTGATCCGGCCACCTTCAAGTGTCACCTCATCGGGCAGCCAATCAGCTGGCAAGAGTCCGAGATAGTGCTGCACATCGGCCTCATGGACTGCCACATTGAAAATCTGCCGCGCGTCATCAAAGGTTCCCGACGCCTCGATGGCTGCCCCTTGGTTATTGGCCGACACCTGCGCCTTGAGCACCGGATAGTCTGCAAAATCCAGGCTGCCATTGACATCCGTCAGCGTCAGTTCCCGCCCCTGCATACGGCCAGTCACCTGTGCGTTCTCGACATTGACGATGCCGTGGAACTGCTGACTGCTTGGCTCATCACTGATCACATCGCGATAGTTCCAGCTGCCATCGGCCCGCTGCTCGACAACGGCCGTCACATCCGAGACAGTCACCTCTTTGATCGCCTCGACCGGCGAAGAAAGCGCAGAAAGCAGGCGGTAGGTCACCTGCGCTTTTTCTGCCCGTGCGATGACTGCCGCCTGCTTATCATAGATTGCCAGATCGTGCAACTCCAGCGTGCGGAACGACTTGACTTCGATATCACCGACATCGACCTGCACGCCCAGTGCTTCTGTGGCCACTGAGGAGATTGTCTGTCCAGCGGATTCCGTGAAGGCAGCCGTCTGCATATAGTAGCGGAGCCCTAATACCCCGAGCATGCATATGCAACAAACAACTGCCAGTATTCCCATTGATTTCCGCTTCATGATATACCCCTCAAAAAGCCCAGTCCCTGGCTATATTATTCCGGCAAGATTTATTTTGCCATTTCCTCTGCTACTGAATCCGTATTCTGTGCTGCTTCAGCCGGTTCTGCCACCGGTGCAGACTTAGCCGTTGCTGCACTCTCCTTAACCTTCTTCTCCTTGGCTGCCTTCTGTGCTTCCCGCTCTATCTGACGGCCTGCCTTTGCCTCTTCCTTGGAGGCCTGTTTTGCTTCCTCCGTCAGTTCAAGAATTGCATCCGCATGGAGCTTGGCATCCTCGCGGACTTTCTTGACACGGTTGCCAGCAAGCTGCGACTCACGGTACTTCACGACATCGATATCTACGGGCAGGCCCATTGCTTTATCAAGCGCTGCCTTGCTTGTATTGTACTGATAGAGCGCCGTATAGTAATTTGTCCGGGCCGACGTCAGCTTCTCGTTGGCATCCATGACGTCAAGGTTCGTACCGACACCAGCACTGTAGCGGACTTGCGCAATCTTATAATCCTCCTCAGCCTGCGTCACAGCTACCTGCGTCGTCTGGATATTCTTCTCTGCAGCCTGCAAGCTCAGATATGCCGTGCGCACGTCAAGCTGTATGGTCTCATCCGTCTGATGAGCTTTTTCCTGCTTCGTGACCAGGCTGGCTTCTGCTGTTTTGATATTCGCTGCGGTTACACCATTATCGAAGATATTCCACGATGCCTCAGCACCTGCCACCCAAGTTTCTGATTCATTATCCTTGAACCCGCTGTCACCAGCAATGGTCTTGCTGGCCACAGCATTGACCGTCGGATAATAGCCCGAACGTGCCGTATTGATGGAGGCCTCAGCCTGCTTGACCGCATAATACGCAGCTGCACCATCGGCACGATTAGCCAATGCATACTTCGTGCAGTCATCAAGCGATAAATCGTATTTCGTGTATTTAAGCTGATCACGGATATCGAGCACCGTATCCGTCGGCAAGCCGACAACGTTATTAAGCGTTGAGATAGCGATATCGTAATTGTTCTGCGCTGTCACCAGTGCCTGCTGTGCATTAGCCAGCTGTACCTGGGAAGCCAGCACATCCGATTTGGCTACCGTACCAACGCGATACTGGGCATTGACATTGTCGAGATGTTCCTGCAGCGTGTTGACTGCATCCTGCTGGACGCCGATGAGATTGCGGCACTGCAGGATCTTATAGTAATCAGCCGTAGCCTCGTAACGGATGCCCTGTTTCACATTCTCCAGCGTTACATCGGCTTCATTGAGCCCATAGCCATACTGGTCGATAGCTGCACGCAGCGAACCATTGTAAAGCGGCATGGTAGCCTTCCAGGTGTTGCCATACTGCGAACCATCGATGCCGTTTAGCTCATTCGTTCTGCCGCCAATACGCTGAGCCGTCGCTGCCCAGGAAAAAGTCACGCCGGTCTTGCGGCGATAAGACGACAGATTCCACTTCGCCGCATCTACGCCCGCCAAGGCACTCTTGATATTGCGGTTATTCTCCAGCGCCATCTGCACGCTGTCCTTGAGATCCAGCTGCACCGTGTCGGCAGCCATAGCCGTTCCCGACACCATCATCATCGCCAGGCCGCCCATGACGAGCGCCGTCAATTTTTTATGAAAACCTTTATTCCTCTTCAAGACTATATCCTCCCTTGAAACCAGATTTCATCATGTATATAGATGCCCGCTTGCGCGGGCAGAGATTATCGAGAATCAAAACGACTGCCGGATGCCTACGAAGGTCGCACGATGCTCGCTGTCATTGACATCGTTCATCTGCCCCAGCAGCCAGGTATCACTGTTCCCCAGACGATACTGTGCCCGCAGGCGCACCGATGGATCACTAGCATCATAGACATCCGCCGAAAACTTGAACTTATCGCCTGCATAGGCATCTACACCAAGACCAGCCTTGCCATAGATGACGCCGCCACGCGCACCGAAACTGCCAGCACGTGTCCCCAGCTGGAAATTCCCTCGGCCATCTTTACCGATATTATCCATGCCAAAATTCAGGAATGCCCCTTCTGGCGCTCCCACATTGACATTCAAATTGGTGCTCCACTTTCCCTGGCCCCCGCTGTAGAGAACATCCATCTCCGGTGACACCTTGATAGATTCGAGGCGGCGTTTCATTTTTCCTGCCTTTTCTGTCAGTTCACGCGTATTATGGATGATAGCCTTCGTATCTTCGATAGTCTTTTCATCGCCAGCCACTTTAGCCAGCCCTTCCGCAATCACCCGGATCTTATCACTGGCCTCGGCAATGTTGCTAAGTGTCAGCCGCAGATTCTCAGCCGTCTGCGGATCAGCTCCCACAGTCGAAAGATTTGTCATCATGGCTTCGACAACCTGGGCCGTCCGGTTGAGGCTGGCCGTCATCGCATTCATATTGCCAAGCATCTGATTGATGTTGCCCTGATTGGACTGTGCCATGCTTTCCAGCGCCGCCACGAGTCCATTGACATGTGCTGTCGTATCGCGCATATTCACAGCCATCATGATAATCGACTGCTGGAAATCTGCGTTCCCCAGGATACCGTGCATATCGGCAATCAAGGTCTGCGCCTGTTCGGTCAGCTTATTGAGGTTGGCGAACATCGTATCCATGCCTTCCTCGTCCTGGCCAATCAAGTAGTCACCATCTTCAACCCAGCCTTTATACGTGTCTGCCGGTACGATGTTGATAAACTTCTCGCCCATGACGCCAGCTGAGCCGACCGTTACCTGCGACCCCTTCGGGATCTGCGCATCACCATGGATGCGCATCGTCACGGTAACACCACGGCCATCATTCCTGACTTCCTTGACTTCGCCGACCGGCACACCAGAAAGCCGGACAGTCGACTGCGGTTCTACGCCAATGACCTGACGGAAACCGGCATAGAGCGTGTAGTCCTTGTCACCACCGAACTTGAACCCGCTGAGCATGACGATGACACCAGCCAAGAGTGCCAGCCCCACCAGCGTAAACGCACCTACCTTTGCCTCTGTTGTCATCATCCCTGTGCCTCCCTATCTATCGCCACTGTGCGGAAAAATGCCCGCACCCTTTCATCCTTGCTCTGCTTGATGTTCTCGACCGTGTCGAGGGCAATGATGCTCCCTTCGTGAACCATCGCGATGCGATCGGCAATGCGGCAAGCACTCACCATATCATGCGTTACGACGACCGAAGTCACATCGAGAGTCTGCTGCGTATGCAGGATGAGCTCGTCGATTTTTGCCGTCATCAGCGGATCAAGGCCCGAACTCGGTTCATCGTAGAAGATGATGTCCGGACCAAAGGCAATGGCTCGCGCCAAACTCACGCGCTTCTTCATGCCGCCCGAAAGTTCGCTCGGCATCCGCTGCGCAGCATTGTCCAAGCCGACAAGATGCAGCTTCTCCGTCACGATACGCTGGATTTCCGTCTCAGGAAGATCCGTGTGCTCCCGTAAGCCAAAGGCTACATTATCCCCCACAGTCATCGAATCAAACAGGGCTGAATACTGGAACACCATGCCCATATGCAGCCGGACCTTATCAAGCTCCTTCTCCGCCAACTGTGCAATGTCCTGATCACCGATCCAGATCTCGCCCGCAGTCGGCCGGATCAGACCGATAAGCAGACGCAGAAGCGTGCTTTTGCCTGAGCCTGAGCCCCCGATGATGGCAAGCGTCTCCCCCTCTTCAATTGTCAGATTGATATGGTGCAGGACTTCTTTCTCGCCAAAGCTCTTGCACACATCCACGAGTCGAATCATGATTCCTCACACTTTTACAAGCAAATCTCAATATAGGACGAACGTCAGCACGGCGTTCAGGATAAAAATGACGATGATCGAAGAAACGACCGTCTTGGTCGTCGCCTTGCCGACGCCCTCGGCACCATCGGGACTGTGCAGGCCGTAATAACAGCCCAGTACAGCAATGACATTGCCGAAGAACACCGCCTTGATGACACCGCCCGTGATATCGAAGACTTCCGTGAACTTATGGATTGAATTCATAAACAGATACGAGCTGATGCCATTATAGTAGACCGCCACGAACCAACCGCCTATCACACCGATGATATCACCGAACACCGTAAGTATCGGGACGACAATCATGCAGGCGATCATGCGCGGCACAATGAGGTAATTGACAGGACTGACCGCCATGACGCGCAACGCATCGATCTGCTCCGTAACCTTCATCGTCGAGATCTCCGCCGTGATTGCCGCCCCCACGCGGCCCGCACAGACGACGCCGACCAGAACAGGGCCCAGCTCACGGCCGATAGCGATTGAAATGATACCACCGATTGTCCCCTGCGCCCCGAAACGGATCAGGATATCTGCCGTCTGCAAGGTCATTACCACACCTGTGAACAGCAGGGTCAAGCTCACGATCAGCAAAGAGTCGACGCCAAGATGCGACATCTGCGCCAGGATATGGCGCAAACGCGGCTTATGGCCGAGCTCCCGCATGGTATCACGGTAAAGCAGCACAATCGTGCCCAAATCATCCAGCCGGCGCAAAACAAACGCACCGACAAGCTCCAGCAGCTTCAGCAGCCTCACCATCTCCCTTCCCATCCGCCGAGAATTCTCCTATCCTATACTACCTTTCGATTTTAGCAGAGATAACCGAAATAGTAAAGATAAGTTTACTATTTTTACTGGAAATTTCAACTTCTTTTTCCCTGCATTTCCCTATATAATAAAGGTACTCTCACTTTACGATTCAGGAGGTTTCTATGCCAAAGAAAGTATACGCCGTACGCGCTGGCCGCGCCTGCGGCATCTTCACGACCTGGGCCGAATGCAAGAAACAGGTCGATGGTTTTGCCGGTGCCCGCTACAAGGGCTTCACCGATGTCAGCGAGGCCCTCGCCTGGCTGAATGGCGGCGAACGCACCCTGCCACAGGCTGCCCCTGCCCCCCGGCGCGCCACGAACCCCGCCAGACGTACAGCAGCTTCCCAGCCAGCCGCGCCGGCCCTGCCAGATGACGAACAGGATTACGTCATCTACACCGATGGCTCCTGCCTGCGCAATCCCGACGGGCCTGGCGGCTGGGCCGCCGTCGTCACCGATGTGCACACCGGCGAAGTAACTGAGCTCCACGAAGGAACGCCAAGCACCACCAACAACCGCATGGAACTATCGGCAGCCATCGCCGCCATGTCATTCCCCCAGTCCCCGGCCAAGATCGCGATCTACACCGACAGCCAATACCTGAAGAACGGCTTCACCAAGGGATGGCTCAAGTCTTGGAAAAGCCGCGGCTGGAAAAAAGCCGATGGCAATCCGGTGCTCAACCAGGATCTCTGGATGAAACTCGACGAGCTCTACGCCCGTCACCAGATCACCTTCCACTGGGTAAAAGGCCACGTCGGCGTCGACCTCAACGAACGCTGCGACCAGCTCGCCAAGAGCGAAGCAATGAAATACCTGTAAAAAAAGCCAGCAGGAGGATATATCCTCCTGCTGGCTTTCGCTTTATCTCATTGCCAGCGGGCAAACAGCTCATGCTCCACCCCCAGCTGATCGCAGATCTTGCCCACGAGCATGTCCACGAGATCAGCCAGCGTCTGCGGACGATGATAGAACCCCGGGCTCGCGGGGATAATGCGGGCTCCCGCCTGGGAAAGTTTCAGCAGATTCTCCAAATGAATCGCATGCATCGGCGTCTCACGCGGCACGATGAGCAATGGCCGGTATTCCTTGAGCGCGACATCCGCCGCCCGCGTCAGCAGATTATCCGATACCGCATGGGCGATACTGCCGGCCGTCTTCATCGAGCACGGCACGATGACCATCGCATCCATGCGGAAGGAGCCGCTCGCAATGGCAGCTCCGATATCATGGTTATCGTAGAGCACGTCGACGCGCTGGGCAAAAGCCTCGCGGCTCACGCCGCATTCGTAATCCAGCACCTGCCAGCCGCTGTCCGTGACGACAGCATGCACCTCATGGCCAGCCTGCCGCAGCGTATCGATGAGCCGCAGGCCGTAGATGCTGCCGCTGGCACCAGTGATTCCCACAACGATTTTCATAGCGCTCTCCTTCTTTCAGCAAAAGAGCCTCCCACCTGGGAGGCTCTGAATCGTTCTCGCTTAGAGTTCTGCTTTCTTGATGACTTCGACGCCGCCCATATAAGGTACGAGAACCTTCGGGACGATAACGCTGCCGTCTTCCTGCTGATAGTTCTCGAGGATAGCGGCAACGGTACGGCCCACAGCCAGGCCCGAACCATTGAGCGTATGCACGAATTCCGGCTTGCTCTTGGCATCGCGGCGGAACTTGATGTTCGCACGGCGTGCCTGATAATCCGTGCAATTCGAGCAGGACGAGATCTCACGGTACTTGTTCTGGGACGGGAACCATACCTCGATGTCGTAGGTCGTTGCCGACGTGAAGCTCATATCGCCCGTGCAGAGCTTGACGACATGATACGGGATTTCCAGCAGGCGCAGGACGTCTTCCGCATTGTCCACCATCTTATCGAGCTCTTCCCAGCTCGTCTCCGGCGTGCAGAACTTGATCATCTCGACCTTGTTGAACTGATGCTGGCGGATAAGACCGCGCGTATCGCGGCCGGCACTGCCTGCCTCAGCCCGGAAGCATGCCGTATAGCAGCTGAAATATTGCGGCAGCATCTTGGCATCGAGGATCTCATCGCGATAGTAGTTCGTCGTCGGAACTTCAGCCGTCGGTACGAGATAGTAGTCAAGCCCTTCGAGCTTGAACATATCCTCTGCAAATTTCGGCAGCTGGCCCGTGCCCGTCATGCTGTCCTTGTTCGCCATATACGGAGCGAGCATTTCGGTGTAGCCATGCTTATCCGCATGGAGATCCATCATGAAGTTGATGCAGGCACGCTCAAGACGGGCCCCCAGGCCCTTGTAGAACGTGAACCGTGCGCCCGTGACCTTGGCAGCACGGTCAGCGTCGAGGATATCGAGATCCGTGCCGATATCCCAATGAGCCTTCGGCTCGAACGTGAATTCACGCGGCGTTCCCCATTTGCGGACTTCCGGATTCTCCGTGTCGTCCTTGCCGATAGGAACATCCTCACGCGGCATATTCGGGATATGCAGCAGGATATCGCGGAGTTTTTCCTCGACCTCTTTGAGCTCGCCGTCGAGCTCTGCAATCTTCTGGCCGACCTCACGCATCTCTTTGATGCGCTCGTCCGCGTTCTCCTTGTTCTTCTTCATCGCGCTGATTTCCTTGGAAACCGCATTGCGCTGGCTCTTGAGCGTCTCCGTCTCCTGCAGCAACTCACGGCGGCGTTTCTCGATGCCTTCAAAGTCATCAAGGTTCAGCGGATTACAGCGATTCTTGAGCATCTGACGGACTTCGTCGAGATGTTCACGGACAAACTTCATGTCTAACAAAATACTCACTCTCCATATCTCAATACAATCGAACAGATCATATCATTTCCTGTCATTCCATTTCTCTATTATATCGTCTAAAAGAATCTCGGTCAATATTCAGACACTTATCTCAAAATGCTCCTTCTCATCGGGGCTGGACGGTGGCTTGCGCACGATCTTCTTCGGCTTTGCCTTTACCTCAGGCGGCATAGCTGTCACCTGCTCACGATACTGCTGTGCCGCCTGCTTCGGTGCTGCCGCTGCCGACTCCCCGCGTGACGGATGCACAGGTACGCCGCGGCTGGCTTTGGCTGCCGCCAGCCGCTGTTTCGCCTCTGCACGGGCCTGGCGCATCTCGGCTTCAGCCTCAAGCCGTTCCTGCTCCTCCAGCTGCCTCAACACCTCATCCGGCGTCAAGCCACGCAGATTCGGCAGATCCTCCGTCTCCGTCATCACTGCTAGCCGGATATCTTCGGCCGACAACTCGCCCTTGGCGCCACGCCGCTTTTTCATGAACACGCGGTAAAACACAAATGCCAGGACGACGACCGCTGCAAATGTGAACGCCCAATACCCAGCTCCCTGCGTCAACGGCGAAGGTGGCGGCTGTCCCGTCGCCGTTTGAACCGCAGCCTGCGCCGCCTGATCTCCCTGCTCCTGGGAACTGCCAGCCTGCAAAGCGGCGGCCGCCTGCGGATCCGTCTGCACCACAGGTGTTGCACCATTTTGCTGGCTTCCATTTGACGACTGTCCCGCCGGCGCCTCATTCTTAGCCTCCGGCCGCGCCTGCGTCGTCTTAGAAAGCGCACCATCACCACGCGCTACAGCCTGACGGGCCTGTGCCTCCTGCCGCTGCGCATCCGTCTGCTGGCTGTTCTGCGGCACAGTCGATTCCGTCACACTGCCGCCATCCCCCATCATCACTTTCGGCACAGACGGAGGCGTCGGCGGTGTCGGTGCCACCGGTGGTGTCACTGCCATACCATTCCCTCCCCATCATTCATTATCTTCATTATACCCTATCCCGGCCAAAATAGATAACGAAATATGGGCTGCGGCTACAAGCAACTACTTCCATATTGCAAATTGCAGTTTATCTGTCCGTACGTGGTTAAAACAAACTCGGTACAGCTCAGCTTGGGTG
>NZ_FOQK01000022.1 GCF_900113715.1 Pseudoselenomonas ruminantium | reverse complement strand
AAGAAGGCCGATCTATAAGAAGCATCATTGAAGAGTATGGAATGTCAAAAGCCAGCATTATCAACTGGTGCAACGAATTTCGCGAAGAATGCCAGAACAATCCTGAAAGCCAGAATGAATACGACTCCATGAAAGAAATACGTAAGCTTAGAAAGGAGAATCTTTTCCTAAAAAAAGCAGCGGCATTCTTTGCAAAGGAAATCGATTAGAGGCTTATCGTGCCCAGAAACAGCGTGTGCTCAAGAGTGAGTCAGCAGGCATCACCCAAAGTATGAGCAAAGCTGGCTATCCCTATGATAATGCTCTGATGGAGCGCTACTTCAATACGCTAAAGAATGAATGGATTTACCTGCATGACTATCTAGCAGCGGACAATCTTTATGCATCTGTTGAAGAGTTCGCTTATGTCTGGTATAACCATGTGCGGCCACATTCATATAATGGTTACAAGACTCCATTCGAAGCCAGGACAGGAAATCAGCAATTATTAAGGCACAAGTGTTACAAAAATGCTTGACCACTACAGATAGGAAAAGTCTCAACGGAATATTCTCCCAGGTGTAATAGACATCCAGCCGCCGGCCGCCAAAGAAGGCCAAGGTAAGGATTGACCCAAGGCAATATAGGTCGTTTAGGGCAAAATTCCCTGCAGATAGGTGAAACCACCCATCATATTGCGAACCTCAAAGCCTGACTGCTTCAGCATGCGTTCCATGAAATATCCGTTCATGCCAATTTTGCAGATGACCACCAGGGGCCGTTTTTTATCCAGCTTATCCAGCTGTTCCCGCATTTTTGCCGCCGGGATATTGATTGCGCCCTCTACATGGCCTGCCGCAAACATTTCCGGCGGACGCACATCGATGATCAATGCCCCCCGCTCCTGTTCTGCCACCAGTTCCGCCGGCAACAGGGGATTAGTCAGCCCCTGCAGGATGTTATCGCCATAGTATCCGGCCATATTCACCGGGTCTTTGGCTGAAGAGAAGGGCGGCGCATAGGCAAGCTCCAAATCTTCCAAATCATACACCGTGCCGCCTAAACGCAAAACAGAAGCCAACACATCAATCCGCTTATCCACGCCCTTTTTACCAATTGCCTGGGCACCAAGGACCTTGCCATCCTGCAGGCTGAACAGCACTTTAAGGGCGAAGGGCTCCGCCTGGGGATAATAGGATGCATGATCATTGGGATAGGTGATGGTATAACGATAGTCTTTGCCATAAACCAGCCCCGCCTGCTGCAAGGCCCGCTCGTTTTTGCCAGTGGCGGCAGCAGTCAAAGAAAAGACCTTGAGCACAGAACTCCCCACCACACCGGCATACTTGCGTTTTTTGCCAGCAATATTGTCAGCGGCCAGCCGCCCCTGACGGTTGGCGGGACCAGCCAAAGGCAACGCCGCCTTCTTTCCCGTCAGGCCGTCAAAGGTCATCACCGCATCACCTACGGCAAAGACTGCCGGGGCACTGGTCTGCATATATTCATCAACTAAAATATGCCCTCGCTCCCCCAGCTTGATACCGCTGTCCTGCAGGAATGCCGTATCCGGACGCACGCCGATGGCCAGCACCACAAAATCAGCCGTCAACACCTCTTGAGGAAGTTTAACGCCAATGGTGCCATCCTCATGATGAAGGAATTCCTGTACGCCCTGCTCCAATAGCAGCTTCACGCCATTCTGACGCAGTTCTGCTTCTGCCAGGGCTGCCATATCCGTATCAAAAGGAGCCAGAATATGGGGTGCTGCTTCCACCAATGTCACGGACAGGCCCTGGGCCTGCAGATTCTCCGCCGCTTCCACGCCGATGAAACCGCCGCCGACCACCACGGCACGCCCCTGAGGATAATCCCCGGCCAGCTTCTTCAAAACCGCAGCATCTGGTACATTGCGCAGGGTTACAATGCGTTCATGGTCGATGCCCGGAATCGGCGGCCGCAGGGGCTGGGCACCCGGAGACAGCAGCAGGGCATCATAGCTTTCCGGATATTCTTCCTCCCCATGGCGAATAACTACCTGACGGGCTGCCGTATCCACCTTTATAACTTCGCTCTGCACCCGCACATCCACATGAAAAAGCCCGCGGAATTTGGCCGGTGTCATCACCAGCAAATCGTCCTGCCGAGGAATAACGCCCCCTACATAATAGGGCAGGCCGCAATTGGCAAAGGAAATATCGCCGCCACGCTCCACCAGAATGATTTCTGCCCCTTCGTCCAGCCGCCGCAGACGGGCAGCTGCCGTAGCACCGCCTGCCACGCCGCCAACTACGATATATTTTGCCATAATCATACCTCCAAACGAATATCAATTTCTCGATGTTATTATGATTATAGCAATTTACCGGATAATCGTTCGTGATTCAATCACTTTTACATATCCGTGCAAGGTTTGCTGGATTCCCCAGGCCCGCATTGGCCCAGAGTTTTGATATTTTTTTTTATGTACTTGCTATGTCATACCGCTACTACCTGCATTTTGCAAGTCTTTCTGCAAATAAGTCAAAAATCCCCTTAAGCAAGCCCTTGAAAAAGTGCTCACTTAAGGGGATTTCATTCACTATCTTTAGTGGTCAGACTTCAGCCCAGCCCCGCACATGGAGATCAGGGCATCGCGGGTACGTCCATGCTCCTCGCAATAGTGTAAATAACCAGCATATACAGCAGCAGTGGTATGTTCTGCATATATGCCCCGGCGGGACAGCGCTTCCCGGGCAGCGAGAATCTTATCCTCAGGAATGGTGGCCGATACGGCAGCGCCCCGGTCCTTGAAGGAAAGAGTGGGCATATAGTAGTCCATCTTCACCAGCACGTCTTCATCCAAAGGAACAATGGGTGTCATCCCCTCCCCCAGGGTAACCTGCCGCCAGCTTTCATCGGGCAAAGTCATAAATTTCCGGTAACGGAAAATGCTCCAGGTATCCTGGTCAATCAAGTCCCGGCTGAGCTTAGGCGGCTGAAAGTCCAGCTTCCACAAACCGCCGCAATCACATTTTACCTTCAAGGTCTGAATCTCTTCTTCATGACCGCATTTGCTGCATACATATTTCATTTTGACTCGCTCCCTTCAACAATAAATACTTGCCCCAAAGCCTGCCAATCTCTGTTTTCAGTCGATGGTCCATTCCCGCAGTTCGGCCACAGCTTCCACCTCCACCAAAGCACCATGATGCAGTTTGCCGGTGGGCACCACCGTTCGGGTCGGCTTATGGCCGCCGAAAAATTTGGCTATACCGTAACCTTATTTACCCCCAGGCGCTCTTCCACCTGCTCAATGCTGCCTTTCAGCTGGAAGATGCCTCGTGTGTCCATGAAGCGTATCTTAGCAATGCGTTCCTCACGGGAAAGGGCTGATGTCTCACAATCGGCCAAGATGTTATCAATCAGCGAAAAGACCATATCTTCCACCCGGTCAGGAGAAACATCCTTCTTGACCGTTGGTTTTTCCTTCACCTGGGGCAGGAAGGACTGAATGTATTCTGCCTGCTGCAACATCCTTGTCATGTCGATATTGATACAGAGCGCACCGATCAGTTTGCCCTCATCATCACGAATCATAACCGACGACGTACGAATCAGCTTGCCCTTCTTGCGAAAGAAATCATTGGCTACAAAATCCTCATTTGTATCGCCCTGTTCCATGGCACTTTTGACAAAGTGCTCAAAGCGCTGGCCAATCTTCCCGCCCTCTATTTTATTTTGAAGCAATCCATTGGACAGCAGGAAATCTAGCCTGTATCACGAAGTTATGTAGAAGCGAACGTTCCATTTTTCGTTCCCAGAAGGTATTTCATGAAGGAGCTATACGGCGTTTGAGACACGCAACGGCCATCTAAGGAGGAATATCTATGAATACCCTCAAAACCGTCGCCGCCAATATCTTTGACCTGGAAAAGGACCGCGCTCCCTTGGAAGAAATCGCGGAGCGCATCTATAGCGGCGGCACCCTCAAAGGCACAAACATGTGCATCCTGATTCTTGCCATTTTCATTGCCTCGATTGGTCTGAACATGAACAGCACCGCCGTCATCATCGGTGCCATGCTGATCTCGCCCCTGATGGGGGTCATCATGTCCCTAGGCTATGGCATGGCTACTTATGACAGCGCTTATGTCCGGGAATCCTTCCTGAAGCTCGTGTTTCAGGTCAGTCTCTCCGTCCTGACCTCAGCGGTATATTTTACCCTCTCCCCCATTGACACCGCTTCCACAGAACTTCTGGCCCGCACGGAGCCGACCATCTGGGACGTGCTTATCGCCATCTTTGGCGGCCTGGCCGGCATCATCGGCAGCACCCGCATCGAAAAGAGCAATGTGATTCCCGGCGTAGCTATCGCCACCGCCCTGATGCCGCCCTTGTGCACGGCAGGCTATGGACTGGCCACCTATTCGCCCAAGTTCTTCTTTGGCGCGCTCTACCTCTTCTTTATCAACAGTTTCTTCATCTGCCTGACCACCTTTATCGTGCTGAAATTCATCAAGATTCCTGCCAAGACCTATGTATCCGAGCAAGTTTTCCGCCGCCAGCGCTGGCTTCTCTCTCTGTTGGGAGTGCTCATCATCCTGCCCAGCATGTATATGGCCTACCAGAGCATCCGCAACAATCTGGAACATGCGCAGGTCAAAGCCTATATCGAAAGCAATTTCCAGCAGGGAAACCCGCAGGTCGTCGCCTTTCATCTGAATCCCCAGGAGAAAAAACTGGATCTGACTCTTATCGGCCGGACGGTTACAGATGAAGAACAGGCCGAACTGGAAAAAAAACTGCAGACTTATTCCCATTTTGCAGACTGGAACCTGCATATCATTCAGAACGATCTGTCCGGCACCGTCCGCGCTGAGGATGTCCAAAACCTCATCAACACCCAGTGGAACGCCGCTGGCGGAGCCAGCCTTGCCAAGGCCCAGGAAGATTTGCGCAAGTACAAGGAACTGAGCATGCGTTACAGCCCCGCCTACCAGCGATTCGAGGCCGACCAAAAGCTGCTGGCCAGCATACGGGAAAAAGCCCCTATCCTGTTCCCCTCCTTCACCGGCGTTGAAGGAGCCACCGTTGCCACGGAAAACAAGGATGGCCAAATCATCCCCACAGGATTCCTGGCCGTCATTACATGCAAATCACCACTTACCGAAGACGAACAAGCCCGGTTGCAAAAATGGCTAAATGCTGAAACTGAACTTCCCGTAAGTTTTATCCTGCGAATTACACCAGAAACAGATTAATACATTATGGAGTATCCCAGGTCATTTGGGTATAAATCAATTTATATTTATATGTTTTTCATTTTTTTGCTATACGAGGTGATTCCATGAATTTTTTGCGTATCAGTAAGGATGCCTTATCCATAGCCATGGCCTATGTGGGCGTTTTGGTGGGAGCTGGGCTTTCTTCCGGCCAAGATATGCTGCAATACTTTTTGAGTTTCGGACAATTATGCCGAATATCTACCTATCCGTTATGAATTACTTTGCTCTCTGCGTGATGAATGGCGTTTCCATGGCATTGGTGCCTTTGCCTTGATTTTCAACACGGCCTTCAGTCTTTATTACGCCACCGCCCGCCGTTTCGCCGGGGATGATGTACGCAAAATGCATCGTTATATCATTGGCATTGTAATCTTGGGCTATATCTGCAGTTTCGGCGGTTTCACCAAGCTGGTATCCTGGATGTATCCCTTGCTGGGCTATATGGGATTCCTGGTTTTGGCGGTGCTGTCCATTGCCTGGATTCAGGAGCGGGACAATATCATCCGGGAAAAATTCCTACGCCGCAAGATGATCCGCCTGCTGTTCCGCAAATACGACGACGATTATGAGTTTACCCGCCAAAACAAACAGACATTCCAAAAGCTCGGGGAAATGTCTGCGGCCGATACGGAAGGCCTCAAAAAAGACATCAAAGCCTATGTAGAAGATGTTGTGGAAAATCATGATGACCTGCAAGCTTACGCCAAGAAGAATTTGTCCATGGAGTGCTCGCCTTTAAAGAAAGAAAAAAAGGAATAATGCACTGTGCCTTTTCTCATTGACAATAAACCCATAAACGAACGATAATGGGCGAACATGTCTTTTTGACACAGTACACCAAGCGAGGTAATTTATGGACGAAGCTTTCGCGGTCATCATGGCCTTTTCCCGTCTATATGCAGGTGTCCACTACCCCACCGATGTAGTAAGCGGCATAATCGTAGCCTTTGTTGGCGGCTGCCTGACCTGGCACTTGCGCAGCACCATCTTTGACCGGAAATAAACAACAACATATCAAAAAGAAGCAGACTCTCCAGTTTGACTTTTGACATGTCATTTTAGTTGTTTATATTAGCTTTTTTCATAATCCTCCCTGTACAATTCATTCATACATAAATTTTTGTAAACAGGAATATCCCTCAAACATTTTCTCTGATATTAATCGGACGGCAGTTGAAAAACGAGAATAAAAATCCACACAGCAAAGGAGCGACATCCACATCGATGACGCTCCTTTGCTGTTATTTCATGTTCTCCCACCAGAGCCCAAAGTTCTGGGCATTGTCAAGATAAGCCGCTTCGCCAATTTCCGGGGTCAGCAGCTTATACCCCCGCCCCTGGCTAAAGTGGGAAAGCTCCCGATAAGGTTCCTGCCAGGGATGACGGGAAAGGGCGAACTTGCCGCCATGGGCTGGCAGCAGCAGTTTTGTCCTTGCATCCGTTGCTGCCTGGGCGGTTTCCTCCGGCAGCATATGGATGGCATGCCAGGCCATATTGTACTGGCCGTTTTCACCCAGCATCAGATCAAAACCGCCAAACTTTTCGCCGATGGCCTTGAAATGCTCGCCATAGCCCCCGTCGCCGGTATAATAGACCTTCCGCTGGGGCGTCACAAAGGCAAAGCCGCACCACAAGGTTGGATTGCGGTCAAGGAAGCGGCCAGAGAAGTGCTGGGAGGGTAAGATATGGACAGAAAAATCCTCCGCCAGCCTGACTTCCGTATCCCAATCTTCCTCACGGATCGTTGACATGTCAAATCCCCAAAAGTCAAAATGCTCTCCTACGCCCAAAGGACAGACAATCTGCTTCACCTTGGGCTTCAGGGCCATGACAGTAGGATAATCCAGATGGTCCCAATGATCGTGGGAAATGGCCAGCACATCAATCTCCGGCATATCATCAGCCGTGTAGACATTGCTGCCAGGAAAGGCCTTGTTGATGAAGAACACCGGCGAAGCATAGTCGCTGAATACCGGGTCAATCAGTATCCTGCGTCCTCCCAGCTGCAAAAAGAAGCTGGAATGCCCCAGCCACACCACAGCATCCTTGTCTTTGTCCAAAGCCTTCAGATCTGTCTTTTGAGATAGCATGGTTTCCTGGGGAGAAAGCTCGGATTTATCCCCAAAGAGGAATTTCGCCATAGCCACGAAGCGATTCTCCCCGCTCTCCTCATTCATCACCTGCACCGGCACCAGATTTTGGAACTGGCCGTTTTTATAATGAGGCGAGGCCTGCACGCGGGCCAGCCTTTGCCCTTGGGGCAGGCGGCCAAACTCCGGCCGCCTGGTAAAGAGCCAGCCGCCGGCAGACAGCATGCCCACAGCACCGATACCTCCCATAATAAATGTTCTGCGGTTCATCTTTTTCCCCATTATAAATCAGAGCGTCAGACTGTCCACCCATTCTTTCAACTCATCGATTGAAGGACAGCCGTTCAAAATTTTTCCTTCCATAACCGTCGCCCCCGGGCAGCTATCCTGAAGGCCTGCAACGCTCTTGCCAAAGCCGCTGCCGCCGGAAGTGGCAAAAAGAATGATTTTCTTGCCTGACATGTCATATTCTTCCAGAAAGCTGTTAGTGATATGGGGAGCCACATACCACCAGATGGGGAAGCCCAGGAAAATCACATCATAATCTCCCATGTTCTCCACCTTGCCCGCCACCGCCGGACGGGAGGCAGTATCCCGCATCTCCACGCTGCTGCGGGAGTTCTTGTCCTGCCAGTTCAGGTCTTCTTTTGTGTAGGGCACCTCCGGCTTGATCTCAAAAAGATCTGCCCCTGCGGCCTCGGCCAGATTGCTGGCAACCTTAGCCGTCACACCGCTGGCAGAAAAATACGCGACTAATGCTTTGCTCATAATGGATCCTTCTCCCTTCTACACTTATAAAGTCTTTATGATATCCTCGGCAATCTGTTCAGCAGTCAGATGATGTTCCTGCGCCAGCTTACCGTAATCATAGCGGTCATAGAATTTCTTGGGCAGGCCGAAGTTCAGCACCTTCATCCTGTCAGCACCATAGAAGCGGGCAATCTTCTCGCCGAAGCCGCCTTCCAGCACGCCATCTTCCAGCGTCACCACCATATCGTGGTTTTCCTTCAGGCTTTCCAGCAGTTCCTCATCCAGCCCCGTGATAAAGAGCGGATTGATTACCGTAGCCTCCATGCCCTGTTCTTTGAGCTTGGCCGCCGCTTCTTCCGCCAGATTGCAGAAACTGCCCAGACCGATAAGAGCCACCTGGCTGCCCTGGCGGACCACCTCGTACTTGTTCAGCTCGTCATAGCTCTTGCGGACAGGACGGTTGGAGCTCCCCACCATCATATGGGACACCCGGATGGCTACCGGGTATTTTTCCTGCGCCACCGACCAGTCCAGCATGGCCTGATATTCCTCCGGCGAAGTGGGTGCCAGATAAACAAGATTGGGGATATTGCTCATCATGGGGATGTCGTAGAAGCCCAGATGGGTTACATCATTCATGCCGTACATGGAGGCCCAGAACACCAGGAAGGTTGCGGGGCTGTTATTGACACATACATCCTGTGCCAGCTGGTCATAGGTACGCTGGAAGAACGAGGAATAATCCCCAAAGACCGGATGGGCACCATTTTTCGCCAAACCGGATGCCATAGCCACCGCCTGCTCCTCAGCAATGCCCACGTCGATATAATGCTCACCCAGCTCCTCACGGCGTGCCTGGGTAAGCCCCATGCTGGCAGGAGTTGCTGCCGAGATGGCGATGAATTTCTTATCCTCCTTGGCCAGCCGCAGGAAGGTCTCCGCCGTCTGTTCCGCATAAGGGTCAATCAACGGCTGTGTCACTTCACCGGTCTCGATATCAAAGGGCATATGCCAGTGCCACTCTTCCTTATTCTCTTCGGCAAACTTATAGCCTTTTCCTTTTTTGGTGACAATATGCAGCACCACAGGATGATCGATATCCTTGACTTCCTCCAGAGCCGCAATCATCGCCTCGGCATCATTGCCATCGGCCACGAAGCGATAATCAAGTCCCATAGCCTTGAACAGATTGCGTTCCGACTTACCATTGGTATCACGCAATTCCTTAAAGCCCTTATACATGCCGCCGTGAACTTCAGCAATGCTCTGGTCATTATCATTGAACACGATAATCAGATTGGACTTCATCTCCCCGGCAGTATCCAGCCCTTCCAATGCTTCACCGCCACTCATGGAACCATCGCCGATGATGGCGATGATATTTTCCTTGTCACCCTTGAGGTCACGAGCCTTGGCCAGTCCCGTTGCCAGACTGATGGAGGTAGACGTATGGCCCACATTGAACATATCGTGCGCGCTTTCCTCGGGGTTGGTATAGCCCGACACATCGTCGTAATGCTCCTCATAGAGATAGGCATCCTTGCGGCCCGTCAGCATCTTATGGGGATAGGCCTGATGGGAAATATCAAAGACAAACTTATCCTTCGGCGAATCAAACACCGTATGCAAGGCAATCGTGGCCTCCACAATACCGAAATCCGGGCCGAAATGGCCGCCATGGATACTGGCTCTTTTCAGCATAGCCTCCCGCATTTCGCGAGCCAGCGCTCTGCGCTGCTCCGCCGAGAACCCTTTGATATCCTCAGGACCCGTGACTTTCTCCAAATACATGAAATCGCTCCTTTGCTCTAGCTTACAACATTCATAATCTCAGCTGATGTTTGTAAGTCTATACCTTGGAGCAAACTTCAAGTCAATCCCCCCTTCCGAAAAAATTTCTAAACTTTTATTTTCTCAAGCTCCTCCCGTCCCACTAACTCCACATTTTTACATAGCGTGCCAGCCGCAGGTGGAGTACCGGCTCAGTGGGCAATTACACGATTTTGTAGCCGTGTTCCCCCAATGCCGTTAATGCTGCATTAAAATCGCCTTCCCTAACGAGGATATAATCTGTGTTGTAGGTGGATACGGCGAATATCCCTATCTTATTTTCTGCCAATATGGATGATATTTTCGACAGAATGCCAATCAGTGAAAAATCAAGTATTCCCTTTATACGAAAGGCCCGCCAGCCATCGTCACGCTCCAGTGTTTTAGTTGGAGTATTCTCAGTCTTGCAGACCAAGGATATTTCCTCATCCGTCCTGCCAACAAAATAAAAATCTTGATTCAAGTCAATTTCTGCCGTCGTTTTAAGTTTGCAAACCGTCAGCCGGCCATCAATTTGTTTCAATTCCATCTGCGCCCCCTCCTTACGACTCATTTACCAACTTACCTGTCATATACTCAATACCCATCGCCAGGCACTGCACCCGTGGCAGGGCATTTTTTAATTCCTTCTCCAGATATTCCTGATCGTCGGTGAATCTGCCTACGAGATGGGTACATATCCTTTTAGCCACCTCTTCGTCCTCCACCAGGCTGATTCTGCCGAAGGCGATGACACTCTCGATATTGAGGGCCCATTCCCCTTCTTTGCGATAGCCCTCATCGTAGGCACAGAAGCTGTCCTTGTCACACTTCTTGATGGCCTCAAGCTTATGCCCCGCCTTGGCCCCATGGAAATACAGCTTGCCATCTTCCTCACAGTACCAGTGATTGATAGGCAATCCATAGGGATAGCCATCCTCCCCAAGAAGAGAAAGCACTCCCCGCTTGGCATGGTTCAATACCTCACGGCATTCCTCTTCACTGACCTGCTGCTTAAAGCGTCTCATCTTTCTGAACATCATCCTATCCCCCTTCAATATGCAAAGAACGCCATATCTTTATCTTCGCTGACCTAACGATAAAGATATGGCGTCTTTCCTGCTCCCCGGTGGCAGCAGGCACCTTTTTATGTTCTTATGCTCCTATGTTACCACGTTGCCTGTATCAAATCAACCCCAGCCGCTGGAAGGCATGGAAGAGGCCATCCTCGGCCACGGCATCCGTCACGAAATCTGCCATCGCCTTGATCTCCTCACCGCCGTTGCCCATGGCTACGCCTACGGCACAGTATTCAAACATGGGCAAGTCAATCTTGGCATCGCCGAAGGCGATGGTGTCCTCAATTTTGCCATCGATATGTTTCAGCAGCTCATCAATGGCATGAGCCTTGGTGATGCCCTTGACGCCCAGGTCCCCGAACAGGGCCGTTTCCCCGACGCCGCCCCAGGTGCCTGCCTGCAGATCCGGGAAGGCTTCCTTGGCTGCCAGGAAGTCCTCATAGCTTTCGAGGATGAAGCTGACCTTGTTCAGATCGTCCCGGTAAAGCTCCCCACCGAAAATCATTTCGGGGAAAGCCTGCCGCACGGTCATCCTGGCGGCATTGTCCTGTCCCTTGCGGGCCGAATATTCCTGCATGACAGGCTCGCCCCGGGTCTCGAAGTTCTCGCTGGCAAAGAGGCCATTGTTGCTTTCGAGATAAAATTCCAGCTGGCGCTCATGGAGCCAGTCCACGATGCGGCGGCTCTGCTCTGCCGTGAGCAGCTGGTGCATGACCACCTGCCCGTCGTCCTCCACATAGCTGCCGTTGCCGCCAATCATGCCGTCAAGGCCGATGTCCCAGATTTCCTGATAGACCTCGGCCCGGCTGCGGCCCGTGCTGATATATACCTTATGCCCATTTGCCCTGGCCTGGCGGATAGCTGCCACTGCCGATTCCGGCAAGGCATTGTCATAATCCACCAGCGTACCATCCACATCAATGAAAATAATCCTGCTCACGCTACCCACTCCATTTTCTTCATAATTTATGCCCGATGGGCTCCATATTCCTGAACGTATAGACTTCCTGCATGCCAATCGCATCCCGCAGGATAGCCCGGGCCTCCTCCATGTGGTCGGCCAGATACTTGGTGGAATGAGCATCGGAACCGATCGTGATGATGCGGCCGCCCAAATCCTTGTAGAGCCGCAGGATATCCCGGGCAGGCATAGTGTCATCAAGGCCGTAATGCCAGGAAGAAGTATTAAGTTCAATGCCCTTGCCGTCGGCGATGGCCAGCTTCAGGATCTCGGCTATCATATCCCTGACGGCTGCAAAGGGATATTTCCCCTGCTTGTCATAGCGGCTGATAAGGTTCAGATGGGCCAGCACCGCGTAATGCTTGAAGTTCTTCATCACGTCATACATTTCCTGATAGTACCGCTCGTTGTACTCCTGCTGGCTGCGTCCCTGCTGGAATTCCTGATTCCAGAATTCCTTGTTCTCCACCTGATGGATGGAGAGCAGCACAAAGTCCAGCTTGTCCGCGTATTCCGCAAACAACGCCTCATATTTCGGGATAGTGCCGACCTGCACGCCGAATTCCAAACCACAGCGTAAAGCGATTTCCTTCGCAAACTCGGCCTTGACCCGGCTGAATTTCGCAAAGTACTTAGGATAATCCACATTGGCCAAGGGCTGCAGTTCCTCTGCCGCCAGACCTATGCCATCGCCGCCGCGGTACTCGATACCACCCTCATCCCAGTCCTTCTTGATGCCATAATCCACGTGGTCGGTAAAGCACATTTCCTGCAAGCCCAGCGAAACCGCCCGTTTTGCCTGCTCCTCCATCGGTTCACGGGAATCATCACTGAACTCCGTATGCACATGATAATCTGCCAGCATAAGCATATCCTCCCTCACAAAACCTTTTTATAGACATAAGCGGCAACGGCCGCCTGGGCTGCCACCAATGCCGCCAGCAGGCCAAAGGTAGCATAGAGGCTGGTCTGATGCGCCAGGAAGCCGATGGCCGCCGGCCCCATAAGGATGCCCAGATACCCCAGAGTGCTTACCGCCGGCACTGCCATGCTGATGGGCATATCCTGCTGCTTGCCCAGCAAAGAAAAGAACACCGGCACGATATTGGCACTGCCGATGCCAATGGCAAAGAAGCCTATGTATAAGAGCAGCGAACCGGGCGCAAAGATCACCAGCAGGAACCCCAGGAAAGCCAGCAAGCTGCCACCTACCACCACGGGTTTCTGCCCCAGCCACTGCACGGTAACATCTCCTAACAGCCGCATGACAAGCATGGCAGCTGAAAAAACCGTGAAGCCCATGCCTGCCAAGGACAGGTCAAAACCGCGGACAGTGGTGAGGAAAACACCGCTCCAATCCATGATTGCCCCTTCCACCAGAAAGGCAATGCAGGCCACTATGCCCACAAAGGCCACGATACCCCGCGGAATCGCCACCATGGCCCCGCCACCCTCACCGCCGAAGGGCAGCAGATGGCGGGCAAAAAAGGCCAGCGTGAGCAGCATTATCCCCACGGCAATGCAGGTGGAAATCAACGGTGTCAGCCCCAACGTGCCCACCCAAATGCCAAAGAGCCCGGCGCCGATAAAGCCGCCGACACTCCAAAGAGCATGCATGCCGGACATCAAGCGGCGCTTGGCCGCCTTTTCCACGAGCACCGCCTGAATATTGATGACCACATCAATACAGCCCATCATCGCGCCGAAGACCAGCAGTGAAAGGGCTGCCAGAACCATATTGTCTACCTGACACAAAACCAGCAAAAGCAAGGCAAAGACCGTGGCAGCCACCGTCAGCGTCTTCCGGCAGCCGAAACGCACAGCGGCCGCCCCAGAAAGCGGCATGGTCAAAAGCGAGCCGATGCCGATGCACAAGAGCAGCATGCCCAGCACGTCTTCGCCGATAGCCAGCCTTTCCCGCAAGAGCGGCACCAATGGCGCCCAAGATGCAGCCCCGAAGCCGCCGATGAAGAACAACGCCCGCGTGGAATGCTGCCGCATTTTCCCCGCCGCATACCGCTCTTTGACTTTTGACCGGTCAAATCTCTCGTTCATACCTTCGCTCCATTCCGTTCGCATTTTTCCAGATAAGCCCCTGCCAGCGCATGGATCCCGCGCCGGTAGTCCTCCCGCAGCTGCCTGCCCAGAATGAGCTCCGGCAGGAAGCGCTCTGGCAAGGAGGCCACACACAGCTTGCGGATCTCCGCTTCCTGTTCCGGCGCTATCCCCTCCAGATACAGCACCATGCCATGCGGGTTCCAGAAGCGGACAAAGCTGACGATCTTTTCTGCCACCTGAGCCGCCGATATTGCTGCGGGCTGATACTGGCCGCGGTCAAACAGGCAGGAAATCTCTCCGGCCAGCCCGTCACGGCCCTTATACAGCTCACCGTTGAGCAATATGCCTGCCCCTGGCGGATAATTCCGCGGCCAATAGATGCCTACCACCGTTTCCTGCCGGGCCGCCTGCCCCAAGGTCATGCCATACCCCGAAACCGCAGCGTTGATATCGTTGACCAGACAGACGGGCAGCCCCGTGGACGCTTCCAGCTGCTCCCGCAGCCGCACGCCCTTCAAGGCCGGATAGTCGACGACAGCCATCATGCCATCCACCTCCACCCCTGGCAGGCCCATCATGACCAAGGCCAGCTGCGGATACTGCCCTTGGTACCGCCGGATGGCTGCCAACAGGTAGGCCGGCGATACCTCCGGGCAAGCCACCCGCTCGGCAAAGACCGTATCCCCCAAAAGGTTCTCGATATTCACTTCCATCTGGTTCTCGCCCGCTTCCTCATAGAAGCAAAGCGTGAGGGCCAGACGCCTGTCCGCCAGATACCGGTACTGCCTGGCCGGCCGTCCCCCCTCCTCCGAAGCCGAAGGCCGGAAATCCTCCAGCAGCTCCACCTCGCCGCCTTCCTGCAGCAGCTTCACCAGCGTATTCACCGTCATGGCACTGAGCCCCGTGCGTTCCGCCAGCTGCGGCTTGGTCGCCTGCTTCAGGGCGCGCAGGGCCTGACGTACCTTCTGCAAGTTATGCTTGCGCAAATCTTTCTTGTCCATACTTACTCCGCTTAGTTTATATAATAACTTTATAAACCTATAATATAAAATCCTGACTGCTTTTGTCAACAGTCAGGATCTGTCTTTTGCACCACCGCTATCATTTTTCGCTGGGAAACAGCTCGAGCAGCAAGCCATCCGGCAGCTGCACCCATTTTTCCGGCTTGCCCGCCACGGGATGAACCCCTTCATAGGCCAGCATCTTTGCCAACGTGCCCTTGAAGTCACGCACCCTTATTCCCAAGTGATGGGCCTGACCGCTTGGAACTGTAGCGGGAGCCTCGATGAGCTGAATACCACCATCGAGCCAAACCTGCTGCAATTTGCCATCATTTTCCCGCCGCCGGGTCACGGTCATGCCCAGCACCTCTTCAAAGAACGCCAAGCTCCACTGAATGTCGGCTACCGTAACCGCCGCATGATCGATATACGCCTTTTCCTCTGTCATCTGCATACACCATCCTCATACCAATCCGTCAACATAACCTCTCTATGCCTATACTTCGCCACAGAACGATTATTTCCTGTCAGATGGTTCCAATCTATCGCCAAAGCCCACGAGGGCATCGACGGCATGAGCGCGCCGAATTGCAAGGACAGAGACATCCTTGCCTGGGTGAACGATACGGGGTCATTTCCCCGCCGGCAGCTCCCACTCCGCCGGCAGCCCCCTGCACAGCAGCACGGGACAAGCCGCATGCTGCGTGACAAAGCGGGACACACTGCCTTGGAGGATGCTGCGGAAGGTGCCGAAGCCATGCGTCCCCATGACAATCATATCGCTTTCCTCTTCCTCTGACACCTGGAGGATGACCTCGCCAGGGCTGCCCACCTCCACGCGGGTATGGGCGTGGATTTCGCTGGGGATTGCATGCATCAGGTCAGCGAGGAATTGATAGGCAGCGATCTTCAGCTCCGCTGGCACATAGCCACTGAGGCTGACCTGCTCAAAGGCTGCCACCTCCTGGTTGTAGTCCACCACCATCAGCAGGGTGATTTCCGCCTGGGTCACGGCTGCCAGCCGGACTGCCTCCCGCACGGCCTGAAAGGCCTGGCCGGAACCGTCCGTAGGCAGCAGGATGCGGTCACATGTGATAGCTTGCCGGGGCCGCTTTCTGATTTCCTCAATCCAAGCGGCAGCATCCATTTGACTTGTCATTTCTGTCTTTTCCACAATATCATCCCCTATTCTGCCAGTTCCTTCACCAACGCTGCCATCTGTTCCTGCTGATGCGCGCCGGCTGCCTGCTTGGTCAGCAGCTCCTTGCGGGAAGCGTTGAACCGCAGACAGAACAGTATCCCCACGATCCCCATATAGAGGAGGAAAGCCCCAAAGGTCTGGGAAATATCCAGGAAGCCTGCCCCGCGGGCGATGATGTCCCGCTGGAAATGGAATTCCCAGGTCAACGGAAACACATGGCTGAATTTCACCACCCAGTCCGCAAAGAAGGTGGTAGGTGCCGTCATGCCACCGAAAATGAAGCCCCCGGGAATGAAGAGGATCATGCGGCTCGAGGCAATGCCGGGATTGGCCGCAGTCCAACCAAAGAACAGCGACAGCGCCCCGATGGTGGGGATCATGAACAGCTGCACGACTACGAAGGTCAGCAGACTGCCGGAAAAAGTCAGATCACCCCAGACACGCAGCACAGCCAGCCCCACGACCCAGGATACCAGCAGGCAGAAGCCGTAGGGCACCAGGCGGATCAGCAGATTCCAGGGAGTCCCATGAAGCAGCACCTCGTCGAGCTGATGGCTCAGCCGCAGCCTGGGGATCATGCCGATGGTGGCAAAGGTAAAGAACATGGCCCCAAAGAACAGCAGGAACCCAAGCGTTTCGCCGTTATCCTTGGAATCCTGGGGATTGAAGAGATTACGGGATGCCAGACTGAGCTGCCCCTGCAGACTGTCATTGCTGCTGCCCACGTCACCGTTGGCCACCGCATTGTCCAGCCCTACGATTTCATTGAGGGCCTCCTTGATGTTGCTGGTAGCCGCAGAACTGGTGTTATCATAGAAAACGCCGAGATTGGCCGCCTCACCGGTATAGCGGGCCTTTTCCAGCCCCGGCGGGAAATAGACCACCGCCACAGCCCTGTCCTGATAGAACAGCTCCTTGGGATCCTGCGGCGTGTTCAGCACCGCCGTGACCTTCATGAACTCCGAAGCCTCGATATGGTTTATCAATTCGCGCGAATACGCCGAGTTATCCAGATCGATGACAGCGACCTTAGCATCTTTCGCAATATTGCCACTGAGCAGCACTGACATGATGACCGTGATGACCATAGCCACCATAAGACAGACTTTTTCATAAGGCATTCCCTGACCGGAAAACAGGAACCGCAACTCATCTCTTAGTGAATTCACTGTCTTTCACCTCAATCGTCATGCCTGGGATTACCCCTTCTTGCTTATCGATGTAAATGCGTACCTGGAAGGCGGACAGGTCCGACTGGCCCTTCTCCCGGGAATTCTTCAGATCGGCAAACCCCGGGGCCTGCGCCAAAAGACGGATCGTGCCGGTAACCTCCTTTTCCCCAGCCACCGTAGTTCCTGTGATCACCTTGCCCTCGGCCAGATGGGCAGCCTGCTTCTCGCTGACATAGATGTCGTAGTAGCTGCGGCTGCTTTCCAGCAGCACCACCGGCGTGGAGGGCGAAATCATCTCCCCCTCCTTGGCCAGCACTTTGAGGATCTTGCCATCCTCCGGGGCACGCAGGGTCAGGCGTTCCTTGGCAACCTCCAGCTCCTTCAGCTGGACTTCCAGGGCAGCCTTCTGCTGGCGCAGGGCTTCCACATCGTTGGCCATATTGGCAGCGGCCAGCCGTTCCTGAGCGATGGCGTCCGTACCGCTGCCGTTGGTGGCGGCAGTCAGTTTATTCAGCAGCTGTTTCTGCTGCTCCAGATTGGCCTGCGCCACATTGAGGGCCATCTCCGCATCATCCAGCTGGGACTGGGCAATGGCGCCAGCCTCCAGCAGCGCAGCCTTGCGGTCATAGTCGATCCGGGCATTCTTCAAGGTCACACTGGCAGACTGTACCGCAGCCTGCTGCTGATCGATGCCGCGATAGTTCTGGCTTTCATCTGTATCCGCTTTGAGGTAGTTGATCCCCTGCGTCCCGCTGGCCGAGGCGATCTGCGCCTCCATCTGGGCAATCTGGGTCTTCAATTTGGCGATGGAAAGATCTGTATCCGTAGCGTCAAGCTCCATGATCACATCGCCTTTCTTTACCCAGTCTCCTTCCTTCACCGCCTCCTTGACGAGCCGTCCGCCGACGGAGTCAAAGGACAGCTTCACCTGTTCAGCCGTAAGGATACCCTCTTTCTTCTCCGTAGCCAGCACCAAGGCATCGTTGCCCGTATACATCAGCACCAGCCCCCCGATGATCAGCAGGGCAATGAATAATATCCCTGTGCGCTTGGCTTTTTCTTTCGTATTCATCCGCTATTCTCTCCTTATATAGTTTGCTAGCTAACTATATTGACAAAAAAATCAAGTGCCTCAGGCACTTAATTTTTCCAACAGCATAATAAGCTCTTTCTGTTCTGCTTCCGTCAGCTTCTCCATGAGCTTGCTGACCCGCAGATAATGGTCCGGCAGTATCCCTTCCATGAAATCGCAGCCCGCTTCCGTCAGGCTCACCACCTTGGCCCGGCCATCCTGTGCCGCGGGACGGATATCTACCAGTCCATCCCGTTCCATGCGCTGGAGCATATTGCTGATGGTGGCCCGGGTCACCCCTACTTTGGCCGCCAGCAGCGAAGGCGCAATGCCCTCTTTGCCATGCTGGTGAAGCACCACCAGCGCACAGAATTTCCCCTCTGACAGCTGATAGTCCTGCTGCAGCACATCCAGAATGGACTGCTGGATCTCCTCGCTGGCCGTCTTGATGTTCAGCATGGCGATGACTGCCGCTGGATTTATCTCCGGCACGATTTTCTTATGCCGTTCCAACTCGGCAAAAGTAGGTACCATTTCCCGTTTCATGATCTTCTCCGTTAATATGATTAGCTTGCTAACTATACATTATAATGATTTTTTTCCTGTTGTCAACGCTGCCTGACGCGAAAAAGCTATCCCCCAAGCAAAAATCACTCAGGAGACAGCTCCCTATCTCTTACTTCAAAAAGCCGTTGACAATCTGTTCTTCGGCTTCTTTTTCCGTCAAGCCCAAGGTCATCAGCTTGATGAGCTGGTCGCCGGCAATCTTGCCGATGGCAGCTTCATGCACCAGCATGGCATCCACGTTGTTGGCTTCCAGGGAAGGCACTGCCAGTATGCGACCCTCGTCCATGATGATGGAATCGCACTCCGTATGTCCATGGCAGGCAGCGTTGCCCACGATGCGCAGGTCCAGCTTCTGATAGGACTTGTCCTTGGCTACGCCGCGGGACACCACATCAGCACTGGCATTTTCTCCATCCAGGGACACCTCATATTCGCTGTACGCATACTGCTTGCCATGAGTCATGAGGCGCTCCCGCACGATCAGGCTGGCATCTGCCTTGAGGTTGGCCTTGGTGGTGCGGCTGGTGGAATCCACGCCCTTGATCTGCACCATTTCCATCTCCATGGAGCTGCCTGCTTCCATGGTCACTTCCGTAACAGGATTCAGGATGCGCTGCCCCATGCCATCGCCAGAGCCGTAATGTTTTTCCACATACTTGACCTTGGCATTCTCCCCCACGAAGAAGCGGTGCACGCCGTCATGCTCCGAGTCCTGGGTACCGCAGTTGTCGATGCCGCAGCCTGCCACGATCACCACATCGGCGCCCTCGCCGATGTAGAAGTCGTTATACACCGTTTCCTTCATGCCGCTTTCGCTCATGACCACAGGGATATGCACGCTCTCATTCTTGGTGCCGGGCTTGATGTGGATATCGATGCCGGAGCCATCTTCCTTCGAGGTGATTTCGATATTGGCACTGCTGCCGCGGCCCACGGATTTGCCATTGGCCCGCAGATTATACGCCCCCATGGGGACATCGTGGAGATCCGCCACCTCCAGCAGCAGTCTTTTCTGTATTTCATCCATCTTCAACATAGCGTGGCCTCCCCCTTACTGAAACTTCCTGCACATAGGCATGCTGACTTCCGTGTCCATGATCTTGGGCAGGATATCTTTGGCAGCACCATGTTCCTGCACCCGGCCGTCAGCCAGCACGATGATTTCGTCCGCGATCTGCAGGATGCGCTCCTGATGGGAGATGATGATGATGGAGCTTTCCTCGATTTCCTCCCGCATCTTCTCAAAGATGCGGATGAGGTTCTGGAAACTCCAGAGGTCGATGCCGGCCTCCGGCTCATCGAAAATGGACAGATTGGTCTTCCTGGCCAGAATGGTGGCAATCTCGATACGCTTGAGCTCGCCGCCGGACAAGGAGCTGTTCACCTCGCGATTGAGATAGTCATTGGCACAGAGCCCTACCTCGGAAAGATAATCGCAGGCCTTGATATGGGAAATCTTCTTCCCCGCTGCCAAGCGCAGCAGGTCGATGACCTGCAAGCCCCGGAAGCGCACCGGCTGCTGGAAGGCAAAGCTGATGCCCATCTTTGCCCGCTCCGTAATGCTCTTGTGGGTGATATCTTCCCCGTCCAAAAGGATCTGGCCGGAAGTGGGCTGCTCAATGCCCGCTATGATTTTTGCCAAGGTAGACTTGCCACTGCCGTTCGGCCCCGTGATGACCACAAACTTCCGATTGTCAACGGTGAGGCTCAGGTCCTGGATGATATCCACCTGGCTGTTTCCCTCCGTGACATGGAAGGAAATGTTCCTCAATTCCAACATGTATATTCAGCTCTCCCTTTTTTATTTACACAATTTATGTCTCAACATTCTTTCTATATTATAACTCTATTATCCAGATCTTGTCGACAGGCAAATCCTTCCTATGCCTGCCAGCCCTTATTTCCCACAGTACATCAGCCCCAGCATGGTAATATCGTCGGACTGCTCCGCCCCCTCTGCATGGACAGCTATATCGTGTCTGACCGCTGTCAGGATCTCCTGCACATCGGCCTCACGATCGATACGGTCCAGCGTCTGCTGCAGACGTTCCTCTGAGTAGAAGCGCTTCTGCGTGTCCATGGCTTCCGTCACCCCATCGGTATACAGGAAGAGCTTCTCCCCCGGCGCCAGCCGCAGCCTGTGGGCCTCGTAAGCTGCCTCTTCCAGTGCACCCAGGGCCGGCTGTCTCCGCTCCTCCCGGATATAGCTGTAACGGCCGTCATGGCTGACCAGCGGCGGATTGTGGCCACCATTCACGTAGATGAGCTCACCCGTCGTGAGATCCAGCTGGGCCAGGAAGACGGTGACAAACATCATTTCCTCATTGTCCTGGCAAAGCTCCTGGTTGGCCAGTGTCATGACCGCGGCGAAATCATCGGGTACCCTTGCCATAAGCACCAGATTCTTCAGCGTCGTCTTAGCCCGCATCATGAACAGGGCCGCAGGCACCCCCTTGCCCGATACATCAGCCATCGCCAGCACCAGGTGATTCTCGTCCAGCATATAGAAGTCATAGAAATCTCCACCCACTTCCTTGGCGGCAAACATGGCCGCATAAAGCTGGATGCTTTTCTTGTCCTGCAGGAATTCCTGCGGCAGGGCGCCCAGCTGGATGTCTCTGGCAACAGAAAGTTCCGTGGCTATGCGCTCCTTCTCGGCCGTGGCTGCGGTGAGATTCTTCATATAGGTCTGCAGCTCATCGGTCATGGCATTGAAACAGACTGCCAGATGCTCGATCTCATCCCCTGTGCGGATCTCCACCTTCTTGCTGAGATTGCCGCTGGTGATCTCCCTTACACCATCTGCCAATTCGTGGATAGGTGCCACGAACTGCCGGGAAAGTTTCCTGCCACTGTAAACGAACACCACCAGCAGGACAGCGATGAACACCACCATCAGGAATATGATGAGCGACATCTTCTGCTGCATGAGGGAGGTTTTCTCTTTGGTGACCTGGGCAATGCCGGCCTTGTTCTGCAGCGCCGGAGCGATGACATCGTCAGCGGCAAAGGCGGCCGCAAAGCTCCAGCCCGTGCTTTCGATAGGCGCAAAGGCGATGTAGTAATCCTTGCCATCCACCTGCGTCTGCCGCACGCCATTCCCTCCGGCCACCATCTCCCGGATGGTCAGCGCCAGCGTCGCATTATCCGACTGCCGGAGGTCGTTCTGGATATTCACCTCCAGTTCCCGCTCCTTACCAGCAGCATTCTCCTGAGAAGACAGGATGACGTATCCCCGGTTGTCCGTCACGAAGCAGAAGCCCTCATCGTGCAGGTTGGTTTCCTTCAGGATATGGCGCAGATCGTCCAGCGAGGTCTGCATGCAGGCCACGCCAGCCAGCCTGCCATCCGTCCCATAATAAGGCACCGAGCAGAACATCCCCAGCTTCTTGTTGAACATGAACCGCCTGACCGGGGTAAAAACCAGACCATCCTTGCCAGCTGCCCGCTTGTACCAGTCGCTGCCGACTGCATCATAGTGCGGCTTGGGGATATCTGACTTATCCTCGGCCAGCACCCGCGGGGCATCCACAGATAAGGTGAAGTTATCCTTGGCGGTGATGAATACCGATTCGGCCATGTCATTGCTCTCTATCGTCCGGGCCAGCAGATCCCCGATATTGGCCATCATGGAGATATGCTTCCGATAAGCCTCCGGCGAAACCTCCGGCCCATACTGGAGATAAAGATACAGGCTGCGGTAATTGGCAGGCGTCGGGATATTCACCTCCTGTGGCAGGAACCGCTGCGGATAGCGCTCGATTTCTTCGGCCTCCCTGGCCACGCCCTGCACACTCCGGGAAATGTCCAGCATCCTGTGATTGATGATAGCCGCATTGTCCTGGGCGATATGTACCAGCTCTTCCTGCCGCTGGCTTATCAGTAATCTCGAACTGTTCTCATAGGAATTCTCCCCCAGGCTCTCCCCCATATCCTGTGCCTGCCTGAGCGCAAAGCTCATGCCATAGAGTGCGATCCCTCCTAAAATGAGCACTGCCGCCAGATTGCTTCCCAGTACGATGCGTACCATTTTATCCAGGATGTTCCTGCGGTTCTTCCGCATGAACCGATACAACAGTTTTTCCCAAAAATTTCTCATACTCGCAGCTCCCCTTTTAAGAGACAGATCTTCCAGCCAGCAAATGTCCAGTTTCTGCTGCGCGGACGAGTCCTCGTCTTCAAGCAGCGGAAACAGCTGCGCTGACGCCGCCTGCACAAAAAAGGACTGTCATATGCCTTTCCCAACATACAACAGTCCTCATTCTTATCCCTCACTATGTTCATGGGGCAGGCGTCCTATCCTTCTGCTTGGTAACGGAATCGTCAACGATTTCTGTTGTTTAATTCGCCAAGCCGGATGCATTATCCTGCTCCATCCAAACGGAATTGCACGGTCTGTCCGACCGCACAGCGCACGGGGTCGCCATAGCTGTTGCGCGCCGCTGCGAAGCGATAGCGGTAAGCAGCCGCCACGGCAGCAGCATCCATCTCCTCGTACCCCGAAGACGATGTCACCGCCGCGCTTTCCACACTGCCGTCCCGGCCAACGACCACGCGCACGCGCACCGCCCCCTCTATCCCTTGCCGGCGCAGGCCTTCCGGATACGCAGGCGCCGCACCAGCGACAAGCTGCGGCGGCACAGCGGGGCGCCCGGCAGCGGCATCATCCCTGTCGCCACTGCCTGCTCCCGTTTCCTGACCTTCTCCTATCCCAGTCCCTTCTTTGCTTCCCTTTTCTTGCCCTGCCATTCCGCTGCCAGTCTGGCTAGATTCCTTACCCTTCTCCCCACTGCCGCTTTCCTGCCGGGCAGCCTGCGTGCTCTCCGCTTTCGCTGCGGCCTTCTCTTCGACCGCGCGTACCACGGCAGCGGACTGATCCAATACCGCCTCCTCCACGGTGACGGCCATAGCATCGCCAGCCGCAGGCTCCGCATTTCCACCGCTTTCAGCTCCCGCAGCCTCAGCGCCGCCGGCCGCTGCCGTCTCCAACTCGTAGAGCGTGACATCCAGCACCTTATCGGGATCTGACGACAGCTTGGCAAACAGGCCCGTCAAAGCCACCACGGCAAACAACAGCAGATGGATCACCACGGAAATGCCCCAGGCTATGGCCTTATGCCTTCTGTTACTCTCCATGGGTGCCTCCCGGCTCAGCCGCCAGCCCGAACCGGGCAATCCCCGCGCCGCGCAGCTTATCCAGCAGGGCGACCACCAGACCATAGTCGATATTCTGGTCAGCCCGTACCACAACGGCAAAGCGCGGATTGCGCTTGTATTCCTGCTTGGCCCGCTCCAGCAGATCCTGCTCGGCCACCAGCTCATCTTCGAGCCACAACGAGCCATCCTGCTTCAGCGTGACCAGATAGTTCACATTCATCTGCGTCTCTGCATGCTGTGCCTTGGGCATCTCCACATCGACGGTCTTCAGATTGACCATGTACAGTGTACTCATCATGAAAAACACCAACAGGAAAAACATGATGTCAATCATCGGAATGATCATGACTTCAGGCTGCGAACCGGCCCGTCTATCCCTGAGCCTCATAATGCGCCGCCTTCCAGCACATAGCTGCCATCCTGGACATCCTCCGCAGCCGCCAGCAGCTCCGCCCGATGCTCCTCAACCAGCGAGCAGCAGAGCTCCATGTCCGTGACGATGTTTTCCACCCGCTGGGTAAAATACGCATGGACGGTCAGAGCGGCGATCGCCACGCAGAGCCCCATGGCCGTAGCGATGAGCGCCTCACCGACACCGCCGGTGATAGCCGTCGCCTGACCCGCCGTGACATTGAACACACTGAAGGACGAAATCATGCCGCTGATGGTTCCCAGCAGCCCCAAAAGCGGTGCCATCGTCACGATGACACTGAGATAATAGAGCCGCTGGCGGAACCTGGACAGCTCGATTCCCGTCTGCAGTTCCATATGATGCGCAGCCTGCGCATCGCTTGGCTTATGCATGGCAGTCCACAGTATGGATGCCAGTGCGCCGGAGGCCGCCTTGGCAAGGCTGGCCGCCTCACCGAAACGGCCAGACGCCATTTCCTGGCTGAACCGGCGCGCAAACTCCCGGCCAGAATCTGCCTGCCGGTAGTAAAGGGCGCGTTCCACGCCGATCGCTGCCACCAGCAGCGAGCAAAGCACGAGCACATACATAACTGCGCCGCCCTTCTGGAAGAATTCTATCCCCGTTGCAATATATTCCATATACGAACCTCACAATCCATCATCATCAAAACGCATGCTGAATACCAAAGACCACGCTGCGCCCCGGCGCCATGTAATAGCCCGCACTTGCCGCAATGGACTCGTAGCTTGCATTAGTCAGGTTATAGCCCTTGAGATACAGTTTCGTAGCCGCCGAGCACCGGTAGTTGACGACCATATCCAGCGTCGTGTACTGGCTGTCCAGGAACGCATTCGCCCCGACCACGCGGCCAGACACATGCTGCAGGGTCGCCTCGGCATCCCATTTGTCCTGCTGGTATCCCAGACCCAGCAGATAGCGGTTGGGCTGGTTATTCTTGCGATACAGGTTATTCCAGGTCGTACCGCTTTCCTCCACCTGAGCGTAGGCATAGCCAAGGCGCAGCGCCCACTGCGGCGAGAAGCGATGACGCAGGTTGATGTCCAGGCCACGCCGCGTCTCATCGGCAACATTGTAATACCGCGTCTTGTCGGTATAGATCCAGTCCAGGGCATCGTCCACCTTGCTGTAATACATGCTGAGATCCAGATCCGTAGCCGCCGACAGTTTCGACTTGACGCCGACCGTCACCGTCTCCGATTTCTCCTGCTTGAGATTTGGATTCCCCTCCCAATACAGGGTGTTGGCATAGCGCATCTTCAAGGTAGGATTGTTGACGGCCTGCCCCCAGGAAATGTAGGCATTCGTTGCCTGCGAGAGCTCCTTGTTCAAGCCGATATGCGAAGTGAAATCCGCACCGAAATCGCTGTGGTTCTCCCACCGGGTGCCGAAATTCAGCAGCCAGCCCTTATCAAACTGCCAGTTGTCTTCCATATATAAAGAAGTCGTTGCCGCCGAACGGTCAAGGCTGCCGTCATTCTCCTCCTGGATATTCTCATGATTGTAGGACACACCGCTGATGAGCGTATTCTTATCGCCAAGCCGCCAGTTCTTCTGATACTCTGCGCCCAGCGCCCGCAGATCGTCCGTATAAGCAGCGCTCATGCGGCCATCGATCGTTTCCTGATTCTGATAGATACGCAGGAAATCCTGCGGCGCGTTCTCCCAGCGCGGTGCCCAGGTATACGTCAGCGACAGCGAACGGACCGTCTCCTCCGTCCGGGCATTCCGGTATACAGGCACTGCCGTATTGGGGTTGGCCACATAGATGGCCGAGCTCTTATTGGCATCGGTGTTCTCAAACGCAAAGCTCAGCAGATCGCCATTCTTGAATTTCTTGTCCAGCGTCAACGCCTCACTGGTGCGGTTCATCCCCGTGTCGGGGATGGTCAGGCTGCCACGATCCGGGGAATTGTACTCAATATCCCCGCGTACCTCGCGGCTCGCGGACAGCGCGTAGGTGACATTGTCGTCGCCACCTTCCACCCGCAGGGCACCGCGGAACTGCCCCTGCGTGCCGACCTCACTGCGCACCTTCAGATGCTGCCCCGGCTCGGGACGCTTCGTGATGATATTGATGGCGCCGCCCATGGCTGCATTGCCATAAAGGGAGGAGTTCGGGCCATGCACCACTTCGATGCGCTCGATGTCGTCGATCTGGAACGAATCAAGATCGACAAGGCCCGTATTCACGCCACTGATCAGCGGCCCATGATTCCAGTTGGTACGGCGTCCATTCACCATCAGCAGCACGCGGCTGTCACCATTGAGCTCGACATAGCTGCCTGTCGTATTCGTCTTGACGTTGACGCCCTTATCCCGCAGGGCATCCGTCACCGTCGCGAAATTCCCCTTCGCAATCTCCTCAGCCGTCACCACCGTGACATCTGCCGCCACGGCCTTCTCCCGCACCTTCATGCGATTGGCCGTCACCACATAATCATCGAGCGAGAATTCCTCCAACGGAGCATCTGCAGCCTGCTCAGCCGCCGCATAATTTGCTCCGCCCAGCGAAATGGCTCCACAGACCAATGCCGCCAGCAATTTTTTCTCCGAATACTTTTTCATACAGTTCTTAAATCCTTTCTGCAAATCGTAGAAGATCTTTATCTATTTCTAATTCTGCCTGTTACCAGACGATTTAGCGCATCAATTGCACGGCCATTGCCGCTGTTCACCTCTGCAAACGGGATGACGATGATATGTCCCTGCTGCACCGCTCGCAGACGCTTAAGATCCGGATTCGCGTTGACCAGCCCTAGCGCGTCTTCCTCGCTGAGGTCGTTGCCATCCTTTCCTGGCAGCGAGACATAGACCAGATAATCCGGATCATAAGCCAATATCCGCTCGGGGCCGACCATGGAAGTCTTGCGGCGCACCAGATTCGCAAAGCCAGCCTTTGCGAGCACATCATCGATCAGATAGCTGGCATCGTAGAGCGAATACGTCGAGCGGCCATGATCCTGCAGGACCACAGCGGTTGCCACCGGCAAGTCCGCTACCTGGCTCATCGCCCTTTCTTCTTGGCGGCGGCATGAGGCGATATACGCCTCCGCGCGCTGCTCGACGCCAAACATCTGCCCCAGATCCCGCAGGAACGGATAGACCGCATCCTCCAGCGTCAGCGAGCGGCCCGGCAGCGTCGCCGGCACGATATACGCACCGATTCCCCGCATCTGCCAAGTCTGCGCTTCGCCAAGTTCCATCGCTGAGAAATTATGCGCCCAGCCAATGATAAGATCAGGCTGCAGCGCAAACACTTCTTCCTGCGCGGGAACAAAAGCGGCCTTTACCTTGGGAAGTTTGGCAAAACGCGCCGCAATTTGCTCCGGTTCACTGCCATACGCCCCGATGGTCTGCAGGATATGCTCGTCTAACCCCAATTCCAGCATGGCCTCTGCTGCACCAGGATACAAGACCAGCACGCGCTGCGGTACACCTTGCAGCACTGTCCGGCGGGCATAGCCATTTGCGTCAAAATTCTGAATCACCTGGCCAGCCGCTGCCTGCTCACCGTCCCGGCCGCAGCCGGCGAAGAACACGCTGAGGCCTGTCAATAAAACCAGCAGGTACCTCCTCATATCACCACGGCCTCCCGGCCAAATACGATGACAGGCCGCTCTGCCTGCCCACGGAGCACTTCGCAGGTCACCCCATATACCTGCCGCACGAGCTCTGGTGTCAATATCTCCCGCGGCTCTCCCGCGGCAGTGAGACGCCCGCCCTTCAGGACATATAAACGCTGGCAGTACATAGCCGCCAGATTCAGATCATGCAGCACCGCCAGGACACCGATGCCCAGGCCGGCCGCCAGCTCCAGCAGCTGCATCTGGTAGCGGATATCCAAATGGTTCGTCGGTTCATCCAGCAGCAGGAAGCGCGGCTCCTGCGCCAGCGCCCGGGCCATCACCACCCGCTGCTGCTCCCCGCCCGACAAGGACTGGAAGCGGCGGCTGGCCATACCGGCCATGCCCACCATCTGCAGGGCCCGCTCAACCGCCGCCTTGTCCTGCCGGGTTATCCTGCCGCCATGGCGCTGCTGGGGAATCCGCCCCATCATCACCATATCGTAAACCGAAAAGTCAAAGGCCACCGTATGGAACTGGCCCACGACAGCCATCTGCTGTGCCGACACCGCCAGCGGCATATCCGCCAGCCGCCGCCCAAGCAGGACGATTTCGCCCCGTTCCGGCCGCAGGACGCGATACACATGCTTGAGCAGTGTCGATTTCCCACTGCCATTAGGGCCGATGATGCCCACAAACTCCCCGCGTTTCACCGCCAGCGAAATATCCTGCAGGATTTCTTTTCCCCGCAGCGAAAACGATAGATCTTTTATTTCTAAATCCAGCATATACGCCCCTTTCAGCAACGCAGCCCACCTTCGTCACGGAAGAGCAGCCGCATGAAGAGCGGCGCTCCCACCAAGGCGGTCACAATCCCGATCGGCAGTTCTCCGCTCGGCAGCAATACACGGCACAGCATATCGGCCAGCATCAGGAAAACCGCCCCGGCAAGCATTACCCCGGGCAGCACCCGGCGATGATCGGCTCCCAGGAGCATCCGCACGCCATGGGGGACGATAAGACCGACAAAGCCGAAGATCCCGCAGGCCGAGACAATGATCCCGGTCAGCAAAGCCGTGAGTGCCAGATATCTACGGCGCTCACGCGCCAGATCTACGCCCAAGGTCATTGCTGTCTCCTCCCCGAGCAGCATCGCATTGAGCTCACGCAGACGCAGGGCAAAGAACACCCCGGCTGCCAATACCGCCACGCCCGGCAGCCACAGATTATCCCAGCGCGCGCCTGCCAGCGAGCCCATCGTCCAGAACGCTGCACTGCGCATCCCTTCCGCATCGTTCGCCAGATACACCACCAGATTGGCCAACGCCGAAAACAAGGCACTCACCACAGCACCAGCCAGGATCAGCCGCACCGCCGAGGCACTCCGCTCCCGGCCAGCCAGCAAAACAACGACAACAGTCGCCGCTACTGCGCCTGCAAAAGCGCCGGCAGGAACTCCCATACCGGCAAGGACCGCACTGCCGCCCAGCATAATGACCACGACCGCTCCCAGGGACGCCCCAGATGCCACGCCTAGGATATACGGTTCAGCCAGCGGATTTTGTACCAATGCCTGCATGACCATGCCACAAAGTGCCAGCCCAGCTCCAGCCAGAGCCGCCAATATGACCCGCGGCATTCTCAATTCCCAGATGATATCATAATGCCCCTGAGGAATCCCTGCCTCGACAGGCAGCCCGAGCATACTTGCCAGTACCGCCATGGTCTCTGTCTCCGGAATCGCCACTACACCTACGGAAACAGCCAATCCGGCAGTCAAAAACAGGCCGGCAATTCCTGCCATCCAATATAACCAACGCAAATCATTCATATCCTTTCTGTTTATGCCTTTCATCAGCAATGATTATCATTATATATTGATAATGATAATCTGTCAATTATATTCAGGCAAAAAAAAATCAGCCAAAAAGCATATACGCAACGAATATCACGCTTTCTCCTGGCTGTTGTTTATATATTTGCTTATATTGTCTTCTATCCCTTGTGCAATCAAATGAAGTATTCGATGGTTTTCTCAGCGGTAAGTTTCGTGTTCTGATTGAAAAACAGCACGGCTTCCCGTTCGTCAACCGGCCCTAACGCATATATTCCCGGAGCTTCCCGATTGAAATATTCAAATGGCACAATGCGATTATAGGCTTTCGGATGCGCTTCCGTGCATTCAATCGCTGCGTCGTCAATTGTCCGCTCCAAAAGATACGGATCGAATAAACGAATACGCTTTTGCTCCACGCCGGTCAGCAATACATAGTGATCCCCCTCAAGATTCAAGCGTACCACGACTGTTCCCTGACGCCGCAGGGCATCGACGAGCAGACTGTTCTCCCCCATATAAACGTCTTTTCCTGCCAGATACCGGCTCTCGATTGGCAGGACACCGGTTTTGCCCACGCCATCGAGCCAGTTGGAAAGGAACATCATAGCCATGCGCGAGGTACCGCGCTGGCCAAGTACTCCACCACGTTCATAGCAGTCCAAGGAATACAGCATGATATTGCGGATAAGTTCCGGCGATATCTCCTCCCGCTCAAACAGAAAACTCAGCGCATTCAACAGTGAAGTCGGGCCGCAATCATATTCAGAAATCTGATAGCGCAACGGATTTTTCATAAAACAGTCCCTTTCTTAGAGCCATGGGAAGCCCTGGCTTTTGTAACAATTCAATCTCCATCTTACCCACAGCTTTTGGCGATGTCAACTGGCGAATAAAAAACCGGGCCTTTTGCCCGGTTCCAGCAAACTGTTTACTTCATAAAAAGACCACCATTGATATCCAGCGTGGTTCCTGTGATGCAGCGGGATTCTTCCGATACCAGGAAATATACCGCATTGGCAATGTCCTCAGGTTCTGCCATACGCCCCAGTGGGATGATTGACTCGTCCACAGCCATCGCTTCGGTCATCTGCGTGCGCACGAATCCTGGCGCTACCGCATTGACATTGATCTGATACGGTGCCAGCTCCCTTGCCAGCGATTTGGTAAGGCCAAACACTGCCGCCTTGCTGCCTACATAATCAGCAGCCGTGGCAATACCGCCCACCTCCGCTGCCAGCGAGGCCACATGGACAATCTTGCCGCTTTTCTGTTTCTTCAGCCACGGTATGATTTGACGGGTCAAATGAATCACGCCATATAGATTGACCCCAAGCGTCGCCGCCCAGTCAGCATCGGAGACTTCCGTGAAACTCTTGCTGAGCTGACAGATACCAGCATTATTCACGAGGATATCGAGCGAGTCATATTGCTCCGCTACCGCGGCGAACCAGTCATTGACCGCCGCCTCATCGGCAACGTCTACAGCAAAGCCACGGACAGCGTCTGGATAAAGGCGGTTGATTTCTGCCTCCACCTGCCGGTTTTCCCTTTCATTGCGGCCCAGGAACAATACTTTACTTCCCTCGCGGGCCAACCGTTCCACGATGGCCCGGCCAATGCCGCGATTTCCCCCGCTTACCAGTGCGGTCTTTCCTGACAAACTCATAACAAAGCCTTCTTCCCTTAAATTCGCACAGCCGGATCTTCATATGTTTCCGGCAGTATCCGCTTGAGGAATTTTTTTGTCCTTTCCTGCTGCGGATTCGTAAAGAAATCTTCACTTGCCCCTTCTTCCACAACCACACCATCAGCCATGAAAATGACATGTGAGGCTACATCGCGGGCAAATTTCATCTCGTGCGTGACCACGATCATGGTCATGCCTTCCTCGGCCAGGCTCCGCATGACTTGCAGCACCTCGCCCACCAGCTCCGGATCAAGCGCTGACGTCGGCTCATCAAAAAGGACAACATCCGGACGAACGGCAATAGCGCGCGCAATGCCTACGCGCTGCTGCTGCCCGCCAGAGAGCTGGGACGGATAGTAATCCGCCCGCTCGGAAAGACCAACCTTGCGCAAAGCACGCAGTCCGATTTTCCTCGCCTCGTCTTTTGCCATGCCACGTCCAGCCGTAAGACCCAGCGTCACATTTTCCAGCGCCGTCTTATTGGCAAAAAGATTGTAATTCTGGAACACAAAGGCTGTTTTCTTGCGCACCTCGGCAATCTCTTGGGACGACGCTTTTGACAAGTCAAGTTTTACCCCATCAAGCTCCATGCTCCCCGCATCAGCCTGCTCAAGGAAATTGAGACAGCGAAGAAACGTCGTTTTGCCCGAGCCAGAAGGCCCCAGGATAACGACCACATCACCGCGGTTCAGATCCATATTCACATCATGAAGGACTGTATTATCTTGAAAGGATTTACGTACACCACGAATCTGCATCAACATGCAACCACCCACTTTCTATCATGCATTCCCGCGGAATGCTCCCAAACGACGCTCAGCAAAATGGTACGACCACTGGACAAGCGTGCAAAGTACCAGATACACCAGAAATACATCCAGATACGCTTCGATATAGTTATACCCATACGAAGCTGCGATCTTGCCCAATGCCATGACATCCTTGACCGTCATCAGGAAGGCAAGCGATGTTCCCTTTATCAGATTGACCGTGATATTGCAGATAGCTGGCAAAGCCACCACCAGTGCCTGCGGAATGATCACGCGCAAATATGTCTGGACTTCCGAAAGGCCTATCGACAGGCCTGCTTCAAGCTGGCCCTTCGGTATACTCAGCAGTGCCGAGCGAAAGACCTCCGTCAGCAGGGCTGTCGTATTTAAAGCAAATACAACCACTGCATACCAGAACGGATCGATTGTCTCAAAAATGTTGATGCTGCTACCAGCCGCTTTGAGCACCGCATGGATAAGGCTCGGCAACAAACTGTATAGCAGCAGGATCTGCAGGATGATTGGCGTACCGCGCACAAAGGAAACATAAAGCGCCGCCAGCCGGCTGCTCGAGGAGTTCCCCCGAATCCTCAAGACTGCCAGATAGAAGGCCGGCAGGAAGGCCAGCAGCAGAGACAGCGCCGTCAAGGACAAGGTCACACCTGCCCCCTTCCAGACTTCGCCAAAGGTCCTGGCCATGAACTCATAATCCAATTCCATGCGCTTCCCCTCCTTTCAGCCACTCTTTCCAACCATTCTTCTCTTTCCCCGTCGCGTCTTTGCTGCGGATAGCCAGCGTCTGCCCCTTATCCAGACGTGCTTCCAGCCAGTCAAAGACTCGTTCCAGCAGCAAAGTCATCCCCCAATAGATCAGCATGCAGGCTGTGTAGACCTCAATACCATAGGCCCCGAAATTCTGAGCAATGATAAGATTCCCCTGTCCTATCATGTCAATCAAACCGATGGTATAAGCCAGCGCCCCTTCCTTCAACAGATTGATGGTCGAGTTGGCAAAGTTCGGCAGGGCAACCACGGCCGCCTGAGGCAGCATAACCAGGAAAAAGGCCTTTATCGGCGGGATGCCGATGCTCACCGCAGCCTCGTACTGTCCCTGTGGTACAGCCAGATATGCTGACCGGAACACCTCCGATATATAGGCGCCAAACAGTAGCACAAATGTGAGAATAGCAAATACCGCCCGATTCATCTGATTGATATTATATGAGAACAGTGCATCCATCAGTTGAGGCAGCCCATAGAACACGATGAACAGCAGGACGATGGACGGTGTGCACCGCATGACATAAGTGTACCCCTGCGCCAGCCAGCGCAATCCGCGCGTGCCGCCTATTTTCGCCCAGGCCAGCAGCATCCCCAGCAGCGATCCCCCTATGATACTGCCAGCGCCTACCAGCAGCGTTACATCAAGATATTCCAGCAGATCCGGCATGACCGTAAAAATCATGGCCGGATCAAAAGCTCTGGTATCCATGGCAACCCCTTCTTTCTGTCTCGATTATTTCAGATAGGAAGACAAGCTTTCCCCGAAATACTTCTGCTCCAACTCAGCAATCTTGCCTTCACTGCGCAGCTCCTCAATGGCCTTATCGTATTCATCGGCAAACTGCTGCTCATTCTTGTTGAAGATTGGATACGTCGGAATGCCCTTATAACGGATATACGTCAGCTTATCGTCGAACTGATGATACGGTGCATCCTCTTTCTGGATGTTGTTCTTATAGCTGAGCTCGACTTCCAGATAGGCATCATAGCGGCCTTCCATTACCCAGCTATAGGCATCAGCAATCTGGAAAGCTTCCGACGAAACGAGCTTGATGGGCTTATCCTGATGCTCTTTGTTGTACGAATCGATGACCATGTAGCGTGCATCCTGCGGCGCAATCGGTACGAGCTTGCCGCTGAACTGTGCAAAGGACGGCAAGTCCTTGATCTCATTGGCCGTATCTTTGCGGATGACCAGTCCAATTACGCTGGCACCGATATTGTTTTTCGGGAATACATATTTTTTCTTGCGCGCATCCGTAATCCAAATGCCCTTCGTCCCCACGTTATACTTGCCAGACTCCACACCGATGAGCAGATCATCATCGGACGTCGGTACGAATTTGAATTCATACTGCGGCAGTTTCTTGGCCACTTCCTTCATGACTGCGACCTCAAAGCCATCCGACTCGCCCTGTTCATTGACATAATCATACGGTACATAATAGTTGGTATGCGCCACGGTGATGACCTTCTTGCCATCGGCCGGCTTATCTGCCGCTTTATTGCCGCCGCAGCCAGCTGCCACCGTGAGCACACCTGCCAAAAGACCTGCCGTAATGAGTTTCCCTATCTTGCGAATATTCATCATGAATTCCTCCTAATAAAAATCTATCCTCCTACCCACAGCATCTATACGTCTTCAGACAGCGGCCTCGCGCACCCATTCAAGATGTTGCCAGTCAATATCTCTCGGCACCGTGCAGTCAGCTCCGAGGATAACGCCGCGGCGGCCAGCCTTGGCGATGAGCCGGCGCGTTTCCTGCTGGATTTCCTCTTTACTGCCACTGTAGAGCACATCAGAAGTAAGGTTGCCAAATCCGCCGATGACCGTGCGTCCGTCGAAGATCTGCTGGCCTTCTTCCAATGATACATGCTCAACGGAAACCGCCCAGTTGACGGCTTTGACCTCGTAGTCCTCATACCACTCGAGGCGGTTGTGGTGACCGGCATAGCCGCAGACATGCAGGATATTGTAGTCACTGACGCTGTTCGCTGCCGCCAGGATCTTCTTCTCGCCCGGTGCCAGCACATCCTCGTAGATTTCACGGGTAATGCCATCGCCGAGCAGGTTCTGCACGCTGAAATAGATACCTGTAACATGTGCCTCCGTGATTAGCCGTTTGGCCAATTTCGCCAAATCGGAAGAGATCACATCGAAGGCCTCACGGACCGTTTCTTTGTCTTCGCGGATAAAGGAAACGAGTTTCTCTTCGCCCTTCTCCCAATGGGACTGCATGAAACGAAATGTTGTGTTAGCACCAAAGACATTGTAGAACAATGCAATCTCATCACCGTAGCGCTGCACCAGCTGCCGCGCATACTCAATCTGCCGGGTGAACCAGGGATCATCCTCTGCCAGCGGCTGCAGATCCTTGAGGTCTTCTACACGCTGAGCCGCCGCAACCTGTGGATGATTGTAATGGAAGAAACCATCCGTCATGATCTTGACGTAATCGGGCCGGAACGAATCGATATACTCAATCTGTTTTGCCAGTACTTTCTGACTCAGTTCTGGATGAGCAAAGGCATCCGAACCAATCTCATCATCAAGAAAGTGAAACCAGAATCCTGACGGGATCCGTTCCACGTCTTTTCCATCTAAAGCATCGAGTACCAGTTGTTTTCTGTTGATTGTCATAAACATCCACCTCTGTCTTGTATTTCATAGTTAACATGTATGTTTTATCTAGTCGTTGTAGCTATCATAATTCAAATTATCATATATGTCAAGTATGTATTTGTAATTTTGTAAACTTATTTTTCCACTGGCAAAATCTAACTAATATATATATAAAAACGAAAAAACATTGACAGCAACATGCTTTCCGTATATCATATTTAACATACCAAAGAAATATGATATACCTATACAAGGAGGAATTCCTATGCACGACTTTTCGCTCGAAGTTCACGGTACACATACATTCGATTCCACGGGTGCTATCAGTGCCCCCATCTATACATCTGCGACTTATCGCCATCCTGCGTTCCAGCAGAGTACCGGCTACGATTATGGCCGCGTCGCCAATCCGACCCGCGACGAGCTCGAGAAGACCATGGCGCTGCTGGAGCGTGGCGAGCGCAGCTGGGCGCTGTCCTCCGGCATGGCTGCCATCAATATGGTCCTGCACCTCTTCCAGCCCGGCGACCATGTCCTGCTATCCGAGGACCTTTATGGTGGCACCGTCCGTCTGGCTAACGACATCTACACACGCTACAACATCCAATTCGAATATGTAGATACGGCCGATCTCGAACTGACCGCCGCCCATATAAAGCCGGCTACTAAAGGCATATTTATCGAAACGCCCTCCAATCCCATGATGCGCATCAGCGATATCCAAGCGCTGGCCAGGCTGGCACACGACAACGATGCCCTGCTCATCGTTGACAATACCTTCCTATCACCGCATTTCCAAAAACCACTGACCCTTGGTGCCGATATCGTTTTGCACAGCGCCACCAAATACCTCTGCGGCCATAACGACATCATCGCCGGCATCCTTGTCGTCCGCGAGGCCAAAGCCGACTACGCCCAGCAGCTGGAGCTGTTCATCAAATCCGAAGGCCCGAACCTTTCGCCGCTGGATTCCTGGCTGCTGCTGCGCAGCATCAAGACGCTTGGCCTGCGCGTCGAGCGCCAGTCTGAAAATGCCTTGAAGATCGCCCAGTGGCTGCAAACCCATCCGGCTGTCACCGACGTTTATTATGTAGGCCTTCCCAGCCATCCTGGCTACGAATTGCAGCGATGTCAGGCCACAGGCAACGGCAGCATGATCTCTTTCAAAGTCAAGACGACCGAATTGGCAAAAGCGGCACTTGGAAAGCTGCACCTTATCTGCTTTGCCGAAAGCCTCGGCGGCGTGGAAACACTGCTGACCTATCCATTGGCACAAACCCATGCCGAAATGCCCGCAGAGCTCTTGGCACGCACCGGCCTTGATGACCGCCTGCTGCGCCTGTCTGTCGGTATCGAAGATGCTGACGACATCATTGCCGACCTTGGCCAGGCCCTGCAGGGCTGACCCCACCGAAAGGAGCGTTTCCCATGCCCACCAATTTTGACGAAATCATCGACCGCCGTGGCACCTCCTGCCTCAAATACGATTTTGCTGCCGAGCGTGGCTATCCTACAGATATCCTGCCCTTTTGGGTTGCCGATATGGATTTTCGGGCACCGCAGCCTGTCCTCGACGAACTTTCGCACCGCGTAGCCCATGGCATCTTTGGCTACACGGACCCGAAAGCTGCCTACAAGGACACCCTGCTCAACTGGTTCCATCGACATCACAACTGGACGCCCTCTGCAGATGCTCTTGTCATAACGCCAGGCGTTGTCTTTGCACTTTGCACAGCGATCCGCGCCTTTACCCAGCCTGGCGACGGCATCCTCATCCAGCAGCCAGTCTACTACCCGTTCACGGAATCCATCACGGACAACGGCCGCCGGCTGGTCAACAGTCCGCTGCAGGAACAAGGCGGGCACTATAGCATCGATTTTGCTGACCTCGCGAACAAAATCGCCAAGGAAAATGTCAAGCTCTTCCTGCTCTGCAGCCCGCACAATCCAGTGGGCCGCGTCTGGAGCCGTGAGGAACTCCTGCGCCTGGCAGATATTTGCGAGCGGCACGATGTGCTCATCGTGGCCGACGAAATCCATCACGAGTTCGTCCGGCCTGGTTACAAACATACCGTACTCGCATCGCTGTCTCCCCAAATCGCCCAGCGTGTCATTACCTGTACCGCCCCGAGCAAGACCTTCAATCTTGCGGGCCTGCAGCTATCGAACATCTTCATCGAAAACGGCTCGCTGCGCCGGAAATTCAAGCATGAACTGGCCGCAGCCGGCTATAGCCAGCCAAACAGCCTGGGACTCTTCGCCGCCCAAGCCGCCTATACCCATGGCGAAGAATGGCTCTGCGAATTGCGCACATATCTGGAAAGCAACTACCAAAAAACAAAAGCGTACCTGCAGCAGGAACTTCCACAGGTACGCTTGATTGAGCCCGAAGGCACCTATTTGCTTTGGCTGGATTTTTCCGCCTACGGCCTTACCGATGACGAGCTGGATGAACGGATCATCCATAAAGCCAAGCTCTGGCTCGACAGCGGCCATATCTTCGGCCCTGCCGGCCAAGGATTCCAGCGCATCAACATCGCCTGCCCCTGGCATACGCTAAAGCAGGGGCTCGAGCAGCTGGCCAGCGCCTTCCGCCCCTGACGGCCATCTATCCATGGCAAACTCTGCCGAAATATGCTATACTGATAAAGTTTTACAAACCTTTTACGATAGGAGCATATTCATGAGCAACGAAAATAAAAAAGTCAAAGTACACTACACCGGCACGCTCAACGATGGCACGAAATTCGATTCGTCCTATGACCGTGGCGAACCACTCGAGTTTGTCTGCGGTGCCGGCATGATGATCAAAGGCTTCGACGAAGCCGTCAAAGATATGGCGGTCGGCGAAACCAAGGACATCCACCTGCAGCCGGAAGAAGCCTATGGCATGCCGTCGGAGGAAAACATCGTCACGATGGAAATCAGCCAGCTGCCAGGTTCCGAGGGCTTGGAGGTCGGCCAGCGCGTTGCCCTGCAGAACTCGCTGGGCCAGCCGGTTCCCGTGACTGTAACGGAAAAAACCGCTACAACGATTACCTTTGATGCCAACCATGAAATGGCAGGCAAAGAGCTCAATTTCAAGATTGAGCTTGTCGAAGTCGAAGCATAAGAAAAACATAAGAAAAGAAAGCGGCTCACATCCATCATGATGTGGGCCGCTTTCTTTTCTTATGATATTCCATTATCCCGATCCATCCATCCTATAGCCATCAATCGACAAATCCTCTCATCAAATCGACGCACTGAACAGAGAGCCCGCCGCAGACGTACTTTTCGCCAGATACTCCTGCGGAAGTACACCTGAAGACCCCAGCATATTTTGCTGCATCTGGACACTGGCACCACTCAGCTTCGACTGGGAAATCACCTGGTTCCCCTGCATCTTGACGAGAACTAACGAACCGTCAGGCAAAACCTTGGTAACCGTCACTGTCGCAACACTGCTGTCACTTGCAGCCGGCGCACTTGTCAGACTTTCCAAGATATCACTGAAGGATGCAGGTTGTGCCGTCTTCCGGACATACGCTGCCGGCTTTTCCGGCTGCTCTCCATACTGCATTCTGCTGGCCGCATTTATCGCCTGGATACTCATCCGCTCCACCTCCTTTCCTGCACCACAAACAACCTACACTTATATTATCGTCGCGTTTCGTTAAAAGTTTATATAAGGCAACTAATAATTTGATAAAAAAAAACGCCGTGCACTTTGTACACAGCGTTTTTGACATGTCAAATTCTCACAGCCAGACCAATTGACCGGTCAAAGCAAATGCGATACCAGCACCAGCAGCGGAATGGCAATGATCGTGCGCTCCAAAAAGATGATAAACAGGCGCTTGAAATCCAGCCCGACGCCGGATTTGACGATGATACTGCCGACCTCGGTCAGATAGATGATCTGCACGAGCGACAAACCAGCAACGAGGAACCGCGTAGCAGCTGGCAAATCCTGGCTCGTAATCAAAGCCGGGATGAACATATCGATAAAGCCCACCAGCGTCGCCGGCGCAATCTGGAAAGCGCCCTCGACACCAAAAAGACTCAGATACAGGCCCATCGGATAGGAAATCCACTGCATGATGGCCGTTTCATTGACCAGCAAGGTACCGATCGTGCCCCAGGCAATGACAATCGGGATAAGATCCAGGATGATTCCGATTGTCATCTTGACGGCTGCATCGAGTGCCACGCGCAGATTGAATCTCTCGGCACGATTCAGCGCTGCCGCCCAGGCCCAGCGCCAAAGCGAAACATCGGGCGGCACTTCTTCGTTGATTTTCTTCTCCCCACAATAACTGTCAGGAATAGCTGACAGCGGCCGGATACGCACGCCAATAGCAGCCAGCAAGAGGCCAATCGCCGTGACCGATGCATAGAGCAGCAGGAAATGCTGCGTCACATGCAAGGTCTCTGCCACGACCATGCAAAAAGGTATCGATACGAGCGAGAAATTCGTCATGATCGACGCCGCTTCGCGCTTGCTGTAAAAACCACTCTGATACTGGTTCCCCGTAATCAACACAGCCGTATTCGAAGAGGCCAGCCATGAGGCAATGAGGTCCACCGATGCCCGCCCCGGCACGCGGAACAAGGGACGGATCAGAGGTTTCAATAATATGCCTGTAAACTCCATGATGCCGCAATCGGTCAAGAACGGCAAAACAAAGCTCAGCGTTACCGCAATCGCAATCAAGGTCTGTGACAGCGACACCATGCTGCCGCCCACATCATCACTGCGCACGATTTCCGGCCCTGCCCCCAAAGCCACGCAAAGCGTGACAAACAGGGCGACCAAGCGCGTCACGGCATAGGGCCGCGACACGAACAGCAAATCGGCCAGCCAGTCTATCTTGCGGATTGCCGCCGGCCGCCAAAACAGCCCCATCAGCGCCCCGAGCGCCGAAACCACCACGATCACAGTAAGCAGCCAGGGCAGATTTACCTGCACGGCCTTATCCAGCATCTCAGTCAATACGCTGAGCACCGTGTTGAAATCACTGTCTGAGTTGTTGAGAGGAAACAGAAACATAAAGCAGCCAAAGCCTGAGCAAAGCAGGAATTTCAGCTTTGTCTTCCAGGAATACCCTTTACTTATTTCTGCCCCGAATTCCGTTGTCCGTTCCATTCGCTTCCTTCTTTCTTGAATCATACTTATCTATCATACCTTATTTGCAAAAAAATGCAAGCATTTCTGCATAAATATAAAAAACAGTGCTCCTGCAAGCACTGTTTTCCTTCTATCTGTTTTCGTTATTTTTTGTCCTTGCCAGCTGGTGCCGCGGCCTTCGGCGGTGGTGCCGCAGCTGCTTTCGGCGCTGGCGCCGCTTTTGACTTTGCCGCCGCTTCTTTCGGTGCTGCAGTCTTCTCCTCTGCCGCGCGGGCTGCCTTTTCCGTTCTGGCCTCGGCTTTGGGTGCCTTTTTCTCTTCCTCAGCCGCTGCCGCTGCGGCCTCAGCCTGCTGCTGTGCCTCCACCTGCTCCTGATAGGAGGCCAGGCAGTCATCGACCTTCGCTTTCAGCTCCTGCGCCTTGCCCGCATAGCCCGCCAGATTCCCCATATTGATCTGTGCAAGATAATCACTGGCCACTTGCAGCTGATTGATGTCGCCAGTTCCCAGATACGTCCGGTAGGCAAGCATCGCCGCCGTAAAACCATAGAGATTATACCCGAGCTCCGTCTTTCCCTTTTCTTCAAACATAGACAGATACACACGGGCCGACTGGTAATCCTGCTCCGCCAGCATGGCCTTGCCCTTCGCAAGGCTGTCAGTCAGAAGCTGCTGCTTGGAATATTCCACTACGCTGAAAAATCCCACTGCGCCAATCACTGCCATCACCAGCAGAACCACAACCATCATATGCAGTTTTGATACACGATCATCCATCAATCCGTCTTCCTATCCACTTTAATATTATATAAATGCAATCTACGTAACATAGTACCGCAGATTTGCCCGTTTTGTCCAGCAAAGAATCCGCAGCCCTTCCGAACCGCAAAAACAAACCTTAAAATAAACTATTGCACGATAAACCAAGACTATAATTCAAATTAGTTATAGTTTGAGAAAAGAATCACATTTTCCATTGACAAAGAACTTTTTAGTACCTATACTATTCTTGTGATATTAAATGTGCAGACAGTCTTGCAAGCCAATGCTATCAAGGCTTCATCTGCAATACAAAAACAAAAACCAGGCCTTTCGATACCATAACATCAATAATCGATAGTTATGTATCAATAATTTAGAGGAGAGTGTTGATTATGGCAAAGAAACCAGTTCAGATTATGGAGACGGTCCTGCGTGACGGTCATCAGTCCTTGTGCGCAACGCGCATGCGTATCGAAGATATGCTCCCACAGCTTGAGGCCCTTGACGCGGTAGGTTACAAGGCACTCGAAGCCTGGGGCGGTGCAACGTTCGATACCTGCCTGCGTTTCCTCGGCGAAGATCCTTGGGAGCGGCTCGACACCTTGAAGGCCAATCTCAACACCCCGATCCAGATGCTGCTGCGCGGCCAGAATCTCCTGGGCTATAATCACTACTCCAACGATGTCGTAGAAAAATTCGTTCAGAAGGCATCCCAGCACGGTGTCGGCGTATTCCGCATCTTCGATGCCTTGAACGACGTCCGCAACCTCAAAGTTGCCATCAATGCAGCGCTCAACTGCCCGGAGAAGCCGGAAGTCCAGGGCTGTCTCGTCTATACCATCAGCCCGGTCCATACAAACGAAAAATTCGTCGAGCTGGCTAAAGAGCTGCAGGATATGGGCTGCCACTCCGTCTGCATCAAAGATATGTCCGGCCTGCTCAAGCCGTATGTAGCCGAAGACCTCGTCAAGAAGCTCAAGGCTGCGCTTGACATCCCGGTCGAGCTCCACACGCACTGCACGTCCGGTTTCGGCCATGCAACCTACCTCAAAGCCATCGAAGCCGGTGTCGACATCATCGATACGGCCCTTGCTCCGTTCTCCTCGGACACGTCCCAGCCATGCACGGAAACGATGGTCCGCGCACTTGAGGGCACGGAATACGATACGGGCATCGACGTCCAGAAACTCACGCCGATTTCCAAGCACTTCCTCAGTGTCAAGAAACGCATCATCAACGAATTCAACCTCAAAGGCTATTTCGATATTAACCCGAACGTCCTCGACTTCCAGATTCCGGGCGGCATGCTCTCGAACCTCGCCAACCAGCTCAAAGAAGCCGGCATGGAAGACAAATATCAGGATCTGCTCGATGAGATGCCGCGCGTCCGCAAAGACCTCGGCTACCCGCCGCTCGTCACGCCGTCCTCGCAGATTGTCGGCACGATGGCAACCTTTAACGTCATGAGCGGCGAGCGCTATAAGATGGTTCCGAAAGAATTCAAAGACCTCGCCCGTGGTAAATTTGGCCGTACGCCGGTCGCTATCGATCGCGACTTCCTCACGAAGACGCTGGGCATCGCACCAGAAGACATCATCGAGGATTGCTCGATCGAGGACGCTAAAGCCAAGACCTTCGCTGAGTTCGAAGCCGAGCTCAAGGAAAAAGGCTATCTGAATCCGTCCGAAGAGGATGTACTCTCCTATGCCCTGTTCCCGCAGGTTGCCGAAGAGTTCTTCCAGAACCATTACCAGAAGATCACGGCTTACAAAAAAGCTTGATAACACGAAATCTCCTGTTATCTCATAAGTCAACAGCTCCGCACAATCCTGCGGAGCTGTTTTGGTATACAAACTAACACAAACTTGACAGCTACTAATCCAAAACGCTATAATAGATATGTAATTTTTATTATATCTTTAGGGCAACGACGCCTTTTGCAACTATCCGGTACATGTGTGACGTGTGCTCTCTTTGTGGTAGGAACAAAAGGCTTATTTTATTGGAAAAGAGGTATATTCATGGATTTATTAAACACTGTCGTCAATGAGGTCAATAATGTCCTTTGGTCCTATGTCCTCATTGCTGTCCTTGTCGGCTGCGGCCTTTGCTTCACACTGTCGACAAAATTTGTCCAGCTGCGCCTGCTGCCGGAAATGATCCGCCTGCTGACGGATGGCATCGGCGAAAAGACAACGGGCAAATCCATCAGCTCCTTCCAGGCATTCTGCGTCTCGACTGCCTCCCGTGTCGGTGTCGGCAACATTGCCGGTGTGGCTATCGCAATCGTTACCGGCGGCCCGGGTGCGGTCTTCTGGATGTGGGTTATCGCTTTCATTGGCTGCGCTACCGGCTTCGTCGAGAGCACGCTGGCCCAGATCTACAAGCTGCCACGCGGCAACAATGCCTTCCATGGCGGCCCAGCTTACTACATCCAGAATGCCCTCAAGCAGCCTGGCGTCGCTAAACTCTTCGCTATCCTCATCGCCGTTACCTACGGTCTTATCTATAACTCCGTACAATCCAACACCATCGCACTGTCCGTGCAGAATGCCTTCGGCATCCCGCAGCTCGGCACGGCCGTCGTTCTCTGTGTCCTCACGGCACTTGTCATCTTCGGCGGCATGACTCGCATCGCCAAATTCACGGAGTTCCTGGTCCCCATCATGGCCGGCCTCTACATCCTGACGGCCATTGCCGTTATCCTCTTCAACCTCGATAAAGTCCCGGGCATGTTTGCCCTGATTGTCCACGATGCCTTCTCCCCGCAGGCTGCAGTCGGCGGTGGTCTCGGCTCGGCCATCCTCACGGGCGTCAAGCGCGGCCTGTTCTCCAACGAGGCCGGCGAAGGCTCCGTACCGAATGCCGCCGCTACGGCTGACGTTACGCATCCGGTCAAGCAGGGCCTTGTCCAGGCCTTCGGCGTCTATGTCGATACCTGGCTCGTCTGCTCCGCTTCCGCTTTCATCATCCTGCTCTCGGGCCAGTATGTCATCGGCGGCGAAGTAACCGGTGCCGCGCTCGCGCAGGCATCGCTTGCCAGCCTCTTCGGCACCCTGGCACCGATTTGCGTCTCCATCATGATCATGATGTTTGCCTTCAGCTCCATCTGCGGCAACTACTACTACGGCGAAATCAACATCGCCTTCTTCGAGAAGAAATCCAAGACGTCCCTGAACGTTTTCCGTCTCCTCTGCGTCGCCATGGTATTCTTCGGCAGCATCGCAGAACTCTCGCTGGTCTGGAACCTGGCCGACCTCTTCATGGGCTTTTTGTGCCTGACCAACCTCTACGCGATTGCCCGCCTCAGCAAACGCGTCCGCATCGCACTGGCTGACTACCTTGACCAGAAACGCCGCGGCGTCACTGAGCCGGTATTCGATCCGGCCATCCTCGGCGACGAAACCGGCATCCATGCCTGGGGCATCGATAAAAAATAATACCGCATACGAAAAGGCCGGGCTATCCGCATCGATAGCCCGGCCCTTTTTATCTGTCCATCACAAAATTCTTCGCGTCCAGCGCCCGAAAATCACATTTTCCAGCTTATTTTACGTCGATTATCACAAAGTTATCGAATATTTATTCCTACACTTAAAGCGGGCGAGATTGACAAGTCAGATTTTGACTTGTCAACATAATAGTTATGCCTCACGCATCTTGATTCCCCCATCAAAACAGACACTCGAATCATATCCTCCATCGAATCATCAATAGATGCGCCCCAAATAATCGTTGCCTGCTTATTCTCCATCCAATTGTATATTGCTTCACTAGCTTCTTGAATTTCATACATGCTAATGTTGGCTTCGCTGCCAGTAACATTCAACAGAACATCTTTACCTACACTTTGCGCTTTTTCATGCTGTTTAGTCAGTTTATTTATAGCCTCCATAACAGCACTCATACTTGCGCCTTCACCCTTAGCTTCCCCTGTCGCTAACAATAAATTCTTTTTATCCTTACAAACTGTTTTGATATCACACAAATCAAGATTTACCAATCCTGGAATACACACAACATCATATATAGCTTTAATAGCATAGTATATATTCTTGTAAATATCAGATTCTCCTTCATATTTTTCAGGATTCATAGTCAACAATGGTGCTGGTACTTCTATCTTTTCTTCAGAAATCAATATTGGTATGAACACTGATACACACGTATCTGCAGCAGCTTCTACCGCTTTTTTTAGATGATTTACATCTTCCATCGCCCTGCCATCAACAAGCAAAAAGCCAATATCTACACTCCTCCATGAGGAATAATCTAATGGGTCTCCCTCTAGCAACTTAAATTCTTCAGCAAATCCTTGCTGATTCCACATCTCAGCGGTTTTACCAATAAAAGCCACTCTGAGATTACACAATTCTTCATTCATATTTTCAGCTAACTCGAACATTTTTACTTCTCCTCAATCACCGTCTGCAGAAAATCTTATTCTCTTTTGCCCATTCTGCAATCACTGTACAATAATCTGCTGGCAATCTTTGATTGCAATGCCCCAATGCCTGCGTAATCCGGCCTTGTTTTACCTCTATGCAAGCAACGTATTTTTCCTGTTTTTTCATCGCGACGATTAAAGACCATCTGGATATAACCGCTGAATCATAGCTGGCGACACAATTATGAAATACATTGCCCCATTTACGTAATTCATTTGTATCCTTGGGCAACCGGAATGTATATTCACCGAGTTCTGTTTCCAAGGCCAATTCCTTGTCCTTATATTCATATACCGCATTCTTACGTTCAAAAGGCGTCCCAGCATCTCTATAACGATTTACAATCTCCGGATGCTCGGCAAACAATTCATCGACCAGTGCATCATGGACTTCCTGGGTAAGCCCTTCATTGAGCAGACGGCGATAAACAGCCCGAGCGATCAAATCTTCATGATATTCCAGCCCAGCTTCGATGAACATTCTCAGCGTATCCATTGCGGCATAGCTAAGGTTGTCATTACACCACCTAAGCACACGCGGGGCAATGGCTTTTTCCGAACGATGGCGCAGCAGCCAGCGGCAAAAACGTTGAAAACTACGTATTTCATAGGCTCCCGCCCCACTAAAACTCAGCACCTCTGTGATAGTATCGTAGCGCATATCCAGCAGCCGATAACCAAAAATCTCTTCCCGATAGAAAAACCGCCGGATGATATTGATATCCGTAAAGCCGCATTGCTGAAGGAAAACATATACCAATATGCTTTCGGGATTTCTCACATAGGCCTTGCGCAGACTGGGAGGCGGATTTTCTATGGACAAAAATCTGCACAATTCCCGATAAACATCAAAGCCGCCTTGTTCCTTTATCGCCTCATAAGCAGCCTGTCCCAAAACATCTTTCAACAAATAAAGCGAAGGATCTAACGTGCATTCACAATAAGCAAACAAATGCAGCAAGCCATGCGCCTCTCCTAAATAACTGGGACGAAATCCATATTTCCCCTCAGCAATCTCCTGCAAATATCCAATGGCTATATCGATAACCATCGCGGGAATATCCACATACTTTGCAGCTAGCAATTCCGGAAACGTGATATTACCTCCACAAACATACCCATTGCGCCAGTTTCTTACCGTATTTTCTACAATCGACACGGGCCAGCCCTGTACACTGCCATGGTCAATATCGCAGGCAATCGTCCACTCCTTATCCATAACCTCCGTAATCACATTGTCTTCCAAAGTCACGCGCTGGCTATGCAAAACAAGCTCCACCGTTCTATCAGGAAGCATCTCCACACTCCAGCGCAAAGGCAAATAAATGTAAGAAAATCGCTGGTCATCTATCCGTAGTTCCTTCAGACGATCTTCCAAAGCGCCCGGTATACACGGCTCTTCCTGCCAATCATCTTCTATGGCATTGTAATAAAAACACCTTTTCTTAGCGTCCATTCACTATTCTCAGACTCCCTCGTAACCTCGCCATCAATTCCTCATACCGCCAAAGCACAATCGCAACAACAGCACAGACGCTATATCCGCCTGTGCTGAATTGCGAAACTACTATAAGTTATCAAGCTTTTGCCGCTTTAGGATTCAAATCGGAAAGCGCCTGATCCAATGCCTCCGATAAATTCTCCATCTTCTCTTTGAACCCCTGCACCCTGCTATCCACGGAATCTGCCACTTCTTCCTTACTGGGAACATCCGCAGTCTGCGTCCGCAAATCAGCAATGATTTCTTCGCCCTTTTCCTGCAGCGTAAGCTGGAGCTTTTGCACCGACTCTTTTACCTGTGCATAGACCAGCTCACACTCCTCATCCGTCGTGCATGCATCCATCGCGCATTCTGCTTCCTCGCGGATATCCTGTATCAACACCTCCAAAGCCTGCTCCGAGGTAACCTCAACTTTTTCCGCTGGCTTATCCTCTTCCAGCAAATTTGCCAACACCCAACCAGCTACACCACCAATGACAAAATTCCAAATCATACAAATCTCCTCCTTACAAACTTCCAGCAGACATCCTGCCAATTTTTAGCAGGTGCCATCTTTGTATCCTGATGATACCGCATCACTATGACATCTCACGTCGTTTTATCATTCATCAAATTTTTTACAAAAAAAAAACCGATTCTATCACAGAATCGGCTGTTTCCTCTATGTATCGAACTATATCTTATATATTCCCCTGTCTAATAATACATCCTATTTCCTTCACATTGACAAAACCTTTTGCACAAATTCTGCTTCATCAGAGCATATATCATAAGGAGCATACTCTTTATACGCATCAGGATTGCTCAAGGTTATAATTTGACTTCCTTTACCTTTTCTTACCTCTTCAATATAGTGCGTCAGCGATCTAAGCCGAGGGCCATGCTGCATTTGGACAGCAATACTGCCACGCTCACCAAAATTATTCACCACCAAGTAACACATTAAGCTCCCTCCTAAAATCTTCTTCTGATTGAATGCAGCCAGATTCATATAATTTTCGTAAGCGTCCACCAACATCAGGTGCATAGCCTTTCTTGTATAAATAGCTATGTAACCAATCATTCAATCGCCGGTCATACGCTGTATTGAACTGAAATTCAATCGGATATACAAAGTGCTTCCCCGATACGTTTCTTACCATAATTATCATTCCAATCATCCTCAGCGATTATATCTCGTATTTCCTAAGCTAAAGTTGCGTGTTTCTACCCCAAGTGCCTACCGCACTTTTTGAGAGGCCAAGTTCCTTTGCTGCTTGAGTCTGACCGATTTCCATAGCGAGTTTTACGGCCTGTACTTTATAATCGTTGCTATATCTTTTTCCAGTTGACATTTGCTTTACCATCCTTTTCAATTCAGCATTTTATATACTGAATGATTATTTTATATCTGTCAACTAAAAGTGTACTACATCAATATTACAGTTTTCATCTGCTAGACATTCAGCATTTTTATACACTGAACGGCATCTTCTTTCTGCAGGCCAACATTCGTATCCGTCTGTATCAGATTCATCTCCGTGAATTCTGCCATATCGGATTCATCATCCAGAATAGCAAATCGCTCCACATCATTCTCAGTTTCAAATTTCTCCAGCCACTTACGGATTTCATCGCCCCGACATGAACCGGACAATTCAGGCGTACAAGCCATAAGTTCCAGCCCATATTCCTTAAACCGTGCAAGTAAGTTTTTACTAGCAGGCGTAAAACCTATCCGCCACGAGGAAGAAAGGACAATCTTAGCCCCTGTTTCCTTTATGATGCGCTGCAAAAGTTTCAAATGCGAATCTGTCCTTAGCCGTATCGAATAGCCGTCCTGCGCAGAATTCAGTACACCATCCACATCTAAAAAGTTACTTTCAACTGTGGGTACCTGCTGCTATCACTCGTTAAGCGCTTTTACTAAGGCATTCGCGACTTCTTTCTTCAAATCACCATTTCTAAAACACAGTTCTCCGTATTCCAGCGCGTATATTGAATCCTTCGACCTGGCAGCCTTCATATAGCTGTTATAGGCTTCCTGTTTTCTTTCGCCCCAGCGCCCGTAGCCGTAGTAGCAAATATTTCCTTTGGTAAAGGCTGCCCAGCCATCACCGGCTTCTATAGCTTCATTGAGCCACCTGATCTCTTTTTTCAGTTTAACATCGTGATTCTTTTTAGCGTTCTCAGCAAAGGTACCCTCTATATACTCGCGCCCCAAGCGGCCTATCATTTCTAAACCGCTGTCCTGCACCGCCTTATCCAGCCATGCCTTGTATTTTTCTGCTAAGTCCCCAGCCCATGTGCGCTTGGCCATTTGGAAAAATTCACGTACCTTTTCCCTGTCACGGACGCAAAGGCGGCCTACTTCATAGGCTTCTGCCAGAAAGAACATCGCTTCCACATCGCCGGAAGTAGCCATCGCTTCCTTTGCCCTTATAACTTCCTCATAGTGCCGTATCTGCTCCATTTTTCCATATAACAAGCCACACTTCTCACGATAATAAACACACATCCGCTCTACCAAGTCAGCAGTAAGGTCAGTTACATTCCAAGCTGAAAAGTCAAAGCAGGCAATCCCTACACCATAATATGAATTTTTTCTATTTATCACTTCCCACATCGGCAGTCTCTTTTTAATTTCTTTGATTCCCTGCTTGTTGCAACCTTCCAACACTGGAACAATCTGACGCTCCAGCAGCGGATTTGCCTTTGCTGATTCCAGCGTATCATCATCAAGGCCAAAATCATCACGAATTTCTGCAAATCTTTCCATACACTGACGTATGAACTTTTCTTCATCAAAAGGAATGTATATTTTATCAAAACAGATAGATGTCATGTCATTATCCTCCATATACTACAGCACTGACAACAGCACAGGGAAATTATCGCCTGTGCTGAAATACAATACTATATAGAAATATATCAGCCTTCTACCGAAGCCGGCTTTAAATCGGATAAAGTTTGAGTCAACGTGTCCGATAGATTGTCCATTTTCTTTTTAAACTCATTCACTCGAGTTTCCACTGTGTTAGCCACTTCTTCCTTACTGGGAGCATCAGCCACCTGTGCGTGCAAGTCAGCAATGATTTCTTCGCCCCGTTCCTGTAAAGTCAGTTGAATCTTCTGTACTGATTCCTTCACCTGTTCATAAACAAGTTCGCGCTCCTTGTCCGTAGTGCATTCTTCCATAGCCCACTGCGCTTCATCGTGGATGTCCTTTACCAGCACCTCCAAAGCCTGCTCCGGGGTAACTTCTGCTTTTTGAGCAGCCTTCTCTTCATTCATGAATGCAGCCAACATCCAGCCTGCAACGCCACCGATAACAAAATTCCAAATCATGCAAATCTCCTCCTCTAAAACATCTGATATCCCTTGATTGCTTAGATTATACAGAGATTTTTGCCTATGTTGGTATCCTGTCAGGCAACCTTGAAAATTTATTTGCTTTCACGCCAATTTGTCAGCGGCTTGCAATCGTGTATATACAGCGCTTCATTGATTTCATCAAGATTGTAACGCTTCATCTCCAAAAAGCATTTCACAATCATATCTCCCAGCCGACATTTGGATAACGCATAGCCTGCCCGTTCCAGTAAATCATCAGCCTCCTCCAATGACAAATGCAAGGCTATAGCAAAAGCCAGCACCGTCTCCTTAGTCGGATGATATTGCGCATTATTGCGGATTTTGGCAAAGTGCGCCTTAGTTATACCTGCCGCATGATATATCTCTACAGCTGTCCGATTCCGTTTCTTTATCCACCACATCAGCTTTTCTGAAAAGGACATATCAAGATGCTGCGCCAAAGAATCTGTCCCCTTCAAAATATCTATGACTGCACCTACTGCAAAAGGAAATATACCCTTATCCTCCGGTTCATCAGCAAAACTCTTTTCCGCTGCTCCCTCTGGACGATAGTATAACAGCAGGTACCGTTCCAGTTCCGCGCTAAGTTTTCCATCCAGCATTCACCATACCTCCCTGTTCATTTAAATATACTATTCGTGAACCAGCACGCAATACCTGCTCATTTATCAATCTTCAATCAGAATCTCAATCTTCCTCCCCCTCTGAATTCGTAGTATAATCACCTTAGAAGGGAGATATAAGATGAAACCCAAACGCACCTACAAAACTCTTCGCCCAGCCATCACTTCGGCTATCCGTTATTGCAAAGAACACGACCTTTTGGCAGATTACTTCGCCCAAAAGGAACAGAAGGAGGTTTTCGATATGGTAAACTTCAAATGGGGTTGGAACAGAGCTATGGAAGTCCAAGCTGAAGAAGCCGCTAAAAAAGCCGCTAAAGAGTCTGCTGACGCAAAAACTACCGAATTCGTCCTCAATATGTTACGCGAGCATGAACCCTATGAAAAAATTTCCCGTCTCGCCTCAACTTCTATGGAAAATGTCCAGCGCATTGCCCAGAAGAACAATCTTGCATACAACTAGCATCTATACCAAAACGGTATCAGGAAAACACAGGCTCAATCGGCCTGTGTTTTTCAGTTATATAGTATACAGCTAAAGATACGAAGATAGACATTTGCTTGCTACAAATCATTCAGTCGTATTTTAAATCATCTATTTTCCATCAACAATCTTACACTCATACTTCGTACAACCAAAGTATCCTTCTGTATCCGTATTACGTTTTAGACACATCCTCATTGCTCTGGTATCATACTCCCAAATACCAATATTCGGTGCCTTCGGTCGAATGCATGAATTAGTCAGGTCATACCAGTGACGGCAGAAGGCACATTTTCTCATTCGACTATTTAGACTAAATTGCTCAAAACTCATGAGTAACCTCTCCTATTAATTTTTAACAAACGGAGCCATCTTATTCTGATTTAGATACAAAATTATTGTAAAAAATTCTTTATACAATTATCAGCATTGATATTCACACAATTTTGATGTGAATATAGGCTGTCATTTAGACAACATATTCCACATCAAACTGAGCCATTCGTTTTTCATGTACATAACAATATCATCTCAAACAATAAACACATACAATCAGCCGTTCTTTATAAAACATTTTTTTGCGGTATCTCCAATAATGTTAGTTGTCACACCATCTATAGTTCCACCAACAATTCCCCCAAAGAAGGGAATTGCTTTTCCTAGATTAATCATTCCCTTTTCGCCAAACTTTGTCACCAATCTCATTCCTACAGCTCTATTTATTCTTTTTATCACTTCGTTAGGTATTTTTTTTATTAAAACAGTCCCCATTGCTCTAGCCAATGGTACAGCTAGTGTATCCCTTACTATATCACTAGCCTTATTGCCACATAAACAAACAAAGGCTAATGTCTTAACCTTATCATCTCTAGGATCATATCCGCCCATATACGCAATTGCAGCAATCATTCTGAGTTGAACGTAGATAACACTCGCTAAATTTGCTGGAATTGCTACAGGAAGCGTTATAAGTCCACCTATACCTGTCAAGAAACCAGACGTAGAGCATTTAGCTATTTGCCACCTAATCAACGAATCAGCTTTTTCAGATAAAGTACCAGCTTCTCGAAGATATTCTTTTGCTAATTCTTCAGCTGATTCTGCGCCAGGCAATCCCTCTAATGCCTTATTATAGGCAGCATTTAACAGATTTACCATTGCTTTTTCATCCATAATTATCATTCCTTTCAATAATCATTCACAGATAAAATCGAAGCAAGTTGCCTATAAGGCAACCTACCATTTAACTTTGCATATATTCCCCATCATTATTAGTCTGGTATCTTCTTTATATAAACTCCTATATATTTTTCTTTTAAAGTTCTCACCATATCAACATAAATATTCATGCATTTACTAAATCGTTCCTGTTCTATGTATAACAAACACTTTTTCAAATACTGTTTCCAAATCGAATGGTATATTTCTTTAGAGTTTGGCAACAAGTTAATTTTTTCCACAATTTGCGGTGCAATCGAATAATATTCTTCAATTAATTTTTTCCCATTTGGCTGACAAGACAACCAATTATCTCTAAAACTACGAAATACGGATAACTCATAGCAATCATCAGGTTTACCAAAGCTGTCGCAAACGGCAGTAGTAATAAAACATCCATCCGAATCAGTAGATGCAGAAGACTCTAACTTATTCATTAAATCTTCTGCTCCTTTTATCCCTAACTTGTTAATCATAATTTTTGCAATTTTTTCTCGTTCATCTTCATCTGCTTTTTTCAGTGTAGCATCAAAGTTATCTATGTATACCTTTTTACTCTTATCGTTATCCGCTTTTGCATAAGCTTTTATAAACCATTCTGCCGCATAAACTAGGTCTATTTTTGCTCCGTTGCCAGTCAAATAAACCATACCAAGATTATTCATTGCTGTAGTGTGTCCAGCCATAGCTGCCTTTTTATACCAGAAAAAAGACTTATATCTATCCGGCTGCACACCAGCAGCTCCTTTATCATATAAATAAGCTGCATGAAAAGCTGCATTTTCATTACCACCTTCGGCAGATTTTTCATACCACTCTAATGCCTTGCTAAAATCCTGTATGACACCTTCACCATCTTCATAAAATGAACCCACCCAGCACATTGCATTTATATGGTCATTTTCCGCAGCTTTCTTACACCAAGCAAAGGCTTGTACCAAATCCTGTTCAGTTCCATCTGCATGGTAATACATTAATCCAATTTCAAACATAGCATCGACAATATCGTTCTGAGCAGCCTTCTTAATCCAGTAAAATGCCTTTTCCATATCCTGTGTAGTACCTTCTCCATCTCTATATGCAGTACCCACATTATACATTCCCCATGGATACCCATTTTCTGCCGATGTGAGAAATAGTCTGAAAGCATTTCCATAGTTGTTATTTTTATATTCTTTAAGTCCTTTTTGATTAGCCTTTTCTCCCGCTAAAAATTTTTCACTGTCTGTACTGCCCTCACGAACTTGTTTTATCCCCTTTAGCAAATTTTGCATTTTCCCTACATCCATTTTATCCCCACCTCATTTATCAGCATCCAGCAATGCCATTGTCTGCTCTCCAATTTCTAGTGTCATATCCATATCAGGGTTAATCGTTCCATCTTCCTGGAACATAGAAGTTTCCACAATAGTTTTTACGGTCTGTGCCAGTTGAAAGGAATAATGTACTGTCATTTTTGCTTCCATTGTGTATTGTGCGTAATTATTACCGAATTTGTCCATCGTTTGGGACAGTGCTTCCACGGCGGGCACAAAATATCCATTTAATCTATGCAATAAGTCGTCTATCTGTTCCCCACGAGTGGCAATAGCACTGAACAGACTACTCATGTTATTGCAACGTTCTGCATAAACTTTAGCTTCGTCTACTCTCGTTTTCGCCTCATAGTAGGCTGCCTCTGCCTCATCTGATTTCATAAAACTATATATAAACATTGCAGGTATTGCCACTACGCCAAATCCCAAGGCTGCACCGCCTAAAGCGCCGAATACACAGACAGCATTTTCGTTTTCTGATACATCTATTTGCTTTATATCATTTGTACCAAGTTGCTGCGCTTGTTGTGATAATGTATGCATTTGTGATAACATATTCTCATTTATTCCAGCCTCATCGAGTTCTCGTAGTGATTTTGTGTCTCGATTTTGCTTCAATACCTTGGTAATGTCTTCAATAAAGTCACCCGCCATACCAATTGCCACACTGGTACGCATTTTATTGTCACCCAAATCATCTAAAACATTCATCATTCGTTCATGAGAAGTATTAACCTTGTTATAGGCTCTCTGCGCCAGTTCAGATGCTTCTTTATTCATTTTATTAGCAGCATTAGCGTTTGACTCAGCGTCTGCCACATTGCTTATTCCCCAAATAGCAGCAGCCCCTAAAAGTAATGGTACCATTTTCTTCCCCTCCCTCTACCAATACAATTCTTCCTTGCCGTTCATGATAAAATCATCAAATTCTTCAAACGTAACTAACTTATTTCCATTGCCAAATTCTCTCGATATTTTGTCAAGCGCTGCAGATGCAACATTCGCATCCTTTGTTTTTACGGCTTGATCTAAGGCAAAAATACTTTCATCAATTAACTTTTGCCTATTATTAAATAATTTTGCCGTTTCCTGCTCAAACAAAAAACGCTGTTCCTGCATTTGTCTGACTGCTTGATCCGAAAGCTCATGAATTTTTTCATAACGTTCTTTGGCCCACTTTGCTTTTCTAGCAGCATTTACAAATGGTGCAACGGCCTCACGAATAAGGTTCCCCGCGACATAACCAGCTATATAACCAATAACAGGCGCAGCAGCTCCGGTTTCAAAAGTTAACACTGTAGCAACTTTTTCCACAGCTACAGATACGGAATTTGCAGCCTTATCAGAAATATTTTGCATTAAGTCAGCACGATTAATCTCACCATCAAGAAATTTTTCTATATAGCTACATATCTCCTTTGCATCCTGTGCGAATTCCAATACCCCATCTAAATTAGATGTTTTCTTCAATCCTTTATTGGCTAATTTTTTTAACGATTTATTCTCTATTCGACTGACCAATTCTTTTTGAATATTTTGTGTAGCACTTTTCAATAACTCGTTACCTATTTTAACTGCTTGCTCTTGGACAATATCCATAACTGCACTTGTTGCAGTATCAGCTACTAAATCACCTAATGCAGTTGGTAAATTCTTATTCCCTTCCCATAATTCATCAAAGTTTCTACCAATATTAGCAAACAAATTATTTTTTAAGTGCCCAGAAATATTGTCTATCCGTCTATTCGTTCTACTCCGCCCTTTTCCTCTTCCTTTTTCTTTGAAATCTCCCGCTATGTTATCAATCCAATCACCACCTATTTTTTTACTTTCCTCTTTTAAATATTCTTTTGCGTTATAGGAAAAATGCTCTTCAATATTCCCTATCACAGCATCCATATCAGCGCCACTACAAATCTCACTTATACCGCTTTGAACTAATTTCTGCAGTTCTCCTTGTACAACCTCTCGCCCCATTCCAATGGGCATTTTATCGGCTATGCTCGTCAATATTCTCTCCGTATAAAATGTAGCAGACCAGCGTGCAGCACACATAACGCCCTTCTTAAGCTCATCTTCAAATGCCTGACCATTTAGAACAGAACTAATACCTTGCCTAGCTATATCCTCCAGTTCACGCTGAAACTCTTCCTTACCAATATCATCAGGTAGCTTATCCATGACACTCTGCACAGCATTATTAACATAAAAATCCGTCAGTTCGGTTACTGTAGAGACCCCCATAAGTTAGACCAAGGAATCTAACTTATGGGGGTCTTTTTATGGCAAAATATAGTGCAGAATTTAAATGTAAGGTAGTCCAAGAGTATTTGAATGGACATATAGGATATACTGCCTTAACAAAAAAATATGACATCCCTTCCTCAAAATGCATTCAAGCGTGGGTCGGAAAATATCGTAAAATGGGGAAAGATGGGCTTCAACGGTCAAGAAAAAATGAAACCTATTCTTTCCAATTCAAGGTAAATGCTGTAGAGTTATATTTAAGTACAGAGATTTCTTACCAAGAATTGGCACTTCGACTT
>NZ_FOQK01000016.1 GCF_900113715.1 Pseudoselenomonas ruminantium | reverse complement strand
GCAAGGTCAAAGCCCGTATACTTAACATTCTGAGCCGTTGCCTTGCCCTGTGCATCACGCTGGACATGTGCCGAAGCATACATTCCGTTGATGGAACCGCCTACTTGCACCTTGCCCCGATCAGCAGCAACCACACCAGTATCCTGGCCATCTGCTGCCAGTCTGAACCGCTCTGCGCTCGTATAAGGAACCGTCACATTAGTCGTCCCATCGTAAACCTTATCGATACCAGTCCCCTGACCAGCTGCGAAATCCGCATAGACTTTGCGGCGAATGATATCGCCATCAGCCGTCAGCGAATTGTCCGCCAGCTGATAATTCCCCTTGGTATCCCCATTAATGGTAAACGAATACGTAATCGTGCGGCCATTGACAAAATCTGCATCCGGATTGACCGTCGCATTGGCACTATCATAAGCACCAAGAATCGACAATCCAACCTTATTGGCATCATCTGCCAAAATACCTCGGGTTACCTTGACGTTATCCGTTGCAGCATTCGTCGTGCCATCATACACTTTCGCATCATGTGAATCTTTCAGGGAAACCTTGACAATACGCGGCGTAATGGTACCATCCGTACCACTTAACGTTGCTGTCTTGCCACTCGTTTTTACTGACTGCCCAGACGCAGGCTGAGCTGCCAGCTCATAGTCGCCATTATCCCAGTTCAGCTGGTATTCATAGCCCTTCGTACCATTTGCAGCATTCTTATCTGCATACTGCGCATCAAGAACACCTACATTGATTGTATCATTGCCAATCAGTTTCGTACGATCCACATCGATATTTGCAGATTTCGCATAAGTACCAGTAACAGCAGTCGTACCATCATATTCCTTGACCGGACCATTTTTCACTGCTACACCTACAGCAATCGGAGTAATGGTTCCCTTGCCTTTTAGCTTGCCAGTACCATCTTTCGTTGTGAGGTAATAGTTGCTGCTGCCAGCCCCCTGCAGATTGAAGTTACTGTACGTAACATCCTGCGTGGTTACTTTCCCCTGCGCCGTGCGCTTGACATGCTGCGACTGATATGCTCCATTGATGGAATTCGCCAGCTGGACAATACTCTGCTCACTGGCCAAAACGCCAGTATCCTGCCCATTCGCATTCAAATCAAACCGAGATGCATCCCTGAGCGCAGCATCTACCGTATTTGTCCCATCATAGACCTTATCAATTCCCTTGTCGTTGCCGGCCTTGAAATCAACATATACCTTGCGGCGGATGATATCACCGTCAGCCACCAGAGAATTGTTCGAGAGCTGATAGTTACCCTTCGCATTGTTATTGATGGTAAAGGTATAGGTGATGCTCCGGCCATTGAGGCTGGCTGCACCTGGATTGATGGTCGCATCCTCATCATCATAAGCCCCAACGATAGACAACGTAACACCCGTATCCTTTGCCAGTATGCCATTGGAGACATTGACATTAGCCGTCGATGCAGCCTTTGTACCATCATAGATCTTGGAATCATACGGATTCTTGAGGCTCAGCTGGATTTTCCGCGGCGTGATCGCCGTCGTCGGCGGCTGCGGATCATTAGCCGAATTACGTGTCGCATTGACACCGTTCTTGCTGATATCATAAGTATCCGCCAAAGCCTGCGTGAGGTCGAAATTCCCCAATGCCTGCGCCGTAAGGCCGCTGAGCTTATAGGTGACACCCTGGCCACTAGTGCTGACATCCTTACCACCATTATAGGTAGCATTCTCTGCCAATATCTTATAGGGCACATTGATGGTCTGCTGCGTGCCATTGATATTCTTCGTGACTTCCAGCTTGTAATACGACGTAGGATCATTCACCAAAGCCGTACCATCGTATACCTTGGTGATCGGCCCTGTCCATTTCTCCTTGATATCGCCCTGTGCCAAGGCTACTGGCTTGATCTTGCCCTTGGCCACGGCCTCTTTGAAGTAGATGGTATCTGCCACCGTCCCGCCAAGCGTATTGCCCGTGTTATCCGCAGCAACCGTAGCATCGAGGTCGAGCTCGTAGTTGCGCGCTGTCGTACCAGCATTGCGCTGCACATAGTTGTCAAAAGCCGCCTTGACGCCAGTATACACTACGCCTTTATCGCCAACAGCATTACCCGCCAGACGCTTGACATTAGGATCCCCCTGCACACCTTTCGTGGCATCCCAGGTACCATACGTACCCGTAATCTGGCCGATTGCCGTAGCATCGAGAGCATCCGATTCGTTATTGACAAAGCCATGCAGCGTCGGCGATATGGTATTTGTCAGTACCGTTGCCGTCGTATCATAGTCTTTCTCCGCTTTGCCAAACGAAATCGTCAACTTCGCCTTATTGATGGTTCCTGTACCAGTCAGAACGCCATTGGCATAATTTGCACCTGTGGCTCCTGCCAGCTGATAGTTCGACGTATCTCCGCCTATGAGCTTCACATCATAGAGCACATTGCGATTGCCCGCATCAGCATTGTCGTAGCGTGCATTGATCGCACTCGTGTCGATCTTCGTGCCATCCGTACCCAAAAGGCCATTCTGCTTGATAATGTTCTGCACATTCTGCTTGACCGTCTTATTGCCATCATATGTCTTGGTGATTGCCGGGGTATTGTTGAGCGATACATAGACCGTACGCGGCGTGATTGTGCCCTTGGTACCAGCCGTAAGCACACCATTCGCATAGGAAAGGGTAGTTCCCTTAGCAGTCGTGATATTCGTAAGGCCACTGGTATTGAAATTGCTGAGATTACTGCCCAGCGTCAACGTATAGGTTACGGTCTGCGATGCGCTGTTATTGCTGTTGGCACTATTGTACTGCGCCGAGGTTGCCTTGATGCCCTGGAGCAGCACATCAACACCAGCCGTATATTTCTTATCACCGTCCATATCGACAAAATGGTCGCCGATGAAGCTCTCAGCCGTAACGGCTTTGCCATTGCGATCCGTATAAGCCACATTCTTCGAGCCATCATATTCCTTGGTGATCGTATTGAAATCAAATATGAAATTGTCATTCGTGAGTCCAAGCGTCGTGATCTTGCCCTTGCCAGTACCAGTAGACGCAATCGTATAGTTGTCAGCAAACGCGCCAAGAGCTCCCACCAGATTGCTGTAAGTCACCGTAAGATTCGAGCCCACATTTGCATTATTGCTGCGCCCCGTATACTTGCCTACGATTTTCGTGACATCCAGTGCCACGCCATCAGCAACCTTATTGCCCAGCGTCGGCTTGATATGCGCTGCATCTTGAGCCACTGCAGCAGTTCCATCGTATACCTTCTCCGTATCGCCGAAGGTGACGGTCAGTGCCCGCTTGCTGATGGTACCAGTACCCTTCAGCTGATTATTCTTCAAAGCCTGATTACTGCTGTCTACGATGTTGTAATTTGACTGATCTTCGGTAGTGATGGCCACCGTATACAGGACATCCTTTGCACCAGCATAAGCATCCTTAGCCGTCACGCCATTCTTATCCTTATATGCCGCTGTCGAAGCATTGCTGTCTACGGAAGTCACCAGCCCATTGAGCGTAACGACATCATTCCCCAACAGGGTATTCCCCTGCGCATCGATCAGCTTTGTCGTCGTATCATACGTCTTCGTCGTATTTTTTGCCGCTTTGTTGGCGATGCTGGCAATGACAGTCTTCGGCGTGATCTTGCCCGTAGCCGTCGTCGTGACCTGGAGGCCACCCGTCGGCACGCTATAGTTGCCCGAACCATCATCTTTGATGGTCAGCGTATAACCTACAGCCTGATTGCCGCTGTTCTTGCTGTTCCTGCTGGCAAATACACCAGCTGCATTCTCTGTATAGTCGACCTTCTTGCCGCCTACCGTACCTTTGAGGACGTCGCCTGTGCCGGCAACCGTCACAGTCTTCAGGAAGCTGCCGGCATTGCTGAGCGCAGTCGTCCCGTCGTACACCTTGGCAATCGGGTCGAACGTATAGGCAAAAGTCCCCGCTGCCGCAGTAAGCGTCAGCGGCTTGATCTCGCCATCCCCTTTTGCCGTTGCATTGATTGTATAGTTACCAGCATCTGCACCGGTCAGAGCCAGTCCGCTATAATCCACCCAGTTCTGCCCATTGGCATCGCCTTTGACATTCTTGCTATGGAACTGCGCCGTATAGCCAGACTGCAGCGATACCGTATCGCCGGAGATGATGCCATTCAATGCACCTGCCCCAGCCGTTGCATTTGTCGTGCCATCATAGGTCTTGGTCACCTTGGCAAACGACGAGCTGAGGTTCTTCGGCGAGATCGTACCATGTGCACCAGTAGCCGATCCTAACAGCTTATCGGTTATCTTGCCAGTATTGTCGAGGTCATAGTTCGCAGCTGCCGTACCATTGATGGTAACCGTATAGTTGATTGTGCGGCTGCCAGCATCCTTGCTATCATAAGCTGCCGAAACCGACATCGTAGCACCATCATTGCCCGTAAGCTGAGCAGAACCACTGGCATAGTCCACATAGCCGCCATTGGCCGTACCGAAGACAGCAGCCTTGGCATCATTGACTGTCGTCGTCCGATCATAGATCTTGTCGATCGCATTCGTATTGACGACCGCCACATTGATGCTGCGTTTATTGATGGTACCCTTGCCACTGACGGTATAGGTATCCGTATTCGAAAGCGTCTTATTGTTCAGCTTGTAGTCGCTGAGCGACGTCGTGTTATTGCCAGCAGCTGCCGTGATCGAATAGCCGATATTCTCAGCCGCATCAGCAAGGCCTGAGGAAGACGCACTGCTCGTGACATTTCCGTTCTTATCCAGGAAATTCGCCTGTCCATTGACAATGCTGAAGTTGATGCTGTCGCCGGACACGACACCGGTATTTCCCGTGCTTGAGGCATTGGCCACCAGCGTATAGCCCGAAGAATTAAAGGTACTCGTACCATCATACGTTTTGGAACCGTTGGCAATATTGCCCTGTGCATCCTTGACCTGGAAAGAATTGGCCAGTATCTCCCGCTGATTGATTGTGCCAGCAGCCTTCAACGTCCCAGAACCAACGGTTTGGGTAGAACCATCATAAAGCACAGAATAGCCCTTGGCATTGCTCGCATCAGCCACAACCAGCATATAATTTCCGGCATTATTTCCTGACAACGTTATATTGCTATAACTGATAGTCTTAGAACCAGCATGCTTATCATTATATGCAACAGTGGTATTTGAAGTATCAAGCGTTCCTGTTTCCCCTGTAACGAAATCATGATTTGTGCCCTTTGACGTATCAATCGTTATATTCGTTGACGCTTGTGCAGCGGAAGCAGTTACCGTAGCCGTACCATCATAAGTCTTGTCAAATCCCGAAGTATTCTTCAGCTTGACATAGATTGTACGCGGCGTGATAGCACCAGTAACACTCAAATTCTTAAGGCTGTCTGGATCCAATGAATAGTTATCCGCTGACGTCCCTCCAAGACTTGGCGTTCCAGACGTTGTAATCGTAACACCTTTGCCAGTGCCAACATTTTTGTTATCATAAGTCGCTGTAATGCCAGTAAGATAAACATCATCACCAGCCAGCAAACCGCCAAATGATACATTGCCGCCGCCCGTCAAAGCCTGACCAAAGGCTGCCGTGCCATCAGCCCCACCATCATATTCCTTCGTGATAGAAAACGATCCGCTCTTAGCCTGAACGGTACGCTGACTCACTGTCACATTGCCGCCAACAATATTATACCCATGCTGCCCTGAGGAAATCAGTGCTTGAGGCAAAATAACAGCGACTTGCTTGCCTGTGGTTGAATCAGTAGTGTAACCGCCAATATTGACATTACGGATACCGTTCAGTGTAATATCACTGCTCGTGGCATTGCTAGTAAGGGTAACATCAGATTTTACCCCCGCAGCCTTCCCCGTGGAATCAGCAACCTTCAAATACTGAGCATTATAGATTGCTGAAATATCCTTGCTATCATTCGCACCCGAAAGATTTCCAGCCAGCTTGAGGCCATCACTGGTAGCCGTTGTGTCCGTAGAATCTGCAAAATAATTGTATTTATATTCAGCCGTAGTCGTGCCCTTCAAGAATGCCGTAAGGATTGGGGCGCTGACACCTTCATAGATACGCCAAGTATGATTTCCTACACCATCATTACTGATATCCCAGCCAGAATAAGTACGACCATTCCGTGAATCTCCTGTCGTACTTGTAGGATATAACTTTGCTGTATTATTCGTCGTATCAACAGTATATACTCCTTTAAATACAGCTGCTCCTGGAGAAGCTACGACGCTAGCATTTGTTGTGTAGACATTATCGATATTTACTATGCCCCCGTCTTCGCACATACGGAAAATACCAAGATCTGCAGTCCCCGTACCATACGAATCTACGATTTTGGTTGTGCCCGCTCCTCCAATATCGCCCACCATGCCCGCACTCTTGCTGTTCTTGCTATCAACTACCTTGCCCGTATGATACGAACCACGAATCGTTCCATTGGCAAAAGTCCCTGCAAAACCACCTGCATATTTTTTTCCAGTAACCGTGCCGCCTTCTACATACACATTAGTAAAGTCCGTTCCCGTTGCAGTCCCGGCAATCCCACCCGCATAATTCGATCCAGTAACAGTAGCATTGTTTAACCCTAAATTGAAAATCTTCGCGCCATTCAAACTACCAAAAAAGCCAGCATTTCCTGTCACATTTACATTAAGATTCTGCACCTCATAAAACATGCCGTCAAAGCTGCCCTGATAAGCCGTACTTGCCCCAATAGGCGTATACGACTGTTTGTCCATATCGATATTGTCAGCCAACATGAAATTGGTAGTTGCTGCGGCTGTATTAGCGTCCTGCAGATTTTTGACAGTGCGAATGAGCTTATAGTTCTGGGTAAGATTCGTTCCAGAATAACCTGCACTGATACCTGCATCATTACCTACATGCGCATAGCCTGCCGCATTAAGCGTCACCTTGGTATTGGCAGTCGTGCCATCCGTGGTTACCTTATCCGAATCCAGGAAGCGGATATTCTTGCCCTCCACCTGCACAGCAGCAGCCTGGATAGAGCCCAGATTGACAACATCGGCCTCAGGCGCAGCAGCCTGCAGCACTGATGCAGGACTCGTTCCCATCTGAGCCCGCTGTGCCACTGCTGCAGCCACATTCTCCGTCGAGACATAGAGGTTACCGACGTTTACCTCGGCACTCTTGCCAAAGATAACGCCATGAGGATTGACGATATAGACATTCTTGCCGCCCGAGAGCATACCATCAATCTGCGACGTAGCCGCCCCTGTGACAACATTCAGATAGTTCTTGTTTGCACCATCAAAGACGACCTCATCCTTGCCGCCGACAGAAAAATCCTTCCAAGCCACCACATTATCCGTGGCACCGCCTTTTACATCAGTCTTTATCCCGCCCCTAGTGGCAGTACCCACAGCACCCTGATTGACCTGCAATCCTGCTGTGTTATATGACGAACCGGCATCATGAACAGGTGCACCATAAGCAACGGGTACGACCCCGAACATCCCCGTCATCAATGCTAAACCAACCTGACCAGTCAATTTTTCCCTTTTGGATAGCCGCTTCATTTCCAATACCTCATTCCCTTGTTTTATCCCGAATATACCTATCTTTATATTATAAAGAAAAAAACAATACGATTCAACCGAACTTTAAGACCTATCCGAAAATACTGGTAAAAAAAGTCCCCCTCATGAAACACCATCACAAGAAGGACTTTTTGCCTATTTTAACGTCTTTTTTCTTACTGGAGCAGGCTCAATACTGAGCTGCTGCTCTGATTAGCCTGCGCCAGCATCGACTGCGCAGCCTGTACCAGTACGTTGTTCTTCGTATAAGTCGTCATCTCCTGTGCCATATTCGCATCACGTATGACCGACGCTGAAGCCTGCGTATTTTCGCTTGCTGTCACAAGATTAGATGAAGTGTATTCTAAACGACTATCCAACGAACCGATATCCGTCTGTTGATTCAGTACTTTTTGCAACGCATTATCAATAACATTGATTGCAGCATTAGCTTGCGCCTGCGTTCCAATCTGAAGCGTCTTACCATCACTCGACCTCAGCCCCAAAGCTACCGCACGCATATCCGTAAGGCCTGCCTTGATCGACTGATTTGCCTTGGTACCTACCTGCAATACTAGCGCACTATCCGGGCTAGGATTCTGCGCACGAACTGTTTCCGTGAACGCATCCAACGCTGCATTGGCCGAACGTTTTGGATTTCCCTGGCTATCTGTCACGCAGATTGTCAAACCGGCAATCTGCCCATCAATACCAGCCTCTACAGCCTGATATGTAATAGCATTCTTACCATCAATAGTCTTAACCTTCTGGTTATATTGATCCGTCCCCACAATGGATTTATCGCCACTAGTATCTGCAAACATTTTTATATCATCCTGCAGCTGATGTCCATGAGCATCTTGCATGTCAAATATCTCGCCAAACATCATGCCATCAACTTTTTGTGAAAAAACATAGGTTTCTCCACCTTTTACATACGATACCGTAATCGTGTCTGAATCTAGAATCTGCAAAGACTGTCCACCACGATCTTTCAATGCCGTAATATCCGTCGTTCTTCCTGTATCTTCTGCCAACTGTTCGTTAGTCAACGAAGTCTTAGTTCCCGGATGAAGAACCTCATTGTTTTTCGATCCGTCCACCAACAACTGACCATTGAATGTAACGCTAGCATTATCATCAATCTGATCAATAGCTTGATCGAGTTCTTTTTGTATAGTTGCCCGATCAGCATCGGTATTCGTATCATTAGCGGCATTGATGACTTTTTCTTTGAGTGTCTTCAAAATATCAACTGTCGAGGCTATTGCCCCCTCAGCTGTCTTCAGCAAACTACTACCATTCTGCGCATTGGCATTGTCCTGCTCCAGCGAACGCAGCTGCGTTTCCATGCGTTCAGAGATAGCATACCCCGATGCATCATCACCAGCACCGTTGATCTTCATCCCTGATGCTGCCTTCTTGAGGCTCTTTGCCAGCGCTTTATCATTCTTATCCAGCTGATTCAGCGTGTTCTTCGCTGGCATATTGTTCTTTACTACCATAGCCATAATGGCCAACCTCCTTGTTTTCCGCTATCTATCATTACAAAGACATCCATATCATCCCCGACATGGATATCAATCTCTTGCTATTCCATGTATCGTAGAAAAAAACGTTTTTCTTAAGCGATTTTCTGCCTTATTTTAAATTTAATCTTTTTCGCCCCAACTGTCAACCTGTCAACCAAAAACCTTCCCTCCTGGAAAAGGTGAGCGTAAAACGCCCGGATGGGGGTAATAACCTCATCCGCCCCTAGCGGGGCACCTTCCCCAGAGGGGAAGGCTGTAGATTTATTGTAGCAGACTCAATACGTTACTGCCGCTCTGATTAGCCTGGGCAAGCATCGACTGGGCTGCCTGCATCAAGACATTGGACTTGGTATATTCGGTCATCTCCTTGGCCATATTGGCATCGCGGATTGTCGATTCGCTGGCCTGCGTCTGTTCCGTTGCCGTGGTGAGATTGGCTGACATGAATTCCATGCGCGCCGACTGTGCACCAAGGGTCGTATTGGCAGCGAGCAGATATTTGATTCCCTGGTTGACGTGTTCGAGGAATTTATTCGCCCGCTCACGCGTTGTCACGCAGTTATTCAAATCCATCGTTACGATATCGGCTGGATACTGCCAGGTATCTTCGAGCCATTTGCGCTGTTTCTCGGCTATCGTGAGATTTTCATAGCCCGCCGGCCATTCTTTCGGATAATCCTTCAATTCCGGCTGGATATTCCAATGCTCTTTCGCATCAGGGAAAATCATCGACAACGTCGTATTCGGCAATTCAATCATCGTATTCTGACTGCCACGGTCCCAGCTCTGGATATGCAGATACTGTTTCGGGTCGTTATACGGAACGGGAATTTTCCCCGGAATAAAATCGCCCATCAGACCATTTTTCAAGGTCAAACCACTGCTCTGTTTATACAAATGCAACTGCCCAGCCGATGCATCATATTTAAACTGCACCGAGTGAATAAGCGCAATCTGGGTGCTGACATCGGAATTACTAGGCAAGCGCCCAGTACCCACACCAGTCGTGTCGTACACCGCATTGAACACGGCCGCCTCTAAGTCCTTAGCGGTTTGAACCCCAGCCACACCGACTTTATAGCAAATCGGCTGCCGGCTGCTTGAGTCACTAACCTCGGGGCCAAAACGCGTTGACGAATAGGAATTCGCATCGAAATAAAACGTCACGAACTGGCTGCAAGCCTGGCATTGCAAAGAAAATCCCTTACCATGCAGATCTGCTGGAATATTCAACGATGCATTGTTAAAAATGCTATCAAAGTCAATAACTATATCATTCGAGCCGTTTGATTCCTTGGGAACACTGTAATCAGCACCACTAGAAGGAATCTGGCTAAGCGCAACGAATCCATCCGGATTTTTCACATACCCGCTGGTCGGCTCAAATACCAGCCCATCTTCCATACGAATCGTTGTCGTACGTTGATTGAGCAGCTGGATGCCATTATAGGTCGTATCCTGCGCCAACAGCTCAATCTGATCCATGGTCTGAGAAGCTTCCTTTTGCAGAATTGCCCTGTCGCTATCGGTATAGGTGTCATCGGAAGCTTTCATCGTTATGGTAAACAGCGTGCGCATCAATTCTACCTGTTTATCGACCGTAGCCGACGCCAAATCCAGCATATTCTTGCCCTTGCTGGCATTGTCATTGCACTGGCTGAGCGCCCGGATCTTGGCACGCATTCGCTCGGAAATCGAATACCCGGAGGCATCGTCACCAGCGTTATTGGTTTTCATCCCTGTAGAAACCTTCTGCAATTGCTTGCCTAAGGCACTATCGTTTTTTTTGAGCTGGCCTAAGGCCTTCATTGCTCCTCTGTTGTTTCGGATTGTCATCGCCATTGGAAAATCCCTTCTTCCTTCGGTAACCACCCGCTATTGCGTTATTGCAATAAACTCAAGACAGAGCTGCTGCTCTGATTAGCCTGCGCCAGCATCGACTGGGCCGCTTGCATCAGCACATTATTCTTCGTATAATCGGTCATTTCCCTTGCCATATTGGCATCACGAATCGTCGACTCACTGGCCTGTACATTCTCACTGGCCGTCGTGAGGTTGCTGGCCGTATATTCCATACGGCTCTGCAAAGCACCGATCGTCGTCTGCTGATCGAGGGCCTTCTCTAACGCGCGGTCAAGAACCGTCATCGTCCGCTTGGCCTCGGCGCGCGTCTCAACACTGAGGTTCTTGCCATCATCACTGCGAAGGCCTAATGCCGTCGCATGGATATCAGAGAACTGTGCCTGGATATTCTGGTTGGCTTTCGTACCGACCTGGAAGCGGAAACCGCCATCGGGACGTGTGTAGTTTGGCCATTTCACCGTAAGGCCTTGGATTACCGAGGCATCGCTGCCCGGATAGTACCAGAAGTTCGGTGATTTTCCTTCGATGACCACCTGCTCGGCATTGGCACTCTCACCCATCCAGGCTTTCGATCCCAATGCTGAGCCCGTATCAAAATTATTATCGAAATCAATATCGCAATATTCCTTGAGGAACTCCTTGGTCGTATGACCAGCGGCCGTATAGTCGGTCAAGTCCTGCTTGAAGCCAGCGATTGCCGCCGCTGCCGAGGAAAATCCGCCCTTCGAGGCCGCCGCTACGGCTTCATCAAGTGCACTACCGCCTTTTTCGTCTAGCACTTTCATAAACCGCGTCATCATATGACCGTCATGACCGCTCTTGGCGTTTAAATAGTGAAAGAACGCATAGCCCATAGCATAGGGAGTTACACCATCCTGGCTGGCAAATTGATCTGACACATTGCTTGGGCTAAGTCCAAGCAATATAGACTTTCTATCTGACTGGTCATCGATACCATGGATATAGTCCGCCGCACCTTCCTTGATATATAACGGCATAGAAGAAAAATTCGTTATATTGGCCGCCATAACCGCATGGGTCATCTCATGAGCAATCGTACGGTCAAGATAGGGATAGCCACCAGCCTTGCCGTTTACATCATGTTCAGCTAAAGCATTATAGACATCCATGTTAACATGGAGCTCCAACTTATTTGCTACTCCTCCAATAGAACTATGCCTTACATAAGCCAACGTCGTTGTACCGCCAGTATTATTTCCCGTACTGCCGTCATCAAAAAAAACGGTCATCTCTCTGACGCTTGTCTCATCCTCCTGGAAGGACAGGCCATAGGCTTCTTTCGCCATGGACAGGGCACTGTCAAGCCACTCGCTGTTGAGGGCCTTGATGATGCGCTGTTTGGCGGTGGTACCGGCGTCAGCTGAGCCATCAAAAAGAATCTTGTTGTTGAAGGTGACGCTGGCATTATCATCCACCTGATCGATAGCCTGATTCAATTCTTTCTGAATGATTGCGCGGTCCGCATCAGTATTCGTGTCATTGGCTGCGTTAATGGCCTTTTCCTTCATGGTCTTTAAGATATCGACCGTCGAGGAAATCGCACCTTCCGCGGTTTTCATCATGCTGATAGCACTCTGCGTATTATCGATGTCCTGATTGAGACCGCGCACCTGCACGCGCATGCGCTCCGAAATCGCATAGCCTGACGCATCATCTGCCGCGCCGTTGATTTTCATACCCGAAGACACCTTCTGCAGGCTCTTGGACAATGCCATGCTGTTCTTATTCAGCGTGCCCAGCGTATTCTGCGCCGCCATGTTGTTCTTGATTACCATTCCCATGATTATTCCTCCATGTAACTACATCAACGAGAGTACCCTGCCGATTACCCTCTGCCATCCCTGCATTTCCGTTTTAATGGGTCTTTTTCTATACGTATATATAATCGAATAAAAGCGATAAAAACTTAAGCACATTCACGAAAAAATGCTAACAAAAAGCCTTCCCCAAAAGGGAAGGCTATATATGCAGCTGCTTTTACTTATGCCAGATATGCGCCATGATGTCTTCATAGACAGCCTCAAGGTGCTGGACAAGCACGCTTAGCATGAGCTGGATCATCTTGCTGTCGAAGGTTTCATCGACAAACGGCAGGCAGATGTCAAGATAGACCGTACCGTCGTCGCGCAGGTAGTATTTGAAAATCTTGTACTGCGTGTTGAGTTCGTTGAGATATCCCTTGAGCTCGCTGCGCTTTTCCTCCGTGATGCCCGTGATGATCTGCGTGCGGATGACCGTGAAGATGCTCGTGTCAATCAGTATGGCCATCGGCAGGATCTGGCCTTTGGCCTCGATGCGTGAGCGGAAGATGACTGTGGAGTAATCGTCTTCAACCGACTCGGTACTGAATACATCGATGTTGTTCTCAATCAGGAACTCCTGGAACTTCAAGGCTTTCTCGTTGCTCTCGACGCCTTTGCTTTTTTTCTTTGGCATATGCTTGTCCCTCGTTTCTATGCATTATCTTTTCTTATTATAGCATAGCCCTCCGCGTCATCAGCCAAAATATTTTTTCGCATTGCCGTAGCAGATGTCTTCGACCAGCTGCCCGAGCAATGCTTCGTCATCGGGATACTCGCCGTTTTCGACGAGACGGCCGATAAAATCGCAAAGGATACGGCGGTAATATTCATGGCGCGCGCATGACAGCACACTGCGGGCATTGCTGGCCATGTTGACCGCACAGCCGAGCAATGACTGATTGGCCATGTGTGCCAGCTGCGCCTTGATGCCATTCTTAGCGCCTTGGAAGTTCCACGATGCGCCCAGCTGGAGCTTGCCTGCGGCCTCACTTCCCTGGAACGCACCGATGACCGAGGCAATCATCGCCCCATCGGCGGGATTGCGCGAGCTTACGATGGTCTTGGGCAGCAGTCCATCTTTATCGAGCGCATTGAGGAACTGCGCAAACTTTGCCCCGCAGCAGCCATCCGTCAGGCAGTCACCGCCCTTGCCCATGCCAGCGTCAGCCAGCAGACGGCTGTTGTTGTCACGCAGCACAGCATACTCGAGCTGCATGACCCAGCCACGGCGCGCGTACTCCGTCGCCAAGAATACCATGACAGCTGTCTGGAACTGCGCACGGACAGTCTGCGACTGCCGTTTGCCCTTGCCATTGATGGTGCGGCCGACGATATCATCCAGCTCGAATTCCTCGGCAAGGCAGAAATCCATCACATCAAGGGTATGATCCGCCGTGCGGCAGCCCAGCGACTCGAAGTAATCCATCCGCTTGTGCAGTGCATCGCGGACATCCTGCATCGTGCTGATGTCGATATCGGCTGCCGTCCCAAGCTCGTATTTCATATAGTTTTCCCACTCAGGCGACTCGATATGCAGCACCTTGTCGGGGCAGAAAATCGGACGTACCAAAGTCTTGCAGTCATCATCTTCCAGCATCTTGCGGAACCACTTGAGATCATCGGCAGGATCGGCAATCGTATCGACGCTTTCAACATTCGCCTTAGCCAGCAGGCCGCGAATCGTGTAATCGGGCTGCTGCAGCTTCTCGTTGCAGAGCGTCCAGATCTCAGCCGCCGTATCGCCACTCAGCAGGATATCGCAATCAAAGAACCGTTTGAGCTCCAGCTGTGACCGCAGGAACATCGGATTGCCGATAGCCTTTGGCATGGTCTCGGCAAATTTCTGGAACTTTTCATAGTCGCTGGCATCGCCAGTGATGTATCTCTCCTCGACGCCAGCCGCGCGCAGCAGCCGCCAGGCAGCATCAGCATTGCCAAGCAAAAGCCGCGTGATATTGCGGTAGCTCTTATCACTTGCAATATCGGCCGCACACAGATGGCTGCGATAGTCAATAACGGGCTGTGCCGCTGCATGCTCGTAATAGAGCCGGCTGGCCGTTTCAGTCTGGAGCAGGAAATCTTTATCCATAAACTTTTTCATTGCGATCCTCCTCTGGTGGTAAAATAACTGAAAACTATGACTATTATTTTTTATTTATTTTACCATGATTCGTCACAATTGTCGAGATTTTTCAGACAGATTTGAACTATTTTTCTTTCCTGCATCCATGTGAGCTGTGCTATAATGAGCTTGAGAAATTATTCACGAAAGGATTAACTTATGGCTGTTCTCTTATTTTTACTGCTTGGCCTGTTCGTCGGCATCTTCGGTACGCTCGTTGGTATCGGCGGCGGCCTTATCTGCGTACCGGTTTTCATCTTCTTTATGTCCGACGGCGGCATTTATCCGTACTTCCATACGGCTGCCCAAATTACGGGCACTTCCCTTTTCGTCGTGCTTGCGAACGCCGTCTCGGGCACACTGGCCTATATCCGCCAGAAGCGAGTCTTCTTCCGTGCAGCTGTGCCGTTCGCACTTGCTACGCTTCCTGGTGCCTTCTTTGGCTCATATATCGTCAATTCGTTCAGCGCTCCGCAGCTGGATCTCTACTACGGTCTGTTCATGCTCTGCATGGCCTGCATCATGTTCTGGAATACAACCCACAAACCGCCGACGGATATCCACGAGATTCCGGAAGGCTTCCAGTTCAGCCAGGGGATTGGCATACTCTCCAGCTTCGGCGTCGGCTTTGTCTCGAGCATCTTTGGCATCGGCGGCGGCGTCATCCACGTGCCGCTGATGATTTACCTGCTGGGCTTTCCCGTGCATGTCGCCACGGCCACCTCACATTTCGTGCTGGCCTGCTCTTCGGCCTTTGGCGTCATCTCACATTTCCTGCTCGACCATATCATCTGGCTGCCAGCCATCTGCATCGCCATAGGTGCCGCAATCGGCGCACAGATTGGCGCGAAAATTTCGCAAAAAACAAAGTCCAAGGTAATCCTGGGACTGCTGTCACTGGCGATGTTCGCCCTCGGTATCCGCTTGATTTTCCTGGGCACTATGCACTAAGGCCAGCACCCGCTCAGGATGCATACAAGCCTCGTGCACAAAATCTGAAAGATATTCGGCAAATATCATCTGCACCTCGCAGAGCTTTTTCAGCTCCGCGAGGTTTTTTTTCGTGTCAACGCCATACTCGATGCGATGCAATAGACGTGCGAGCTGTTTGCGCGTTTCCCGGTCGTAAAGCCCCTTGAGATTGGCCACCGCCGCCGTACTGCGGCAGGCCTCGACGAGCCACTTGCTTGTGGATAGATCCTGGCTGAAATTGGCAAAGCCCTGCGCCGCCCAAGCCTCGCCATCCGTCAAATCATCATCCTGCCAGCCGGACAGGAAGTCGATTTCCTTGAACACAGCATCGTCAAGGATACGGACAATCTCCGCCTTGGCATACAGATGCTTATCGCGCACAGGGAAGATTCCCTCACGCAGCTGCGCGAGCACGCCATGATAGCGGATGTTCAGATAGGCCGTATAGAGCTTGCCCGTATCCGTGAGCTTGCGGCTGATATCCATCATGGTATCGTAAAGCGTCCAAGCCTCAGTAAGCACCGGCTCAGCCAGGATAAAGTCAAAACTCGCCTCAGCAAAGGGAAGATGCTGCTCACGATAGTCAAGGATATGCCAGTCAATGCCAAGTCCCGCCAAAGCAGAAAGCTCTGCCGCTTCCTCATGGCGTGTTACCACCGTGATAGCTGCCTGCGGATAAAGTGACCGCAGCTTCGCAAGATGCTCAAGGCTTTCAACGACCAGCCAGCGGCAAGGCTCCAAGCTGCCCACGAGCAAGTCAGTAATGTCATGCTTCAAGAATTTCTCCTCCTCCGCACAGGATGGCTTCGGCAAACGCCGTGCAATACGCCTGCGCAGCCATAAGCCTGGACTGCTCCAGCTCCGCCCGCAAAGCCAGCTGCTGCCGCTCCAGCCCCTCGCAATCGACAGCCAGCTGCAAAGCCAGCTTGATATACGCATCCATACTGTCTGCTATCCACTCATCATGGCCAGCAGCAGTCAGGATACTGGCACTCAGGCGTGCACTATGATGGTCGCCGCGCAGCGCGATGACCGGCACGCCCATATAAAGTGCCGTCGCTGCCGCCGCTCCGCCCGGATAGGGGAAAGTATCGAGCATGATATCGATTTGCTGATAGTCCTCAAGATAACGGTCACTGCCTATGCGCACTTCGACGCGCTCCATCGGCAGGCCGGCGTTTTCCAGCCGCCTTTCCAGCACGGCCCGCCGCTCTGGCAGCCGCGTCGTATCCTGCACGATCAGCCGGCTGCCCGGAAGATTTTCAAGGATATGCCGCCAGCATTCCATGACCTGCCGGTTGATTTTCATGAAATTCTGATAGCAGCCAAAGACAACGCCTGCCCGCTGCCGTGGCAGACGGCAAATGCGCTGCATGGCAGGCGCAGGAGTGAAGCAAAAACCGCTCGGCAGCCGCAACAGCTGCTCGGTAAAACGGTAGTCCGTACCAACAGGGTCCATCTCCGCATCAGTCAGGAACGCATCGACAGCCGGAAGCCCTGTGGTATCGAACCAGCCAATGCCGCAAAGCTGCCAAGGCGCTGGCCGCTGGGCTAAGACCATAAGCCCCATGCCACCAGCCGAATGACCGCCTAAATCCACAAGCACATCAATCTCATCCCAACGAATCATCTCCGCCTGCTGCCGCAGGCTCTGCCCTGCCAGGCAGCGGTATGTAAGCCCTGTTGCCTGCAGATGACGCGTGAAGTCGTCCTCGCTATCCTGCAAGGCGTAGGCATAAATAGCAAACTGCCGTGCATCAAGCCCCGTCAGCAGGCATTCATAGAACCTGGCCGACGAAGAATCCCGGAAATCCGGAGCCAGAAAGCCAATGCGAAGCCGCGCATGATTTGTTTTTTCCCGTGGTGGCAAAAGCTCTGTATCACGGTAGAGCCCCTGATAGACCTGATGCTGGGCAAACAGATCGTCGGCAGGAATGCCCGGCAGATAGTGCAGCGCAAACAGATAATTCGAGAAATGCTCGCGCTGGCTGCGCAGATACTTATCGGCCTGCGCCGCATTGTTATAAGCCGCCGCCGCGCCCTCGGCATCCGCAAGATCATGGAATACCGCACCATAGAGCTCATGGATACGCCATAGCTCCTCGTCCGGCACCATCCCCTCCTCACGCAGGGAATCCAGTGCCTGCCGCGCCGCACTCGTCCGCCCGCGCGCCAACATCTGCTGGATCTCCTCCAGCCGCGTCTTCCAAAATCCCATCATCTATATCCACCTTCCAGAAAATGCAGTTTGACTATTCGTACGCGGGAAGGTTATGGTTATGATTCTGATTCACATACATTGCCCGACAAACTGCAACTCATTTTATTGTACCGTAAAATATGCGATTTCTGGTGGGCAGCCTATGCGGCAGGGGAACCAGCTGCCGTTGCCGCTATGCACGTAACCGTAGCTTGCCCCCTTCTCCACCAGTCCGCGATTGTACTTGAATACGGGAAACAGTGGCAGTCCCAGCACACCGAACTGGCAGCCATGCGTATGTCCCGTGAGCGTCAGCAGCACACCAGCTGCAGCCGCATCATCGATGAACTCGGGATGATGGGCGAGCAGGATCGTGCGCGGCCGCTCCTCTGCGGGGATATCCGCCAGCGCATTTTCCGTAAACTTTGCCTTGAGCTGCTGGAATTTCTTCTCCTCACGCAGCATAGGATAGTCCACACCTGCCAGCCAGAAATCACGCCCCGGCACCTTGACCGCCTTGTTGTAGAGCGCATGGACACGCGTCTTCGCCAAATCCGCCTGGATTTTCTCCACGCCACGGAAATGTTCGTGATTGCCCAGACAAAACCAGATGCCATCGGGAAACGCATCCACAAAATCCTCCAGCACCCTAGCCGCACCAGGATTCAGCCTCTCATCGTCAAAGAGATCCCCTGTAATCACCAGCATGTCAGGGCCATCAGCCGCTATGCGCGCAAGCAGCTGCCGCAAATCTTCATTATCGAAGAATCGCCCCAGATGCACATCACTGATTTGCGCCAGGCGAAAGCCGGCAGGAAAGCCGCCAGCTCCCGCCTTTATCGTATAGCGGTTGTCCACCGTATGGCATCGCTCATACTGGCTGCCATACGTGCCTGCCGCCACGAGCCCGACCGGATAAGCCGCCGCTTTTTTGAGGAAACGGCGCCGGTCGGTATCCAGCGGAATTTTCATCACCCGCCGCCAGATGATGGCCCCCGGTATCACGAGCAATACCAGCACCAGCGCACCGATGAACACGACCCAAAACATCTTTATCATAACTTATCCCCTTTTTCTGCTACTATTATATATACTACGATTATGCGCGATTCCCCTGTAAACAAGCAGAAAAAAATAGAACCGGCAAGGCCGATTCCATAACCATCAACAAAACATTACAATATAATCACGACATAAAATTATGCCAAGCCACGTAGGTGCGCATTCTCCGCCTGCCGTTCCCGGTAATACCAGCGGATTGAATTGCCAATAGCACAGCGTACTGCGTCAAGTTCTCCTGCCAGCGCCAGTTTGCGCAGCCGGTTGACGTCAAAGCCATTGACAGACAAGTAACTTGCAGAAAGGAAACCTCCTCGTTTCAAGATTTTGCGATAACTCGCGCTGTCACGACGGTCCATTTCAATGTTCTTGATAGCCATAAATAATCCCCCCATAGTTTTGGTATGAAGTCTATTTACATGCTCCCCTAATGGCACCTATATTATAACACACAAATGTAAAGTTGTATACCACATCTTGGGGAAAACCGATTTTCTCCTACTATATGCGGCTCGAAACCGTCCTGCGCAGTGTTTTTTCCCTAAGCACTGTGATTCTATTCGCTTTTATTATATAATATAACTGTTACATGTATAGTATTTTTTTAGGAGGTTTATCTATGCTGACCGCACAAAGTCAAGAGTATCCACTCTCTGCCGAGCTGCAGGCCAAGATCGATCTGGTACTCGAGTCGCATGACAACGACCCTACCCAGATTGTCGGCATCCTGCTTGAAGTGCAAGAGCTCAACGAACGCCATTACGTCCCCGAGTCCACCGCCTACTATCTGGCAGACCGGCTCGGCCTGCCTGTCACGAATGTATTTGACTGCTTAAACTTCTACAGCGAGCTTTCCTCCAAGCCGCGTGCCAAATACCCGATCCAGGTCTGCAGTTCGCCGGCCTGCCGTGTCAACGTCATCGACACCAAGCGGCTTTTAGAGACGCTTGAGCGCCTGCTCGACATCAAGATTGGCGAGACAACCTACGATGGACGCTTCACGCTCGAGACAACGACCTGCTATGGCGCCTGCGACCGCGCGCCATCCGTACGCATCAACGGCCAGATTTATGACCATCTCGACTCGCAGGAAAAGATCGAGGCCCTGCTGCGTTCGCTTACCTAAGCTGGAGGAAAATGATATGAGCAAGACAATCCGGTTCCTGACCAGGAACTTTGGCCAGTACGATACCTCATCCATTGGCTCTTATATGAAGATTGGCGGCTTTGAGGCCCTGCGCCAGGCCGTGAATATGGACCCTGAGGAAATCTGTGAGATGCTTTCGGACGCCAAGATACGCGGCCGTGGCGGTGCCGAGTACCCGCTCGGCCGCAAATGGCATCAGGCCCGCGCGGTACGCGGCGAAAACAAAGTCGTAGTCTGCAATGCTGACGAAGGCGAGACAACGACCTTCAAGGACCGCGCCCTAATCCAGAACGACCCGTTTAACCTCATCGAAGCGCTGATCATCGCAGGCTTCGTCTGCGGCGCGACTGACGGCTATATCTATATGCGCGCAGAGTACGCCTGCCTGCGCCCGCTGCTCTTGAACGCCATCCGTCAAGCCAAGAACTACGGTTTCCTCGGCGATAATATTCTCGGCAAGGACTTCAATTTCAACCTGCACCTCTACTCTGGCGGCGGTGCCTATGTCTGCGGCGAAGGCACGGCGCTGATACGCTCCATCGAGGGCAAGGCTGGCCGCCCACGCATGAAACCGCCCTTCATCAAGGTCAGCGGCCTGTTTGCCCGCCCGACCTGCCTCAACAACGTCGAAAGCCTCTCAATCGTCCCGCATCTCTTGATGGACAAGGACGGCGTCTATGCCTCCTGTGGCTCGGACGAATCGATTGGCACCAAGATGATTTCGGTTGCCGGCAATGTCAACAATCCCGGGGTCTTCGAGATTCCCTTCGGCACGACCATTCGCGAAATCATCTACAATCTTGCTGGCGGCATACAGCACGATCGCGAGATCCAGCTGATCCAGTTCGGCGGTGCCTCGGGCAAGATTGCCGACGCCTCGATTCTCGATACGCCCTATACCTACGACGATCTGCGTGCCGCTGGCGTCATGGTCGGCTCTGGTGGCCTGCTGGTCATCGACAAACGCACAAGCGTCATCGATTTTTTGCGCATGAACCAGGAATTCTTCTCCGAAGAGAGCTGCGGTCAGTGCACGCCCTGCCGTGAAGGCAATCTACACATCAAGATCATCCTCGACAAGATTGCCAATCACACGGCTACCGCTGAAGACATCCGTATCATGGCCACGATTGCCCGCGTCATGAGCATGTCCTCGCTCTGCGGCCTTGGCGAAACCGCGCAGAACACCCTGCAGTCAGCCATGCTGACTTTCCCAGAAGTATTTGACGTCGGAGGTAACGCATGATGACGGCTGAAAACGAAAGCAAAGAAATCCCGATGGTGCATCTGACCATCAACAATATCCCCATCGAAGTGCCGCAGGGCACGAAAATCATGCAGGCTGCGGCAAAGCTCGGCATCGACATCCCGCATCTCTGCTACCACGAAGACCAGCGCATCAAGGCTCACTGCCGTCTCTGCTCGGTCGAAGTCGTCGGCAAGCGCCGCCTGCTCGCCGCCTGCTCGACGGAGGTCTGGGAAGGCATGGAAGTCCATACCGACACACAGATTGTCCGCGATACCCAGGTATCCATCCTGCAGCTTATGCTCGCCAACCATCATAGGGACTGCCTGAGCTGCCCGCGCAACCAGAACTGCGACCTCCAGCGCCTCTGCAGCCGCTTCAACATCCTTGAATCCCCGCTGCCCAGCGTCGTCAAGGAGGAGCCGCGCATCGAAACCAATCCTTCCATCGTACGCGATCCAGCCAAATGCATCCGCTGCGGCCGCTGCATCCGCGCCTGCAAGGACGTACAGGGCATTGCGGCGCTGACCTATGCCGGCCGCTCCAGCGACATCGTCGTCACGACGGCTTTCAACAAGCCGATGGAAGCTACGGACTGCATCCTCTGCGGCCAGTGCAGCCTCGTCTGCCCGACTGGCGCTATCGTCGAAAAAGACGATACCACAAAGGTACTCGACGCCCTGCAGGACCCGCAGAAACACGTCATCGTGCAGGTTGCCCCCTCGGTACGCGTCGCCCTTGGCGATGCCTTTGGCCTTGAGCCTGGTGCCATCGTCACGGGCCAGATGGTCACGGCGCTCAAGCTGCTCGGCTTTGACCGCGTATTCGATACGAACTTCGGCGCTGACCTCACCATCATGGAAGAGGGCGCCGAATTCCTTGACCGTCTGCAAAATGGCGGCACTCTGCCGATGATGACCTCCTGCAGCCCTGGCTGGGTCAACTATATGGAAAAGCATTTCCCCGACTGCATCGGTCATCTTTCCTCGGCAAAATCGCCAATGAGCATGTTCGGTGCCATTGCCAAGACCTACTATGCTGAAAAAGCCGGCATCGATGTCAAAGACATCGTCACGGTATCGGTCATGCCCTGCACGGCCAAGAAATTCGAGGCCGCACGCCCCGAAATGGGCCGCAACGGGCAGCAGGATGTCGACATCGTGCTGACAACCCGCGAGCTCATCAAACTCATCAAATACGTCGGTCTGCGGCTGCGCCAGCTGCCCGAAAGTGACTTTGACAGCCCGCTAGGCCTTGCATCCGGTGCCGCTGCTATCTTCGGCACAACTGGCGGTGTCATGGAAGCTGCCCTGCGCACAGTCTACGAAAAACTCACTGGCCAGACACTCGAAAAACTTGCGTTCAACGAAGTCCGCGGCTTCGAAGGCATCAAGGAATGCAGCGTAAACATCAACGGGCGTGAGATCCGCATCTGCGTTGCCCATACACTGCGCAATGCCCGCCGCATCATGGAACAAGTCCAGCAGGGCACCAGCCCCTATGACTTCATCGAAATCATGGCCTGCCCAGGCGGCTGCATCGGTGGCGGCGGCCAGCCCATCGGTACGACCAACGCCATCCGCAAAAAGCGCATGGCCGCCCTCTACGAGATTGACCGCAGCCTGCCGCTGCGCAAATCGCACGACAACCCCGAAATCCAGACCCTTTACAAAGAATTCCTCGGCGAGCCACTAGGCGAAAAAGCCCACGAACTCCTGCATACCACCTATCACAAGGTCAGCAAGCCCTACGAATTCTAAACAAACGGCCACCAGCTTCAGCTGGTGGCCGTTTGTTGTTTACTCTATGCAATTGTCACTTGCCACTCAATAGCGAATTGATATATTGCTGGGCAATGCGTCCCGATACGCCGCTATGGGACATTTCCCATTTGACCGCACCAGCCTTGAGTTCCTCGTCGCTCAATGTAATCTCAGGATGGCGGCGGGCCAATTCCCGGATGATATCGTAATACTCCTGCCGGCTCGGGCTAAAGAATCCAATGGACAAGCCAAAGCGCGCCGAAAGCGACAGCTTCTCCTGCACGGTATCAGTCTGATGCATATCGGGGTCCACCGAATCGGGGCGGTCGTTCCAGGTCTCGCGGATCAGATGGCGGCGGTTGCTCGTCGCATAAATCAGCACATTGTCAGGCTTTACCTCCAATCCGCCCTCAATGACCGCCTTGAGATACTTGTACTCAATCTCGAATTCTTCAAAGGATAAATCATCCATATAAATGATGAATTTGTAGTTGCGATTCTTGATTTGGGCGATAATGCGCTGCAGGTACTTGAATTCATGCTTGTAGACCTCAATCATGCGCAGTCCCTGATCGTAATACTGATTGAGGATTGCCTTGATGCTTGTAGACTTACCTGTACCGGCATCGCCATAGAGCAGGACGTTATTGGCTTTGCGGCCATTGACAAAGGCCTCGGTATTATCCTGCAGCCGCTTTTTCTGGCTCTCATAGCCCACGAGATCATCAAGCCGCATATCGCCAGTCGTCGTAATCGATTCGAGCAGCCGGCCCGTGACCTCGATATCCGGCGATACGCGAAACGCCTTATTGAGTCCAAACATGCCTACACCATAGCGCTTGTAGAACGATGTGACAATCTGGTACATATCATAAGCATCCTCAGCCCGCTCGATGGCCGCACTGAGCTCCCGCACCTTTTCGCTGACGCTCTTGTTATAGATCTGCTCCTTCTTCTCCACCGCCTGATAATCCTCGATGACATGGAAGCAGTCGAGTCCCAAAGCCTGCTCCAGCGGCCCGAAATCATAGGCAAGCAGCTGGCGGAACACCTCGAAATCACTGCGGGCAAATTTCTGCACACTGCCATCGCTGGCCCCCTTCTTCTCACAAACCAGCGTGAACGGTGTCTCCGTCGTCGCCAGCAGGAAAGCCAGATAATTATGCCAGAGATTGCCATCAAAACCATAGCGCGTTGCCACATCGAGAAGACGCGAAATCTCATCCAAGACTTCGCCCGACAGCTCCTCCGCATCATAGCTGCCACTCTGAAAACGGCGGCAGATGCCTGCCAGCCGGAACAGGATACTATCCTTATCGATTTTGCGGTAAATGATGAGTCTTGCGGTCAATCGGTACATATACTCGCCCCTTTGCTATAGCTGTAAATCATTTCTTCCAGTGTAGCACAAATGTCCAAAACTTTCATCCTTCTTTTGCGTCCCTGTCACCTTGACAGCTGACGCACATCGGTGCTATAGTAGGCATAGTATGTAAACCGTTGAAGCGAGGATAACGTCCGTCACGCTTGCACAGAGAGTCCGGGGAGCTGGGAGCCGGATGAAAAACGAGCGGGCAAATGGGTCGCTGAGGGCGCACTGAACAGCAGAAGCTCAGTAGGCTGCGACGTCTGGCACGCGTAAGTTGCCAGGAGCATGGTTGTGCTCCATCAAGCGCATGGCAATGTTGCCATGAATCAGGGTGGCACCGCGAAGATTTTCGTCCCTGGCAGTGTTGACTGCCGGGGACTTTTTTCATGCTCCGGCGCAAGAAGAGGAGTGTATCTATATGGAACAGACACAGGAAACTAAGGAAACCAAGAAAATCATCCTATCAGGCATCCAGCCGACGGGCGAATTCACGCTCGGCAACTACCTCGGCGCTGTCCGCAACTGGGGCAAGATGCAGGAAGAATACCAGTGCTACTACTTCATCGCCGACCTGCACTCGCTGACCGTCCATATCGATCCGGCCAAGCGCCGCCAGCAGACGTTGCAGGCATTCGCGCTGCTGCTGGCCTGCGGCATCGACCCGGACAAGAGCCTCGTCTTCGTCCAGAGCCACAACAAATGCCATGCCGAGATGGGCTGGCTCATGAACTGCGTCTCCCAGTTCGGCGAACTGTCACGCATGACGCAGTTCAAGGATAAATCCTCGAAACACCCCGACAACATCAACGCCGGCCTCTTCACCTATCCGGCCCTGATGGCTGGCGACATCCTGCTCTACCAGGCTGACTATGTACCAGTCGGTGCCGACCAGACCCAGCACCTCGAATTCACGCGCGACATCGCCACGCGCTTCAACCACACCTATGGCGAAATCTTCAAACTGCCCGAAGGCTACTTCCCGAAAGCAGGCGCACGCGTCATGAGCCTGCAGGACCCGACGAGCAAGATGAGCAAATCCGACACTAATCCGAAGGCTACCATCTCAATCCTCGACGACGAAAAGACCATCCTCAAGAAATTCAAGAGCGCCGTCACCGACAGCGAAGCAAAAGTCTGCTTCCGCGAAGATAAGCCAGGCGTCAGCAACCTCATGACCATCTACTCGGCCATCACTGGCAAGACCATGGACGAAATCGAAGCCGAATTCGACGACAAGGGCTATGGCGACTTCAAAGCCGTCGTTGGCCAGTGCGTAGCCGATGAGCTCAAACCCATCCGCGAAAAATACGCAGAGCTCATGAATGACCGCCCATACCTCGAAGAAAAAATGCGCGAAGGTGCCGAACGCGCCACCTACATCGCCCGCAAGACACTGACCAAAGCCAAGAAACGCGTTGGTCTGCTGCTCGAAAAATAAATATTACCACCAATGCAAATAGGGCTGACACCAAAACGTCAGCCCTATTTATTATTTCATCCATTAAAGATGGATGATGCCAAAATGGCGACACAAAATGAACTAGCTCGATAAAAATGCATTGCGATTCCTCACCTCATTATATATAATTATGTGTAAGAAATCACATTTTTATATATAATGAGGTGATAACATGAAACGAATAGCTATGCAGCAACTAATAGAATGGAAGGAATCCCCCTATCGCAAGCCCTTAATTGTCAAGGGCGTCCGTCAGGTAGGTAAGACTTGGCTGCTCAAAGAGTTTGGCCGCCGTTACTATGATAATGTTGCCTATTTCAACTTTGATGAAACCCCAGAATATCGAGATTTTTTTACCACCACTAAGGATGTACAGCGTATCCTTCCTAATTTGGCTATGGCCGGAGGACAGGATATCGTTGCTGGTAAGACCCTGATTGTCTTTGATGAGATTCAGGATTGCCCCGAAGTATTGAACTCTCTGAAATATTTTTGTGAAAATGCCCCAGAATACCATGTAGCTAGTGCAGGCTCCCTGTTGGGCATCGCTTTAGCAACCCCCTCCTCCTTTCCTGTAGGCAAAGTTGATTTTCTGACCATATACCCTATGAGTTTTCAAGAATTCCTAATGGCCACGGGCAGTAGCAATCTTGCCACATATCTAAACCAGATAGATGAAATTGCACCAATACCTGAGGCTTTTTTTAATCCTTTGGCTGAAAAAATGAAAATGTACTTTGTAACCGGCGGAATGCCCGAAGTCGTATACCGCTGGGTCAAAACACAGTCTGTAGGACAAATCCAATCTGTCCTGATAGATATCATCAACGCCTATGAACGGGATTTCATGAAACATCCTGAAACCAAAGAATATCCAAAGATTGCCCGTATCTGGAACTCATTGCCTTCACAGCTAGCTCGAGAAAACAAGAAATTCCTATACAATGTCGTGAAAGAAGGAGCTCGAGCAAGAGAGTATAAAGATGCCTTAGAATGGCTGGTAAATGCAGCATTAATCTATAAAACCTTCCGCATTACAGCACCAGGCATCCCTCTATCCGGTTATGAAGATTTAAGTGCCTTCAAAATTTATCTGTCAGATGTAGGTGTCCTTCGCCGTTTGGCAAAATTAGACCCAGTGGCATTTCGTGAAGGAAACCGCCTATTTACTGAATTCAAAGGATCATTGACGGAGAATTTCGTACTCCAGTCCCTTGTCCCACAATTCGATGCAGCCCCACATTATTGGTCGCGACTTAATCCTTCTTACGAAGTAGACTTTGTGGTACAACACGAAAATGATATTATACCTATCGAGGTAAAATCAGACACCAACATCAAGAGCCGTAGTCTCAAAAAATATGCAGAAATATTCGCTTCCCAGACAAAACTAAGGATACGCTTCTCCATGAATAACTTACGAATGGATGACGGCGTGCTCAACATCCCTCTGTTTATGGTTGACGAAACAGATAGACTCATTCGAATAGCAAAGAAAAATTTATGAACCAGTACACCCCCCAATTATTACTCACAGCCATTCTTCCCCAAATCCAATCGATAATGATAGGGGCGATATTTTTTATCCACCAATAACATATCTGCTGGTATCTTATCCAAATACGCATATACCGTATTCTCCGACTTACCGGTAAACTTGCGGATATCCTGCATAGTCGCTCCACAATCCGAAAAGCAGGCCGCCTGCAGCAGCAAATCATAAAATACAAATACTTTCTTATTCTTTCCAGCAATATCTTTTATTTTTTCGCGATTTTTTAAATACAAACGCTCCTTTTCTTCCAATATTGCTCTCGTATACGATACCGTCTGCGCAATAAACTCCAGCATCCCGATAATAAACGTTGTCATATCGCCACAATTTATAGATGCATCAGTCACAGAAAATAACTCATAGTACCGCTTTCGATTCTGCTTTATCAAAACCGATAACTGTAAAGCCACCACCGGATCTAACTCTTTAGCCAGGAAATATGCCGTGATAAACCGCGATAGCCGGCCATTGCCATCATAAAACGGATGGATATAGCCAAAAAAGTAATGAAACAATGCCACCCGGTAAAAAACAGGTATCGCCTCGTCCCGAAGAACCATAAGAGCCTGATCCATACACGAAATAATCTTCGCCTCAGGATACAAGCCGCGATGTACAACCTTTTGTGAAGCAGATACAATATCCACGCTATTCCGGCGAAAAATCGTACCATCCGAAAGATTATCCTCATCCTCCAACCGTATCTCGTCTGCCAAGAACGCATCGTATAGCGCACGAATATCCCGGCTCTCCGCAAAACAAATCTCCTCCCGCACTAAAAGGCGTAGATATGTGTCTACCATCGACCCCATCCGCTGGCTCTTCCGTTCATCAGCAGTCATACTCAACGCCTGGCGGATTTCCCTACGCGTGCTATGTACCCCTTCGATATCGTTTGTAGACTTCACTTCATCGACAATACTTGCTCGCAAGAAAAAAGCTATCGCGGAGTGAGGCAGCCTATAGATCAGCTTCTGACACTCAGAAAACTCCTGACGAATTCTCTCTTGCAAAATTGCAGCGTCCTTCGTATAACAAAAAAAAGCCCGATACTCCTCAGAATGTCCATATTGCGACACCGTCAAGGGCAGAACCTGAGCCTCAACACTATTAATCCGACGCTCATACTCCCCCTGCCACTCCGTATTTCTCTTGTAATAGATTTTATATAACGATTCATACATATGCTTACCTGCTAAACTAAAACATCGACTCATACAAAACCTCAAAAACTGTATTTTTTGAGGTTTTGTATGGATTATACCTCAAAAAATTACATGTATCAAGACCTTTCGTAAGCACTTGCACCATATCAAGACGACGATGCACTCGGCCATTTAACGGAAAAACATACGTTGTACCGCTTATCTTTATATAGAATCTACGTTCCTATTGTGATATAATATTTGTGGAAACATTTGTTTGTAAAGTAAATCACTTGCACCACATCTTACATTTTTTTATAATTGAAGAAGGAAGGTGACTCAAACGGCAACGCAAGAGGAACTGCGCCGGCAAAGAAACCTGGCGCGAATCAAAAGATTCAAGTTATTAGACGATACCTTTTTCAACAGTTGTTTCGATGGATACCCACAAGGAATGGAATTGCTCCTGCGCATTATACAAGGACGTGACGATTTGCAAATCGTGGAAATGGTTACGCAAAACACAGTTCCCAACCTATATGGGCGCGAGGTTCGTTTCGACGTTTTTGCTAAAGACTCACAGGGAACCGCGTATGACTTTGAAGTCCAGCGCAGTGATGCTGGTGCTGTTCCGCTCCGAGCCCGCTACAACAGCAGCCTGCTCGATGCCATGGAAGTGCAAAAAAGCACCAATTGGAAGGATCTACCAAAAACCTGCGTCATATTCATCACAGAACATGATGTGCTACAAGGAAACCAACCAATCTACCACATCCGGCGTAAAATCGAGGAAATGAACAATTCCACCTTCCATGACAATGCCGATATCATCTACGTAAACGCAGCACATCAAGCCGACGATGCACTCGGCCGTTTAATGCATGATTTTCACTGCACCAATGCAGATGACATGTATTATCCTGAATTAGCGCAACGAGTAAAATTCTACAAAACCAACGACAAAGGAGTGAGCAAAATGTGCGAAATCATGAATGAGGTCTTAAACGAAGGACGCGCTGAAGGGCGTGCTGAAGGGCGTGCTGAAGGCGAACGCAACATGGAAATGACCATCGTAAAACGCATGCTCCTAAAACATAAACCATTAATCGAAATCATCGATGCCGTCGATTGGTCTAAAGAACGTGTCATCGCCTTCGCCAAAGAAAACAACATCCCAATCACAGAATAACAACAACTTTTCATCATGCAAAATGACGGGACACAATGCCCCGTCATTTTTATTTTCTCAATTTGTCTACACTCCGCCCCGAATCCGACTTCGGCATCTCCCCGAGCGCATACTCGCAACACTGCTGCACAAGATTATTTACTGATACATCCTGTGCCTTCGCCACCGCTGTAAGCCGCTCTAAAAGATCCGCCGGCAACCGAAATGTCTTATTCATCATTTCAGAATTCTTCTTAACTACAAACATGATATCACCTCATTACTCTAGCGTTTTAACTAAACAATTGTCTATAGCGTATTCACTCGACTGAATATTACGGTCTCAAATAAATATAACAAATTCAGCGATAAAAGAATATTTTTGCTATATAATGATTCTTATTCATTATTTTTCCTACAGTCGTAATAATAATCATAATTAAACAAGTCACAATAAGTGTTGATATAAATTCAAACAAAATACCGTACGAATGCAAAATATTGAACTGGTAATATTTCACTATATTACGATATAACGGGCCACAAATCTTTTCCAAAATAATTATATTCAATAGATATATATCTAATGTATATTGTCCTTGTTCTATTGCATAACATTCCAAGCTAGTACCTTTTAAACAAGGCATTATTTTATAAATAATCATCAATATTAAAAAACATCCAGATATTCCCATTATAATTTTTAATACATCTATCAAAACAATCCCAACAAAATCATATTTATTTATATCAAACGTGAAGGCTGACGGTTCATAAGGAATAATCCCAAACACTACAAACGATAGAATAAATATCATTAATACAAGCTTCCAATATCTAATACTTGTAGAAAAACTTTTTTTATAATAAACTGCCAACCAATAACCACCCACAAAAAACAAATACATAAAAAGTCCTTGGGCACCATATCCTATTTTAGGTATCGATACAAAAGGTATACCCAACAAAAAACATTTAGCATCATGTGAAAACGAACCACTACACCACTTCGATATAACTAAAATCATTACAGTATTAATAGCTAAATCTCCTAAAAACCAAACGCCATGTGCAGCTTCTAAATAATGCAATAAATCAAATTTCCCAGAAATACAAATTTTCAATATTCCAAAAGAAAGCATCGGTATTATCAACCCAAGCAATCGTGTTTTTAGTTTATTATCTATATAGTATTTTCTACCATATTTTCTTAACGATTTAGCAAAAAAGTAACCACATATCCCCATAAACAATGGCATATGAAATGTATATATAAATCTAAATATATAATCATCATTAGGATTTACAAGTAAACATGTTTGTTGGACAACATGCCCCCACAATACACAAAAGATCGCAAAGAATTTTACAATATCAAGATACTTATTTCTTTTTGGTTGCAGCTCTACAGAACGCATATTCTTTTAGATCATCCTCCGATTTAATACTATTCACTAAAGAATATCCAAATGTATATTTCGTGATTGTCAATATACATCTCCCAAACTATTACTCATCTCAACCTATCAATAACAGTCATTTGTTTCATCATCTATTGATGAAAGCTACATGTCTAATTAAATACCCATAAATCTAACAACATAGTACGATAACTGCACATCATTTTAAGTATTTAGCGATTTTCCAATCCAAGCGATATGATAAACTGCATATAACAAATGATAAAATACTTACTATAATAAATTTATTTAAGCTACCTATATCAAAATCAAGAAATAACATACATACAAGTGTCAATAATATAGTAATATCTTTATGCACTAAGTATATACCTGTAGATAAATTTCTATATGATTTATATTTATCTATATCACTAATATAGTGTAACAGAGCCAGCACAAAAAAAACAATAAATATAGGTAGTACAATAAACATTGAACCATCATCAACAAATGATTTGTCTCGAAGTGCAAATAACTCAACCAAATATAACAAATATACAATAATACACCGATAAAACAATGATCTTTGGTTATAACATCTTTTTTTATAAGCATTCCAAGCATATTTTCCTATTAACACCATAATCAGCCCATAATGAAAAACATTTCTAAAAGAAGAAAACACTCTCAAATATAGTATAAATAATGTCTCTAGCGGAGTATCTTCAACTATAAAAAAGTATGAATTTCCTAATAATCCTATTGCATATAAGCCAATAGCTATAACCCAAATAAATTTATCACTCAACTTTAATTTATATTCTAAAAAGAAATCCAACCATACAGCTAGCAAAATAGCCTGAAGATACCATAATGCACCTAGCGGATAAAAAAATACTGATTGAATACAATGAAATAATATATGCGTTATATCTATCCCCTGATAATACCACAGAATAATATTCATAAAGATTGCAATAGGTTCAAAGACAATAATCATCATTCCAATTCTCTTAGAGAAGTCAAGTATTGCCAATTTCCGTTCTTTTCCATTATCTATTTTTTTTTCAAGAAGAAAAATGCTTACCACCATAAAAAAAGGGACAGCCAATCTAAATACACTACGATTAATCCACCAATACAAACTCGGATATTCTGAAAACAAGTGAGTATGAATACCTACAACACAAAAGCAAAAAAATAATTTCATTATATCAACATACGAATAATATTTTTTATTTATCATATAATCCCCATAATATACAATACCATACTACCCATAATAAACCATACTAAAAAACAATTTTTTTCCACTTAATGTATATCGAATTTTCATTTAATGTTTCTCTTATATTAATTGCCTCAATAGCAATTTTATTTGCCTCATCTTGATGTGAAATAACCCACAGCATAGCTTTTACTAGTTCTGTTTTAGAACCAACTTTTACAAGAATTCCATTTTTATAAGATCGTATAATCATTCTTGCGCCACCACACGGACAATCTGTACATATCACAGGCAATCCTATAGCCATTGCTTCTAACATAGAATTTGAAATCCCCTCGTAATCTGAGCTAGAAACATAACACGTGGCATCTTTAATCACCTCATGAATATTCTTTGTAAACTTTTTTATCATGCAACATTTTTCTAACGAATGTTCAGCAATATATTGTCTTAACTTGTCTTCCAATTCACCTTCACCATATATTGACAAATGATAATCTGGGTGATATTTATATACATCTTTAAATGAATCGATTAGCAAAAATAAATTTTTTTGATTATTAAATCTGCAAAAATTCACAAATTCTTTTCTTCTTTTGCCAAAATAAGGATCTATCAAATTACTATTAATTGGATTTGGAATACACAAACACTTTCCAGGATTTATATAGTTAAAATAGTCTTTCGCTTCTTCCGTCTGAAAAACGATTTTATCTGCAAATGGATAAAAAAACTTTCTTAATAAATCAATTTTTAATGAAGCATTTCTTCGCGGATCATTTCTCTCTGATATGATTACTTTGTGTTTTAAGAATGCAGAAGAAACAATACTATAAATGTTAGGTTTTGGTAAAAACGAAATAAGTGCAATTACTCCAGATTGTTTACAAAAGGACCGAATTTGTTTCATCCACCAAATATCTCTTAAAATTCTATTGTTGAACTTTGATTTCAAAAGTATCAAATCACAACCTTCTGGAATATCATATGCAACTATATTTTCAAACACAATAATTATAGGATGCAGTCCATCCTTAGAAAACTTTTTTGCTAAAGTTAACATAACTCTTTCTGCTCCGCCACCTGCTAGAGAGCGTATGACAAATATTATTTTTTTCATAACCATCACTTTATCCTATTTGTAATATATAATTCTGTCGCTCTATCTTTCCTATGTACAACCCCTGGATTTCCTATAACAATAGAATGATCCGGTACATCAAAATTCACAAAAGAATTAGCCGCAATCAATACATCATTACCAATTTTTATATTCCCAATAACAGTTGAGTTCAAACCAATATATACGTCATTACCAATTATCGGTGCACCACCATTATCTCCCTTAATATTTCCGATTGTGCAACCTTTTAATAATGTCAGATTTTTCCCAGCAATCACTTGTGAATTAATGGTAATATTATATGGGTGAATCATTAGAATTCCGCCTGATATATTTACAGTTTCCGGGATTTCTATCCCCATCTTCCCTGCGTGAATACTATAATAATGCCGATATATTCTTTTTAAAAGTGAGCACTTAGCATCTTATGATTTTCTAAACCAAAACAACGACATAAATGCATGATTTTTTCGCATTTTAAACATTATACTATATAGGTTAACTCCATGCTTTCCCGAAAAGCGATAATAATCTTTTTTAATTTGGTTTATATATTTTTCCTGCATATAAAACGACCTCATATATTATTCACTTCGTATTTTCTTATAAAAAGCCAATAAGACTTTTTTCTTTGCAAAAAGCATTAACATCATTATAAATAAAATTAGATATCTAACAACTACATACGGAATTAAAAATTGCGCAACAAGTGAAAAAAAAGCTAAAGCCACACATAAAATTAAAAATTTAATATATGGCATTTTTATTTTTATTTTCTCATTATTATATATAACTCTTTCCACGACAATCATATGAAAGAATCCATAACAAAAATAACAAAACAATGTCGTATACGCTGCAGCAATATATCCGTACAACTGTATGAAATAATAATTCAAAACAATATTTAACACAGCAGATGTGCATGTACACACCATAACGTACATACGTTTTTCAAAAAAATATTCTATATTAGCAAAAAAACCATATAGGAGCATAAACGCAATGCTAACTGCCACAGGATAAACAACATCTATTGCTTCTAAATATTTTTCTCCACCAACAATAAGCATCGCCTCTGGTGCAATGAAAAAAATCACTATTATACATATTCCCAAAAATGCAAATACTATAACATCCATTGATAATACATTATTAAAATTTTTCCGTTTCAATTCTCTATACATCCAAGGAATATATGCATTATTTACACTTTGAGTTACTATCATTCCCAACATTCCAATTGTATATCCTATCCCATATAAAGCAGCTTCTTGAGTTCCAACTAATGCTCCAATCATAATTTTATCAGCCTGACTTAATATTATTTGTGATAAATAATGAGGGATTAACGGCAAGTTAAATCTTAAAGCATAAATCCAGTTACTAAAAATGATGTTCCTTTTTATATATTTCAAATTATATGGCAACAACCCAATAACAACAACCATTTGTGTTAAAACTATCCCCAACACTCTTCCTATAGCGCCATCATTTCTTATTGTAATTATCAACACACCTAATAACTGACTTACTACGCTTATGATAATAGTAACAAAAACCAACTGCTTATATTTATACTCAAATCTTTGATAGGAAGACCACAATAAAACAATCGTTGTTAGTAATATCTCCAATAACATCAACATCATAAAATATGTATTCATCCCTAACAACGAGTTTATGCTATTTCTAAACAATATGTAAAGAAAAACGGAACATCCCCACAAACATAATACCAATAGTTGATACGATGCTAAAATCGATCTTCGCTCTTCACTATTGACAGATATCATAGATTTATTAAATACTGCCTCTGTTAGTTTAAATGTTATACATATGGATAAGATCTCCATCCATGATATGTATATTATATATAACCCATATTCTTCTATTGTCATCAGTCTTGTAAATATAGGTGTAGTTATAAAAGAAATACTTCGTTGTATAATGCTGCATAGCAAAAACCATACTGACGCTTTAACTGCAATTGACATCATCTTATATTTTTTTATTATACTGAATAACATTATAAATAGCCTCTATACTAACATCTTTTCATTGTCCTTGCAGTTCTATTTACTACCAAAAATATAATAAGTAACGAAGTAAAATCTTTCACAAATTGCGAAGCATAATCTCCCCCAATAGCAAAATGAAAATAGACAAATAGAACACCAACATAGAATGTTGGAATGAAAACGACGCGTTTTTTCATAGAGTGATATATATTAAGTATTTTCCTCCCAATCATACCTATCATAAATCCATATAAACATACAAAAAAAACACCGCCACTATAAAATGCTTCTCCGACCACCCCCGAAGGTATTTGAATCAAACCCGGTACACCAGCTATAAAAAAAGAATTATAATATGTTAATGTTAGAGGCTTACTTATATCTAATAATTTAGATGGGATAATATTCATCAAAATACAAATTGGCTCTAAAAAATATCGTGGAGTATATTCATCTGTTGCAACTTTAAAAATACTAACATGTAACGAAAGGAAATAGTGGGTTGTAGACTGAAAAATACTACTAAAAATCCCATCTAGAGAACTCGCATCATATCTAGATGATGACATCAAATAATCAATATAATCTGAATACACCTGCGTAAATCCACCACCTTGAAAACTACCAAGTGCAACTAACAGAGGTCTGTACATCACCAGCATAAAAATGACAATACCAAAAATCTGAAGTACTTTTACATAATTATATCTTAAATGATCAACATCTGTTTTTCTTATATAATCGCCAATAATTAATGTCAAAAAGAACGTCAATAATATTCCTCTACCACCGTTAGATATAAGTATCAACAATGAAACAATTAATGAATATACTAATATTGAATATCTTTTTTCTTTTCGACATCTATCAATTAATAGATAAACCGCAAATGGTGCACAATTATACAACTTATTAATAAAATCATATGTTCCTGTCTCTGTTTGTATTAGACCTTCTCTTATATTGGCAATATTAAGCATTACAGTCGTAAGCCCCCCAAATAGAGAGCAATATAACAAAAACAACACCAAACATATAATTGATATAGATAAAGACAACCTCTTTGTGAATCGTCTCTCATTCTTAAATTGAACTACACAATCAATCTCATTGTCTTTTTTCCTTTTTCCAAGTTTTATTTGTGATCCTATTATAAAAGAAACGTAAAATATAATTATACATAAATAAGCGTAATATAGAATTTCATTAGAAAATACATTAAAATTAATAAAAATTGCATATTTCGATCTAGAACCATACTCTTCAAAACAAGTATACACAATCCCCGGTATAGCATAGTATACCAGCAATCCCATATCAATCATAAATCTCGGATCGACAAAAGGAGTTCTTTTCCGAAATATAATTGATATAATCAATATCATCGTGAACAATAAATACAAAAGACCGATCATCTTATCCCCTCATCAATCGAAAGATATTATTCACTTTCAATTATCTTTTTAAACATTGCATAACACCAATCAAATTCTAGTTCTTTTTTTCTAAGCAATTCCTTTTCCAGCAACGAGTTATATTGTGACTTATCATAGATAAGTTCACTTATTTTCTTCTCTAAGGAATCTACACTTAGATCAAACAAAGCTTCTTCTAATGGTAATATCTCTGGAATCCCTCCACTTTTGCTTGCAATAACCGGTACTCCCATAAATAAAGATTCCATTATTGTATTAGGACATGAATCTGCTCTCGATGGTACCACCGACAAATCAACTTCTGATAAAAATGAATTAGGTTCATTAATCCTACCCAGGAAAATAATCCGACTACATCCCTTATATTTCTCTTTATATTTTTCAATAAGTTCTCCATCCCCTGCTATAAATGCAATAACATCTTCTCCACGTTTTATTAACCTATACGCTGCCTCCAAAAAAAGGTCACACCCCTTTCGAAGATCTCCAAAACCGTTAATACTACCAATAACAAAGCTATTACCATTTTCTCGATTACTGCAAGCAGATACTTGTAATTCTTTTTCCCAAGATGGATTTACATTGTTTATTTGCACTTTTATCTTTTCTTTTAACTTACGGATAAAGAATTTATGTCTTTTTAATATCATTTTTTTATCATATTCACATTGAACAATTATTCTTTCAGCAGCAATCATTGTAATGAACTCAGCAAATAATAATAATTTAATTTTTATGTATGCTATTACTTTATTTCTATTATTTCCATTTAATATAATTTTCTCATAACCTATTAAATCTTTTCGGACCATTAAACAAATATGTGGCACTCTAAGTAACACCAACCATAACGTAGGAGGTACATCAAACGAAATCAAATAATCATATTTAATCTTCTTTAAGCTTAGTAAATATTTCCAATTTAAAAGCGCATATCCCAACTCATTTTTAGCAAATCTACTATGATGCATAGAAATATGCCTTATTGGTTCCCTAAAAGATAGTCTTTCATCTCCAGACATAACGGTCAAATCACATAATCGACATAAGCCCCTTGCCAATTCTTTAAATCTTTTTACACCTCCAGTTTCTTTTATTTTACCCAATTGTGCTGATGAATATAATATCATTTTTTTCATATCTATAATATTAACCCTTTTATCAAAGAAGTCTCTTATAGACTTCGATAGACCATTACATTTTGAATAACGTTATCATTATCTACTATTGTCTTTGACAATTATTCTACACCAATTCTCCCGACTATTTTTTAGAATTTACAAATCTAATCATTTCTATTTTTCCAACCATAAAACATTTTTTCAGCATCAGAAAAGCATTTATTTATGTCATATTTTTCAATCACATATTTTCGTCCTTCTTCCCCCATTCTTTTTCTTACTAACGGGAAATCATAAAGGTATTTTATGGCTTTTACTAACGCCTCTACATCGCCACTTTTTACTACTATACTAGATTTACCTGGACAAGTTGCTTCCATAAGCCCTGGCAAATCTGATATAACCACCGGACATTCACACGCTTGCGCCTCTACTGCAGAAACCCCAAATGACTCTGACCTAGATGGAATTACCGCACAATCCATATTAGCCCATTCTTTTGCAGCATCTTTCTGCGAAATAAACCCTAACCAACTAACACAATCTCTAATCCCTAACTCTAATGCCATTTTTTTATACACTGTCTCATGAGATCCTCGTCCTGCAATCCTTACTTCTATGGGAATATATGGATATTTTTTCCTAATGATTGCTACTGACATCAACAAATAATCTATTCCATATTCTGGCGATAAGGTTTTAACTGTCCCTATGACGAACTTTTCTTTATCCTCTCTATACCGCAATCCACCATTAAATAGATTCGTGTCTACACCAAATGGTACTATTGAAAATTCTCTCGATGTATATTTAGACGCTTCAATTGCCATTGCTTTACTCGTGGAGCACAAAAAACAAGCTCTATAAAGGATAAATTTTATCAAAGCTTTGTGTATAAAAGATTTATTAGGAAACGAGTATATGTCTGACCCCCATACAAACAGAAAATATTTTTTTATTCTCGATAGCGCAGCCATGGCTCCATAACTAGATGCGTAATGTACTGCTATTATATCCGGGTTAATCGCCTGTATAATCGATTCTATTTTTTTCACCCTAGTGAAATACAATATCTTTTTAATATCTCTCGACGATACATCTGCCCTAGTCTGTAAGCAATAAACGTCAGCCATGATATTATCATCTGCTGGTGTCAAGGAAATTACCGATACTTTATGTCCACGTTCCGAAAACCATTTGCACCATTTTAAAGTATGATAATTATTAGCTGGAGCTAAAAATACAATGTTCATTTTATCTATCATACCTAGATAATTCTCCCATCCAATGTAACAGATACAATAAAAGCGATTTTACTATTTAAGATGAAAAATCTTTATTATTCCCCACCAACATATATGCCAAATTGATGTAAAAATTGATAGATGTTCTATATCTCTATACAATATCCACGTATATTTCAATAGGGATATTTTATTGCTAGATATAGAATTTTTCCTCAAGCGATATTTCATTAGTATTTCCGGAAATCCATATATATTTTCTTTTTTCAACATAGCTAGCCACAAGGCATCGTCATTTCTCTTACGAATATTCGGAACTTGAAATTTCCCCATTTTACTAACATCATACATAACTGTTGAATTTCCCACAGGACAATCTAATAAAAGACGATTATAGTCTGTTTTAGGAATTGCATGCAAAATTTTTGTAGTATCATGACCATCCTCTGTCATTTGTTGATAAGATGTACTTGTAAAGTAATATTTATTTTTCTCCATAAAATTTATTTGCTTTTCCAGTTTATCAGGCAGCCACAAATCATCACTATCCAAAAAAGCTATATACTGACCATTTGCCAATTCCATAGCCTTAGTACGGGCTATAGCAGCACCGCTATTTTTTTCTAGGCAATAATATTTAATTCTATTATCCTTTTGTAGATAATTTCTTACTATCGTTCTAGTATCATCTTGCGAACAATCATCCACAATTATCATTTCCCAATTTTCATAGGACTGATTTTGTACAGATTCAATTGTTTCAGCAATAAACTTCGCACAATTATATGTAGGTGTAATAACCGACACAAGTCCACGAATGCACATTCTATTTCACGCTCTCTTTGACGGATATTTTTAAATCATCTTATTCTGACGATAAAACTAGCATTTTACTTTCTTCTAGATTTTTATTCAATTCTTAATACTACATTTACTTTATGTAATATACGATTATTATCAAATTCTTTTATTATTTCTCGAAATTTATATAGTACATATATTATCATTATAAGAAAACGCCCTATAAGCTATATTCAACTTACAATAAGCTCTTCTAAAGCCAAAATACTTAATTAAATAATCATGGAATCATGTAGCATGATTTATATTCCGTTCCCCATCCACAAAGTAAAGCTTGTCATCAAACATTTGCTCCATTTTTGTCATTTCTATATTAATAGGTTCATGAGGTTTACTAGTTGCTAGAAACACATATTTATAATATTGCCAGCTATTGCCCATTTACCTTACTCCTTATATACTCACCTAGTATTTTCTTTGCCTGTACCTGCTTCGCTTTGTATTCTGCCTGACTGACCTTGTTCTGACGTAACAACCACTCGCCATAATCCTCACTTGTTTCCATGCCATCAGTGGCAATGTCTTCCTGCCTGCTGACCTTAAATACAGTTCTCCAGATGATGCATAGATCTTTACAAAGAGTAATCTTTTGGATGTAGGCCAAATCGTAAGCAAAACGCTCTTTCCACCCGCTATTGTTACGCCCATTAATCTGTGCAAGGCCAGTGAGGCCTGGAGTGACGTCCTGTCGATGCATCTCCTCCTCATTGAAAAAGACCATATCACGCACCAACTGTGGACGCGGTCCGACAATACTCATATCTCCTTTAAGGATATTCCATAGTTCCGGCAATTCGTCCAAACTAGTAGCACGAAGTTTGCGACCAAAATCAGTCATGCGTTCTTCATCCGGCAAAAGATTCCCCTTTTCATCTTTGTCATCCGTCATGGAACGGAATTTATACAAGCGAAAGAGCTTTTTGTTTTTCCCAGGTCTTATCTGCGAGAAAATCACAGGACTGCCGAGATTTTTCTTAATCTTCCATGCCAACCATAACAACAAGGGGCTTAATAGCACTAGCGCTAAGGCTGACGCTGTTATGTCAAACAACCGCTTGCCATATTTCTGATACAAATAATCACCTCATAGGCTCACAAAAAACATTTATGAATCACTTCAATAATTCTGTCCTGTTGTCCGATCGTCATCTTATTGTCACTAGGCAGACACAATCCCCGCTGGAAGATATCTGCACCCACGTCTATGCCGCTGCCGGCGATATAGGCATTACTTCTGCCACGGCCATTGCCTTCTTTGGTGATAAAAGCATTTGTCCGGTAAATCGGCTGCATATGCATAGGTTTCCAGATAGGGCGGCCCTCCGCATTGATTGCTGCCATAGCATCCAGGATTTCCTGCGGTGAGCTTTTGCCGCTTTCGTGTTTGTAAAGGTATTCCTGTTCGCCTCTGACCTGCGGAGCCATTGCGTCTTTGTCGATAATCAGGCAGGACAGCCAAAAGTTCGGCTGGCTGTTTTCTTTATCCCAGGGATTCATCTTGACAGGCAGGTCAGCAAGACCTTTTTCATAGCGTTCATAGATGGCTTTTTTCTGCGCAATATGCTCGTCAAGATACGGAATCTGGCCACGAATGATACCGGCAATGATGTTGCTCATGCGGTAGTTGTAGCCGATTTCTTCATGCTGATACCACGGTGCTGCCTCGCGGCTCTGCGTCGACCATTTTCGTACCTTGTCGGCATCTTCTTTGCTGTCGGTCAGGAACATACCACCGGAGGAACCCGTGATGATTTTGTTGCCGTTGAAGCTGATGGCATTGAAATTCCCCAGTGTACCAGTTTCTACCCATTTGCCGTTCAGCTTGTATTTTGCGCCTAAAGATTCGGCCGCATCCTCTACAATCAGTGCACCATGCTTATCACAGATTTCTTTTATCTGCTGCATTTTGCCTGGCGTACCATAGAGATGCGCAACAATCACGAGTTTCACATCCGGGTACATTTCGAAAGCCTTAGCCAAAGCTTCGGGGCACATATTCCAGGTATCATATTCCGTATCGATAAATACGGCCTCACCGTCTTCATAGGCTACCGGATTGATGCTGGCATCAAAGGTACAGTCAGAGCAGAACACTTTATGCCCCTGCAGGGTGCCTGCATTCGGTCTTGCCTGTCCATAGAGCTTTTCGCCAGCGAGTTTCGTTGCTAAATGCAGGGCGGCCGTGCCTGCAGACAGGGCTACCGCATATTTGCAGCCGACATATTCGGCAATCTGTTCTTCCACGGCATTGATATTGGCACCTACAGTAGATACCCAGTTGGTACGGATGGCTTCATCTACCCATTTCTGCTCGTCGCCGTGCATCGTGGGAGAGGAAAGCCAGATTTTGTTGGTTGACATTAGTAAAAAAGCCTTCTTTCATAATTGTTTGAAACGGATACAGCTTTGAACCTCATCCGGCCCTACGGGCCACCTTCCCCATAGGGGAAGGCTTTTCATACGTCACACTTCTAATTGTTTACTTTTGTAGGTAGGTATCATATGTTTGAGGGTTTTGAGAATAACCTGTTTGTCCGTCGTTTCTTTCAACGTCTGCAAGCTTTGCTGCAAGTCTGATTCATCCAAGGGCTGAATCTGTGCCTTGAAGATTTTCTTGTGTTTGGTGCTCGTAGTGCCTTCTTCACTGGTGAGTAGTTCTTCGTAAAGCTTTTCACCAGGTCTGAGGCCCGTGTAGATGATCTTGATGTCTTTGCCTGGCGTAAGTCCATGGAGACGGATCAAATCTTCTGCCATATCCTTGATTTTTACGGGCTTGCCCATGTCAAAGAGGAATACTTCCCCCCCTTCGGCCTGACTGCCCGCTTGCAGGACAAGCTGCACAGCCTCAGGAATCGTCATGAAGAAGCGCGTCATATCCTTGTGCGTGACAGTTACGGGGCCACCAGCAGCTATCTGTTTTTCAAAGAGAGGCACGACACTGCCACGGCTGCCAAGAACGTTGCCGAAGCGGACGGTTACGAACTTTGTCATGCTGTGCTGATTGATTTCCTGCAGGACAAGCTCAGCTGTACGTTTGGTAGCCCCCATGACACTTGTCGGATTTACGGCCTTATCCGTCGATATAAGGACGAAAATCTCTGCATGATTCTGATCCGCTAATTCGGCTACATTCTTGGTACCAAAGACGTTATTGCGGATGGCTTCATCCGGCTGGATTTCCATAAGCGGCACATGCTTATGGGCTGCGGCATGGAATACAACCTGTGGCTGGAATCTTTCAAATACCCGTGCCATGCGGTCTTTGTCCGTGATATTGGCAATGACCGTATGATAGATTTGCTCAGGGAATTTGCGTTTGAGCTCCTGATGGATTTCATAGATACTGTTTTCCCCACGGCCAAGCAGGATGATTTCCCTAGCTCCTACGCGGCTAATCTGCCGCGAGATTTCCGAGCCAATGGAGCCGCCAGCACCTGTGATAAGTACCGTTTTGCCTGCGATATAATTGGTAATCTTGGCAAAGTCCAAATGAATGGGATCACGCCGCAGCAAGTCTTCCAGCTGGATTTCGCGCATCTCGCCCATGCTGACTTCATCACTGACCATTTCGTAGATACTTGGCATGATGCGGACTTTGACACCCGTATTACGGCATTGCAGGTCAATATGACGGATGGTATCACCATCTGCGGATGGAATAGCAATAACTATTTCATCAATCTTATTTTTCTTGACGACATCTGACAGTTCATTGATGGTTCCAAGTATAGGAAACCCTGCCAGCCTGCCTTTTTGTTTCTTCTCATCATCATCGACAAAGCCAATGATTCTAGTGGTAGCATTATCATTTTGCTCCAACTCTCTTACGAGCATCGCCCCGGCATCACCAGCACCTACGATTAGAAGATTTTCTTTCTCCCCTTTGGATTCGGTTACCAAATCAAGATTTATCTTAAACATCAGCCGGCTGGCACCGATAGCACCAATGCTTAGCAGCCAGTTTAAAATCAAGACACTGCGTGGCACTTCCAGCGATAACATCACCGTGATGATGAAAACAGCCGCCTGCGATAAAGTAACTGCACCAATAATGGCAACCAAGTCGCGCATGCGGGCATAATGCCAGATGCGATGATACATCCCATAGAAATAGAAGATTACCAAATTCAGCAGCACCATCCATGGGAGACAGCTGCGAAAGGTAACAAACTCCTTAACAGGAATCGTCCCCTCAAAGCGCAAAAGCAAGGCCAATATCGGAACGATTCCCAAAATGATTGCGTCTATCAAGATTAATTTGAATTTGTCTCTTATTTGTTGCAGATAGTTCAAAATATGCCTCTCTTTTCCCGTTTTTGTACTCTTGTTGTTATGCTTCTCGTTTGTACCAGACAAGACCATAGCCAAAACTTAGCAGGCAGCCAATGACAAAGCCGATTGCAACGATGAGTGCTTTATGCGGTGCAGCTGGTTTGTCTTCATCCGGCAAATTGGCAGCATCGATGACCTGAATATCCATGCTTTCCATGGCTTCCTGGATTTTATCCTGCTCACACTGCTGGACAAGGCTCGTATAGATCTGCTGCTTAATTTTGGCATCGCTTTCGAGTTTTATATAATCCATCATGCCCTCTGGCAGCTTGGCGATTTCACCTTCTTTTTCCGCTTTTTTCTCGCGGATAGCCTTCTCACTGGCACTCGCCGCACTCGACTGAGCCTGCGCCACTGCCTGGTTCTTCAGCAATTCCATCTGCGCAGCATTGAGACTGGCCGCATTGGAATTTACGATGGCACCGACTTCGTCTGTTAGTGCTTGATTAAGCTGGGAAAGCTGCTGCTGTGCTGTGATTACCGATGGGTGATTATCTGTATATTTCTGCCGTGCGCCGACGAGCTCGACTTCCTTGGCTACAATCTGGGCGCGGATATTCTGTACCGTGCTGTTGTCGTTGATGTTGTAGCTGCGTGCACCAGCCTTCTGCTCGCCGAGTTTCTGCGTTGCGACGTCATACTGTGCCTCTGCCGACTTCTGCATGACCTGCATCTCGCCGATGGTTTTGTCAAAGGCTGCTAGTTGCTCAATCGCGGCCTTTGCCTGGTCACTCGGACTGTACAGCTTATGCTCACGCTGGAAGGCAGCCAGCTTTGCCGCCGAATCATCAACATCCTTTTTGGCATTTTCAATGCGGTCGTTAAGGAACGTGACAAGGAGGCTCTGCGTCTGCTGGCTGTTTTCAGTCTGCATCTGCAGGAAGTTATCCACCACCCCCTGCGAAATCATCTGTGCTTCCTCCGGCGTACGGCCTGTAGCTGTTACCGTGATAAGGTTGGTCTGCTTCGTATTCTCGATTTTGAGATTCTTCTTGGCAAAATCTTTAGCTTCCGGCTTCTTCTTTTCATCGGGCCACTCAATCTGGTCGATAATCGGGTCTAAGACACGGCGTGACTTCATCAGCTCGATATAGTTGAGCGGCGAGGCATTCGAGCTGCTGCCACCAATATTTATCCCCATCGCGGCAGCCATTGCAGCAGCACCACCAAGGTCATTGCCTGCCGTACGAGTCTGCACCATTGTCATAGACTCGTACTGTTTTGGCAGGATAAAGGCCGTACCAATAGCCAGTGCCGTACAACCGGCAATGATACCGCCTACTACCTTCCGCCGCTCCAGCATGATCTGCATGAGTCTTTCCAGGTCAATGCTCTCTTCGTGTTCCATATCGTTACGTCGCTCCTTTAGTTTCGTTTTGTTAATTCATTTTGCACTACGTGTCGTATCGCAACTTCTATTATATGTTTCAATCCGAAGCAAGTCAATAATTTGCATTTCAATACGGCGCAAAATCGTATTTTCCAGAAAAGATTTCATATAATATAGGAAGATTTTGGGATAAGGTCGTGATGGTTATCAATAAACATTTGCTGGAATGGCGCGAATTGCACGATTTGAAGCAACAGCAGGTTGCCGATGCGATTGGCGTCAGCCGTTCTACCTATGCAAATTACGAGGCAAGCAAGCGGTCACCAGATATCGAGACGCTGACGAAGCTGGCCGATTTCTATGGCATAACGCTTGATGCCCTGGTTGGTCACAAAGCGAAACAAACCAGCGAGATGACACTGCCACCGCTTGCCCGGCAGATGCTGCAGAGTTTCTATAAGCTATCGAAACATATGCAGCAACGTTACGCAGCGCATATGGCACTAGATGTGGAGCTTGAATCCGGTGCTGGTGTAGCAAAAACTTCATACGATACTGTGGCCGAGAAAAACACAGACAAAAAATAGGCATTTCGATTGCATGAACATCGAAATGCCTATTTTCTTTACCTAAAACGGTTTGTTTATGATATAATTGTAACTATTGTATTGTACAGTAAAACAACCAGCTATATACAGGAGGTTATCGCAATGAATAAACTCGGTTTTATCGGCATGGGCAATATGGCGCAGGCGCTGGCTGAAGGTTTTATCAAGGCAGGGGCTATCGATAAAGCGAAGGTCTTTGCCTTTGCACCGAATCAGGCAAAACTGAAAAAGAACAGTGAGCGCATCGGCTTTACGCCGTGCGCGACGCTCACTGAGCTCGCCGCAGCAGCTGATACGCTCATCATGGCATGCAAGCCGTATCAGATCGAATCCGTACTTGCCGAGCTCGGCAATAAGCTCGATGGCAAGGCGCTGATTTCGATTGCTGCCGGCTGGGATTACGCCAAATATCAGCAGCATCTAAAGACCGCAACACGCCTGCAATTCATCATGCCGAATACCCCCGCCATGGTTGGCGAGGGGGTGCTATTGTTTGAGGAAACAAATTCGCTAAACGCTGGCGAGCGTGCCAAAATCATGCAGCTTTTTGCCGCCGTCGGGCTTGTCCAGGAACTGCCGAGTTCGCTTATGGGCATTGGTGGCACGGTCACAGGCTGCGGCCCGGCCTTCGTCGACCTCATGATCGAGGCCTATGGCGATGCTGCGGTAAAATACGGCATGAAACGCGCCGACGCCTATCGGCTGATTTCCCAGATGATTCTCGGCTCGGCCAAACTGCAGCTTGCCACTGGCGAGCATCCGGGCGTACTCAAAGACAACGTCTGCTCCCCAGCCGGCACTACCATCCGCGGCGTCACGGCACTGGAAGAAAACGGCTTCCGCAATGCCTGTGTGAAATCTGTTGAGGCTATTATGGAGCGCTGAAAATATTCGCATACAGAAAAAACCGCAGGGTAACCACTCCCTACGGTTTTTTCGCATAGCTTTATTCGAATCATTTAGCTGGTTTTAGTATATCAATTTTACACCAAAAGTCAAGCTATGCTATAATATCGTTGCCGTGTGTACCTTTCTCCCAGAAAAAAGAGAAAGGAGGCATAGACTTGTTCGAATCATTTATAGTCTCTGTCCTGGCAGGCGTAACCAGCTACTACATCTGCAAATGGCTGGATAAGAGACTCTAATACGCATGGCAGCCTCAGTGCCGAAGAGAATTAACCAACTCTTCTCATGCACTGAAGGGGTTGTGACAAAATGCGAAAGCATTTTGTCACAACCCCTTTTTTATTTTTTCCTTTGTCCGTAGTAGGCATTCGGGCCGTGCTTACGCAGGAAGTGCTTGTCGAGCAGGGCCTGGGGCATGGGGTCACGGTCGCCGGTGAGCATTTGCGTGTGGAATGCCATCATGGCTACTTCTTCGAGCACGACGGCATTGTGGACGGCGTTCATGCAGTCCGTGCCCCAGCAGAAGGGGCCGTGGTTCTTGACAAGGACAGCGGGTACATAGTCGGGATTGATGCCGTACTTCTTGAAGCGCTCCACCGCTACGACACCCGTATTGTATTCGTACTCGCCCCGGATCTCTTCCTCGGTCATATCGCGGGTACACGGAATCTCGCCATAGAAATAGTCACCCTGCGTCGTGCCATAGGCGCGCACGCCCTGCCCTGCCTGGGCAAAGATTGTCGCCCAACGCGAATGGGTATGCACGACACCGCCGATATGGGGAAATTCTTTATAGAATATACGGTGGGTCTCGGTATCCGAGGAAGGATTGAGCTCTCCTTCGACCTTGTTGCCTTCAAGGTCAACGACAACCATATCCGCAGGTTTCAGCACATCGTACTCCACGCCTGACGGCTTGATGACGAACAGTCCCTTGTCCCGGTCGATGCCTGAGACATTGCCCCAGGTAAAGGTAATCAGATGATGCTTTGGCAGCAGCATATTGGCTTCATAGACTTTTTGTTTGAGTTCTTCGAGCATTATATTTCCTCCCCGTTCATTCCGTCAGCTCGTAGCGCGCGATTTCATTGGTCTCACGGTTCGCACCGATGATAATGTCCTTGCCTTCATAAATATAGTGTAGCACATTCGCTGCGCCGCGGCCACGGTCGAGCTCCTGAGTCTCATAGCCATCTTTCCCATAGGTAAAGTCGCCCTTGCGGTTGCCGATGATCCAGGCCGGCTTGCCGCAAATATCGCCGCCGAAAATCGCATGGAGGAATTCGAGTTTTTCCGGATGCGTATAGGCCAGCTCGAATCTGTCATTCTTTTTTTCATAGATGTTCACGGTATCGCCATGGAACGGCGCAATCGCACATAGCTCCTCCTCACCGTCGCCATTGAGATCCATAAGCACCGCATCGCTGGCCGCATCGGTGATAAGCTCCTCGATGCGCCACTCATCCCCTGCCGCTTGGGGCGGGAATACCTGGAGCACGCCGCCATCGAAGGATACGATGCCGCTCGTCGAGCCATCCTTTTCCATATGACGGTAATAGCCATGGCTCTTGAGCATATTGTCCTTGATTGGCGTAAGCTGGAGTTGGTTGTCATCATTAAGTTGTAGAGGAGCTCGATTTCGTTGCAGTCCGCCTGGAAGTCGGTCCAAACATCCCAGTGAATCGGGACAACCACCTTGCACTGAAGGTTTTCAGCCATACGCAGGATATCGATGGACGTCATCTTGTCCTGCATACCGATTGGGTTCTCGCCAAACGAGCCAAAAGCAACATCGATGTCGTAATCCTTGCCATGTTTGGCAAAGTAAATCGAGAAATGCGAATCACCAGAATGGTAGATGTTGCCGCCCGGCGTCTTGAGCAGGTAGATTACCTGCCCTGGCGCCAATGCGGACGAAATAAAAAACCTCCGCGCCAACGGCGTGGAGGTCATAGAGATAAACGAAACGCTTTAAGACTTGGCTGCGGATTTCTTTTCCGCAGCTTTTTTGTCTTTGTGGTCCTTATTCCATTGTTGTTCGTACTTCTTCCTGGCGTCTGCCTTCTCTTTCTGCAGCGTCTTGTAGTCCTTGTCACTGATCTGCGACAGATATTCCTCGGGGATCACGCGGAAAGCCTTCGGACGCAGCCGGTAGAATTCCTGATAGTTCGCCAGAGCCTCAGCCTGCTGGCCAAGCTCCTCATAGATCTGCGCACTCATGAGCCAGCCATAGGGATTCGCCTTATCGACTTCCTTAGCCTGCATCAGATCGGCCAGTGCCGCTTCGGTGTTGCCCATCATATGGTAGACATCAGCCCGGTTCAGATAGTTATAGACATTCTTGCTATCCATAGTTACGGCTTTGTCTAAATCTTGAAGTCCCGCTGTAAAATCCCCGGCAACGGCCTTGGCGCGGCCGCGGATCGCATGATTTTCCGCTTCATTCTCGGGATTGCGGGCAGCAAAGACACGGCGCATCTGGAACAGGGCGCGCTCGCCCTGCCCATAGTCACTGTACGTATCGCCATTTTCCCGCATCTTCTTGACGAACTTGGCGTTGGCAGCCAGCACGGCCTCGCGTTCACCCTGCAGTGCCTGCTGCCTTGCCTGGGCAGCCGCTTTCATCTTCGTACGGGCACCGCTTGCGCTCTCCCCCGCATAGGCAGCTGTCACGAGCGCCTGCAAGCGCTCGCCAGCCCGCTCCGTGCGCAGGAATCGCTGCAGAGCCTCGTTGACTCGCGTCTTTGCCAGGCAGGTCACATTGCCATCGCCATCGGAACGGAACTCCCAGCCCGCCGGCGAATCGTAGTCATGGAAGGCCTTGGCAAGCGCTCCGGCCACAAAATAGGCATTCTCCAGGGTATTGTCATACTCGCCGTCCCAATCAACGCTCAACAGTTTTTCGCCATCAATATAGATGTCCTTGCGGTCTTTGACCGTCACATGACCACAGCCATAATCGGTCATCATCTGCGCCAGCTTCTGCTCACGTTTATCCGTATCGGGATGGTCGTTATAGTTTTCCTGCTCCTTGAGTTTCGGGTCAGGGTCCTGGTATTCGAGGACATTCTGTGTCTCATAGGTCAGATAGCGGGCCATGCGGGCCATGGCCGCTGCGCCGCCGCCCGGATTGAAACCGGCACTCGTCATGATATAGAAGCCGCCCGCATCGGCATCGTACTCCGTCGGCAGCGTCACATTCTTGGCAATCGAGTAATTGGCCAGTGCATTGAGCTTGTTCCAATCCGCTACGCCTGTGTCCATATTCAGGAAAGCCATGCCATAGTACTGGGCCACAGCCTTGGCGTAGTTATGCGCGCTATGCTGCTCAATGCCATGCGTCATCTCATGCGCCAGCACGGCCGCCAGCTCATCGGGCTCCAGATTCAAGCCGCGCACGAGCGCCTTGTTGATACTCACATAGTTGGTTGGATAGCAGGCCGCATTGAAATCCTTGCTATTGTTGACCGTCCAGCAAAAAGGCAGACTGTTGGCCTTCAATACATAGTCGCCTTTATCCACCAGCTGACGCATGACACGATTGACCACCTGTACATCATTGCTATTGGGATCGATGCCATTTTGCTGGATATCCTGCCGCTGGCTCTGGATCTGTGCCTGGGCATTGTTGCCAAGCTCCAGTATACTCGACAGGCTCGACTGATATGCCCCCAGCACACCGAGTGCCTGGGCCGCAATCGCCCAGGCATCTGCCGCCTCAGCTTTCGGCAGCGATGTGCCTCCTATACCAATCATCATAACTCCTGACAAAATCATAGCCGTCAGGCAACGTTTCCAGCGCTTGCTATAACGCAAAGAAATCACCTCATCTCTTTTGGAATCTATCCTTATTTTAGCACAGGCGGCTTGAAAAAATCGTGAGAAACAGAAAAAACTTTTACTTTTTGTCTTTTCCGTAACCTGAGTTACATACTCTTTTCATAATGACCGATTATAATAAACTTGTCGATGAGAGATATACCTGGTAATCCCCCAGGGGTACGATCTCATTGGCGTCCCTAAACAAGAAGGTTTTAATCCCACCCTTCTTGCTTCCCATTTCTCAAATTTTTTATCATCCCTTCCCAGGAAGCCCGTGAAGTACAATCCCACTTCACGGGCTTCCTCTTTTCATGCCCCTCTGCTTATTTTCATTATTGCTGAATAATTATCTTAATTTTCATACTATGCCCAAATAGAATCGAACCAATCAGTCTGGGCTATTGAAAAAATACTGAATTTTATTTATGATAGAAATATAATAAATTGTAATAACAATTTGTGGAAATCATTCTATTGCTTCATATCATAAAAGGAGGCGCATGTATCTTGGACAAGATGAGTAAAGAAGCACTTGCCGTCAAGCGGGCCGAGCAGGCCTTTGACCGCAAGCGCCGGACTATCGGCCTGTTCGGCGGACCCATCCTCGCACTCTTGGTCTTTCTGACCCCGATTGCAGGACTGACTGTACCAGCCCATAAGCTGCTGGCAATCATGGTACTCGTGGCTATATGGTGGATCACAGAGCCCGTACCCATTCCGGTCACCTCGCTCATCGGGCCGACATTGGCGGTCGTGACTGGCGTCGTGCCAGTCGGCACTGCGTTTGCCGCCTTTGCGAACCCGATGATTTTCCTGTTCATGGGTGGATTCATCCTGGCCAAGGCCATGATGACCCATGGCCTCGACAAGCGCTTCGCCTATTGGCTGCTCTCGCGCTCCTGGGTCGGCTCGAACCCCAAGCGTATCTTCCTGGCCGTCGGCCTTGCCGCCGCGCTCTGCTCGGGCTGGGTCAGCAACACGGCTACGGCAGCCATGATGTTCCCGATCTGCTTGGGCCTTTTGACGTCCATCAAGGAGATGTTTGCCGCCAATGGCCGTGAGATCGACCTGCACGAATACAAATACGCTACGGGCCTCATGCTGATGACGGCCTACTCCTGCTCGATTGGCGGCGTATTGACGCCTATCGGCACACCGCCGAACCTCATCATGCTCGGTTTCCTTGACCAAATGTGTGACATCCATATATCGTTCTTTGAGTGGATGACCTGGGGCTTCATCGCGATGGTCGTCTATTTCGTCATCGCAGCCTTCGTACTGTCGCGCATGTTCCCAGCTGATGTCGAGCGCATCGATGGCGCGGATACCTTCATCAAGAACAAACTTGCCGAGCTTGGCGGCTGGACACTCGCACAGAAGAACACATTGTTCTGCTTTATCGTGGCCGTTACCCTCTGGGTAACGCCGGGCATCCTCTCGATCGCCCTTGGCAGCACCGATCCGACACTCAAGATGTACAACAGGCTGTTCCCGGAAGCCGTCGCTGCCATGGCCGGTGCTCTTATCCTGTTTGTCCTGCCGGTCAACTTCGAAAAGCGCCAGTTCACGCTCAAATGGCAGGAGGCCATGGAAGGTATCGAATGGGGCACGCTGATCCTGTTCGGCGGTGGTCTTGCCATGGGTGGCATGATGTACAAGACCGGCCTTTCGCAGTGGGTCGGTGACCTCATCGTCAGCTCGATGGGCGGTGCTCCGTCACAGGTTGGCATGGTCGCGATCTTCTCCGTCATGGCCTTGCTGCTCTCTGAGCTCACGAGCCATACAGCAGCTACGAACATGATTGGCCCACTGGCCATCACAGCAGCCGTATCGGCTGGCCTTAGCCCCGTTCCGGTATCGGTCGGCATTGCGCTGGCGGCATCACTCGGTTTCATGCTGCCAGTATCGACACCGCCTAATGCAATTGTCTATGCCTCAGGCTATATCCCCATCACTAAGATGATCCACACAGGTGTCATCATCGACGTCGTCGGCATCGCCTGTGTCACGATTCCGCTGGTTATCTACTTCGTCAGCTGGGTCGTCGGCTAACTTAGTGTAAAATATTTCTCGGTCAATTGTTTGCAATAGAAAAAGGTAGAACTACTGGACACCACTAAATTCTACACCTAATCCCGAGGCACTCAAGCCTCGGGATTATCTTTTTGTATATGAAAAAGGACTGCTGCACGTCACATTACGTGCAACAGCCCCTATTTTCCCACGAAAAAAGCTGTGGTTGTTCAGGCCACAGCTTCGGTGCATTTGGAATCTCGCAAACTCCATTAGCTTGCCTTTATTATACCTCGGATTTACGCTTGCCGTCAATTCATGCTATACTAATACGCGGTGCGGAACCTCCGGCTAGAGGGAGGTGTTACATTTGGACCAAAATCTCGCAAACTTCATGGTTTCTGTTTTTGCAGGCATAGTCAGCCACTACCTCTGCAAATGGCTTGACAGCTAACCAACGCACCACGTAAAAGCCGCGCCGCAGGACTGTTCACCCTGCGGCAAAAAGGACTGCTGCTCATGCGGCAGTCCTTTTTACATAAACACGTCATTCATGTTATAAACCATCAATTCCACCAATGGCAATATGTCGGATCTGATCTTGGCCCGGAAGTAATCTTAAATTATATCTTTAATCATTAAATAACAAGCATATCTTTATAATACGGGGGAATTTTACCGAGAACTTCTTGACACATACGTCGGCTAAGCCTGCCTTGACAAAAATCCCCGCGCGGCGTAAAGTAGAGGCAAAACGATACACGGGAGCCTGCAGACAGGCTGAGAGGAAGTTATGCACTTCGACCGCACCTGATTTGGATAATGCCAACGTAGGAAAGTATGCAAAAAGATTCACAGGGACTATCCGAAATGGATAGTCCCTGTTTTTGTTGCCCCAAAGGAGGAATATCGATGTCACTAAGTCTCTGCCAGAACAACATCACCAAAGCCTGTGCGTTACGTAAGTCCCTGCCCCTCTATGCCATCACTGACCGGCGCTGGCTGGGCGATAAGCCCCTTGCCCAGGCGGTAAAAGAAGCCCTGCTGGGCGGTGTTACCATGATCCAGCTGCGCGAAAAAAATCTGGACGCTGACCGCTTCCTGCTGGAGGCCCAGAGAATCAAAGCACTATGCCATGCTTTTAACGTCCCCTTTATCGTCAACGACAATATCGGCATAGCTCTGGCCTGTGATGCCGACGGCGTACATATTGGCCAGCAGGACATGGCGGTAAAAGAAGCCCGCGCACTGCTAGGCCCGAATAAGATTTTAGGCGTTTCCGCCAAAACCACCGCCCAAGCCTTAGCAGCCGAAAACGACGGCGCCGACTACTTAGGCGTGGGGGCCGTCTTTCCCACCGACTCCAAAGCTGACGCCAGCGAAATAAGCCATGATGAACTGCAAAGGATCTGCACAGCCGTCTCCATTCCCGTAGTGGCCATCGGCGGTATAAATGAAAAAAATATCTCTAAGCTGCAGCATAGCAGCATATCCGGCGCTGCGGTCATCTCCGCCATCTTTGCCGCCCCGGATATACGAGCAGCAGCCACCCGGCTCCGCCAGCGTCTTTCCGCTCTCCTCACCAAAACTGCCTTGACCATTGCCGGCAGCGATGCCAGCGGCGGCGCTGGTATCCAGGCTGATCTGAAAACCATGCTGGCCTGCGGCGTCTACGGCATGAGCGCCATCACCGCCCTGACGGCCCAAAACACCACCGGAGTAGCTAGTGTATCCCCCTCTACTCCAGATTTTCTTTCCGCGCAGCTGGACAGCATCTTTGACGATATCTTCCCCGACGCCGTGAAAACCGGCATGGTCTTTTCCGCCCCCCTTATCGCTGTGATTGCCGGCCGGCTCCGCCAGCGCCAAGCCAAAAACATCGTGGTGGACCCAGTGATGGTTGCCACCAGCGGTGCCCGTCTATTGTCCACAGATGCGATTACCGCCTTAAAGGAACAATTATTCCCTCTAGCGACGCTGATAACCCCGAACCTTAAGGAAACCGAAGCGCTGACTGGACTTTCGATCACGAACAAGGCAGATATGGAAACAGCCGCCCGGAAACTCCAGGCGGCTTATGGTTGCAACGTACTATGCAAAGGCGGTCATCGCCCAACCGATGCCGACGATCTGCTCTATACAGCTGACGGCCCCTTATGGCTGCCCGGCCGGCGCGTGGACAATCCCAACACGCATGGCACTGGCTGCACCCTGTCTGCGGCCATCGCAGCCCACTTAGCCAAGGGATACAGCCTGCCCCAGGCCGTACAGGCAGCCAAGGACTATCTAACGGGAGCCCTAACGGCCGGCCTCAATCTCGGCCATGGCGCTGGCCCTTTGCATCATGGCTGGCAACTCTGTAAATTCCCTTGATATTTTCAGCTTATCCGATAATCTTGAAACGATTGGATGGTCCCGGCCTTGATGCCGTCAATCAGTTCACCGATTACCCGCGGATCTGAGTAATCAAGCGGCAGGAAGCAGGAGTCAGCCTTGTTATAATACTGGCGTACATCATTTTCCACCACCTGCAAATCCTGGCGGAACTTCAGCCGGCGCGCCTCGTAATCACGCCCCGAGCTGATATAGCCGCCACAGGTAATGATCCCCCAGAGGACAAAGAACAACGACCAGCCGACCTGCGGCATAAGACCTGCACCATAGAGCATCATATACACCACCACGGTAGCCAGGCAGCCGCCCAGCATCCAATGCATAAGCGATGGTGCCTGCCATTTCATCTGCATGAGCCAGAGATCTTCCATGACACCATATTTGCCACGGTTATGCAGGAAATACTCACGCAGCCGCTGCAGCTCCTGAAGCAGACGTGCCTTATCCGCAGGCACCGCCGCCAGCTCTTTGAGCTTCACTTTCTCGCTTGCCGGCTGTTCTTCCTTATCATCAACCGGTTCTGCACAGAAGGGACATAATCTTACGCCCTCATCCAATACCTTGCCACACTTTCTGCAAATCATCGTTCTTCCTCCTTTCTTCATAATAATTCAACTATCTTCCTTGAATAGTTTTGGGAAAAATCAACGATTTGAATTTCTTCATGGTACTTCTATTGGTAACTTATAATATTCGCTATCAAAACGAAATCCCCTGCTTTCGCAGGGGATTTTTTTACATATTTCTACATAAATCGCTTATTTTGTGCGGAATTTGCCAACACTGTCCTTGAGCGAATCCGAGAAGGTCGACAATTCATTGCTCGATGCCGCACACTCCTCAGAAACCGCCGAGTTGTCCGTGACAACGCCGAGGATATCGCGGGAGAGGTTGTTCACCTGCTCCATCATCTTCTGCTGCTCAAGGCTCTGCAGGTGCAGCTGCTCGATGACCTTATTGACGGCCTCGGTATTTTCCGTGATCCCCGACAGGGACTCGGCCGCCGTGCCGACGACTTTCGTACCACTCTCGATGGCTGCCAGGGCCTTGTTGATGAGCATCTGGATGTTCTGCGTGCTGAGTGCCGACTGTTCGGCCAGCTTGCGTACCTCCTCTGCGACCACGGCAAAACCGCGGCCAGCCTCGCCAGCGCGAGCGGCCTCAATCGAAGCATTGAGTGACAAGAGCGACGTCTGCCCCGTGATCTCATCGAGCGTCCCAAGGATCGAGCGGATCTCCTCCGAAGCCGCGCTGATATCGCGCATGGCAGCCACGACATTATCCATCTGGCGGCGGCTCATCTCGATGCTGTCATTCGTCAAGCGGCTTGACTGGCGGGCCTGCTCGACAAAGGATTCCACCTTGGCGTTTTCCGCCATTGTCGCATGAATCTTGTCCTGCAGATTCTGCACACTTTCATTCTGCGACATTGCGCCTTCGGCAAGGCTCTGGGAAACCTTCGATACTTCACCAGAGCTTACCGCTACCTGCTCAGCCATATCACCCATGCTTTCCATTTCCGCACAAAGTGTCTGGCGGATGTGATTGATATTGCGCTGGATCGGCTCATAGTCGCCAATATACTTCATATCGGTGGTCGTCACAAGATCACCAGCAGCCATCGTATTGAGATTCTTCTCGATATCCTGCACATAGCCGAGGATTGCCGTGCGCATCTTGTTCAAAAGCTCATACAGCGCACCGATTTCATCCTGACGCGGATAGCTGAACTTCTGCGTCATATGGCCGTTGGCCAGCTTATTGACACTGTCTTCAAGCGCCGCCAGCGGATTGACGACGCGCTCCTGGAACGTATAATAGACACGGCGCAGTACAAGCCCGACTGCCGCAATAAAACCAGCCAATAACACATAGAGAAGCACTGCCATCACATCGACCAGAGTCTGCGCAGCCTCGACCATCTCATTGGTCTTACCAAAATACGTCTCACTGGCTTCAAGCAGATGCGCGGGGTTCTTTGTCTGTTCATACTCGGCAATCGCCGGCTTCACCTCGCTATTCCAGTACGCTTCCGCCGCATCGCGCTTACCAGGGAAACTGCCAAGATGCACCCGGCTGCCCAAATCCTTGAGCAGTCCCTCGATTTTTTGCGTTGTCTGGCTGGCATCAGCCCCAGCCAGCACCTGCTTGACAATGCGCTGCGAACCGCCGCGCACAACGCCGGCATCATTCACCACAGCAACATAACTCGTAAACAGGTACAAACTTATCCCTACGATAACTACCACACCAACAGCAATGGCAAATACCCGTGCCAACAGCCGCTGAATCAAATATGCAATGGTCTCTTGCTGATTCAATTCCTTCACTCTCCTTTTTCCGTTCTCTCATTCGTCATACCTGTCAACAGTATAACAAAAAAATTCTCACACAGGTGTGACTTTTATCACGCCTGTGTGAGAATTTTCTGTTTCCTTACGCTTCTTAGTTTTTCACGGCTTGCTTGATTTCTTCACGCGTGACTTTGCCCTCAGCCACGAGTTCATCAACCCATTTGCCATGATGCTTAGCCGCATAGCTGGCCTTGACCGTACCATCGCACATGCCCTGCATCGAATCGGGATTGACGCCCAGCGCCAGATAAATATGACCGATAGCAGCAGCAAAACCAAAGCCAGCGCAGATGCTGTGCAAGGGAATCATCCAAGTACGGATGGCCGGGCTAACAAGCCCTTCGCCAAACCAGAGCACAGCTCCCGAGATGACGAGCAGCGCCCAGATGACAGCCTGCAGCAGGATGTTCATCTTCTCGCCGCCGTTGTAGAAGCTCTGGGGCGGGATGCCCTCGGGTTCCTTGCCGATGAGCTCAGCCGGGAATTTCTGGTTGAAGACGATATCATCGCGGCCAAAGCTCAGGACTTCCTTGACCAGACGGCGAATGCCATCATGAGCCGTTACCAGGCCGATAATCGGATTAGCAATGAATATGACTGCAAAAACGCGATGTGCGTATTGCAGCGTCGCGGCACCGAACATGTCATACAAGAACCGGAAGGTATCCGTATAGAGCGGCAGCGCCGTCAGGAATAACAGGAAGAAGCTGATGGCATTGATCCAGTGAAAATAGACAAAGCCCATCTTATGACGCTTGATGTATTTCTTATTTACGAGCATCTTATTTTTCCTCCTTCTTGCTGGTCATGCCTTTCAGTGCGGCCATACCGAGCACGCCAACGATGGCACCAGCTCCGGCCAGCTTGCCGAGCGGACGCACGACATCCTTCCAGAGATTGATGGAATCTGGCGTCTGCGGATTTTCCGGCAGATTATAGACCGACGGTTTTTCCGGCAGTACATAGAGCATATGGATGCCGCCCACGCCTTGCGGGTTGTAGACATTGGCATCCTGATGGCCTTCCTGCTTCAGGATTGCCACCCGCTCCTCAGCACGCTTGAGCATTTCCTCCTTCGTGCCGAAGCGGATCGCATCTGCCGTGCAGGTCTTCGAGCAGGCCGGCTCCATGCCCTCAGCAATGCGGTCAAAGCAAAGATCGCATTTCGTGGACTTGTTCGTCTCCTTGTTGACCTTCGGTACATCGAACGGGCAGTTATGGGTGCAATAACCACAGCCCACACATTTCTCCTCATCGATGACTACTGCACCGTTTTCGAGTTTTTCGATGGCCTCTTCCGGGCAGCCTTTGGCGCAGGCCGGATCCGCACAGTGCATGCACTGGCGCTTGAAGAAATCCCAGTGGAATTTGCCCGCAGAATCCACGCGCTCGTTCATCTGGATGAGGTTCCAAGTCGTCGGCGTCAGCTCTTTATGGGACTGATACTGCCCTTCAAAGGGCGTTGACATATCGGCCGGCAGGTCGTGCCACTGCTTGCAGGCGACCATGCAGGCACGGCAGGCGCTGCAGCGTGCCACATCATGCAGCATAGCGATTTCTTGTGCCATTATAGTTCTCCTTTCATACTCGCAAATACACAGTTTTACGCATTAGCGAGCATTACGCTTCCTTTTTTCTGGAGACTTTTCTCCTCACCGAGAAAATCAAGATGGATTGTCGCCCAATCCCGCAAATAAACATCTTCTTCGCCTTCCTCATTATAGGTCTTGAGGTAAGCATGGCATTTGTCGCAGACATCGAGGCGCATAGCTTCTTCGCCCTCGGGCTCTAAGATATGCATTTCCTTGAGATCCTCATTGCCGCAGTAGACACAGCCAATGCGAGCATAGGGCCAGACGGTATGGCAGCCATCGCAGACGAGCACACGGGCGCGGCCCTCCTGCTCCTTGCGCAGCTGCGCCAGCACCGGCTGGCGCCCGCAGACCGGGCAGTAATTACGTTTCCAGCCGATCCCCTGCCAGAAAACTGGGTCTTTGAGCTCGGCGGGAACCAAGACTTCGACCAGCTGCCAGCCCAGCGTGCGAACCAGCACCTCATTGAGCTTGTTGTCCGCTGCAAACTGCTGGATTTCTGCATCTTCCTGCCGCAGCAGGCAGTCGAAGAACTGCTGAATCTCCGTAAGCTCAGCCTCAGCTGTCCAGCTCTGCCAAGCCTTGAGCGCGGCTTTCATCATATCTGGCGCTTCTATCTCTTTGAGTGCTTCGAGGCAATCCCCCAGCGACACTGCGGCCACCTTGACCATGGTACGCTGGAGCTGCGGCTGCTGCAAAAGCGGCATGCCGTCCTTGACGAGATTTACGATGTCATCCTTTGCGGGAAAGGAAACCGGCGAGACTGCACCTGTAAGGATTTTCTCCATCGCAAGCTGCAAGTTGGCCGTTTCCGTCAGGAAAGGGTGTTTCTTCAGATATTCATCCATGGGTGATTTCTTGGCTGGTTTCATAGAAGTCTCCTAATATAATACAGTTTATGCTTTCACGATGTTTACCAGGCAGGCTTTGAACTCCTGCTCCTGCGTGTTCGGGTCGAGGGCATCGATGGTCAGGTAGTTGGTGCTAGGTCCCTTTGCCAGGCCCTTGAAGCCCCAGCTGTACGGCATCCAGACCATATGCGTCTCTTCACCGTTGACGGTAAGCGGCTGCGCGCGTTTCGTGACCATGGCTTTGACCACGACAGCACCACGGGCCGAGCTTACTTTTACCTTGTCGCCCTCTTTGATGCTGAGTTTCTTGGCCAGCTGCTCGCTGATCTCGACAAACGGTTCCTTGACCAGCTCATTGAGCCACGGGATGTTGCGCGTAACCGTACCGGAGCACCAGTGCTCCGCAATGCCCGAACTCGTCAGCACATACGGGAATTTATCCTTCGTGCCCAGCGGCTGTTTTTCCGGAACGCGCGGATATTTGACACAGGGGTTGAACTGCGCCAGCTCATTCTTATGCAGTGCATTATGTGTCGGGCTTTCGACCGGCTCGTAGAACTCCGGCAGCGGGCCATCGACTGGCGTCGAGGACGCATCACGCGTCATGCCATCAGGGTTCTTGTCCTTATAGGTGGCAGCAAAGAGACGGCCAATGCCCTCGCCGTTCATGCGGAACGGTTTCTGGCCGTCCGGCGTATCCGGGCCAGCCGTGCGGTTGCCGACATCCGGCACATCGTAGCCCGTCCATTTGCCAGCAGCCGCATCCCACCAGACAAGCGGATGCTCTTTATCCTTCGGCGTGCCGTCCGGATTGCACGAAGCGCGGTTGTAGAGGATATGGATGTTATCCGGCCATACCCAGCCGAACTGCGGGAAGATACCGATATCGCCTGGATCTTCCTGGCCGCGGCGTTTCGTGCGGTTGCCCTCGCGGCTGATGTAGCCGGCATAAATCCACATGCCCGAGGCCGTCTCACCATTGTCCTTGAGCTCGCCGATGCCGTTTACGAGTTCCCCCGTAGCTACGTTGTAACCACTGATTTCCTTCATGACATCTTCGATGTAGTTGTCCTGCGAGTAGTTCCAGGACATGTACTTGATTGGCTCGTCCTTCTTCTCCGTGGAATCCTTGTAGAGTTCACGGATACGCTTCCAAAGCATATCGTTGATCAGGTAATCCGGCTTGGAATCGCCGACCGGTTTCGGTCCCTGCATACGCCACTGGATCAGGCGCATCGAGTTCGTAATCGTGCCTTCACGCTCGAGATAGGAACAAGCCGGCAGGAAGATGACTTCCGTCTGGATTTCGCTCGGGTTGTCGCCCGGGCGGTTCCAGAACTCCGCCGTCTCGTTAACGAAAATATCCTGCACGATAAGCGAATCCATCTTGCAGAGGCCATCATGGACCATCGTGAGGTTCGCATTCGTCATCTGCGGGTTCTGGCCGCAGAGATAAAGCGCATGCATCGTGCCCTTCCAGGCATCCTCAAAGATAGCATAGATGGAATCCGGATGATTGCCGTTGCGGATAGCACCATAATCGAAGCCATAGCCATTCTCCGGCGTAGCATGCTCGCCGAACCAGGCCTTCGTCATATTGACATACCATTTGCGGCGGAACGTACCATAAGCCTCGGTCCAGGACTTGAGGTCCGGCGTCTTATGCGTCGGATGGACGAGATACCCCGGCTGCATATTGAACTCGATGCCAAAGTCCGTCGATGCCTGTACGTTTGGCTGCCCGCGCATCGCGATGATGCCTGCGCCCGGGATGCCGACATTGCCTTTCAAGAGCTGCATGATCGTAAAGCAGCGGATATTCTGTACGCCGACCGTGTGCTGCGTCATGCCGAGCGCATACATGATGATGGCCGGTTTGTCGTTTTCGATCCAGATGCTGGCAGCGCGTTTGGCATCCTCAGCCTTCATACCCGTGATGTTCTCGACCATCTCGAGAGTATAGCGGCTGTAGAATTCCTTGAGGCGCGACATAACCGTATTCGGAGCGAAGAGATCCTTTGCCTTCTGCGGTTTGCCATCGGCACCGAGAGCATAGCCCCAAGTCTCTGTATTCGTATAGGCTTTCTTCTCGGCATCGTAGCCAGAGAACAGGCCGTCGTCGAATTTGAAGTCATCGCGGAGCAGGCAGGCACCATTGGTGTTCTGCAGGACATACTCCTTGTTGAACTTGCCAGATTCGAGCATCTCATGAATGATGTAGCCCATGAAGACGATATCCGTGCCCGGGCGTACCTGGAAGAAGTCGTCGGCAATCTTCGACGTGCGCGTGAAACGCGTATCCACATGAACGATTTTCGAGCCGTTCTTTTCGCGGGCAGCCATAACGTTCTTGAGGCCCATCGGATGGCACTCAGCGAGGTTCGAGCCCTCAATCCAGATGAGGTGCGTATTCTTGATATCCGCCCACGGATTCGTCATGGCGCCACGGCCAAAGGCTGCGCCCAGAGCCGGTGGCGTATTGGCATGGCAGACACGGGTCTGATTGTCGATATAGACAACACCGAGCGCCCGGGCCATCTTGATATTCTGATAGCATTCCTCGTTGTTGATCTGGGAACCGCCGATGAAGGAAAGGCCATCGGTACGGCGGACCTCATAGGTCTTGCCATCGATTTCCTCGGTCTGCTTCCAGCCCTTCTCACGCGCATTCTTCATGGCATGGGCGGCCTTGTCGATGGCCTCCTCCCAGCTGATTTCCTCCCAGTGATCGCTTCCCGGTGCACGGTACAGCGGCTTTTGCGCACGCTCCTTCGAGTTCGGGATATGGCCATAGCCCAATCCCTTGCTGCAGAGAGCACCACGGTTGATCGGGCTGTCAACGGCGCCTTCGAGTTGGACGAGCTTATCATCCTTCACGTAGCCGATGACGCCACAACCACAAGCACAGAAGTGGCAAATCGAGGTAAACTCGCGTGCCCCTTTGAGCTTGAATTCTTTCGCGGCAGCCTTGACCTTCGGCATATCGAGTCCCAGGCTGGCCATAGCAAGGCCGATACCGCTGAGACCTGTGGCTTTCAAGAAGTCACGCCTGCTCAAATTCATCAAAACTTCCTCCTTTAGTCTCCTAAAACCATTTCTTGTATCTATAAAATCATCTATATCTCATAAAAGAAATCTATTCGTTATAGTAGAAAACTATGAAAACTCCATATGTGATATTTATGATTCTATGCAAAAATAATATCTCGTTTTTTCACGCTTCTTTTTCCAGCTGCTCACCGGCCACGACAATCCGTTCCGGATTCGTATAGATGCAGAAACTGCCCGGGCGCATCCGCGCCACCAAAGTAATCCCTAATTTTTTGGCCAGACGCAATGACAAAGTCGTCGGCACCGACTTGGCGGCTACCGCACCGATGCCCATGCGGCCGAGTTTCAGCATCATTTCCGACGAGCAGCGGCCGCTGAAGATGATGATCTTGTCCGCAAGATCGATCTCCTCTCGCAAGGCCCAGCCATAGAGCTTGTCAAAGACATTATGACGGCCGATGTCCTCGCGGAAGACGAGGATGCGTTGCTGCCTCTGGTCGTAGAGGATGCCGCTATGCACGCCATTGGTCTTCTCATGGGTGGCCGCCAGCTCCGACAGCAGCTTGTCCGCACAGGCCAGGATGTCCTGAGCAGCAAACTTCACCGCCCGCGGCCGCGCGAAGATGCGTGCAGGGTCACAGGCGAGGATTTCACGGGCAGAATAATAGCGCGGGTCCTCGGACGCCTTGGCCGCCCATGCCTGTGCAACCGCCGTGGTCTCCACATGGGCAGCAAACGCCGTCTCGTCGATGCTGAGAACCTTGATGTCCGCAGCCGTACGGATATGGCCCCCCTGCGCCAAGATCCCCGTCACGAGGTCCTGGAGGTCGCCAGGCGAGCAGAATGCCGTCGTCAGCAAGCTGCCATTGAGATAGACATCAAGATAACGCTCGATGGATGTGTACTTGTGGTCCTCGACAATCCTGCCCTGCTGCGAATCATAGCGGACAACGGGAAAGTCGATGAGTTCTTGTTCTCTTGGCTGCATGAAAAACGCCTCCCCATGTGCTGTGTCTCCTACGAGCAACAGATTATCATTTCATCTTGTTTTGGGCGACGATTTTTGTCACAACAAGATGAAATCCTCTGCCGCCATAGCCATGGTAGCAGACTTTTTGTCCATTGGCAAACGACAAAAAAACCGGCCATAGGCCGGTTATAAATAAAAATAATCTTATCATTAGCAAATTCTGTCCACTTTGTCTCCCTGCCGAACCAAGCGGCATAAATTATCTGACAAATCCCTCAGAAGTCGCGTCCCATAAGGAAGCATACGATTTTCTCTGCCTGCGCCATATCGTCGATGGCATAGCGATGCACCGCTCCATCAGCTGCCTGCACCGCCAGGTCACTAGAAAACAGTGCCACCGTCTCCGCATCGATGACAGGCTCTCCCAGTCCCCGCCACAGGGACAGCTTGGGCATAGCTCCGTGATTGCGGCTCTCGATCAGCACGAGATCCACTCCCTCAAGCTTTGCAGCCACCGCGAGCAGCGACGCCCGCTTTTCCGTCCGCCGCTCGATGAAATATCCCGCCGGCGATACGACGGCGACCGCATCGGCACCAGCCCGCGCAAAGCGCCAGCTGTCCTTGCCCGCGACATCGACCTGATAGCCATGGCAATCGCCCTTGACGACCCCGACACGGATGCCGCACGCACGCAGCCGCGGGATCAGCCGCTCGATGAAAGTCGTCTTGCCCGTATTCGACACGGGGGCCGAGACCGTGACCAGCGGAATCTCGCGCCGGCTGTTGGCCAGACGGCCGCGCGCCAGCTGCATATCCGCCGGGGTATTGGCATTGAAGAAGCAGTTCACGCGCGGCACAGGGATCAGCTTCTGCCGCACCTTGGCCAGCACGGTGCCGATTTTGCGCTGGCCAACAGCCAGCGCCTGCGCAAAGTGCCGGGCGCAGTCCCTGTGGTAGACTGCTGCCAGCGGCTGCCGCCGCCCAGCTGTCTCAGCCAGCACGGCCTCGGAGCCTTCCCCCCCGTCCAGCTCCGCCAGCAGGGGCTTCACTGCCGAAAAGGAAAAGAAGGGCATGTCGCAGGAAACCGCCAACCCATACTGCGTAGGCATTGCTGACAGCCCGCGGCGCAGACCTTCCAGCGGCCCCATGCCTGCCTGCTCATCAGCCAGCAGCTGGAAACCATACTGCTGCGCCAAAGCCAGGAGCTGCTTTGTCTCACGCTCCACGCATAGATACTTGCAGGCAAAGTCCTGCCGCTGCGCCTTGCGCAGCAGCCACTCCAGCATGGACGCGCCATCGTATTCGAGCCAGCGCTTGTCCTGTCCCATCCGCGAGCTCTTGCCCCCTGCAATGACCAGCAGGCTCAATCCTTCCCTATCCATATCATTTCCGCCCGCATTCGCCTGCATCGCCGCGCAGGATCTCGATGCCATGCTGCAGCTGCGGCAGGATGAAGCCCAGGCACTCCTCAACCGCCTTGACGCTGCCCGGCAGATTCACGATGAGACTGCGCCGGCAGATGCCAGCCTGCGCACGGCTCAGCATCGCGCGGGCCGTAACTTTCATGGACAAAGCCCGCATAGCCTCGGGGATGCCCGGTGCCAGCCGCTCACAGACCGCCAGCGTCGCTTCCGGTGTGATATCGCGCGGCGAAAAGCCCGTGCCGCCCGTCGTGACGATAAGACCAATGCCACGGGCAGCATACTCCCGCATTTTTTCTTCGAGCGCTGCCTGCTCGTCAGGCAGGATGGCCATATCCGCCACCGCATAGCCGGCCGCCGCCAGCATCTCTTGGGCCTTCGGGCCGCTCTTATCGGCGCGCTCGCCGCGGCTGCCCTTATCACTTGCCGTGATGACAGCTGCGTCAAGCGGCAGCTTCTCGCCGGCGGGCACGAGCTCAAGCTCCATGCCTTCCTTTACCTCACCGCCATGCAGCACCCGCGCAAAAACGCCTTCACGCGGCATGATGCAGTCGCCGACCTGCTCGCGGATGGCACAGCCCTTATGGCATTCCTTGCCGATCTGCGTGATCTCGAACCACACATCGCCAGCGCGCAGCCGTGTGCCAACTGGCAGTTCCTTGAACCGGAAGCCCTCGGCGACTACATTCTCGCCGAATGACCCCAGTTTCACATCGACACCGAGCTTGCGGAAATCCTCGATCTCCTTGAGGCCCAGGAAACTTACCTGGCGGTGCCAGCGTCCCGCATGGGCATCGCCTTTGATGCCCCATTCCGTCTCAAACTGTACAGCAGCAACCGGATGCTTGAGCGTTCCCTTTTTCTCACTGACACAGAGCGCATGAATCTTTCCCATGTTTTAGCCTCCTACTTGTACCATGGCCCGGCTGTCGCGGGCAGCGTTATGTTTATCGTCAAAAAAATGTTCCTCGGGTTTATGATAGATGGCCTGCTGGACAGCCAGGCGCAGATTGTCATCACTGATGCCGCCACGCAGCAGCTGGCGGATATCGAGCCCTGTCTTCGCATTGAGACAGAGCTTCAGGAAGCCCTCAGCGGTCAACCGCACGCGATTGCACGAAGCACAGAATTTATGCTCCATCGCATCGATGAACCCTACCTCGCCCTTGAAGCCTGCGAGCCGGTAGTATACCGCCGGGCCATTCACAGTCCCGGCCTTCAGCCCCGCAGGTTTCAGCGGTCCGTAGGCACGCTCGATCAGGCTGCGTACCTTCGCCATTGCTACCCCCTGATAGCCGACCTCATAGGCACAGCCAATCGGCATGAGCTCAATGAACCGCACCTTGACAGCCTGCTCACGGGCCAAGGCCACCAAGGCAGGGATCTCTTCCTCATTGACTCCCGCAATCGGCACGCAGTTGAACTTGATATTCTCCATCCCCAGGGCCCGGAGCTTCGCGATGCCCTCCTCTACCTGCGGATAGAGCGGCCGCCGCGTGATTGACGCAAAGACGTCGGGGCGCAATGTGTCGAGGCTGATATTCACCCCCGACAAGCCCGCTGCCACCAGCGGCTCGGCCTGTTCCGCCAGCAGCACCCCATTGGTCGTCAGCACGACCTGCTCAATGCCCGGCACCGCGCGAATCGCGCGCACCAGCTCGACAATCCCGCGACGCACCAGCGGCTCGCCTCCTGTCAGCCGCACCTTGCGGACGCCAAGCGCCGCCAGCGCCTGCACGATGCGCAGGATTTCCGCAAACGTCAGGATATCCTCATGCTGCAGTTTCTCGATACCGGCCGCAGGCATGCAATAACGGCAGCGCAAATTGCAGCGGTCTGTCAGCGAGATGCGCACATATTCGATTTTGCGTTGATACTGATCGATCATACTCTCATCCCAAATCCATAGTCAAAATCACAACAGGATAATGTCAACCTTCGTCCCCGGCGGCAGCGGATCAGTCCCTGCCGGGATCGCCACAAAAGCATTGCAGCCGACCACCGAGAACAGGCTGCCCGAAGCATGCTGCTGGGGCAGGCGCACTTTGCCATTCTCATGATACGCACGGATGAACCGGCGGCCCTTGCTCGCCTTCGGGAACGCATCGGTAAGCACAGCCTGCGCATGGCGCACAGCCAGCTTCTCCTCACCGCTCAGCTCCACCAGCACCGGCCGCGCCAGAAGCTCAAAGGTCGCATAGGCAGCGAAAGGATTGCCCGAAAGCGCAATGCCGAGCGTCTTGCCAAAGGTATAGGCAATCGCGGGGCCGCCTGGTTTCATGCAAACACGCCAGAAAAGCCGCTTCCCGATCTCGGCGACCACGCCATGCATGATATCCTTCTTGCCCACCGACACTCCGCCAGTTGTCAGGAACAGGTCGACCTTGTCCTGCCACTTGGCGATCTCAGCCGCAGCCGCCGTGACATCATCGGGCAGGATGCCGATCACCTCCGGCTCAAAGCCCAGCTCACGCAGCCGCCCGCTAAGGCTGTAGAGATTGCTGTTATAAATCTTGCCCGGTGCCAAAGGCTGCCCCGGCTGCAAAAGTTCATCGCCCGTGCTCGCAATGGCGATGCGCACCTTGCGGATGACCTTGACGGTCGCCAGGCCCATGCTGGCCAGCGCGCCAAGATGCGCCGCCGTAAGCCGCGTCCCTGCCTTGGCCAGCAGTGTGCCTTTGCGGATATCCTCGCCGGCAAAGCAGTAATTCTCATGCGGCTGGAACTCCTGCGGCACATAGAGCGTATCGCCAGCCGTCGTCACATCTTCCTGCCGCACGACGCAGTCGCAGCCCGCAGGGATCGCCCCGCCCGTCATGATGCGCACCGCTGAGCCAGCCGGCACGGACTGGTCAAAATACTGGCCAGCACACTCCTCACCGATGATGGTCAGCTGGGCGGGATGCTCTTTATCCGCACCAGCTGTCGCCTCTGACGCAAACGTGTACCCATCAAGCGGTGACCGGTCAAAGGGCGGATTGTCAAAGGGAGCGCTATAGTCCTCGGCCAGGCGGCGCCCCAGTGCTGCCATCAGCGGTACCTCTTCGGTTTCACGGATCTTGCTGACCTGTGCCAGCAGCACCGCAACGGCTTTCTCCAACGAAATATCCTGCATCGTACTCCCTCCTCAGTGCTGGAACCCACAAACCGGGAAATGGCAGGTCTTGCAGTTCATGCAGAGACCGCCGATACCGAAATGACGGATCTCACGGCGCGTCAGCCGCTCGCCGGTCATGACACGCGGCAGGATGAGGTCAAAGACCGTGCGCGCGGCATACATGACACACCCTGGCAGGCCCATGACCGGAATCGTCCGGCCCTCCTGCTCCAGATAGCCCAGCAGGAACATCGCGCCAGGAAGCACCGGCGCCCCATAGGTGATGATATCGGCACCGGCATCACGGATAGCGGCCGGCGTGCGGTCATCGGGGTCGACACTCATGCCGCCCGTGCAGATGATGATATCCATGCCGAGCCCGGCAAGCTCACGGATCGCATCCCGGGTATGTTCCGTCACATCATCGGTGATGCGGTGCTCATCGATCTGCAAGCCAAAGGGTTTCAACTTGCCCGCGATGACCGGCGTGAAGGTATCCTCGATGCGTCCCAGGAACACCTCGGTGCCCGTCGTCACCACCCCGACCTTGAGATCCTTCTGATACGGACGCAAGCGCAAAAGCGGCTTATCCCCGGCAACTTTTTTGACCTGCTCCATCTTGTCCTTCTTGATGACCAGCGGAATCACGCGCATGCCCGCAAGTTTCTGCCCTGCCTTGACTGGCATATTCTGGGGCAGGGTCGCGATCGTCACATCGTCGAGCTCATTGACATCGTCGAATCTTGACTCGTCAACCTGGAAGACGCCATCCACCGTCGCTGTGAGCTCGATCTTGCCTTCCTTCGGCTCCGACGCCTTCATGTATTCGTTCTGGCAGAGCTGCCGCAGGATTTCAGCGGCATCGTTTTCATGCAGGACCGTATCGTCATTTTCCCAGACATAGATATGGTCCTTGCCCACCGACAGCAGCACGGGGATATCCTCCTCGGTGATCACATGCCCCTTGCGGAACACGGCATCCTTCGTCACCCCTTTGATGATCTGCGTGATATCATGGCAGAGAATCTGTCCGACGGCATCCACGGTTTTCATTTCCTTCATACGGCTTACGCTCCTATCCCTTACACATACAGTTCCGGCCAACAAAAAAGACTATCCCCTACGAAAAGGATAGTCTCCACCTGCGCTGCAGCATTGAACTCCTTTTCAAAATGGGAAGGTCCCGGCGTTTCCCCCGGGGCCCCGGCTCAATATCATAGCGTATCTGCTCATGCCTTAGATATTTTCGCTCGGAGTCGGTATTCTTTTACTTACTATTATTATACACGAAAACAAGCAAAAATGCTTATGATTTTTGTCACTTCCTTATGCATCATACTTATAACCATTATTTTCGTTTATCTTTCCGCAGCAGCTGCGCCTTGGTAATGCCCTCTTCGCCAAACTTCGCACGGATCTTGTCTATGGCCGCATAGAGGTTCTCCTTCTTGGCCTCATCATGGAACAGGTTGAGCTCGGCCCCCGCATCAAATCCTGCCGTACTGACCCCGAGCAGACGGATGCCGCGGAAGATCCGCAGCTCACGGAAAAGCGCGCAAGCCGTATGGTAGATCTCCTCATCGTAACAAGTTGCCTCGGGCAGCGTGCGGCTGCGTGTATACGTCTTGAACCCCTGTGACAGCCGCAGCTTGAGCTGGATTGTCCGCGCCTTTTCGCCAGCCTTGCGCAAACGCCAGCCCACCTTGCAGGCAAGGTCGAGCAAGACGCGCTCTGCATCTTCCGCACACTGGAGGTCTTCGGTAAAAGTGACCTCCTTGCCGATGGACTTGGCCCGCTCGCGCGGCGCAACGCTGCGCCTGTCCTGTCCGCGAGCCAGTTCATAGAGATGTCGCGCCATGTGTTCCCCGAGATGGTGGCACAGCTTCTCATAGCTGGTCCCATAGAGCTGCCCGATGGTGCGGATGCCCATCTCTCCCAGCTGGGCATCCAGCTTGCGGCCCACGCCCCAGATGCGGCTGACCGGCAGCGGATCGAGCACCTGACGCACCGCCTCCGGGGTGATGATGACCAGACCGTCGGGCTTATCGAGATCTGAAGCTAATTTGGCCAGGAACTTGTTCGGCGCGATGCCAACCGAAGCCACAATGCCTGTCTCCGCCCTGATTTCTGCTTTAAGCCTGCGCGCATAGGCAATCGGTGTGCCCATGATATATTCCATACCTGTAAGGTCCAAAAAAGCCTCGTCGATTGACAACGGTTCAATGACTGGCGAATACCGTGCAAAAATTGCAAAGATAGCGGCCGACACTTCCGCATACCGCCGGTAATTTCCCGCCAGGAAAATCCCCTGCGGGCATAGCTGCCGCGCACGCACCATCGGCATCGCTGAGTGAACACCAAACCGCCGCGCCTCATAGGAACAGGTCGATACCACGCCACGTCCCGCCAGGCCGCCAACAATCAACGGCTTGCCGCGATACTCTTCATGGTCGTTCTGTTCCACCGACGCAAAAAAAGCATCCATATCCACATGCATGACCAACCGGTCCATAACCCTGCCCCCTTCCTTGCTTCCATTATATAGAAAGAGACCCGAAACAGCAAACGCATTTTCGGGTCTCTTTCTGTACTTAGGTTATAGGTAATCAGAATCCAAGGGGATTCCTCAGGGGAAACTTAAACATTGATCTCTTCCCAGCGCTCCTCGAGTTCCTCGACGATGCGCGCATGCTCGCTCTCCGTCAGCGTGACCTTAGCCCGATAGATGAACGTTGCCAAAATCAGCAATACGATGGGCGCTGCGAACATGATGATCTGGAATTTGAGCAGATCCGGCGCTGTGATATCAGCAGCCGTAGCATTGCCAGTCATGCCGACCCAGATGGCCGTCATGCCGATGATGCCGCTCGTGACTGCACCAGCCAGCTTGTCGATAAGCGGACGCACGCAGAGGCAGACCGCTTCATCGCGATGCCCCAGCTTGAGCTGGCCATACTCGACCGAATCCGTAATCGTCATCAGGACAACAAGGAAGATAAGCGGCTGCGGCAAAGCGAAGAGACCAGCACCTACGAGTGCCAGCGTGACATTCGTGCCTGCCATGAAATAAATAGCGAGAGCCGCTACCATAATGATAATCGAAGAGAAGAACAGTTTGCGGCGGCTGAACTTCGTCGTCAGAACCGGGAACAAAGCCACGGCCAGCAGACCAATGACAACATTGATGATACCAAGGATCGAGAATTTCGTAGCATCGCCAATGACATAGATGAAATAGTAGAGATTGAAATTGTTGACGATATTCGAGCCCAGACCATAGACGAGATACGCAATTGCCATCCAAAGCAGCTGATCGTTCTGCGTCAGAACCTTGAAGACATCCTTAGCCGACGTATCGGTCTTGTTCTCACGCAGCGCTGACTCCTGCTCCTTGGTACCAAAGCCCAGGATAATAGCACCGAGCGTTGCAATGCCGCCACCGATGCAGGCAAACGCCAGCCAGCCCGTCGGGTCGCCCGCGCCGCCATTCTGATTCAACGAGAAGAAAAGGACCACCGGCATAACAATGACCGTGATGAGCTGGCCACCGAAAACCGAACCGATACGGGCAATCGTCGCCGTAACTTCGCGCTCATGCGAGTCAAAGGACAGTGCCGGAATCATCGACCAGATTGCGACATCTTTGGCCGAATAGAATACATCCATAATGAAATAGACAATAGCAAAGAGAACAAGATAGAGCGTCGGATTCGTGACAGCCAGACCACCCATATCCGTAAACAGCAAGGCCAACGTGATAGCAGCAACGAAGGCACCAACGATGACCCAAGGCTTGAAGCGGCCCCAACGTGTCTTCGTCTTATCGATGATATTGCCGATGAACGGATCGATAAAGAGCTCTGCAATACGCAGTACGAGAATGATCGTCGTGACAATACCAATCATATAAGCATCACGCGTCGCATCATCGGAGCGGAACAGATTGCTTGTAACGAAAATCATGAAATACGTGCCCAACATGGCATAGAATACATCGTGGCCAAAGGTACCGCAGGCATACGCGATACGCGACCATACAGCGCTTTTTTTCTCTGACATAACCAAAAGCCCCCATTGATATTTTCTGACAAAAAGTAAAACGAACAACCGATTACTGCTGAATCCCCTTAACCTTGCAGATATAGGCGATAAGGCCATCTGCAATAGCTTCCAGCGAATCATGGCTCGTATTCACAACGATATCATAGTTCTTTCCCTCGCCCCAGGTACGTCCCGTATAGTAATTATAGTATCTTGCCCGCTTCGCATCCTCACGGTCAAGTTCCTTGAGCGACTTGCCATCATAAACCGTCTTGCCGCGTGCTTCACGATACGCATCATCAGCACAGACAAAAATAGAGAAAACGTTATCATATTTGCGCAGAGCATAATCGGCACTGCGGCCCAGGAATATACAAGGGCCATCCTTCGCAATCTTGCGGATAGCTGCCGACTCAGACATGAACATTCCCTGGCTGCTCTCCCCCATATGCGTGCCAAAGGAATGAAAGGGAATGAAGCTCATCGACAACGGCTTGACCTTGTTCTCCATCTCCAAAAGCTCTTCTTCACTGAGATCGTCGATGCCGAGCTTGGCAGCAGCGATATGGACGATCTGCCGGTCATAGAGCTTGAGCCCGAGCTTTTCCGCCAGGATACCGGCCAGCTCACGCCCACCAGCACCATATTGGCGGCTGATCGTAATGACTGGATAATCACTCATAGAAAATTCCTCCCCGTTAATGTAAACGTTTTCTAGGATTTCCAAAAAAAAAATAATTTCATCAGAAACCGCTCTTTTCGCACAAACTAATAGAAAACGATTTCTTTATCTATTATTATAGCGTGTTTTATAAATAATGCAATATGTTTTATAAAAGTAGTAATTTTCAGTTTATTCTACGATTACAACAAGGTATGATTCCTACAATATAATGAATTGCAGTTTGTCTGGCAGTTTGTCAGGGCGAACGGGAAGGAAACCCGTTAGTACGCAGCTTGGGGCTTTCGGGGTAGTACTTTTTCTGTTTCCGCTAAATGGACCGTATGCCTAGTTCTGCGGACTTAGTTACCTGCTCCCGTCACCAGGTCGCGGCGTACACATCGGAGTCTAGCTTATGCGCTTACGGCCCAGTCCTGCTGCGCAGGACAGTCGCTCCAGACAGAAAGAAGCACTACCCCGTTCGCCCCTTTGGTAATGGAAATCTGAGATGGTACGAACCGTTTCTCCCGCAGCAAGCACATCGATGTAATTCGTTGCCTATCGCCGGAAAGGAACAGGCTTGTTCCAACATATCGGAGGGCGAGGGTGGGTACACTTTCTTCGTAGACGGAGCGACTGCCCGAACGCAGTGAGGGATGGCCCG
>NZ_FOQK01000020.1 GCF_900113715.1 Pseudoselenomonas ruminantium | reverse complement strand
ATGACACAAAGCATGTCCCGTGTAGCACATTGCCTAGACAATGGCCCCATGGAAGGCTTCTGGGGTATCTTGAAGCGCGAGATGTACTACAGGCGCAGATTTACTTCTCGGCAAGAGTTGGTTGAGTCAATTGAGGAATATATAAGATATTACACTTATGACAGACCACAGCGTCATTTAGGCATACGAACCCCAAGTGAGTACCACGAAAAACTGGTTGGAGCTGCATGAAAAAAGCTGCTCGCATTAGTTGCGAGCAGCAATGAATATTTTTATTTTTTTACCTGTCCACTTGACGGGGAGCACACCAATGCGGGGCTTTTTGCGTGGGCAAAAGGATTTTTGCCTTTTTTGTCTAATTTTTCCCATAGAAGGAAAGCATGACAGGAAGAGTTCTATGGCGATAGGATGGGCAGGATCATGGGCAAATTCAAAGATAAGATTGAAAAAAACAGCGACAGCGTCTTAAATATGCTTGCAAATGAAAATCCCTTTGATGTGCTTTATTCAGCACGCAATTCCGGGAAATGGAAGGTCTGTTATGATGCGCAGGGCAATATCAGCAAAATGTCCTGGAGCGACTCGTTCAAAACAATGCTCGGCTATGCGGACGATGCCGAATTTGCGGAAGTCATGTCCCATTGGACGGAGTATGTTTTGCCGGAGGACAGGGGACGCCTGCTGAAGCATATCGGCAAGGTCGACAAATGCCAGGAACACGAAGCCGTTTTCCATGTTGAATTCCGCATGTGGCGCAGGGACAAGGTGACGCGGTGGTTTCATATCGCTGTGAGCAAGCTCAAGGACAGGGATGGCTATCCCTGGCAGGCCTTGGGGATAATCACGGATGTCACGGAGCAGAAGCGGCTGGAACTGCAGCGCCAGATGTATAAGGTGCTGGCGCAGGAATTCCTGACGACCTATATCATCGATGCTGTGAACCATAAGCTGCGCGTTGTCCGCAACGAGGGCAAGGCTGAAAATGCGAATGCGGAGCTCGCGGCCTTCGATGGCGGCTCCTATGAGGAGTTCATCGAGAAGCTCTGCGATAAGCATATCGTCCCCGAAGACCGTGCCCGGATCAAGCGGGATGTCGCAATCGATTCGCTGATGGATAAGACCCAGTCGGGAAAGCTCTATCAAATCAATTTCATGCTGGTGGATGAATGCGGGAAGCGCTGCTACTATCAAGGGACGTACTCGCGCATCCTCGATGAGAATGGCAACGTAGCCTTTTTCTATGGCTGCCGGGATGTCAGCGAGATTGTCGAGAAGGAGAAGAAAAAGCAGGAGGAGATACAGGAGCGGCGCCGGCAGCTGGCCGAGGCCTATGAGACCCAGGAGGCACAGCTTGAAGAGATCCGCGTGCTCAATGATGAGCTCGAGATAGCCAAGGATGCGGCGAACGCGGCGAACAAGGCCAAGACGGCCTTCCTGTTCAATATGTCCCATGACATCCGCACGCCGATGAATGCCATCATCGGCTTCACGAACCTCATCGAGAAGAACATTGACGATAAGGAACAGGTGCGGGACTATCTGAAAAAGATACAGGCCTCCAATGAGTTCCTGCTCTCCCTCATCAACAATGTGCTCGAAATGGCCCGCATCGAAAGCGGCAAGGCGACGATCGACGAATCCTATGGCAATGCCCGCGAGATCTATCAGGCAATCTGTGCGGTATTCGAGGCGCAGATGAAGGAAAAGAAGCTCACGTTCAACCATACCATCGATGTGGAGCACGAAGACCTGCTGGTGGATTTCACCAAGTTCCGGGAAATCATGCTGAATCTCATCAGCAACGCCTACAAATACACTCCCGAGGGTGGCAGCGTATCGATGGATATCCGGGAAATCCCCTCCCATGAGGAAGGCTATGCGCTCTATCAGGTCACGATAGCCGACACGGGTATCGGCATGCCGGAAGATTTCCTGCCACATCTCTACGAGGCCTTCTCGCGGGAGAAGACGACAACCCAGAGCGGCATCATGGGCACAGGCCTTGGCATGCTGATCGTCAAGGAGCTGGTAGACCTGCTCGGCGGTACCATCAAGGTCACGAGCAAGCTCGGCGCCGGGACGACCTTTGTCGTGACCTTCCCGTTCCGCATCACCGAAAAGATCATGATCCATACCGGCAAAAAGGAAAACGCCGTGCGGGATTATACGAAATTCCAAGGGCTGCGGATCCTGCTGGCCGAGGACAATGAGCTCAATGCGGAAATCGCGGTGGCGATCCTGACCGAAAAAGGATTTGTGGTCGATTATGCCGAAGATGGCGTAGAAGCGGTGGATAAGGTGGAGCATTCAAAGCCTGGGGACTATGATCTGATACTCATGGATATCCAGATGCCGCGGATGAATGGCTATGAGGCAACGCGGACAATCCGCAAGCTCAAGGAGCCCTATAAGTCAGGGATCCCTGTCATCGCGATGACGGCCAATGCCTTTGATGAGGACAAGCACCGGGCTGTCCTGGCGGGCATGAACGACCATGTGGCCAAACCCTTTGAGGTGGACAAGCTGTACGATACTATTGAGATGGTGCTGCTCGATCCCAACCGCTATGTCCATAATGACGCCCTGGAGGCCTTCCGGGAAAAGTACCAGAAGCTTGGCTGCCTATGCGGGTTCTTTGTCTATCGGGCGGGGTTTGATGAGCAGATCATCTATGCCGATTCCGACACGGCAGCGATCTTTGGCTGCGCGACGACGGTGGAGTTCATGCAGTTTGTCGGCGGCTCCTTCAAGACGATGGTACATGTTGAGGATGTCTTTGCCGTACAGCAGGCCATCGAAGAGCAGCAGAGCAAATCGCAGGATAACATGGACTACATCGACTATGACATCGTCCGCAAGGACGGGGCCATCCGGCACGTGGCGGATGTAGGGTATAAGGTGTTCAACGGGACAGAGTATGTCTATTACGTCTATATCGCCGATGTCACTGAGCTGGACATGGACTGACAGAACGGGATAAGTGTAGTATAATAAGTTGGTGCAAATATTTAGTAAAAGGTGATAGTCCATGAGAGTTTTCTCGAAGCTGACAGCTTTGAGCAGAGAATACAAGAATATTGTCGTGGCCCTGGGCATGTTTGACGGCGTGCATATCGGCCATCAGAGCATTGTCCGGCGGGCTGTGGAGCTCGCTCGGGAGATCGACGGCACGGCCGTGGTCTTCACGTTCAGCAATCATCCGCTGGCCGTCGTCGCGCCTCAGGCACTGCCCAAGCAGATCGGCAACAACCTGCTGCGCGAGCGGCGCCTGGCGGAGCTGGGGGTCGATGTGCTCGTCTCGATTCCGTTCACGAAGGAGTTTGCCAGCAAGAGCCCGAAGGCCTTCCTTGAGCTCCTGCAGCAGCTCTTTGCGCCGCGCTATGTGGTCACAGGGCCGAACTACACGTTTGGCAGCAAGGGAAGGGGTACCCAGCGCCAGCTGCTGCGGGAAGGCCCTGCCTACGGCTTCCAGGCCGAGGTCTGCCAGGCCGTGCTGCGCGATGGCCGCGCAGTCAGCAGCACCCGCATCCGGGCCCTGGTTGACAAGGGGGCACTGCAGGAGGTCAACGACTTCCTGGGCTATCCCTTCACGGTGGTCGGCCGCGTCATCCATGGCGACCGGCGCGGACGCACGCTGGGCTTCCCGACGGCGAATCTTGCCATTCCCGACGAGCGCGTGATGCTGCCCAATGGCGTCTATGCCTGTGATGTTATCCATGCAGGCAGGCATTATGCCGGCCTTGCCAATATCGGCGACAATCCGACCTTTGAAGGCTGCAACCGCCGTCTGGAGGTCAATATCCAGGACTTCAGCCAGGACATCTACGATCAGGTCATCGAGGTGCGGTTCCTGGCCAAGCTGCGCGAGCAGCAGAAATTCGCGGGCAAGGAGGAGCTCATCGCGCAGATGCATCGCGACCGCGAGAATGCGCGCCGCTACTGGCGGGGATAATTGCATTTTCCCATTTACAAGCGGCTGCATTCTATGCTATACTATCAAAGGTAATTTTTACCGCTGACCTCAGCTCAGCCTGCGAAGTACTCCGACGCACGCTTAGCTGATGGCTGAAAATCTTATTTTACAGGAGGAGTTTACAAATGTTGACTCAGGAAGCAAAACAGGAAATCATGCAGAAGTATGCCGTTCACGAGGGTGACACGGGTTCGCCGGAAGTACAGATCGCTGTTCTGACGGCTCGCATCCAGTACCTCACGGAGCATCTGAAGGAGCACAAGAAGGATCATCATTCCCGTCGTGGCCTGCTCAAGATGGTTGGTCATCGCCGCCGTCTCCTCAGCTACCTCTACAAGACGGACATCGAGCGTTATCGTTCCATCATCGCTAAGCTCGGCATCCGCGCTACGATTGGCTAATCGTCAGACGATTCCTGACAAAAAAGCGGGTTTAATCCCGCTTTTTTTACTTTGAAAAAGGATATTTTTCCAATACGTCGAAATGGATACAGTATATTGGAATAAACGACATACGCTATACTAGGAGGAAATGATTCATGCAGAGTTTCGAGATGGAACTGGGGGGCCGCAAGCTCATCATTGAGAACGGCAAGATGGCCAAACAGGCAAATGGTGCGGCACTGGTTCGCTATGGCGATACGGTCGTGCTCGTCACGGCTACGGCATCTGCCGAGCCGCGCGAGGGCGTTGACTTTTTCCCGCTGACGGTAGACTATGAGGAAAAGATGTATGCAGCAGGCAAGATTCCCGGCGGCTTCATCAAGCGTGAGGGCCGTCCGTCGAGTGACGCAATCCTTTGCGCACGCCTTATCGACCGTCCAATCCGTCCGCTGTTCCCGAAAGGCTTCCGCAACGATGTCCAGATCGTGGCAACGGTTCTGTCGGTAGAGCAGGACAATGCACCGGAGCTTGCCGCGATGATCGGCGCTTCGGCAGCGCTTACGGTATCCGATATCCCGTTCATGGGGCCGATTGCCGGTGTCCGTGTCGGCCGCGTAAATGATGAATTCGTCATCAACCCGACCGAGGAGCAGCGCAAGGTTTCGACGCTGAACCTCACGGTTGCCGGCTCGAAGGATGCCGTCATGATGGTTGAGGCCGGTGCCAACGAGCTGCCCGAGGATGTCATCCTCGACGCTATCCTCTATGGCCATAAGGAAATCCAGCGCATCGTTGCTTGGCAGGAAGAGATCCAGCAGGCTTGCGGCAAAGAAAAACGCGAAGTCAAGCTGTTCACGGTCCCCGAGGAACTGGAGAAAGCCATCAGCGACTACGCCAAAGACCGTCTCGACGAAGCAACCCGCAATCCGGACAAGCTCGACCGCGATGCCCATATCGCAGACATCAACGCCGATGTCATGGAGCATTTCCTCGTGGACTATCCGGAGATGGACAAAGAGATCGCCATGGCTCTGCATGACCTCGAGAAATCCATCGTCCGCCATATGATCACCCATGAGAAAATCCGTCCGGACGGCCGTGAGGTCGAGGAAGTCCGCCCGGTAAGCTGCGAAGTCGGCCTGCTGCCGCGCACCCATGGCTCGGGTCTCTTCACCCGTGGCCAGACCCAGGTGCTCACGGTCACGACGCTGGGTTCGCTGGGGGATGAGCAGATCATCGATGGCCTCGGACCTGAGACGAAAAAACACTACATCCATCACTATAACTTCCCGGGCTACTCCGTCGGTGAGGCTAAGCCAATCCGCAGCCCGGGCCGCCGCGAGATCGGCCATGGTGCCCTGGCTGAGCGCGCTCTCGTGCCGGTCATTCCGTCGATTGAGGAGTTCCCGTACACGATCCGCCTGGTATCGGAGATCCTCGAGTCCAACGGCTCGAGCTCCATGGGCTCGGTCTGCGGCTCGACGCTGTCCTTGATGAACGCCGGCGTTCCCATCAAGCGTCCGGTATCGGGCGTTGCCATGGGCCTCGTCAAAGAGGGCGATGCCTATACGATCCTCACCGATATCCAGGGCATGGAAGATGCTCTGGGCGATATGGACTTCAAGGTCGCTGGTACGACCGAAGGTGTCACGGCAATCCAGATGGATATCAAGGTTGCCGGCATCGACCGCAACATCCTCTCGTCGGCACTGCAGCAGGCAAAGCGCGGCCGTGCCTTCATCCTCGGCAAGATGCTCGAGTGCATCGCCGAGCCGGCTGCGGAGCTCTCGCCGTATGCACCGCGTGTCGAGACGATCAAGATCAAAGTGGACAAGATTCGCGACGTCATCGGTACGGGCGGCAAGGTCGTCAAGAAGATCATCGATGAGACGGGTGTCGAAATCGACATCCACGAAGATGGTAATATCTTCATCTCCTCTGTTGACGCTGAGGGCATGAAGAAGGCCAAGCAGATGATTGAAGACATCGTCCGCGAAGTCGAAGTCGGCGAAGTCTACACGGGCAAGGTAACGCGCCTGATGAAATTCGGTGCCTTCGTCGAAGTCCTGCCGGGCAAGGAAGGCCTCTGCCATATCTCGCAGCTTTCGAGCCGCCGCGTCGAGAAAGTCGAAGACGTGGTCCAGATCGGCGACCAGCTGCAGGTCAAAGTCGTTGAAATCGACGACAAGGGCCGCGTAAACCTCAGCCACAAGGCTTGCCTCTAAGGCAATAGAATATAAAACTCCGCAGGTTCTACTCGAATCTGCGGAGTTTTTGTTTTGGAAGAAGTTGAAATAGGCTTTATTGTTGTTTAGCGTTGCTTTGTACTCAAGCGATATTTGATAATCGGAAAATTCATTGGTGACACTATATGTATATACAACGTAAAGATTATTTGTTATACATGCGGTTGAGCGGGTTTTCCTTGAAGATGTTGCCCTGTTCGATATAGCGGTGGACCATCTTTTCGGATTTGTGGCGGGTCTGGCGCATGATGGAGAGGGCGTCGACGTCGTGCTGGGCGGCGCTGGTGGCGAAGCCGCGGCGCAGGCTGTGGCCGGCGAATTGCTTCTCGTCGAGTCCGGCCAGCTTGGCGTACTTTTTGACGATGAGGGCCACGGATTTATCGGAGAGCTGCGTGTTGCGCAGGCTGTGTGCCTTGGTGAAGGGCCGGAACAGCGGGCCTGTGTGGATCTGGGCGGCATCGAGCCAGGCCTTGAGGGCCCGCACGGCACAGATTTCTTCATCGGGGGCGTAGGGGATGGCGATGGTGGAGCCGCGGCCGTATTGGTCGCCCTTGGACTGCGGTACAAAAATCATGAGGCCCTGCGGCGTGAAGGTCAGCTCCTCGACCTGGATGCGCACGAGCTCCGAGCGGCGGAAAGCACCGGCAAAGCCGAGGAAGATCAGCGCGCGGTCGCGCAGGGAGACAAGGTCGTTAGCCTCAAAGCAGTCTGCCAGCAGGTAGAGGGTCTCCATGAGGATGGGGGATTTGCCGCGCTGGAAGGTGCCCTTCTCGCGGCGGATGGCAGCCATGGCGGCCCGCACGATGCCGTCCTTGGCGGGATTGTTCTTGCCGCCGTAGCCAGCCGCGATATGGTTCTCGGATATGGCAGTGACGCGGCGGGAGACGGTGTTGGCCTTGGCGTCATCTGCCAGGTCGTTGATGTAGTTGACGATGGTCTCGGGCAGGGCGGGCAGGTCGCGCTCGCCCTGGTGCTGGCACCAGTCGGAAAAGTCGCTCCAGTCCGAGGAGTAGGCCTTCAAGGTGTTGTCGGCCTTGGATTTCTCGAGACGCCGCTTGGCCTTGGCCGAGAGGCGCTGATTGCTTTCGATGCGCTGGTTTTTGACCAGCATGAAATTATCTTTGGGTTTCATAGTTCATCCGTCTTTCTGAAAATATTAACTCTATTATATACGAAAACTGCGGAGGCGTCACGTTGGGAAGTATGTGCGAAAAGACAGAAAAAGGTATATAATGATAGAGATAGTATCTTAGATTGAAAGTGAGGTGCGGCGATGGAATGGCTGCGCAGTATGATAAAACGAAAAGTGATTTGGCTGGCGCTGACCATGGTAGTGGTCAGTCTGAGCTGCTTTTTGCTGATGGTCCAGCACGAGGCGCATTCGGGCTTGCTGCTGTCGCCGCCCTCTGAGCTCACGGCATCGAGCCGCGAGGATCCGCTCTCCTATTCGCCGATGCTCTCGTGGAGCAAGGATACGGAGGCTGTTTATTACGAAGTGGAGTTCTTTGCCTCTAAGCCGCTGCTGCTGTCGGCGACCAGTGATTCGGAGGCGGCAATCTTCCGCAGCTATGCGATATTCCAGAATCACTACAATCCGCCGCTGCGGCAGTTCGCCGCCGGGTATTTAGGCAAGGAGCCGCTCTACTGGCGGGTGCGGGCCGTGGATTTTAATGGCAATCCCTGCACGTCCTTCAGTGAGCTGGCGGAGCTCTGGACGAGCGCTGAGGTTGCACCGCTGCAGGCGCCGGTGCCGTTGACGGATTACAACAACGGCAATGGGTCGGTGCTGCTCTATCCGGTGTACCATTGGCTGCCCCTCAGCGAGGTCACCGGCGGCTACGAGGTGGAGATCTATGCGGGCAATCCCGCCAAGCCGGAGGAGGCACAGCTGCTGGATACGCTGCGCAGCGATGTGGCCGAGCTTTACGATCCGAATCCGCGGTATAGCGACCGGGATCTCTACTGGCGGGTGCGGGGCTTGGATCAGGAGGGCGAGGCGGTCACGCAGTGGTCGCAGCCGAGCCGGTTCCGCACGGCCCCCTCGGACGATTGGCAGGTGGCGGTGCTCGGCGACAGCATCTCCCATGGCGGCGGTCATTATTCGTATGGGCCGGAGGACTTTGAGTTCAGCTGGCTCAGAAGCCTTGGCTTTGCCGCCATCAACCTGTCGGAGTCGGGGGATACGGTGCAGATGACCCTCAGCCGCTTTGAACGTGACGTGCTGCCCTTCCATCCGCAGTATCTGCTGATCCTGACAGGGTCCAACAGCCTGCGGGCAGGCGAGGAACCGGATGTGGTCATTTCGTGCCTGCAGGAGATGCAGCGCCGCTGCCGGGAACACGGGATCCGGCCCATCCTGCTGACCCTGCCGGCCATCAATCCGGACAACATCCAGCATGTGTTCAAGGAAGAGACTGTACCGGATTGGTACAACCGTTTTGCACGGGTGAACTCGTTCATCCGCACGCAGGTGCATATCGATGTCGCTGCTGCCTTTGAATGCCCCGAGCGGGTGCTGCCCACAGTCTATGCGATGGATGGCCTGCATCCCGATGTGATGGGCAAGCGTTTGATGGGCAGGACGGTGAGTGCCGCCTGGCCAAAGGTAAAGGCACAGGCAGATAAGGAATGGGAGAAGCATCATGTACGCGAAAATCCGTGATTACTGTAAGGCCCATCCCCGCCTTTGGCAAGGCTTTTTGCTGGGGGTGGTGATTTTTTTGCTCGGGGCTCTGCTGGTGCTGGAGCTTCTTAGCCGTGGCGCGGCGATGATTTTCAATCATGAGATGCAGAATCAGGACATGCTCAAGGGAACGATAACCGCCGACAGGATTCTGGCGGATTTGACCGGTCATGTGGTGTTCGAGCATCTGGTCTGGAAAAATCCTGAGGGGCAGACCATCCTGGAGGTTCCTTCGGGGAGCCTCCAGGTGCGTCCCTGGGACATCGTGACGAAAAATGTCAAGGCTACGACGCTGCAGGCAGTCACGTTGAACGATGCGCAGGTTTCTGTTTATCTGTCCGATGATATGCAGGTAGACTTCGTGCGGCAATCGCGGGCCATGAATAAGATCGAGGATGAGGATGACGGTGAGGACTGGCGTGACAAGGTCAGTCTGGCTGGCATGAGTGAACAAGAGCGGAAAGCCATTGGCGAGTGGCGGCGCAAACGGCAGGCAGAACGCCTGCATAAGCGCTGGGACAACTTCAACCGGCAGGGCCGCAAGATCCATACGGTGCTGTCGCTTGACAATTGCCGCATGGAGGTATTCTTCAAGAATCGCCATTACCTGATGGATCATGTCGAACTCGAAGCCGATATCAATACTGCGGACAAAATGACAATCTGGCTAAAGACTGGCGGTTTTGGCGGCACGATGATAGGCAATGGCATCACGCTGGAAGGGGAAATCGATTTCCAGGCAGAAAAAGTGCCGGTTTGTGATCTGTATATGAAATTCATCGACGTCGATCCCTCCTCGCTGGATATGGGCATCAACATCCATGATAAGATGACGCTTGATACCCATCTGGAAGGGCCGCTGGCAGATCTTTCGGGGGAAGGCCATGTCCAGATGGATACGCTGCATATCCCAGGCCTTGACTTCACGCATGTGTTTGGCGATTTGTATTACGATGGCCAGTCGCTGCTGTTCAAGGATGTCCACGCCGATGTTTTTGGCGGAATCCTGCAGGCGGAAGGGACGTATGATCTTGATACGCGCTACTACATGCTGCAGGGGCATGGGAAGGATCTGCAAACTGCGCGGGGGCTGCCGGGCAGCAAGCTTTATTGCAGTGTCGATATGGATGTGAATGTGTATTCGCGTGGCAGCGCACGGGAGACGACGGTCTGGGGCGCTTTCGAGTCGAAGCCTGGCTCTTATAAACTGCTGCCGTTTAACCGGCTGTCGGGAAAATTCACCAATGAGTACCGCAGCCTGACGTTTACGGATGTCGTGATGGAGCTGCCGGGCTTTACCGCGAAAACAGATGCGCTGAGCATCAAGAATGGCCGGTTGACTTTTGCGCCCATCCGGCTGACCGATGTGCAGGGGCAGCCACTTACGGTTATCGAGAAATATTGACAGTATTTGAAAAATGGTCTTTGTTTATGCTATCATAGTGTTTGTTAGACGTAGAGGAGGACTGTGGTTTGCTGGTTTTGTCCAGAAAAGCAAAAGAAGAAATTATAATTGGTGACAAGATTGTGTTGACCGTCATCAAAGTCGCAGCAGGCAAGATCAAGGTCGGTATCACGGCACCTGAGGATTTCAAGGTGCACCGGCTGGACAAAAAATTGGTGACGCAGCAGGAAAGTGGAGAGGATTCTCATGAAATTTGATACGCAAGCAGGCTATGCTTTCATGCATCTTTATCTGAGCCTGCATCCTAAAAAATCGCCGGCATATGATCCGACGGAGGAAGGTTATCTTTCCGATGTAGAGGAGTCACGCCTGCATCATTTTGCCGAGTTCATTCGCTGCAACGAGCGCGTCCGCGCCCAGCAGCAGTCTCTGCGTGCGGAGACCGAGAGCCAGGGAGCTGGCTGGCAGGACTTCACGCAGCACTTCATGGAGAATGTCCACGGCGATATCGAGTTTGATGATAAGGAGCTCGCCGCGGCCTTTGAGAAATTCAAGGCAGATGTGCATCGCATCTGCAGCCGTCCGCATACGCAGCTGGAAATCGAGATTGCCAAGTCACTGGAGTGACAGAAAACAGCCCTTCGCAGAAGCGAAGGGCTGTTTTTATGATCTATTGTTGCGCCGCTGCTCGTGCAGTGCCGCACATTTTTCGACAATGAGGCGGACGACCCAGGAGGCTGGCCGGGTGGACTTGGTGTGGAACCACTGCTCCACGGTACGGCTCGGGGCGCCGAGCAGGCGCTCACAGTCCCGCGGGGTGATTCCCCAGAGCTCACGCATGAGCTTCATGGGTTCGTCGGCGCAGGCGATGCGGTCGAGCTCGACTGCCTTCTTGAGTTCCTGGACGTCGACGTCGAAGCCGGTCTGGCGCTGGAACCAGTTGGGAATGTCCTCACGGGTAACCTTGGGCATGAATGGCACTTCCTTTCTTGTTTTGCATTCCATATGTTTTATATTCGACGGCTTGGACGTGAATCCTCTTATTTTTCTTTTGCGTGCAGACAAAACGGTGTATTTATGGTAATATAGTGAAGATAAAATTTTGTAAGGAGATGCCCTCACACAATGAAAACCACGATTATCGGCATTGCCGGCGGCACGGGTTCCGGCAAATCGACGTTTACGAATCGCCTCAAGAAACATTTCGGTGATGATGTTACGGTAATCTATCACGACAATTATTACCGTCCGCATGATGACCTGTCCTTCCAGGAGCGTCAGCATATCAACTATGACCATCCGAAGTCCTTGGAGACGGATCTGCTCATCGAGCAGCTGACGGAGCTGCGGCAGGGTCGCAGCGTCGAGTGTCCGGTCTATGATTTTGCCCAGCACACGCGCGCCAAGGAGACGACGATCATCGAGCCGAGCCGCGTCATCATCGTTGAGGGAATCCTGATCCTGCAGGATGAGCGCCTGCGCGATCTGTTCGATATCAAGATCTTTGTCGAGGCCGATGCCGACGAGCGCATCCTGCGCCGCGTGCTGCGCGACATCAACGAGCGCGGCCGTGACCTAGAGAACATCATCGAGCAGTACCTCGAAACCGTAAAGCCGATGCATTATCTCTATGTCGCACCGACGAAGAACGTAGCCGATATCGTCATCAACAGCGGCCTCAACAATGTCGCCTTTGATATCATCAAGACGAAGATCCAAGCGCTGCTGGCTGCCAGCGAAAACGAATAATTACAAGGATAAAAACAGCGACAGGCTGCAGTGGGAACCTGTCGCTGTTTTTTTACTGCCATTCCAGCCCCAACGAGGTTTCCTCGGCAGGGGCAGTGAATATCAACGTTATGGAGTTATCCTGCAAATCTAGAACTTTGAAATCAATATATCTTATGTATGTAGGTTCCAATTCGTCAATGACATGGCCTTCGCTGTAAACTATCTTTGTCCCATCAGGAGAGGCTGCCCAGCTGCCTAAATGACCGGAATCGTGGATGACAGCGATCAACTTTTTATAGGTTTCGCCATCAAAACCGCCATCGTTGTTCCGGCTGAAATCGGCAGTTACATCTGCTGTTGTTTTCAGCCCCCAAAAGCAACGTTTATACGCAGTTCTTTTGTATTCATGCTTGAACACGATGCCTTCATAATTGTCTACCTGGCGATAGTCTTGCGAAAAATCCAAATATGTATGGTATAGCACGACTTCTTTTATGAATAGCACGAGCAGGACTACAGCCGCCCCTTTTAAAACCAGTCGCCCAAAGCTCTTTTTCTTCATTTCCAGTCTCCTGTGTTGATAAAATCGCGTTTTATAATATAATGTCGTGCTATCATTATATTGACTAAAGGTTAAATTAAGTTTAAAACTGCGTCCATGTTAATTGTAGTAAGAATACAGAATACTTACTTCAAATCTATCAACTTCATAGCTGTAAAGATGTATACTAGTCATAGGTCAAGGGAAAGGAAGGATTCTGTATGAAAAAGTGTTTGGGTATTGTGTTGGGAGCCGCTATCTGGGGAGCGCTGCTGTATGTGCAGGGGACGCCGGTCATCGATGAGCAGATTGCTGAAGATGTGGTGCGGTCTGTGCATCCCGATACGGCGTTCTGCGAGACGGAGCGCATAGGGGCGGGGGATACGGAAAGTTTCCACGTGGCCTATGTCACTGCGGATATGCACCAGGGCGAGGTGACCTTTGCCAAGGATGGTCATGTCCTGCTGGCAGAAGAATAAAAAAGAATGAACGCTGACAGGAAAATGCGAAAGGCCGCCATCAGGCGGTCTTTTTGTGTATGGGGAAAGTTTTTGACCAGTCAAGCTGACCAGTCAAGTTGACAAGTCAATTTTGACTGGTCAGCTTGACGTCTGGCAGGTGATGGCGGCGCGGCTGTCGAATCCTAACAGCGAAAGAAGGTGAGTCTATGGGAAAAACAGGGTTTTGGCAGCGCAACGATTTATCGCTGCTTTTTCTGCTATCGATTTTTATGAATGGCTTTGAGACAGGCGGTTATCAGGCGGCACTTCTCTATATCGGGCAGGAGTTTGATTTATCGATAGGCCAGCAGGGGATTCTGGCCTCGGTGCAGCTCTTTGCGACGATGATCGCGCCGCTGCTTTTGGGGCCGCTGGCTGACCGCATCGGGAAAAAGATCATGCTGGTGCTCTTTACGGCGACACGGGTGCTGTCGGCAGCCGTCATCATGCTCGCGACGGAGTCGCTGCTGTTTGCCGTGGGCATTTTTACGCTTGGCTTTGCCTGCAGCATTGTCCAGTATGTCGCGATTGCCGGCATGCAGGATGCTTATCCGCTGACGCGCAACCGGCGCATGGGCTACATTACGGCGATGTTTGCGCTCGGGGCTGTGGCAGCGCCGCTGGCCGTAGGTATCTCTATGGAGGGGCCTGGCGGCTGGCGCAGTTTTTTCCTGCTGAGCGGGCTTATCTTCCTGCTTTTGACCGTTGGCCTTGTGCGTACGGAGTTTTTGCCGCGTGAGCTGCTGGCTGTAGATGTGCAGGATGTCAGCAGCAAAGGCATGTATGGCAAAGGCGTGGCCTTCCTCTGCCTGATCATGTTCCTCTATGTTGGCGTTGAGAACGGCGTGTGCTTTTTCCTTAGCAATTTTATGCTGGATACGCTTGCTTCTGCCCGCGGCTATCTGGCGTTATCGCTGTTTTGGCTCGCGATGATTCCGTCGCGGTTCCTTTGCGGCCTGTTTGCCAAACATCGTAGCCGGCTTATCTATATTGCCCCGCTGGGGGCGGCATTGATGCTGGCGCTGCTGACTGTGGTGCAGAGCGAGCTTATGGCCTTTGTGGTAGTCTTTGCGCTCGGCTTTTTCTGTGGCGGTGTCTATCCGAACGTGCTTACCTATGTGGCTGACTTTGCCGGCGGCCGTACGGCGACAGTGACAGCTGCCATTACGGTGGCAACGGGCGTCGGCGCGACGATCATTTCGGCGATTTTTGGCTTCCTGCATGCTGGCTTTGGGTTTACGGGGGCTTTCCTGATCCTGGCAGTGTTCTTAGGCATGGATGGTCTTGTGGCCTGGTTTGTCCCGCGTTTGCGTCCGTGAGGACAGGTTTGCTATTTTGTGCTACAATAGGAAGGCAACTATCAATGTTTTGGAGATGACGTTTTGAAGGTAATCAATTTCTACGGCGGCGCTGGCATCGGCAAGAGCACGATTGCGGCCGATATTTATTCCAAGCTCAAGCGCAGAGGCTATAAGACAGAGCTCGTTGGCGAGTTTGCCAAGTGGCTTTGGTATCAGAATGCGACGGATATCGTCGAGGATCAGCTCTATCTCTTTGCGGAGCAGGCGCATCGGACGCGCACGCTGGCGCGCTACGATATCGACTTTGCTGTCTGCGATTCGCCGCTGCCCCTCAATATCATCTACAACCGTGAGCCGACCGAGGCGTTTGATGCGCTGGTCATGCAGGAGTTTGGCCGCTATGACAACATCAATTATCTGCTGCGGCGCAACGATGAATTCCTGTCGATCGATGGCCGCAAGGAGACGGATCTCGCGCAGGCAAAGGAAAAGGATGCGCAGGTCGTTGCGATGCTGGATAAGTGGGCAGTGCCCTATACGGTCATCGCTCCGTGGGAGACGGATAAGGTAATGATGGATTTGAATCTCTGGAAAGGCTGACGGATTATGACTTTAGATGAATTACAGCCGGGACAGGGAGCGTTCATCACGCGGGTGGACGGCAGTGGTGCGCTGCGCCATCATCTGCTCGATATGGGGCTTACGCCGCATACCGAGGTGACGCTGCAGAAGATCGCGCCGATGGGGGACCCGCTGCAGCTCAAGGTGCGCGGCTATGATTTGACCTTGCGCCGCGATGAGGCCCGCAGTATTGCCATCGAGGGCGTACACCAGCAGGAAGATGAGGCCTATAGCGAGCAGCGCAAACGCGATATCGATCATCCGGGCGTCGGTGAGCTAGGTTATGCGCCGCAGCAGCATCGCCATGATCCGGCGCCGATACCGAAGGGCGCGCCCTTGGCGTTTGCCTTGGTCGGCAATCAGAATTGCGGCAAGACGACATTGTTCAATCAATTGACGGGTACGCATCAGCATGTGGGCAATTTCCCCGGCGTGACCGTTGACCGCAAGGATGGGCAGATCCGCGGCCACCGCGAAGCGCGTGTGACGGACCTGCCGGGCATCTACTCGTTGTCGCCGTATTCGAGCGAGGAAATCGTCACGCGGGATTTCCTGCTGCAGACGCATCCCGATGGCATCATCAATATCGTCGATGCGACGAACCTTGAGCGCAATCTGTATCTGACGATGCAGCTCATGGAGCTCGGCATCCCGATGGTGCTGGCGCTCAACATGATGGATGAGGTGCGCGATAACGGCGGCTCGATTCTCATCAATGAGCTTGAGGCCGTGCTTGGCATTCCCGTCGTGCCGATTTCAGCGGCCAAGAATGAAGGCGTCGATGAGCTGGTGGATCATGCGCTGCATATGGCACGCCATCACCGGCAGCCGATGCGCATCGACTTCTGCAAGGACAGCGAGGCGCAGGGCGATCCTATCGCTGCGGTGCATCGCGCCATCCATGCGACGGCGCATATGATTGAGCCCGAGGCGCGGAAAATCGGGATGCCGCTGCGCTTTGCGGCGACGAAGCTCATCGAAAAGGATGGGCGGATGGCGGACAGCCTGGCGCTGCCGCAGGAAAAGCAGGAGATGTTTGCGCATATCATCACCATCCTGCAGGAGGAGACGGGGCTTGATGCCGAGGCGGCTATGGCCCATATGCGTTTTGTCTTTATCACGAATCTTTGCGCGCAGACGGTAGTGCGCCCGCATGAGAGCCGCGAGCATCAGCGCAGTGTGGCAATCGATCGCATCCTGACCGGCAGGTATACGGCCATTCCGGGCTTTATCGCCATCATGGCCTTTATCTTCGTGATGACATTTGCTGGTATCGGCGCACTGCTGACCGATGGCATGGCGGTCGTGGTCGGCGGCGTAACCGATACGGTGGATGGGCTGCTCGCGGCGACCGGCGTGAATCCTGTCGTCCATGATCTCGTTATCCATGGGGCGCTCGAGGGCATCGGCAGTGTCATCAGTTTCCTGCCGACCATCGTGACGCTGTTCTTTTTCCTGTCTATCCTCGAGGATACGGGCTATATGGCGCGCGTGGCCTTTGTCATGGACCGGCTGCTGCGCCGCATCGGTCTGTCGGGGCGCAGCATCGTGCCGATGCTCGTCGGCTTTGGCTGCTCGGTGCCGGCCATCATGGCCACGCGGACGCTTTCCAGTGAGCGCGACCGCAAGATGACGGTGCTCCTGCTGCCGTTCATGAGCTGCAGTGCCAAGCTGCCAATCTATGCGCTGCTCATCGGTGCCTTTTTCCCGCGCGAGTATCAGGCCGTTATCATGATTGCCCTTTATTTTACCGGCATCGGTGTGGGCATCCTGTTTGCGCTGCTGCTGCGGCGGACGCGGTTCCGCGGCGAGCCGGTGCCCTTTGTCATGGAGCTGCCGAATTACCGCATCCCGTCGGCCAAGAGCGTGGCACGGCTCATCTGGGATAAGGCCAAGGGCTTTCTCATGAAGGCGTTCACCATCATCTTCCTGGCCTCCATCATCATCTGGTGTCTGCAGATGTTCGACCTGCGGCTAAACGTTGCCGAATCGCCCGAGCAAAGCCTGCTGGCGGCTATCGGCAAGCTCGCCGCGCCGATTTTCGCGCCGCTGGGCTTTGCGGATTGGCGTGTGGCTACGGCACTTATCACAGGCTTCATGGCGAAAGAAACGGTCGTATCTACGCTTACGGTACTGCTCGGTGGCGATGCGTCGCTGCTGGCGGGGCTGCTGACACCGCTGACGGCCGTGGTGCTGCTGGTGTTTGTATTGCTCTACACGCCGTGTGTCGCGGCGGTTTCGACCATGCGCCGCGAGATCGGCGGGCGCAATGCGTTCCTGACTGTCATCGTGCAGTGCGTGATCGCCTGGATGGCTGCCTATGCAGTCCGGCTGCTGGCACTGCTGATATCTGCCTGAGAGAAGCGATGGATCTTTGCGGGATCCATCGCTTTTTTCGTTCCTCCCTTACGGCAGAATCCTGCCCTGGAGCAGACTAGATTTCATATCGTGGCAGGAAGATGGCACCTGCTGGGCGAATAAGATAAGGAAGGACTAGCATGGTTATCTGAGGTGAATGGAATGATTATACAAGCACAGGTCATGGGCTATATCGTGACGAATTCCTATTTTTATATAGACGATGAGACAAAGCACGGCTTCCTGATCGATCCTGGTGCCGAGCCGGAGAAACTGCTCGCCATCATCCGGGAGCAGGGCTTCACCATCGAGAAGATCCTGCTGACCCATGGGCACTTCGACCACATCGGTGCGGTGCCGGCCCTGCAGCAGGAGCTGGCGGTGCCGGTTCTCATGCAGGGAAATGGCCGCCAGTATGCCGAAGATCCGGTTTGGAACCTTTCGGCCCAGCTGGAGGAGCCGCTGAACTTGTCTGGGGTCACCTATATCGCGGACAATTCCGATGTGGAGCTTAGGGACAAGCCGGCCTTCGGCCTGCATATGGTGCCTGTGCCTGGCCATACGGCCGATGGCTGTATCTACTATAGCGCGCAGGACAAGATCGCTTTTGTCGGCGACTCGGTTTTCAAGAGCAGCTATGGCCGCACGGACCTGCCTGGCGGCGACGAACGCCAACTGATGCAGGGGATTGTCAGGCATATCCTGTCACTGCCGCCGGATACGGCGCTGCTCTCGGGACACTCCGAGCCGACGACAGTGGCTGCCGAGCGGCAGATGCCCTGGTATCAGGCCCTGCTGTCTGACAGCTGAGACGCTATGCGAAGATGAAGGAGAAAAGGGATGGTTACGATTCGTGTTCTGGTAATGGAACCTTCCGCGACCGCACGGGACACGGTATTGGCAGGGATAAGGAGCCGGTTGGCAGGCGCCCAGCTTGAAGGGGCAACGGAGATGGACGACGCCATCATGAAGATACGCATGTTCAAGCCGGACGTCATCGTGCTGAATCTCTTCCTGGGAATCCAGCAGGCTGACAACCAGATGTTCCTCTCGCTGGTGGTGCATATGACAGAAGCACCCGTGGTGACCTACGGCATGCTCGCCAAGACCAGGAGCTGTGCCGAGTCGATGGGGGCATTTTCCTACCTGGCCAAGCCAAAACCGGGAGCGGACAAGACAATATTCTTCGATGAGCTGGCAGCCTCTATCCGGGCGGCCTGCGAGAAAAACGGGACAAAGGGGCAGAGCATCGGCCGCAGTGCGACGGTGGCCCGGGATATCTGGCCGGCACAGCGTCAGGCGCCGCCCAAGCCTGACGCTGTGCCCCTGAGTGATGGGGCAGCACCGACCGGCACGCGCCCGGCAATCCGCCATACGAATGTGCCGATACGCATCATCGCCATCGGCTCCTCGACAGGGGGAACCAAGGCGCTGTCGGATATCCTGCCGTCGCTCCGGCCGCCGCTGCCGCCCATCGTCATCGCGCAGCACATCCCGCCGCTCTTTTCCGAGCGGCTGGCCGAGCGGCTCAACAATGAGTGCCGCCTGCATGTCAAGGAGGCGGAGGCTGGCGATATCGTCCGGTCCAATACGGTCTACATTGCCCCAGGGCATAAGCACATGACGCTGAAGCGCATCGATGGCGGCTTCCAGCTCGACTGCCAGCCCGGAAGGCCTGTGCACGGTGTCTGTCCATCGGCCGATGTGCTGTTTCACTCGGTGGCCCAGGCGGCGGGCGACACGGCGCTGGGCATCATCCTGACCGGCATGGGCCGCGACGGGGCCGAGGGGCTTTTGGACATGCTGCGCTGCGGGGCGCGGACAATCGGACAGGACAAGCTGAGCTCGGTGGTCTATGGCATGCCGAAAGCGGCCTTTGACATCGGGGCCGTCGAGCAGCAGGTGCCGCTTGCGAAGATAGCCAGGACAATCCAGGAGCTTTGCAGCAAGGATTGATGGCAGCTGAATGGAAATAAGGAGCATAGAAATGAACGATATAACCAAGGAAAAGGGCCAGCCGGCATGGCAGAAATCCGTCGGCGCGGTTCTGGCCTTATCGGATGATTATACCTCTGTGTACTGTGTCAACATGCAGGACGGTGCCATGACAGCCTTTACGACCCAGGATGTATTCCGTCAGGCGATGGACAGGCAGGATACGGAGGCGCTGACCTATGCGGAGGCATTGACCTGCTATGCCGAGCGCCAGGTCTATCCGCTTGACCGCCTGCGCGTCCGGGCAGTGGCCTCGCTGGCTTATGTCAGCAAGATGCTCAAGGACCAGCGCACGTATTCGATTTCCTTTAGCCTGTACGTTGACAAAGAGATACACTTTGCCGAAATGAAATTCGTACGGCTCGAGGAGAAGGATGGCAAACTGGTCTCCGTCGTGCTCGGCATCCGCGAAAACGATGAGCGCATTGGCGGCACGCTGGTCCACCAGCATATCATCAAGGAGGTCGACGCCATCTATTTCTGCGATCTCAACCAGGATATCCTGCGCGTCTACAAGCGGCCCCAGATGGTGCCATTGCCCGATGGCCGGCTGACGACATCGTACAGCAGTGTCATGAAGCGCCTGCTGCCATTGGTCAGCAGTGACCAGCGGACGATGATGCAGAATCTTGCCGATCCGCAATTCGTCAAAGACTATATTGCCGATGAAGAAAGCCGTGAGTTTGTCTATGAGCTGCCGGATTACGAAAAGCCGTGGCGCAGGGCTTTTTTCCAGGTGTATGACCGCGGTGAGGATGGCAAAGCCTCGCGCATCATCCTTTCGATTGCACCGATTGATTACAATCGCGCGAAGGAATTCGAGCTGGCCAAACGGCTGGAGCATCAGCGGGAAAAGCTTGCCAAGCAGCATGAACAGCTCGAACTGGCTTTGCAGCAGGCCAATACGGCTAACCAGGCCAAGACCCATTTCCTTACGAATATGTCACACGATATCCGTACGCCGATGAACGCCATCATGGGCTATACGGCACTGGCGGCGGCGCATCTGCAGGATACGGAATGCGTGCGCAACTATCTGAACAAGATTTCGACGGCCAGCGATCATCTGCTGTCCATCATCAACGATGTGCTCGACATGAGCCGCATCGAAAGCGGCAAGATGGCGCTGAACGTATCGGAAAACAGCTTTGCCGATATCGTGCAGGAGCTGACCTATATCCTGCAGCCCGATATGGATGCGCGGCAGCTGACTTTCTGTGTCGATACCGAAAGGATTGCCAACGAGCGCATCTGGTGTGACCGCCTGCGGCTCAATCAGGTCCTGCTCAACTGCTTGTCCAATGCCGTGAAGTTCACCGAACCCGGCGGCACGGTAGCTCTTGAAATCGCGCAGGACAAGCAGGCTCCGAATGGCTATGGCAGCTTTACTTTTGTCATCCGCGATACCGGCATCGGCATGGCGCCGGAGTTCGTCGCACATATCTTCGAGCCGTTCACGCGCGAGCGGACGAGCACGCAGAGCCGCGTGCAGGGGACGGGCCTGGGTATGGCCATCGTCAAGAATCTCGTCGATATGATGGGCGGCGATATCTCGGTCTGGAGTGAGCCCGGAACGGGAACGGAAATCACCATCAACCTCTTGCTGAAGCTCACGGCCGTGACCGGTCAGGCAGGTATTGCCGGGCATCTGCAGCAGGTGGAAGAGATGTTGGCGGGGGATGCGGGGCAGGCGAAGAAAAGCGGTACATCGCTCGAGCACAGCAGCACGGTCCTGCAGCAGCAGGATCTGCGGGGAAATATCCTGCTGGTCGAAGATAATGAAATCAATGCCGAAATCGTCTATGCGCTGCTCGAAAATACCGACATAAAGATCGACCTGGCCGAAAATGGGGCCATCGCCGTTGATAAGATAAAGGCGGCGCCTGAGGGCGGCTACGATTTAGTGCTCATGGATCTGCAGATGCCCGTCATGAATGGCCTCGATGCTTCGCGGGCCATCCGCAGGCTGCCCAGCAAATGGACGCAGGATATTCCCATCCTGGCGATGACGGCCAATGCGTTTGATGAAGACCGTAAAGCCGCGATGGAAAGCGGTATGAACGATTATATCTTAAAGCCCATTGACCTTCCGAATCTGTTCGAGAAATTGCATGAATATCTGGATTGAAGCGCGAAACCGCAGAAAATAAAAAATGCCCGGCAGAGGAAAGCCTCTGTCGGGCGTTTTTGTGCTTAATCAAGCATGAGCGAGGTTATCGTCCTCGTCATAGACCGGCGTATGCGCCGTTGCAAGCTCGGAAAAATCGAACTGCGGCAATTTTTTCTCGGACAGGTTGCGAACTTTTGCCAGGATATCCTCATCAGCAGCAAAAGGACGGCATTCTTCGAGGCTGCGTTCCATCTGCTGGAGTTCCGGCACGTAGAAGCCAAGCTTATCGGCTACGTATTTGAACGCATAGAAATTCTTCGTAAGTTCACACCATTCAAGATTTTTCATATCAACACTCCTTAGTACATCTTTTTTCCCACATACCATGCTGCCGGGATGCTCGGATGATCCATAAAAGCAGCATGTGTGTAAGTATACGCAGGATTATTTGACGTGTCAATATGATTTTTGTAAATAATTGGAAACGATTATATTCGCTATGAAATAAAATTGCTTCATTTCAAGAATTTACTTTGGTTCATATTGATGATTTCGCCCATGAGCTGCTTGCCGAGAATATCGGGATGCAGGCCGTCAACGGAGAATTTGTTGTCCATGAAGCGGTGTGTCGGGTCGTAGAAATAGGGTTCAAGGTCGATGTAGTAGTCCTGCTGGCGGATCCAGCCATTGATGCGGGCGAGTTTCTTCTGCCAGTTCGGATCGGTCGGCGCCTGGAAAGCGAGCTGGATATTGGGGGGATTGACCGGCATCAGGGTCAGGAAAATCGGCCGGATATCGTTCTTGAGGCATTTATCGCGGATAGTCGCCAGATCATTGACTACGGACTCAGCACTGATCGTGGTCGAGCGCAGGCTGTTGGTGCCTGTAAGGATCAGCAGGTTCAAGGGGCGGAACGGCAGGACATCGCTGTCGAAGCGGTCAAGGGTCATCTTTGACGTGTCACCGCTGCGGCCGAGATTCAGATACGGGAAGTCAAAATAGGTCGTATAGCTATACTCGAGCGCGGCTGGTGAGTTCGAGACGGCACCGCCGCCATGCGTGATGCTGTCGCCGAGTACAGCGACGGGGACGCGTTCGGGAAGCTCGGGCATCGTGAAGTGTTCGGTATCCGACCAGGTGCCTAACGTATAGCCCTGCTGGTTGACAGCGCGCACGCGCCAGTAGTAGTCGCCGGCATAGGGGCGTGCATATTCATCGTAGCAGGCCGCGCCGCTTACCGTATTGCGCCAGACCGCATCGGTATCGGCCGTCGTGCCATGCGCCTCAGCTGGCGGATGGATCAAAAGCTCGACTTCATAGCGGGCGGCATCGTGCAGCGGGATCCACTGGTAGACCGGATAGACCGGCATCTGGAAGTTCGGCATCTGGTCAAAGGTGTTGGGCAGCGGGGCCGTAGGCTGCGGCAGGTCAGGATTGATATGCAGTTCCTCGGCCTTGGAGAATTCGCCCATTGGATTGTGATGGATGTCGAGCGCGCGCACGCGCCAGTAGATGAATTTGCGGTTGGCATACTTCTTGAGGTCGGCCTGCCAGCCATTCGTAAAGATCTGGTTGGTGCTCTCGAGGTGGTTGGCCTTGTCATGCGTGATGCCGCCCTCCTGGGCCGGCTTGCCTGCGAGCAGCTCGACCTCGTAGCAGACGGCATTCGGGATGGCATGCCAGACGAGGAACGGCATGAGGCTGGCCGGATGGTCCTCGGTATAGTGATAGATGGTGACCGGTGAAGCCGGTGCCTTCGCGTAGATGGGATTGTCGATCGGCTCGGACGGCGGCGTAAGCTGGCCGAACATGCCATAAGCCGTGACGCGGTAGGTCGTCGGGATACCGCTGCGCGGCACTTCAAATGTCGAATCGAACGTATACCCGCTCGCAAAGAAGTGATACTCCGGCTCGCCTTCTACAAGACCGGTCGTGCGCGAATAGGTCTCTACCTTGTAAAAGCAAGGGTAGGGCAGCGGGTCCCACGATAACACCATATGGCCATCGGTTTCGTGGAACGAGGTCTGCAAGGTCATATTGCGCAGGCCCAGCAGATCGGTCTTTTCGGCCATGAAAGCGGAAAACGCTGTAAAACAAAAAATGATAAACACAAAAAGGAAAAATTTCTTCATATATAACACCAGATAGCAGGATTTTCTTCAAAAATTAGCGTAAAATAGTAAAGGTACAAAAATGTACGCTGTTTATTATATCATATTTCTGAGGTGATAGGTATGGAAAAGCACGGTTTAGTCATCGTTCATACGGGAAATGGCAAAGGCAAGACAACGGCGGCGCTCGGCCTGGCCGTCCGCGCCTGGGGAGATGGTTTTCGCGTCCTTATACTGCAATTCATCAAGGGCGGCTGGAAGTACGGGGAATTGAAGACCATCGAGACGCTTGCGGCTGCGGATGGCCGCATCGAAATCCGCCAGTGCGGGCTTGGTTTCACGAATACCGATGCCCACGAGCAGGCTGAGCACCTGCAGGCGGCAGCTGATGCACTTGCGATGGCCAGGGAAGCGATCACGGGCGGTAAGTACGACCTTGTCATTCTCGATGAGATAAACTATGCCGTCAAGTTCAATCTGATCACGGAGCAGCAGGTACTCGATTTGCTTGCCTGCCGTCCGCCCGAGCTGCACGTCGTGCTGACGGGACGTGATGCAGCCCCGAAGGTCATCGAGCAGGCAGACCTTGTGACCGAGATGAAGGAAATCAAGCATCCTTACACGCAGGGCATCAAGGCCCAGATCGGCATCGAATTTTGAGCAGCCGGGTATCCTGTGCGTGTAACTCTGTAAATTATTTAACGTAAATTGCTTGAATTAATCGCATGCATGCAGTAGAATTATAACTATGTAACGATATATTGTCGGCAAATGTATTGATGCAAAAGACAAAATCTATCGCAGATTAGGAGAGTTGAAAAATGAGAAGTGACATCGTCAAAAGAGGCGCTACGCGCTGTGCCCATCGTTCCCTGTTTCATGCGAATGGCTATGGCCCTGAGGATTTGCGCAAACCGTTGATCGGCATCTGCAATTCCTTCAATGAAATCATTCCTGGCCATATTCATCTGCGCGAAATCGCAGAGGCGGCCAAGCTCGGTGTCGCTGCGGCCGGTGGTACGCCGGTTGAGTTTCCTGCCATCGGTGTCTGCGATGGTATTGCCATGGGCCATACGGGCATGAAATATTCGCTGGCCAGCCGCGAGCTCATCGCCGATTCCGTGGAATCTGTCGCTATGGCTTCTGGTTTTGATGGTCTCGTGCTGATTCCAAACTGTGATAAGGTCGTGCCAGGCATGCTGATGGCAGCCGCCCGTCTCAATATCCCCTGTGTCGTCGTCTCGGGCGGTCCGATGCTGCCGGGTCGCTTCCATGGCCGTGATGTCAGCGTCAGCCAGGCCTTTGAGGCGGCAGGCAAGTTTGCTGCCGGCGAGATGGCAGCTGAGGAGATGGAGGAGCTTGAGGCAAAATGCTGCCCGGGCTGCGGTTCCTGTGCGGGATTGTTCACGGCCAATACGATGAATTCGCTCTCGGAGGTCCTGGGCATGGCCCTGCCGGGCAATGGCACGATTCCCGCTGCCTACACGGGCGCACGCCGCCTGCTGGCCAAGCGCGCGGGTGCTATCATCATGGATCTCATCGAAAAGGATATCAAGCCGCGCGACATCCTGACGCGCAAGGCCTTTGAAAATGCGATTACGGTTGATATGGGCATCGGCGGTTCGTCGAATACGGTACTGCATCTGACGGCGATCGCTCACGAGGCGGGCATTGAGATTCCGGCGCCGCTTTTTGATGAGATTTCGCGCCGCACGCCGTATATCACGAAACTCAGCCCGGCCGGAACGCATCATATGGTCGACCTTGACGAGGCCGGCGGCATCTCGGCCGTCATGCATGAGCTCGCGAAGAAAGACCTCATCCACCTCGATGCGCTGACGGTCACGGGGCCGATGGGCGACCGCATCAAGGATGCCAAGGTGCTTGACCGCAAAGTCATCCATAGCGTCGAAGAGCCGTACCGCAAGGAAGGCGGCATCGCGATCCTCAAGGGCAATCTGGCGCCGGACTATGCCGTCGTCAAGGCGTCGGCCGTCAAGGAAGATATGTTGACTTATGAGGGCAAGGCCAAGTGCTACAACTCGGAGACTGAGGCCTGCGATGCCATCATGGCAGGCGAGATCGTCGATGGCGATGTCGTTGTCATCCGCTACGAGGGCCCGAAAGGCGGCCCGGGCATGCAGGAGATGCTAAACCCGACGGCTGTCATCACGGGCCGCGGGCTAAAGGTCGGCCTCATAACCGATGGCCGCTTCAGCGGTGCCAGCCAGGGCGCCTGCGTCGGCCATGTCTCGCCAGAGGCCATGGAAGGCGGCCCGATTGCCTTGATTGAGGACGGCGATATCATCTGCATCGATATCCCGAACCGCAAGCTTGAGCTCAAGGTCAGCGACGAAGAACTCGTTAGGCGCAAGGCTGACTGGAAACAGCCAGAGCCCAAGATCAAGCATGGCTATCTGTCAAGATATGCAAAACTCACGACCTCGGCCAGCACCGGTGCCGTACTCAAATAGGGTTTCGAGTCTATAATGGAGTAGTCCATACTCACCGCCGTTTCCGCTGTGGGTTTTCCTATTGTCGTGGCATTTTACCTGCTCACGAGATTTCAGGAATCAATGGATAAATTCATCGACAAGCTGGGGAATTGATACAGGAGCTGAAGCGGTTGGAAAAATGACATAAGGCGGGCGGCTGACTGGTCAAAGAGACTGTCGGTAGCCTGCCTGTTTTTTGCTTGCAATGTAGCAAAAATATTACATATAGTATTGTAGTGCTCTTTTTTATGTTATATAATCAAGACAAGAAAGGGTGAGAATGATGGATGCTAAAACATTGGGAGATAGACTGCGTGAACTGCGTACTGCACAGGGAATGAAGCAGGAGACGGTGGCAGAAGCACTCCATGTAAGTCGTCAGAAATATTCCCGCATGGAAAAAGGGGAAAATGATCCGTCGCTAGTGGAATTGAATCGTCTGGCCCTGTTGTTTCGGACGAATGTCAGTGAACTGGTGGCCGAAGATGATAAGGAAGACGCTGTTGTTTCCTTTTATCGCAATGCAGATGATTCACCAGAAATCGATTATATCAATGATGTGATTGATATGTTCTTCAAGAATATGCTGGTACATGATAGAACGTAAGTGAGGACGTGACATGATGGATGAAAAGCGTAAACGGTTGATTGAGCGCAAGGCGCGGGAGTGTCGTCCCAAGGTCGCGTATGGCCTGCATAATCCGTTCCGTCTGGCCCGCGAAAAGGGCTGGTACTTGTTCCGTTATCCGATTGGTGCGGACAAGACTTTGGGATTATCGCAAAACCGCCGGGAGGGAAAGGTGATTTTTACGAATTCGTCTGCCCTTTTGTGCCGGGAAATCTTTACCTTTGCGCACGAAATCGGTCATCTGGTGCTGCATGCCGGGCAGGATGGACTGGTCTTTAAGGATGATGCGATGTTCATGAAAAAAGACCAGGAACGTGAGGCGGATTATTTTGCGTCCTGTCTGCTGATTCCCCGGGAGAATTTGTGCAATTATCTGGAGGATTACTGCGCAGCCTTTCAGGCCAAGGATATTGACGCATTAACAGTAGCGATGGTTATGCATGAGTTTCGCGTCAGCAGTAAAACGGCTTTGATTGCTTTGCGCGAATATAAGCGCATAAACGCTGCGCAGCAAAAAGCCTTGGTTAGTGAGCTGGAAGGGAATGTAAATAAGTTTTTGCAGGCAGCTTCTCAGGAAGACGATGCCCTGTTGAAACCGGCCAATGCCATCCGCTACCCGGAGGAATTTCTCAAAATTATTCGGGATAATTATAAGAACAATAAGATTCCTAAAAGCATGGCGGAGGATTTCTGTGCCTTCAGCATGACGGATTTTGCAACAATTTTCCCGCATAACCATTTGGATGATGAAGAGACCTTCCGAAAGGTGGGATTGGTGTGAACCATACGCCTTGCTTTACTAGTGCCTCTCTTGATACCAATATCCTGATTCATCTTTGGCGCTCTCAGACCGAAGAAATGCTGCGGCAGATGTTTTCCAAGGTATATGTGCATCAATGGCTATTGGACACCGAATTGCCACATCATGCGGATATGGCGTTGCGCGGAAAAATCATCGATTCGATGGACGATGGATTTCTGGTGCCCGTTGATAACGCCATGCTGAAAGAGGAGGGGCTTTATTCGAAATTCAAATGGGAATTGGAAAATCTGGCCATGTTCTTCTCGCATGGGGACACGGGAGAAGGTTTTGTTATTGCCTTGGCCAAAGTATATGGTATCCCTGCCGTAGTAACGAATGATATTAAGAAGGATGGGCCTAAGTGGTACCTGAATATACGAGCAAGTGAACCCTTTGGCTTTTCCAGTGATGAAGTTTTGCTGATTAACTATCTGAAGGGCGCCATATCCGAGGATGAATGCCTGACCAAATTTCAAACCATGAATGAAGTAAATGGGCTTAATTGGCGGATAAAGGTGTGTGTGAATCGTTTTGCCCAGCGTTTCCTGGGGAAAATAGACCGTGAAATCCCGGCTTCTGTGCGGGACCATCAGTGGATTGCTGATTTTGCGCAGGAGTTTCATTTGGATGTGGCCGAGCGGTTGGCTAAATTGCGCGCCTATATCCCTGCGGAGGAGAAATCTGTGGTATCGCAGGCACCTAAGACGCGGCAAGAACTTCTCCTGTCTGATTACCCGCTATCGTGCAGCATGGAAAAACGGGCGGTACAGGAAAGCTATCGTCGGGCTTATCAGTTCATGGAGAAGACCAAAGAGAGTCTGAATGTGCCGGTTGATACGGTCATTGCCTGCGTGTTGGAGCAGCTGGGATATAATCAGAGCGAAATTGTGGACACGATGGATGCTTTGTCTCCTATGGCAGAAAATCGTATCTTGTATAGCAAACTGGCGTTTATGAAACGTAATGAATATGATAATTTTGAAAAAATCCAGGCTTGTTGTGACTATGTCAAACAAGCGTTGGAAGTTTGAATAGTAAAGCACGAGGCGGGCGGCTTGACCGGTCAAAGTTGACTGGTCAAGCCGCCCAATTTGCGATTTATAAAATTCCTTTGCAATCAGGGATTCCTCTAAAATGAACTTGTTGCTCTAACATAGTTTTGAATGGAGGAATTGTTTATGAAAAAGAACAACAATGGTACTGTATACGGTTACATTCGTGTATCTACTGTTTCACAGAGGGATGACCGGCAGTGGATAGCACTGGCAGACTTTGGTATTCCGAAGAAATGTATCTTTGTGGACAAGCAAAGCGGCAAGGACTTTGACCGTCCGGCCTACACCAAGATGATGAAACGCCTTGGCCATGGCGATACTTTGGTGGTAAAGAGCCTGGACAGGTTGGGGCGCTACTACGACGAAATGACCCGTCAGCTGGATATCATCACCAAGGAAAAGGAAGCGGCCATCGTGGTCATCGACCTGCCGCTCCTCGATACCCGCAATAAATACGGGGATGACCTCACGGCAAAACTCATCTCCAATCTGGTCATTCAAGTCTTTTCCTACGTTGCGGAAACGGAACGGAACATGAACCACCAGCGCACCATGGAGGGGCTGGCAGCGGCCCGGGCAAGAGGCGTGACTCTGGGCAGAAAGCCCATGGCAAAACCTGCGGGATTTTCAGCTATCCATTCCCAGTGGAAAGCCGGAAAAGTCTCCGCCCGCAAGGCCGCAGAGGCGCTGGGCGTTTCAACGCCTACTTTCCTAAAGTGGGCCAATGCGCCTGCTGATGCGTAAACGTAAAAAAATCCATCGTTATATTTATAGTTAAAAAATTCTGCATTTTAGCAGAAATTTGAGGTAAAATGCAGAAATAAGACCAAAAACAACGATATTTTCATGCAAATCAAGGATTCCATGGTATTATTTACGCCCTGTGCCTTGAACTGCATCATTTAAGCTGTACGGAGGAATTATCTAGGATTAAAAGATAGCGGAGGGATGGTTATTTTTTGCAGCTCGGAGAACGCCTGCCGGGCTGCCTCTGCATTTACGGCACCATAGACAGTTTTCAGCTGTTTGGTAAAAGATCCCCAGCTCTTACGGGGGATATAGCGTACGGAATTGCGGATAAGATGTACGATGCAGCGCTGAGCAACTACTTGCGGAAAGATTGCTTTCGCCCCTTCTTCCAAGCCGGCAACGCCATCCATAGAAAGAAAACCTAGTTCCTGAACTCCGCGAGCCTTAAGTTCATCGAATATTTGCATCCAGGCATGCTTGCTTTCTGTCTCGTTGATCCAAAGGCCTAGTACATCCTTATATCCGTTCGTGTCGTAGGCTAGCATAACATAGACAGCAACCTGCTGTACGCCACGTTCGGTGCGCATAGAGACGTAGATACAATCTACAAAAGCAAACGGATAGAACGGTTTGAGCGGACGCGTGCGCCAGCGGTCAACCTCTTCTAATACACAGTCTGTGATATTAGAAATCTGCTCATGTGACAGCTCAAAACCGTAAATATCTTCAATGGTGTCTGCGATATCCCGCTGGCTCATGCCACGTGCATACATGGCAAGGACTTTGCTCTCAATGGAAGAAACGTCCTTCTGATGCTTCTTGACTACCTGCGGCTCAAAAGTGCCCTGACGGTCGCGGGGAACGCTCAAAACCTCGCCCAGCGATGTTTTGAGCGTTTTTTCCGAATAGCCATTGCGTGCATTGTCGCAACCGGCAGCGTGCTCATTCTTTTCGTAGCCGAGATGATTTTTCATTTCGCCTTTCAGCATGGATTCGAAGATAGGTCCGAAAATCTGCTTCATGACATTTTGGACATCCTGAGCATCTTTTAGGTCGTAGTGGGACAAAATCTGCTGAGCAATCTGTTCGCCTGGGGTATTCGGTGTCTGTTTGCGTTTCGCCATTGTTACCTTCCTTACTTATACATGATTACCCCAGTATATGGGGCATAAAATAGTTTTGCGCAAATTATTTTTTACACAAACTATATTACACTCCCGGTAATTTGCTACAATTCACCATGCAGAACCTTGTGGTGGGTGATTTGGTCGAAACAAAAACTACGGTATCGGAAGTTGGTAGCACCGCTAAGATAATCAGTGAGGATGATTGCATGGCTCGCATTCGGGCCGTGGAATCCTATGGTGGCACTACCATTGCGACAATGGGCAGGGATATTACGGGGCGTATCAGATAGACTATGGACATTATAACAACTGGGATAGGTGGTGCAGAGATTTTGAGAATAATGGCGGCACGCTTATCCATGATGGGGAGAACTACACGCGTTGGAGTTCTTACGGGGATAAAGATACAGCCCCGGAGCCAAGTACAGAATATCCATGGGCACCACAAAATCAGGATAAAGTGGCCAGATTTATAATCGAGGGCTACTACAATGAATACGGCTCATGGGAGGCTGCTTGTCGTGCGTGGAATCAGGGATCGGGAGGTAGGGAAAGTGCGGCTGCCTATGAGTACCAAGCGGCTATTTTAGGGCACCACGGAGCCAATAAGACCAGCCGTGTGGCAAATCTTGCTTTGCTCTTCCAGCTATTACTGTTGGTTCTGCTCTTTATCTTGATAGCTGACCACATGGAGAAGCTTATCAATAAACAGTTCGGCGGTATGGGCTTCAAGCTCACCAATGAGCATTAACGAAGGGAGGTGAGAACATGCGAAAAGGAAAAGTGATGTACTGCCTTGGTGTGCTTGGGGCTTGCTTTGTAATTGGCATTGGCTCATATGGCATAGGCCATGCCCGGGTAATCCCCGGCGTGGACGAACCCTATGCCCCGGCCAACTACTACAGTATGACCAGCATATCCTATGCAGATAGTGCGCCGTCCCCTTTTGCCCTGAAGGATTTAGCAAGGCAGGGAGGCAATGTCTATGACTATGCCAGACACATGAAGGCCATTATGGACACCCAGAATATGGAAAGCTGGCTATCTACGGCCATGGAAAGATTTGGCATTACGGTCAAGAATATGAATCCCTTGGATAATAGCATCTTGACTACTGTTCAAAGAAATATTGCCAGTCTGAATGCGGACACCAATAGCAGCAGTTTTGGGGATAAGACTATGGACTTCTGGAAAAGCAAGATTTTCCGCAATGATGAAGGCTATGAAGACGAGAATACCTTTAAGGCGCAAGACCAATATCAGGCCGCAGCCGAAATCTATAAGTTATATGGCAATAACGCCAAAGGTTTCATTGACACGGCCAGCAGTGAACAGGCAAACATAGCTGCCATTATGGAGGCCAGCAACAACACCGAAGGGGAACTGCAAGCTGACCAAGCCAAAGCAGATGCTATGGCCATGGTAGAAGCAGAGACAGTCCGGCGAAATACTTTGCTGGGCAACCTCGCCAGTATCAAAGCCGTGGAAGGAAAAATCAAGCAAAACGATGATTTAGCTTTCCGGCGGCAGGTACAAGCAGCCCAAATAAGTATAGAAGACCCTTACCACCGTACCCCAAGGTCGGAAAGCTCTATGAAAAGTCAGTGCCGAAGGGTTTTGTGAGATTTTAAGCCGTCTCTGATTATGCGTTTTTTTTAATTGTGCGATAGAGTTAAATTTATAAGCTTTATCGGAGCAGGTGATGAATGTACTGGCAGAGATCCCACGAGTACTCAATACTATTCTGGAAAGAAATCAGCATGCGAGGAAAGGTAAGAAAATTGACCTCTAAGGAGAAATCCTTAGAGGCTTTTTGTTTTTGAAGGAAAATGGAGTAGTAATGTAGAAATTATCTTTAGGAAATGCATAGTATAGGAGGGCTTATGATTTTATTATTAATGGTTCCTATTTTTATTGCATTAGTGATTTTTATATTTATTGGTGAAATTAAAAAAGGAAAGTTGTTCTATTAGTAGAATAAACACATCTATAGAAAGGAAAATGATAATATGCTTCCAATGTCAAATGCTGCCGGACTGGCTGTGGTATTCGTTTTTTTTATGACAATCCTATATGTTGCTTCTGTGTTATTTATCTTCATAAAGCGGATTATCACTAAGTATTTTCGTATTCTTCTTGCTATTTTTTTATTTTCACCTATATTTTCCGCTATTGTGTCTCTTAGCACCGCATTCGAATCAAACATCTGCTTAATACTATCTTTGTATTTCTCTTTTTCCATAAGTATTATTATATTATATGATTATAAAAAAAATAGCTTAAATGATAATCAAAAAAAACTCATAAGTTGTTATAGTAAAAAGTTTTATAATAATTATCTCTCGATTATCTTTTTTATCATGTCACTAATTTTTTATCCTCTTATATGGGGATTAACAACATATTTCATAACTGGCACTATATTTGTAAAGACGAATACAATAGCTTTCACAGTAGCATACTTTGCTCTGATTGGTTTGTTATTTATTTGTGCTCGAATAATAAGAAAATATTTTTTATAGTGTTAATAACGCGAGGTAAATATAATGAAAAACGAAAAAATCACTCATATTTATACTGCCAATGAAAATGACAAAAATTGGACAATGCCAACTGAACTTGAAATAAAGGCTGCGTATAAGCGATATAAGAAATTTAAGGAGAGTGGAGTTATTGAACTCGATATGTGTTGCTTTTGTAAAACAGACTTAATAGAGTTACTTTCATATCAAAAAGGCTCTATCGATGAAATAGATGGCTATGCAGAAACTTTATTTTACGTTGATGATAGCAGATTTTTGAAAATATTAGAAGAATGTGATGCATTGAGCGGAGAAATATTCAATTTTAATGATGCATATAACTGGGTTATCAAATATTATGATGCTACCATGTCAAAAAATATGTTTGAAGAATGCATTCAAAATACTATTAAAACAGATGACAATAATGCTTTTTTTGAAAGAAGAGTAGAGAAATGGAAAAAAAACCCGAATAGTGACCCTTTATTATCACAAGAGATTAGAGATGGAAAGCATCCAGATTTACTACCATTTCTATATTTATTTGTTGACGAATACCTTCCTGTTGATATTGAAAGCGAATGTCTCACCATTGGCCCTAGGCCAAAGTCATTTTCAAAAAAATACCTTGATTATAAAAAAGCTGAATATGAATTAGATACTATTCACGGAAAATACGCACTGCTACCAAAAAAACTTTCAGACAACGAGTACATTTATATGAAAAGTCATCTAAAAAAAGAAATTAAACTAACTGAAAATATTAATGAAAATAATCCTTTTGAAATTAATTCACCACCATATAGTGATTGGATTGAACGATTACTATATGTTGCTGTTTGTTCAGTTTGTCAAAAAGAATTACATGAACTTCAAAATATTATTAAGAATATCGATATTCCAAGGAAAAAATTATATTTCCGCCAAATTCAAATAGCTAAAAAAGGCATTGCATTCAGAGAAAAATTTATGAATATGCTAGATATTGGAACTGAATATAAGCAAGTAGATTTAAGAAAAATATATAACAGTTACTTGGAGGAAGAATTAGAACATTTCGATAATGATTATGCACACTATATACCAGAAAAAATTGAGTATCTAGTTAATGAAAGTGTTGATGCTGGTCTGTGGAAAAAAGAAAATAGGAAAAACCGTGTTTTTATCACTAGATTACGATAATCCTTATATCTTTTGTGTATTACAACTGTTCTGTTGAGTTATAAACTGCTTAATCTAACTTGCTTTAGAAAAGGAGTAAAACATGACAGTATTATTTACGATCCTTGCTAGCATAATAATAATACCTATTAGTATTGTCTTTGGTCTAGTTTGGGTAATTGTAGGTATGCTCAATATTCCTAAAACCGCAAAGGTAATAATTACTATAATGGTTACTATGATGATTTTTTATTCTTGTGGATCGTTTAATCATCATAACGAAAAAAAAGCCAGCATACAAGAAGAAGTAACAGATATAACAGAAACTAATGAGATTAATGATAAATATCAGCTAGCATTACAAGCAAAAAATCAAAAAGATTGGAACAGAGTTATTGCTGTACTAAATACAATTGATATGGATGCGGTAAAAAAAAATACAGAAGCATTCAAAGCTAAGTATAAAATAAAAAGTGATAAAGATTTAATGACAGCAATCACAGAGGAAAGACGGTCCTCATGGTCATCTGAAGAAAAAAGGGAATCCCGATATAATGAATTAATAAAAAATAAACCAATTACAGTTTCTCAAATTAACATTCTTAAACAATACGCAGAAGGTATGATTGAATTTGAAAAAGGAAATTATCTTAAAGCGTATGATTTATTTTGTAAAATAAAAAATATTTTTGAATCGGATATTGAGGATGATTATCGTAAAATAGTTATGGAGACAGAAGATAAAATAATAGTAGAAGTACCAGTAAAAATAATTGATGGGACTTGTATTATGAAATATGATGATCATTTTCAAACAGAATTGCCATACTTTACATTAACTATTGAAAACCCTTTAGATGAACCTGTTAGCGTTTCGAGTTTAGTTGAACGTGCGGTTCATAAAAACGGAGAATCCGCGCATTATTCTCATCCATTCGAATATGAATATAGTCAAAATGTAAGTTTAGAAATCCCTGCAAGAAGTAGGGCTACTTATAAATTTAGCGGTTCAGTATTTCTACATGATATTAAGTATTATTCATTAAGTATTAAAGATTTTTATATGAAAAATAGTAAAAAACTATTCTCGGAAAGTGTAAGACTTTCAAAAGTAAATAACTTAAAAGTGGAAGCTAAATACTGACGATTAAGTCATGAATTGCAACATATATCAAACAGAAGTCTGTGCTTTAAGCAACAGCGAATCTAAGTACAGAAAGAGAGTGGATGCCTTAACTACTCTCCAATATAACACAAAAGGGGAGTCAAAGGCTCCCCTTTTGTGTTTAAGCGTTGTGGATGTGCTGGACTGTTAGCCTTCTTGTCGATTGCATTCATAAAAAGAATTCCTATTGCAGTTTCGTTTTTTGCATAATGAACATGGAATTAATACGTTATTTCAACTCCCAGATAAACTCTACGGTGTCACTGATTTTTATATCATCCGGCTGCATATCAAATTCTGCGCTGTGCGCCTCAAACACTACATATTTGTCCATTGATTCAAAACAGAACTCCTTCCAGCTATAATCGATGGAAAGCAATCTTCCAAGTTTTACATTTGATGCTTCGCAGAGAATATTTGCTTTTTCAATCGCATCTTTTGTCGCCGATTTAAGTAGTTCCTTTTTTAGGCCATCTTCATCTGATATTGTGAATCCAATACGAACTTCTGGATTCACAACGCATATGGCCAAAACAGACATCACATTGTTTAGAGTTTCCATGTCTAAGGGGAAAGATAGGCTAAGGCTTTGATTTACCTTGTAACCAAGAATGTAGTGGTCAAGCATTTTTGTAACACTTGTGTCTTAATAATTGCTGATTCCTGTCCCGGCTTCGAACGGAGTCTTGTAACCATTATATGAATGTGGCCGCACATGGTTATACCAGACATAAGCAAACTCTTCAACAGATGCATAAAGATCGTCCTCTGCCAGATAGTCATGCAGGTAAATCCATTCATTCTTTAGCGTATTGAAGTAACGCTCCATCGGAGCATTATCATATGGATAGCCAGCCTTGCTCATACTTTGGGTAATACCTGCCGATTCACAGAATTCGGTAAATTCCTTTGAAGTGAACTGAGACCCCTGGTCCGAATGAAGAATCAGATTTTTACTTACGGATGTCTGGGCTTCCAGTGCCTTCTTTACTGTACGGATAGCCAGGTCGGTGGTAATGTTCCTATCCGTAATGCTGGATACCACGCTGCGGTCATGCAGATTGATTACGGAGCAATTATACCGTACACTGCCATCCTTCAGGAAAAGATATGTAAAGTCAGTAGCCCATTTCTGGTTAATCTGTTTGCCTGGAAATCCTGGTTCAACAGATTATCAAAAACCTTGTGTACTGTGCCTTTCTGGTAATTCAGCTTCTTCCTTTGAACAATGGCATGAAGATTCATCTCCTTATTCATGTAGTGATGAACAGTAAGGGCATTAAGATGAACATGCTTTCGTTTCAAGAAAATCTGCATGCTGCGGTAACCATCCACACCGTTATGCTCGTGGTATATCGTGGTGATTTCCTTGAGCACACGCTGTTTCTGGGCACGATAAGCAGACTTCCTGTTTTTCAGGAAGTTGTAGTAGGCATTGGAGCAAATGTTGAACTTACGCAGCAACCAGCGCACGCCAAATTCATGATGATGTTCTTGGATGAACCGATAAGCCTCTAATCGATTTCCTTTGCCAAGAATGCCGCTGCTTTTTTTAGGAAAAGATTCTCCTTTCTAAGTTCTTCCATTTCCTTTCTGAGCTTACGTATTTCTTTCATGGAGTCGTATTCATTCTGGCTTTCAGGATTGTTCTGGCATTCTTCGCGAAATTCGTTGCACCAGTTGATAATGCTGGCTTTTGACATTCCATACTCTTCAATGATGCTTCTTATAGATCGGCCTTCTTTAAGCCGAAGGCGGACAATCTGCTTTTTAAATGTTTCGTCGTAATGTTGTGGCATAATAAAACCTCCAAGGATATTATATTTTATTAGTCACTGGTGTTACAACTTTAGTTTATCACTTCATCTATGGTTTTAAGGATGACAAAACTTACAGGAAACATACCCGTCATTTATCGCTGCCTCACGGGAACTGTACGGAATGAAATTTTCCGGGTGCTTGATGGTGCGGCAGGTAATGTAAACTCCCGCCTTAGATATCCCAATTTCCTGCATTTTCTATGTATAGTATGTTCGAGGCTTGGGCGGAAAATCCGCTTTCGTGTCGGGGGCAAAATAAAAGAGCCTTGCAGGTTACCAGTCTGCAGGCTCTTTTACCGGTGTGAACTTGTGGTTGACACCTTATTTTTGTTGTAGATATTGCCAGCAGTCTAGTGGCTGAATGGCTCTATGACAAGTTCCGTAATGATATTGTACTATTTTCCTTAAATACTGGCAAGGGCTTTTGCGATGTCGTCACTATGGCGGGAAAAAACAAATGTATAATTCTTTGTTCACAGTGCACGTACATTATGAATTTTTGTGCTATACTATTCATTGCCGCTACCTCTAACCATGGTAATCCCACGGCAGCGAGGGAGGTGAAGCCCGTGGTTGATAACCCACTCTTTTCGTTTGTCGTAGGTATCGCCAGTAGTCTTGTGGCTGCATGGCTCTACGACATGATACGCCATAGCGGCAAACACTAAACTTGTCGGAAGTCCGGCCCCACCAACCGGACGGATGACGCAAAAACGCGCCAGTGCATCACAGCATTGGCGCGTATCTTTTTGTAGGCAAAAATAAAAGAGTCTCACAGGTCACCATCCCGAAGACTCTCCTACCGGTGTAAACTCGTGGTCTACCCCTCTTTTTCGTTTGTAGGTTAATTATACCATTTCCGTTATATACTAGCAAGAAATTTTACGCAAAAATTCTAGGGATGACAAACCTTGCAGGCCACATACCCATCATTTACCGCCGCCTCACGGGAACTGTACGGAATGAAATTTTCCGGGTGCTTGATGGTGCGGCAGGTGCTGTAATGAAACTTCATGGAACGCGGATTGGCTAGATAATCCGTGGCCATGGCAGATGTAGCCACCATCAGCGAAAAGGCAGCCAAGCTGCCGAGAAGCACCAACAACTGGTGGCCGGATGGTAACGTACAGGAGGTGTTTTCTCCTCTAAATCATTGCGACCAAGGGAGAGGACTTGTGTGCCCTCGCTATCGATAAAGCCGGTTTCCACTCGCACGGCGGCTATTGAGCACACTTGCTGACAAGTCAAATTGACTTGTCAAAGGTTTGACTTGTCAAATCAATCCATAAAATGAACATGCAGCTCCTTTTCGATGGTTCTTGTCATACTCTGCCTGTTATGCGTAGGTATATGTTAGCAGGAATTGATGGGAAATGTGTAGAAGATAGATTCAATTACAGGGAAGGAGTGTCATGCATGATGAATAGGGGGAAAAACAAACAACTGGTTATTGCTGTCACTTTGGCTTGCCTGGGGGTGCCATCCTGGGCAGGAGCCTATACTACGGATTATGTTTACCATAATGGGAAGGAATTTGCTGAATTAATTATTCTGAATCAAGGGGATACGTTCATTAAGGTAGGCAAGGATAGCGTTGCAGGTCCTGCGAAATATACATTAAGCCCGCTGATGAGAGGGGCGGTGAAATCCGGTACGGCTTACTGGGCAGGCATATTGGGCCCTTATTTGAAAACCAGCCAGCCGGCTCAGATTGTGCTTACCACGGATGCTGACCCCAATGCATCGGCAATACCGGTTTCGCTGTTGCATAAGAAGGGAACAGACCCCAGTGTTGCTGTGGAAAATTATGTGGCGCAGGGGCTTCAGGGAAAGATAATCCGGGCAGATGCCAAAGAGTTCGACAAAAAGCTCTTTGATGCTGACGATGGCATGTATGCCTTCAGCAGGGTGACAGTTGGCCAGCATGCGGGAGCCAATCGCGATGGTGCCAATGCCGGGTGGTGGGTGGATACGGATACGGTGCTGCCAGCCAATGAGCAGGCTGCGGATTTTGTGGGGACTATCCGCCATGAGTTGGGACATGCCTTGGGAATCATGGGCAAGTTTCAGAAATTCGATAGCAAGACAAAGACATGGAGCAGTGTTGTTAATAATCCCATGTACACAAGCAAACTTGAATTCATATCCCGCTTTGATGACCGTGCAAAAGACCGCGACGAATGGAATATGCACCTGATTGACCAGAATGGCAAAGCGGCCAAGCCTGGGATGGTGATTTCCACGACTGCCAGCATCAAGGAGACCCTGGCGGCCATTCCGGGATTGACCGAAGAAGATTTGTTTATCGTTGACAACGGTGACAGTAATCCAAATCTAAGCGGCAAAAAAGGTTATGCTTTTTTTGTGGGCGACCATGTCACGGAAGCGCTGGATGGTGCCACCTTCCATGGTGTGTCCGGCCTGCCGGTGAATGCCTGGGAAAATCTTTTGTTCTATAACTTCGAGGGCTCCCACTTGCAGACTACGGGCATGATGAGTCATCGCGCCTATAGCAACTACACGTCTTTTATGGAAGCTGAGTTGGCGGTCATGCAGGATTTGGGATATGATTTGGACCGCAAGGCTTATTTCGGCTATTCTGTTTATGGCGATGGCGGTGTTATCGATAATACGCATGGCTATTCGGCACGCAATGCAGCGGGAACGGCCTATAAGGGCGGCTACAGCAATGTGCCTCTGGGCATTGGCCTGCATATCTATGGCTCAAGGAATACCGTCACGCAACGTGCCGATATTTTGACGCATGGTACTGGCGCCACAGGCATCCGTGTGGACGGCAGCGAAAATACCTTGGTCATTCCCCAGAGCACCGAGATTCATGCCGATGGCCTGCAGGGCAACGGTGTGCTCATCGCTTATGGCCGCGGGCAGACGGTGAAGCAGAGCGGCACGGTTACAGCCAGGGGGCAGGATGGTACCGGCATCCGCTTTGACTTCGGCTCTAGCACCAACGGTGCCGCGGACGAGTATCGCGGCTCCTATATCCGCTATAAGCGTACGGTAGATGCGCCTACCGGCAAGATTTCCAGTGCAGAAAATCTGCCCCTCACCGAGATGAATAAATTCGAATATAATTCCGCGGCAGATGAACTGCAAGGGGCCATGGTGGATCGTTATGATCTGTCCGGTACTTTGGAGGGCGGGAAGAATGCCATCTATATCGGCAAAAATGCCCTGGTGAAAAATATCAATGTGCAGGCTGGAGCCAAAATCAAGGGCAATATCACTTCAGACTGGAAGCACTTCGATACAGACGGCAGCTATGATGCTGTGGCTGTTGTTGAAAAAGAAGCCAAAGGCGAAGCGCTCAATTTGCAATATAAGGGGATGAAATATAACTATAACGAATACATCCCCGACCTCGTTACCAATCTCAATTTCAGCGGGGAACATGACTATACTGGCAATATCAATGGCAAAGACAATATCAAACTGAATGTCACGGCAGGTACTTTGCGCTATGGCGGTGAGGCCAACGTGGTAAGCGTAACGGTGGACAAGGATGCCACGCTGCTGGATGGCAATTACACGGTAAACAAAATGACCACTATAGCTGCCGGGTTCCGTGATGATGACACGGGGAATGTAATCAACCACGGCACACTGGGGATTTCCTCTCCGGATGGCTGCGTGGAGATCGCTGGGGATCTGAAGGCGGATGGCACACTTAGGGGCATGGCAGGCGGCTCGGATGGACAGATCAGGGTTTCGGGCACAGCTGCTATTGACGGGGCTACCCTGCTGGCTGCCAATATCCTTCCCCATGAAAATTTCAGCGTTCTGGCAGTCAAAAACGGCAACATCCAGGGCAGTCCCCAAAATGCTACGGGTACGCCCTATAAGACCGGTCTTGCCAATATCACGGCCAGCGTGGCAGGCAAAGAAATAAAGGTCACTTCCGAGGCGGCCAATAACCTGGGTAAAGTCGATGCCGTGCAGCAGGAGACCTATGAGGCCATGGAGTCCATGCGGCAGGATCTGGCAGGGGATGAGCGCCTCAGCCAGCTCCGTCCCCTTTACAGTCTGGAGCCAGAGAAGGCCAAGGGTGCCTTATCAGCCATCGGCAGCAGCGGAGCGACGCAGCTTGCCGCACTTGCCCAACAGAGCACCGTTTCTGGCCGGGTCATTTCCGACAGGCTCAATACGGCTTTTTCCCTGCAGCCTGTAGCGCTTACTATTCCGGCCAGCAAGCTGCGGGACAGCGGACAGGAAGAAGAGGCCGGACTTCGTTTGACCACGCAGCTGCCCGTTGCCCAGGATAACAACGCCTGGGTGAAGTTCACCAAGAACTGGGGCGATTTACGCGGCGGTGCCAGCTATCATGGCAGCGCTGTTTCCGGCGGCTATGACCGGGCTTTCGGCAAAAATTTCCGTGGCGGTGTCTTTGTCAGCTACAATGCCGTAAGTTTGGGCGCGGATAGCAGCGGGGGGAATGCCTACGATACTCGCGTGGGGCTCTATGGCGGTTATCATAAGGATGCGCGGGATGCTTATATCTATCTGGACTATGGCATTGTGCGCAACAAACTGCGCCGGGGGATTCCGGCTTTGGGCCTGAATGCCGCTGCAGATTACAACAGCCATATCATCGAGCTGGGCGGCGAGTATAAATACGACTTGCAGAGCGAGAGCGGCAGGGTTTGGCATGTAAGTCCTTATGCGGGCTTCCAGCTGTCGCATATGCGGCAGGGAGCCTATCGGGAAAAGGGGGCCGGGATTTTCAACCAGCAGGCAGCAGGTAACGGCAATACTTATTTCGCCGGAACCTGCGGCGTGGAGCTCAAGCGCTATCTGGATAAGGGCAATTATGGGATACGTCTGGGAGTAAGACACGCTTTTGCCGGGGCAAACCCCGAACTTGACTTCCGTTATGAAGGCTATGATGGCGGGCGCTATACCCTGCGCAACAATCAGGATAAGACGCACTTCGAGCTTGCGTTAAGCGGCGAGGCAGAATTTGCGCCGGATTGGCTATTGGCGGGGGATGCCGGTTTTTTGCGCGGCAGTCATGATAAGGACATTTCCTGTGCGCTGACCTTGCGGAGGGTATGGTAAAGAGCACCTTGTATTTATTGAGGGAATTCGCTATAATAGGGAACGTTGAAAACGATAGGTTGAGGTGTATAGATTGCATATAGTATTGATAGAGCCGGAAATCCCTGGCAATACGGGCAATATCGCCCGTCTCTGCGCAGCGACAGGCATTGAGCTGCATCTGGTCAAGCCGCTGGGATTCTCGACGGACGATAAATATCTGAAGCGTGCCGGTCTTGACTACTGGCATCTGGTCAAGGTGCATTATCATGAGAACTTCGATGAGGTACTCGCGATGTATCACGGGCATAATTTCTATTATCTGTCGACCAAGGCGCCGCGCGCGCATACGGAGGTTCACTACACGGAGGACGACATGCTCGTCTTCGGCAAGGAGTCGGCAGGCATCCCCGAGAAGATCCTCGATGCCAACTGGGAGAGCTGCGTGCGCATCCCGATGATTGCCGAGGCGCGGTCGCTGAACCTTTCGAATGCCGTGGCAATCGTTGCCTATGAGGCCATGCGCCAGATGGACTTTGCCAATCTGGCCGAGAACGGCCCGGGCCTGCGCATGTGGAAACAGGCTTGAGGCCTTGCGAGTTACTGCTGGATAGAATAGATGGGAATGAATACATTGATAGATAAGAATTTCGTTGCCGCCTGCCGTGAGTTCCTGCAGGCTGAACAGGTGCTGCTCGATGAACCGATGCGCCTGCATACGACCTTTGAAATCGGCGGCCCGGCTGACTGCCTGATCTTTCCGGCCAATATGGCCGAGACGCAGCGCATCTTGAAACTGGTCAAGGAATACAAGCTGCCCCTTACGCTCCTGGGCAACGGCTCGAACATGCTGGTGCGCGACAAGGGCATCCGCGGCGTAGTGGTGAAGTTCGCGGAGCCGATGTCCTCGATCCGCTGCGAGGGCACGCGCATCATCGCCGGTGCCGGTGCGCTGCTGAAGGATGTCTCCGAGTGCGCAGCGGCCCATGGCCTGACTGGTCTCGAGTATGCCTGCGGCATCCCCGGCAGCATCGGCGGCGCGGTCTTCATGAACGCCGGTGCTTACGATGGCGAGACGAAGAATGTAGCCGACTGCGTGCGGGCCGTAGATGCCGAGGGCAACATCCACGAGTTTTCCAAGGATGAGCTCGAGCTTGGCTACCGCCACAGCGTCTTCCAGACGAATGGCGAGGCCATCTGTGAGGTCGAGCTGCAATTGCAGCCAGGCGACGAGCAGGAGATCCGCGCGAAGATCGCCGACTACACCCAGCGCCGCGAGAGCAAGCAGCCGCTCGAGATGCCGAGCGCAGGCAGCACCTTCAAGCGTCCCGAAGGGTATTTCGCGGGCACGCTGATCGACCAGACGGGGCTCAAGGGCCTGATGGTCGGCGGTGCACAGGTATCGACGAAGCATGCCGGCTTTGTCGTCAATGCCGGCGGTGCGACGGCAGCCGATGTGGTGAACCTTATCCATGAGGTGCAGCGCCGCGTCAAGGAAAAGCATGGCGTTGAGTTGCAGCCAGAGGTCCGCATGCTCGGCGAAGAGTAAAGCAGAACAAAAGCAAACGGAAAGCCTTCCCTGTATGCGGGAAGGCTTTTGTAGTGGAAAAAATACGGCGAGGAGGAAGTTGCTGGCAGGATGGCGAATATTCGTTATAGGAGATGTGGAAGGAGGGTGTCATGAAGAAGGAAGGAAAGGAACTGCGGGCTATCCTGTCGGCGCTGTCGGACCTTTATATATCGCTGCAGGTCATCGATCTGACGACGCTGGCCAGCGAGACGGTCAAGACGGATTTCCCCTTGCAGGAAATGGGGGCAGGGGCGGCGTTCCAGGAACAGTTCTATGAGATCATACGGCAGGTCGTAGCCCCCGACTATCTGCAGCAGATGCTTGACTTCGTGACGCTCGGTACGCTTGCCAGCCGTCTGCAGGATAAACGGCAGATCGCGGTCGTTTTCCGCAACAAGCAATTCCAATGGCGGCGGGCCTGTTTCATCCGCATCGATGAGGAGGAACCGCTGCTGCGCGTACTTTATGCGGTAGAGGATATCGAAAATGAAAAGGCACGTGAACATATCACAGCCGAGATTGCCAGTGTCCTTTCCGAAAGCTATTCTTCTATCGTCTATGTGAACGTCGCTGATGCGCGGGTCTATCCGCTTTGGATCAGCCATGTCAGCGAAAAGTTTGCCCGCTTTTTGCGGCAGCGGCCTGTCGCCTATGATGTGTTCCGTACTTATATCGATACCATGGTGTATGCGGAAGATCAGGCCGGGATGCGGCGTTTCCTGTCGCGGAAATATATCTTTGACTGCCTGGACCGCGAAGGACAGATCGTTTACTCCTATCGTACATTGCGTGACGATACCCTTGTCTATTATCAACTTAGAATCGCGGCCTTTGATGAACGGCGCAAGCTTATCTTTGCGTTCGAGAATATCGACCAGGATTTGCGCCGCCAGCAGAAGCTCATGTCGGAGCTCGAGCAGCGCAGTGTGCTTCTGCGCGGCCTGTCCAAGGAATACAGCTCTGTCTGGCTCGTAGATGTGCGGACGGAGACGGTTTCCATGGTGATGAACAACAGCAACTCCAAGACGACAAATGCCTTTATCAAGGCGCTCAAGGGCATGGATTATTACAAGGTTACGAACGAGTATATCGACCGCGTTATCGTTCCTGAACAGCGTGAGGAGATGCGCCGCAATTGGCATTTGGGCAATCTGCGCGATAAAGTATGCAAGGATAAGATCTATACGCTGAATTATACGCGGCTGACCTATGAGGGCAAACGGCAGCATTATCAATGCTGCTATATCAAGGATGCAGATGCGGATAGCTATGAATACTTTATCTGCGGGTTCCGCAATATCGAATCCACGATCCAGCAGGAGCAGGAAAAGCAGCGTGAGCTCGATGCGGCGCGCAAGGCGGCGGAAGCTGCCAACGAAGCCAAATCAAGATTCCTGTTCAACATGAGCCATGATATCCGTACGCCACTCAATGCCATCATCGGCTTTACGGAAATGGCCGATCGGGCGCCGGAGGACCTTGCCAAGCAGGCCAAGTGCCGGGCGAAGATCCTTTCGGCCAGCAATCAGCTGCTGTCCATCCTCAATGATGTGCTCGAGATGGCCCGCATCGAAAACAATCGGATTGTCATTGATGAGCAGCTGGTCGATATGCAGGAGTATTTGCGGCTCTCGACGACCATTTTCGATGTGCAGATCGCGGAGAAGCAGCTGACCTTTGAGAAACACAATGATTTTCAGCATCGCTATCTCTATGTGGACAAGACCCATGTGTCGGAAATCTTCATCAATATCATCGGCAATGCCATAAAATACACGCCGCCTGGCGGCCGCATCGTAGCGTGCTTGCGTGAGCTGCCGGGCAGAAAAAGCGGGGAATGTATCATCGAAGTGGTGACCCGCGATACAGGCGTTGGCATGACCAGGGAGTTCTTGCAGCATGCGTTCGATCAGTTTGCCCGTGAACGGACGTCCTCGGCCAACGGTGTGCAGGGCACAGGGCTCGGGCTGGCAATAGTCAAGCGGCTGGTCGGGCTGCTGGGCGGAACCATTTCTATTGCGAGCACTCTGGGCGAGGGGACGACGGTGACTGTCCGTCTGCCGCATCGCATCGGGACGGCGGCTGAAATCGAGCAGCAGAGCATGAAGCGCAGCGACGATGCGCAGCTGGCCGGCCGCCATATCCTGCTCGCGGAGGACAACGAGCTCAATGCAGAGATTGTCATCGCGCTGCTCACAGAGGTTGGCTGCAAGGTCGACTGGGCACAGGACGGGCGGATATGTGCCGAAAAGCTGCAGGCAGCATTGCCCGGAAGCTATGACCTCATCCTGATGGATATCCAGATGCCCCATATGGATGGCTATGAGACGACGCGCTATATCCGCCGCCTGCCCGACAAGCGGCAGGCAGGAATCCCGATTCTGGCCATGACGGCAAATGCATTCAAGGAGGATGTGGATAATGCACTGGCGGCAGGGATGAATGGCCATTTGGCAAAACCTATCGATATCCCCAAGCTCATGCAGACATTGAAGGTTTTATTGCACTAGATAGGGAAGGAGAGGATCGTTATGCGGTTGGAATTCTTAGGTGCAGCACATACGGTAACAGGGTCCTGCTATTTGCTTTCTTCGCGGGAGAACAAGTATCTGATCGATTGCGGCATGTTCCAGGGCTCACGGCGCATCCGTGACCTGAACTTCGAGGAATTTGATTTCAGTCCGGCAGAGATTGACGCGGTGCTGCTGACTCACGCGCATATCGACCATTGCGGCTTGATCCCGAAACTCGTGCGGGAGGGGTTCTCGGGCAGCGTCTATGCTACGAAGGCGACCTGTGACCTGGCGCGCATCATGCTGCCAGACTCGGCCCATATCCAGGAGTATGATGCGGAGCTCACGAACCGCAAGAACCAGCGGCGGGGCGAGACGCCTGTGCAGCCCATCTACTCCATGGAGGATGCCGAGGCGGCCATCGAGCACTTCGTGCCGATGCCCTATCAGGTGAAATTCTCCCTGGCTGACCACATCGATGTGACCTTCTACGATGCGGGCCATATCTTAGGTTCAGCTATTGTCGAGATCGTTGTCAACGAAGATGGCAAGACGACAAAGCTCGTTTTCTCGGGGGACCTCGGCCAGCCGGATCAGCCCATCATCAAAGATCCCACGGTGCTCACGGGGGCGGACTTCCTCGTCGTCGAGTCGACCTATGGCGACCGCGTCCATCAGATCTACGACAAGGAGACAGCGCTGCTGGAGATCGTCAACGACACGATGGACCGCGGCGGCAATCTGGTCATCCCGTCCTTTTCCGTCGGCCGTACCCAGACCTTGCTCTACTATTTTTACAACCTCTGGAAGAGCGGGCGGCTGGATGGGGACATCCCCATCGTGCTCGACAGCCCGCTGGCCATCAATGCCACGCGCATCTTCATGCAGAACTTCCAGGATTTTGACGAAGAAGCTGTCAGGATGTTCGGGCAGAGCGGCAAGATGATCGAGTTCCCGCAGGTCCGTATCTGTGAGACGGCGGAGGAGTCGCGGGCGCTGAACAGCTCCGAAAGCTCGCAGATCATCATCTCGGCCTCGGGCATGGCCGATGCAGGCCGTATCCTGCACCATCTGAAGCACAATCTCTGGCGGCCGGAGTCCACCATCCTGTTTGTCGGCTATCAGGCCGAGGGCAGCCTGGGGCGGCGCCTGGTCGACGGCATCAAGCGCGTGCGCGTACTCGGCGAGGAAGTGGCCGTCAAGGCGCAGATCCAGATGCTCGATGGCTTCTCGGCCCATGCCGATGCCAATCAGCTCATGGATTGGATCGATAAATTCCAGAGCCCTAAGCCGGCAAAGGTATTCATTGTCCATGGTGAAGCCCAGGGGCAGGAGGCCTTGAAGAGCCGCATCCAGAAGGAATGCGGCGAGGAGGTCTACATCCCGTTCCGCGGCGATGTGGTCAAGATCACCGGCCGGGCCTCGGAACTCCAGCCCTCTTCCATCCCCTCCGTCTCGGTGGAGATGGAGATGGAGGAGCAGCTGCGCATCTTCGATGCCGAGTACCGCAGCCTGCGGCGCAAGGTCATGCAACTGGTCATCCGCCAGCCCAAGACGATGGAGCCCCTCATCAAGACCATCACCAAGGGATTCAACTATATGAAGAAACTCTTTGCACCATTTAATATTTGATTTTTTATACAAATTAATATTTGATTTTTTATACAAAAAACGCCAAAAAAGTGTATAATATAACATTGACCATATGAGTTCATACTGATAAGATAAATATTACTAATACAATCGGGCAATGAAATTATCCGTGGTTGGGGGTGTTATGCACAATATGGAACAAATAGAACAAATCGAGTGTGTCAAGAAAATCACCAACGCCTGGGAACCGAAGCTTTGCCGTGCTCCGGTCAACGGAGAGATTCCGGTAACGATGGAAGTCTATCATGAAGGGGCCAAAGAGCCGGAACGCCAGAAGATAAGTCTGGAGCAGGCCTTTGATTATATCAGCAGTATGGCTGCCGTTATGGATATCAAGGCGATGCTGCGCGATCTTGATCATATCACGATCCGCAGCGCCGTGGATGACCGCCTGATCTACCGTGTCACGGCACGTTATGGATATGCCGAGGAAGAATTCGTTCCGTCGGTCATTTGATTGGATACGCTGGGCTTGCGAGCTGCACTTGGTCTGCAGCTCGTTTTCTTTTGCCAGCGCAACAAGGATTTTTGCCAAGAATGACGAAATTATATGGTGATTGGAATGTTTGTTAGGAATATTGTGGAAAAGGAATGAGCTTAGTATGCGATTATTCCCGTATAACCTGCAGGATGCGAGCGGAATCGGAGCCTGTCTGGAGCAATTCGCGCAGGAATGCCCGCCGGAATATGAATCGATCCTGTGCCTGATATTCTCTGCCGATGACAAGACGGAGCACATCGAGACGATGACGCAAGCCATCCATGCGCGGCTGCCGGCGGCGCGGATTGCTGGCTGCACCTCATCGGGCGAGATTGTGAATGGCGAGCTGCGGCTGGATTCCATACAGGTAAGTTTCCTGGTCTTTGCGCGGGCAAGCGTGGCGGTCCATCTTTTTGACTGCGGCCAGCTTACGATGGATGAGGCGGCAGAGAGCTTGCCGGACCTTCTGGACGGAGAGCCGTTAGCTGGTGTGGGCATCCTGACGACGCTCAAGACGCTTGGCGATATCCATGCCTTTACCGATGTGCTGTCGGGCCTTCCGGAGGAAGTGCCGGTCTTTGGCGGTTCATCGGATTCGTATATCAATAAATCTTCATATGTCAACGATGAATACACCTGCGTTTTTGATGGGAAGTCCTATACCAATCAGGGCATCCTCGTCATCCTGTTCCGCGGGCAAGACCTCCATATCCGTGTCAAATCGTATAATGGCTGGAAGCCATTGGGGGCCGAGGCGGTTATCACCGGCATGGACGGCTGCAATGTGGTTACGCAAGTCAACCATAAACCCGTCGTAGCGCTTTATGAGAAGTATCTCGGCATTGCACCGGGCGAAAAATTCTTCCGTGCAATCCTTCCGTTCCCGGTGATGATCGAGCGTGATGAGCAGCCCGTGGCGCGCATGGCGATTTCTTATCAGGCCAATGGTTCCATGCGCTTTGGCGGCGATTTTTCCCTGGGGGAACATGTGCGGCTGGGCTATGGCGATCCCATCAATATGCTGCAGGAGGGCTTCCGTAATATCGAAGGGCTGCGAAATTTCCAGCCCGAAGGCATCCTGCTCTTTTCGTGCATTGTCCGGCGCATGTATCTGCGCGATGATGTGCGCATCGAGCTGCAGCCGTTTCGTGATATCGCTCCTTCGGCGGGCTTCTATACGTATGGGGAGCTGCAGCGCTTTGACGGGCATTCCCAGGTACATCTGCTGAATGGTTCGCTGGTGACAATCTGTTTCCGCGAGGGGCAGCCCGCAGCTGCTCCAACAGCGATACCTTCCCCGCAGAAACTCTCGTTTCACGACGAACGCATTTCGCTGATTACAGGGCTCGCGCATTTCGTTTCGGTCACCAGTGCCGAGCTCGAGCAGGCCAATCAGGCGCTGACGCTGCTGGCGGATACCGACCGGCTCACGGGGCTTTTGAATCGCGGGGCTGTCGAGCAGATCCTGATGAATGAGATTGAGCGCAGCGATACGAGCAGCGATCTTCATCTGGGTGCAATCATGGTCGACCTCGATCACTTCAAGCATATCAATGATACGTTCGGGCACGAGGCTGGCGATGAGGTACTGCGGCAGGTGGCCAAGATCATGCAGAATGCCCTGCGCAGCTCGGACTTCGTGGGCCGCTGGGGCGGCGAGGAATTCATGCTCGTGCTGCCGGGCTGCCATATCGATGACGCGATCATGGTGGCCGAGCGCATCCGCCAGCGCATCGAGGCAGATACCAGGCTTCCCGACGGCCGGCATGTCACGGCAAGCCTGGGCGTGACGGTGGCGGGCAGCAGCGATACGCTCGATGGCCTCTATGGCCGTCTCGACGAAGAACTGTATAAAGCAAAGCATCGCGGACGCAACTGTGTGTCGGCCGCACGCTAAGAGCAGCAGCTTGTAGGAGGAATCTATGGATATTCAATGGTATAATCTCGTCATTTGGTATTTTGTCAGCATCAACGTCATCGCGGTTATTGTCTATGGTGCCGACAAGCTCTGTGCCATGCGCCAGTGGTGGCGTGTGCCGGAGTTTACATTGCTCGGCCTGGCCTTTATGGGCGGCAGCATCGGAGCGCTTGCAGCCATCCAGCTGTTCCGTCATAAGACGCAGCACATCAAATTCCGCTATGGCATACCGCTTATCATCCTGTTGCAGCTGGCGGGTTTTGCTTATATTTGCTGGGCGGTACAGACTGGAAATGTTTGATTTGTCCACTCCAAGCGAAAAATAAGGTCATATGTCCTTGAAATTTTTGACTTTTGCCTTGCATTTCTTGACATGTCAAGTTATAATGGTAAACAAAGCAGACGAGAGCTGCTCAAGGACAAGAGAATACATTACCTTTTAAAATGCGTACCGCGATGCGCATAAGGGAAGCAATATACAACGCTATAAGTTTATCGTAAAGCTGGGGCTTTCTTATGCATACGCATAGGAGAGCCCCTTTTTTGCTAGGCGCGACAAAAAGGCAATGGATATCCCTTGAAAGTTTATGCATAAGTAATGTATAATTATGATTGTCAACATGTTAAGGAGTGATTGACTTGGGAAAAAATAATGTATCCTTGCGAGGCAAGAACGTCCTGGGCCTGGAGGATTTCAGCCCGGAGGAGATTCGTCTCGTACTTGAGACCGCGAAGGAAATGAAGAATATCATCCACCGCGATATCAAGAAGGTACCGACACTGCGCGGAAAATCCATTGTCACGCTGTTTTACGAGCCGAGCACGCGCACGCGCACGTCGTTCGAGCTGGCCGGCAAATACCTCGGTGCCGATGTGGTAAATATCACGGCGGGTACCAGCTCCATCGTCAAGGGCGAGAGCCTGCGCGATACCCTCTACACGGTGGAGGCCATGGGCGTCGATGCCATCGTTATGCGCCATAAGGCCGAGGGTGCCGCTGAATATGCCGCCCGCGTCGTAAGCCCTGTGATCCTGAACGCCGGCGATGGTGCGCATGCACATCCGTCCCAGGGCCTGCTGAATCTCTTCACGATCCAGGAGCACAAGGGACATCTCGAGGGGCTCAAGGTCGCCATCATCGGCGATGTGCTGCACAGCCGCGTGGCGCGCTCGGATATCTACGGCATGCGCAAGATGGGCATGGAAGTCCATATCGCAGGGCCGAAGACGCTGATTCCGCGCTTCCTCTATCAGGAGCCGGGCGTCATTGTCCACGAGCGCATCGAAGATGCCATTGCCAATGCTGATGTCATCGAGGTGCTGCGCATCCAGCTCGAGCGCATGAAGGGCGGCTTGTTCCCGACGACGCGTGAGTATGCGCGCATCTTCGGCCTCAACGACATGCGCCTGAAGCTCGCCAAAGACGATGTGCTCATCCTGCATCCGGGCCCGATGAACAAGGGCTGGGAAATTTCTCCGTTCACTGCCTATGGTGACAACTCAGCCATTCAGGAACAGGTCCAGAATGGTGTCGCAGTCCGCATGGCACTCTTTACCTTGGTATTGACGGGAGGAAAACAGGAATGAAACTTTTGCTTAAAGGCGGCCGCGTCATCAATCCGGCCGAGAAATTCGATAAAATCGCCGATGTTCTCGTCGAGGATGGCAAGATAAAGGCAATTGGCGAAAACCTGGAAGCTGCTGGGGCAGAGGTCTACGATGCCACGGGCAAAGTCGTGACGCCGGGCCTTATCGACCTGCATGTGCATTTCCGCGAGCCAGGCCAGGAGGCCAAAGAGGACTTCGAGTCCGGTGCTAAAGCCGCCGCCGCTGGCGGGTTCACGACGGTCTGCACGATGCCGAACACGAAGCCGGCAGTCGATGATGCCGCCATGGTGCGCAGCCTCGAGAAACGCGCCGAGGATGTCGCCAAAGTCCATGTGAAAATCATCGGTGCGGTGACGAAGGGGCAGGAAGGCAAAGAACTGGCCGAGCTTGGCGATATGATCGAAGCTGGCGCCGTAGCTTTCTCCGATGACGGCCACTACGATCAGAAGGCCAAAGTGCTGCTGAATGCCTTTGACTATCTGCATACGTTTGACAAGGTCATTGTCAACCACGACGAAGAGACGTCGCTCGTCGAAGACGGCGTGATGAACGAAGGCCACCGCAGTGCAATGCTCGGCCTCAAAGGGCGTCCGACGGTCGCTGAGGACATCGCCGTAGCCCGCGACATCATGCTGGCCGAGTACGCTGGTTCCCGCGTCCATGTGGCCCATATCAGCTCGGCCCGCGCGGTGGACATCGTGCGCCAGGCCAAGAAACGCGGCGTGCGCGTCACCTGCGAAGTCACGCCGCAGCATCTGACCATGACCGACGAATGCGTCAACCTGTTTGACACGTCAACGAAAATCAATCCGCCGCTGCGCGCGCAGAAGGACTGCGACGCCCTGCTGGAAGGCCTCAAGGACGGCACCATCGACGCGATCGTCACCGACCACTCCCCGCACGCACAGGAGGACAAGGACCGCGAGTACATCTACGCGCCCAGCGGCTTCCCAGGGCTTGAGACATCCCTGGGCATCATGCTGACGGACCTTTACCACGCAGGCAAGCTCGACCTTGCGACCATCGTTTCCAAGATGACCTGTGAGCCGGCTAAGGTATTCGGCATGGATGCTGGTACGCTGGCAGTGGGCAAGAGCGCCGACATCACGGTCATCGATCCCGAGCTTTGCTGGACGGTTGACGAAAAGAAATTCTACACGAAGGGCAGCCATAGTCCGTTCATCGGCCGCGAGCTCAAAGGCAAAGCGGTACTGACGGTCGTTGCTGGCAAGATTGTCATGCAGGATGGCGAAGTTCTTTAAATATATGAGGTGATTTCATGAAAGGTAAATTGATCCTGGAGGACGGTACCGTTTTCCACGGCAAACTTTTGAATAATATCAAGGCAACCGGCGAGGTTGTTTTCAATACAGGCATGACGGGCTATCAGGAAAGCCTGACCGACCCATCCTACTGCCGTCAGATCCTGACGCTCACGTACCCGATGGTCGGCAACTACGGTATCGCGGACCTTTTCATGCAGTCGCGTAAATCTTTTGTCAACGGCTTCGTCATCGGCGAGCTTTGCGAGATGGGCAGCAACTGGCATTACGAGACGAGCCTTGCAGACTTTTTGACGAAGCAGGGCGTACCGTGCCTCTACGATGTGGACACCCGCGCCGTCACCCGCAAGATCCGCTCGGCCGGCACCATGAAGGGCATCATCGTGTCCGAAGATGCCGCCCAGACCGAAATCGATGAGCTCTTCGCTGTGCCCATCAAGAAGGATGTGGTCATGGAAGTCACGACGCCTGAGGCATACACCATGGAGGCTGAAGCCGCTGATGCACCGCATGTCGTCGCCATGGACTTTGGCGTCAAGCAGAATATCTTAAAATCGCTGCACGACCTTGGCTGCAAGCTCACGGTGGTGCCGGCCCATACGACGGCGGAGGAAGTCCTGGCTCTGCAGCCGGACGGCATCTTCCTTTCGAACGGCCCTGGCGATCCGGCAGACGTTCCGGAAATCGTCGAGGAAATCAAAAAGCTCATCGGCAAGAAACCGATTTTTGGCATCTGCCTTGGACATCAGCTGCTCGCGCGTTCCTTGGGCGCTAAGACCTATAAGCTCAAGTTCGGCCACCGCGGCTGCAACCAGCCGGTCAAGAACCTCTTGACGGGCCGCGTGCAGATTTCCTCGCAGAACCACGGCTATGCCGTCGACGAGGAATCGCTTAAGGATCTGCCGCTCGAAGTCACGCATATCAATGTCAACGACGGCACGGTCGAGGGCATGCGCCATAAAGACCTGCCGATTTTCTCGGTACAGTACCACCCGGAGGCATCGCCGGGACCGGATGACAATATGTATCTTTTCGATCAGTTCTGGACGATGCTCAAGGGGGAATAAACTGTGCCAAAGAAAGAAAATCTCAAAAAAGTCATGGTTGTCGGCTCGGGCCCGATCATCATCGGGCAGGCCGCAGAATTCGACTACGCCGGCTCGCAGGCCTGCCGTTCGCTGAAAGAAGAGGGGCTGGAAGTCGTCCTTGTCAACTCGAACCCGGCCACCATCATGACCGACTCGCATATCGCCGACCGTGTCTATATTGAGCCATTGACGCCGGAATTTCTCGAGGAAATCATCTCGAAGGAGCGCCCGGACGGCTTACTCGCCACGCTGGGCGGCCAGGCTGGCCTGAACCTTGCGGTGCAGCTTGCCGAGCGCGGGGTACTCGAAAAGTACGGCGTCGAGCTTCTCGGTACGCCGCTTGAGGCTATCGAAAAGGCCGAAGACCGCGAAATGTTCAAAGAGACGATGCAGAAACTCGGCGAGCCGATTCCTGAGTCCACCATTGTCGAGGATGTGCCGTCGGCAGTCGAATTCGCCAACGAGATCGGCTACCCGGTCATCGTGCGCCCGGCCTACACCATGGGCGGCACCGGCGGCGGTATCGCTGAGAACGAAGAGGAGCTCATCGATATCGTCATCAAGGGGCTCAACTACTCGATGATCGGCCAGGTCCTCATCGAGCGCAGCGTGGCGGGCTGGAAGGAAATCGAGTACGAAGTCATGCGCGACGGCAATGACAACTGCATCACCGTCTGCAACATGGAGAACTTCGACCCGGTGGGCGTCCATACGGGCGACTCCATTGTCGTGGCACCGTCCCAGACGCTGACGGACCACGAATATCAGATGCTCCGCAGTGCTTCCTTGCGCATTATCCGCGAGCTCGGCATCGAAGGCGGCTGCAACGCGCAGTATGCCCTCGACCCGAACAGCAACAAATACTACGTCATCGAGGTAAACCCCCGCGTCAGCCGTTCGTCGGCACTGGCTTCGAAGGCGACGGGCTATCCGATTGCCAAGGTTTCAGCCAAGATTGCCATCGGCTATACGCTGGACGAAATCACCAATGCGGTCACGCAGAAGACGAAAGCCTGCTTCGAGCCGGCCCTTGACTACTGCGTCGTCAAATTCCCGCGCTGGCCGTTTGATAAGTTCGTCTATGCAGACCGCACGCTGGGCACGCAGATGAAGGCAACGGGCGAGGTTATGAGCATCGACCGCCACTTCGAAGGCGCCATCTTGAAGGCTGTGCGTTCGCTGGAAATCGGCGTACACCGCCTGCATATGGATAAGATGGATGCCTGGGATGACGAGCGCGTCAAGAAGAACCTGGCGCGCATCAACGACGAGCGCATCTTCGTCATTGCCGAGGCACTGCGCCGCGGCATCGCCACCGTCGATGAAATCCATGCCATCACGAAAGTTGACAAATGGTTCATCCATAAAATCAAGAACATCACCGATGTCGAGACGACGCTTAAGAGCGAGCCTCTGACGCCAAAACACATGCTGGCGGCTAAGAATGTAGGCCTTGCCGATGTCTCGATTGCCGAAATCACGGGCAAATCTGTCGATGAAATCCGCACGACGCGCAAGAGCATGGGCATCCTGCCGGCCTACAAGATGGTCGACACTTGCGCCGCTGAGTTCGAGGCCGCTACGCCGTACTACTACTCGACGTTCCGCGCTGAGCAGGACGAGGTACAGACGTCGAACGCCCGCAAGGTCATCGTGCTTGGCTCGGGTCCGATCCGCATCGGTCAGGGCGTCGAATTCGACTACTGCTCGGTTCACTCGGTCTGGGCACTGCGGGAGATGGGCATCGAGGCCATCATCATCAACAACAATCCGGAGACGGTATCGACGGACTTCGATATCTCCGACCGCCTGTACTTCGAACCGCTGACGACCGAGGATGTACTTAACATCATCGACAAGGAAAAACCGGAAGGCGTTATCGTCCAGTTTGGCGGTCAGACGGCAATCAACCTCGCCGCCTCGCTGCAGAAGGCAGGCGTCAAAGTGTTCGGCACGTCGGTTGACGATATCGACCGCGCCGAGGACCGCGAGCGCTTCGACGAAGTCCTCACGCAGACGCAGATTCCGCGTCCGCAAGGCATCAGCGTCACGAATCTTGAGGATGCCATCACGGGAGCTGCCAAGATCGGCTATCCGGTCATGGTCCGCCCGTCCTATGTCTTGGGCGGCCGCGCGATGGAAATCGTCTACAACGAAGACGAGCTGCGCGACTACATGAGCCGCGCCGTAAAAGTCACACCGGATCATCCGGTACTCGTCGACCGCTATATGCAGGGTACCGAGGTCGAGGTAGATGGTATCTCCGATGGCGTCGATGTGGTCATCCCGGGCATCATGGAGCACGTCGAGCGCGCCGGTGTCCACTCGGGCGACTCCATTGCCGTCTATCCGCCGCAGACGCTGCCGTCGAAGGTCATCTACACGATTATCGACTACACGAAACGCCTGGCGGTTGCCCTGCATGTCAAAGGCCTCCTAAACATCCAGTTCGTCGTCGCTGACGGCGAGGTCTACATCATCGAGGTCAACCCGCGCTCCTCGCGTACGGTACCGTTCCTCTCGAAGGTCACGGATGTCAAGATGGTCAATCTGGCCACGCGCATCGCAATGGGGAGCACGCTCAAAGAACTTGGCTACAAGTCCGGTCTCGTACCGCCGAAACCGTATGTCGCTGTCAAGGCACCGGTCTTCTCCTTTGCCAAGATGACCGATGTGGATATCGCCCTCGGACCAGAGATGAAATCGACGGGCGAGGTCATGGGTATCGATTACCATTATGCCCGCGCCCTCTACAAGGCTATCATCGGCTCGGGCACGCATGTGCCGACGAAGGGCTGCGTGCTCTTCACCGTAGCTGATAAAGATAAAGAAGAGATGAAACAGCTGGCCAAGGCCTTCTCGGAGCTTGACTTCCAGATTGCCGCTACCGAAGGCACGGCCAAGACCATCCAGTCGATGGGCATCGATGTCGAAGTCGTCGGCAAAGTCCACGAGCGCAGCACCGATATCATCGAACGCATCAAGAGCGGCAAGATCAATATGGTCATCAATACGCTGACCCAGGGCAAGCACTCCGTAAAGGATGGCTTCAAGATTCGTCGCGCAACGGTAGAGCATGATATCGCCTGCCTGACCTCCCTCGATACGGCCTGGGAAGTCCTGCGCGTGCTCTCCTTCATGCGTGAGCGCCGCCTTGTCTACAGCCTGGCCATTCAGGATTATGTCGGTGGTGGTGATGGCCTTGCCTAAGAAAAAAGTAACGGTTGACTTTCGTATCGTAAGCCAGCGGGAGCTTTACGACCAGGTATTCCAGCTGGTCGTAAAGGCCCCCGAAGTGGCTGAGCTTGCCGAGGCTGGTCAGTTTGTGCAGCTGCGCATTTTAAATGGCAGCTGCCTGCTGCGCCGCCCGGTCGGCATTGCCGCTGCCGATAAGGACAAGGGCACCGTGGCCTTTATCTACCGCGTGGTGGGCAAGGGCACGAAGGCCATATCGGAGCTAAAAGCCGGCGATACCATAAATGTTCTTGGACCTCTTGGTCATGGCTTTGATACTGCAGCGAAAAAACCACTGATTGTGGGTGGTGGCATGGGACTTTCCCCAGTGCTCTTTTATGCAGCTGCCATGCAGGGCAAAGCCGATGTGCTCATGGGAGGAAAGACCGCCGGGGAGCTTTTCTGGCAGGATTTATTCACGGGCAAGGTACAGGAAATCTTTTGTACCACCGATGATGGCAGTCTTGGCACGAAGGGCTTTACCACGACGCTTCTGCCCGAGCTCTTGGAAAAGAAAGACTATGACCTTGTAGTCGTTTGCGGCCCCGAAATCATGATGAAGGGCATTGCGAAAATTGCCAAGGAGCATGGACTGCGCTGTCAGGTATCGCTGGAAAAACGCATGGGCTGCGGCCTGGGGGCCTGCCTGTCCTGTTCCATCGATACGACTGACGGTAAACGCAAGAAGGTCTGCAAGGATGGCCCGGTATTTGAGGCAGGGGAGGTGTTCGCATGAGTCAGGTCATGCAGGAAAAAGATGCAAAACTGCATACGAATCTGGCGGGCATTGCCATGAACACGCCTGTGCTCACAGCCTCGGGTACCTTCGGCTTTGGCGAGGAGTTTGCCGACTTTGTCGACCTCTCGCGTCTTGGCGGCGTCATGGTCAAAGGCACAACGCTGAAGCCTCGCCGCGGCAACGATGGCGTGCGCATCACCGAGTCGCCCATGGGCATGATGAACTGCATCGGCCTGGAAAATCCCGGTGTTGAGGTATTCTTAAAAGATACGCTGCCGCGTATCGGCCAGTATGGCATGAACGTCATCGTCAACATCTCGGGCAGCACCGTCGAGGAATACGGCGTACTGGCTGAGATGCTCGATGTCGAAGGCGTCGCCGCCATTGAGCTCAATGTCTCGTGCCCCAATGTCAAGGAAGGCGGCATCGTCTTCGGCACGGACCCGAAAGCGGCGGCCGCCGTGGTACGCGAGGCCAAGAAACATACAAAGAAACCGGTCATCCTGAAGCTGTCGCCCAATGTCACGGATATCGTGACGATGGCCAAAGCCTGCGAAGATGCCGGCGCCGATATCCTGTCGCTCATCAATACGCTTATGGGGATGGAAATCAACATCCATACCCAGCGGCCGACGCTGGGCAATATCACGGGCGGCCTTTCGGGCCCCTGCATAAAGCCCGTGGCTCTGCGCATGGTCTGGCAGGTTGCTCGCGCCGTCAAGGTGCCAATCATTGGCATGGGCGGCATTTCCTGCTGGGAGGATGCCGTGGAGTTCTTCCTGGCTGGTGCCAGCGCCGTGGCGGTCGGTACGGCAAACTTTGCCGACCCGGCCGTGACCATGAAGATCTGCGATGGACTCAGTGATTATCTGGCAGATCGCGGCCTGGAAAGTATCCAGGATATCGTTGGCAAGGTCCAGATTGGTTGATTCAGAAATGATAGAAGTGAAAGGAGCACGTTATGGCAGATGAACGTTTGATTGCAGCCCTTGATTTCCATACGATGGAGGATGTCAAGGCGCTCGTCAATACGCTGGGAGATAGCGTATCCTATTATAAAGTCGGCATGGAGCTTTTCTACAGCGTCGGTGGCGACGTGGTAAGATGGCTCAGTGCTCAGGGGAAAGATGTATTCCTGGACCTCAAACTGCACGATATCCCCAACACGGTAGCTGGAGGACTGTGCTCGCTGATGGACTTAGGTGCCACGATGCTCAATGTGCATGCTGGTGGCGGCTATACCATGATGAAGGTCGCAGCGGAGCGCCTGCACAAGGAGGCCGACAAGCGCGGCATTCCCTGCCCGAAGCTCATTGCCGTAACGGTACTTACGAGCATCAATCAGGAAGACTGGGAAGGGCTCGGCCAGGAACTGCAGATAAAGAGCGCTGTCGTGCGCTATGCAAAACTGGCGAAAAAAGCGGGGCTTGACGGTGTCGTGGCCTCGCCGCAGGAAGCTGCGCTTATCCGCGAAGCTTGCGGTCCGGATTTCCTGATCGTGACGCCGGGCGTACGGCCCGAGGGCGCAAGCGTCGATGACCAGAGCCGCATCGCAACGCCGGCTAAGGCTTTGCAAAATGGTGCCAGCCATCTCGTCATCGGCCGCCCGATTCGCGCTGCGAAAGATCCCAAGGCCGCAGCCGAGGCCATCCTTAAAGAAATGGAGAGTGTAAGATAAATGACAGAAGCAGAAGTTAAAGAATTGCTCGTAGAGAGCCATGCCATCATGGACGGACATTTCGTCCTGACCTCGGGCCTGCACAGCCCGCATTATGTAGAGAAATTCAACGTACTCCAGAAACCGGAGTACACCGAGAAGCTCTGCAAGGCCATGGCCGAGAAATTCAAGGATGCCAACATCGAAACCGTTGTCGGCCCGATGACGGGCGGCATCCTGCTGGCCCACGAGACCGGCAAGGCATTGGGGACGCGTGCCATCTTCACCGAGCGCGTCGATGGCAAGATGACCTTCCGCCGCGGCTTCTCGCTGCATGAAGGCGAACGCTGCTTGATTGTCGAAGATATCGTAACGACCGGCGGCTCCATCAAAGAAGTCATCGAAGTCGTCAAAGCCCACGGCGGCATCCCCGTAGCCGTCAGCATGCTCGTCGACCGCAGCGGTGGCAAAGCTAACTTCGGCGATGTCCCCTGCGAGGCACTCCTTCATATGAACGTCGAAACCTATAAGCCAGAAGAATGCCCGCTCTGCAAGCAGGGCATCCCGATGACCAAGCGCGGGAGTACGGGAAAATAAGGATATTTCCTTGGATATTTTTAGTCTTCATAGCAGCAAATAAAAAAATCCCCAGCGCACGCGGATATGTGTGCTGGGGAAAAGAAAAAGCCTTAGGTAGCGACCCTAAGGCTTTTTCTTATTGGACGTGACACTCTATTGGCAGTATCACAAACCTCTTAGCTGGATTTATTATATCATGGTATTGCATTTCCTTCAAGCAATATCATATAATATATCATGCTGCGCACCTCATACCTGCAGAAGGAAGGAGGTGCGCAGCAACAGCACAAATGCTTAGGATCGCAACCTGAGCGCAGGCCCGGCCGTATGGTCGGGCTTATTTTTTACGGATTGCACCGCTTGCATGGGACATAGCCTGCGGCGATAGCGTCATCCCGGTTGCTGAACTCGACGAACCTTTCCGGATGCTTTATTGTGGAACAACTGGAGTAGTGGAACTTCATCGACTTCGGGTTGCCAAGGTAGTCTGATGCCAGGGCGGGGGTAGCTATTGATACGCAGATAGAAGCCAGCGTGGCTAATGCTATTTTTTTGAACATGAGAGGTACTCCTTTGGGAAAAGTCTTGGGACGTGACTCTAAGGCTGATTTTTATAGGATGTGTGTTGCTGAGCGGTTTATTCAATAGTAGTGCCGCGAAAGGTCGATAAGGCCCGTTTTCAGCAGGTGCAGGAATTCTGGCTGGGAGATGTGCTCAGCGGTTACGGAAAAGAGCATGCCGTTTACCGACCAGTGGGCTGCATAGCCATCCTGCTCTGCTTTGGATAGGGCGGGGACTTTGGCGATGGCAGTTTCGATGCCATCGATGTTTTGTTTTTCCCATTTGACGCCGTAGATGCCGCTGATGTCAGCGGTTTTCTGCGTGGCAGCTTTGGCACTGCGGATGGCGAGCTTGGTCTGCGGATTTGTGCTTGACGTATACCGGATATCGGCAAGGTCTTTGTGGTAGATGAACACGCTGCTCGTGTAGTAGCCGGAGATTTCTGGCAGGTAGAGCGGCGTAAAGCCGGCTGCCTTGCCTGCGGCAAGGACGTTATCGTATTCGATCATGGGATTTGGCAGGCCGACGGATGCAGCTGCGGCCGAACCGCTGCCCGTCGTTCCGAGCAGTAAAGCACCAGTCGTCAGGCAGACGGCTGCTGGTCTGGCAAAATACGCAATCCAGTTTTCTTTCACAGTAATCACTCCTGTATAAAAATAAGATGGATAATCGCTATCCCTGCAAAGCTGACGTTCCATCTTTCGGTACTAAGGATAGCACACCGTGATATGGATTTCAACGCGAAAAGTTTTGCTTACGCATGCGCTGCTTATAACGGCTATGGTATAATAGGGAAAGAGGACATTTGAAATAGACGAGTTTGTTTTTATTCATGGAGGAATAAATCATGCGGATTTTGAATGATTCTACTGCCAGCCTGACTGGCAGTATCGCGAAGGCGTCCTATACGGCTGCGGCGAAGAAACCATCACTAGCGAAAGATAAAGTAGCGCTGGATACGGCAGAGATTTCGGATGAGGCGCGGGTCATGCAGGAAAAGCGGCAATTGGCAGAGCCGGCTGACTTACAAGATTGGAGCGATGTAATCGATCGCGGCAATGGCAAGTTCACGGCACGTTTTCACAGCGCTGCCGAGATTGCAGGCATCGTAAAGCGCGGCTATCTTATGGTGAAGGGACAGCGCGTGACGCTTGACAAGCAGCAGCAAAAGGAGCTGCTCGCCGCAGGCAGGCAAATGGAAAAAGACCGGCAAAATGTCATGAACCAGTTCATGCTGGAAGAGCAGCTTGCAAGTGCCCGCCAGTCCGCCGACAGCTGGAAGAAGGCGGCGCAGCAGCAGTCCCGTGTGATGCAGACGGCGATGCGCATTATGCATGGCCGTCATGTTTCGGGGGCCGATGAAAAGGAACTGGCCGAGGCGGCGCCGGAGCTTTATAATATGGCCAAATCGGCCGGGACACTCGAAAAGCTCAAAGAAGACCGTGAGCAGCGCGAACGCGACCGCAAGCTGTCAGAAGCCAATGAGCGCCAGCGCGCGGAGGAAAACGAGCCCAAGGACTATTCTACCAAACCGCTTAGCGCCTACCCAACCTATGAGACGGAGCTGGCGATTGACCTTAGCGGCGATGAGCCACTGGCCGGGGCAGCCGGTGAAGTGACTATCCCGCCAGCAGAGGCATAAGAAGCGAGGCGAAAGGACCGAGAATGACTGAAGAAAACGAATGGGACAATATCCTGCATATCCGTACGACCGGCAGGGACGACAGCATAGCCGATTTGACGCGCTATCCTTATGAGCCCACCGATTACTGCGTATTGGAGCGGCTCGCTGGCAGCGGCTATTTTTCCAAGCGCAATACGCTTTTGGACTATGGCTGCGGCAAGGGACGCGTGGATTTCTTCCTGGCCTATCAGACCAAGTGCCGCTCCATTGGCATCGAGTACAACGAGCGCCTCTACGCGCGGGCGGTGCAGAACAAGGCCAATGCCGTAGCGGGTGGCAGGGTGAGCCTGACGCTTGTCGATGCCACGGAATACGCTGTGCCCGCAGCTGTTGACCGCGTGTTTTTCTTCAATCCGTTCTCGGTGGAAATCCTGCGCGTCGTTATGGATCATCTGCAGGCGTCTTATCAGCAAACGCCGCGGGAAATGCTGCTGTTTTTCTATTATCCTTCCGTTTTTTACCGCCAGTATCTGGCAGCTGAGAGCAGGCTGTCCCTGCTGGCGGAGATTTTCTGCGGGGATTTGTTCAAGGAATCGGATGGGCGCGAGGAAGTGCTCGTCTATCAGTTTTCCTGCCCGGATGATAGTTTTTGACGAAAGCAAATGGAGGAGAGCCAATGAATGAGAACATCGTAAAACGCAACGAACTGCTCGCGCAGACGGTAATCAAGGGGCTGCAGTCGCGCAACATGGAAGGCTTTTATGCCGCGAGCAAAGAAGAAGCGCTGAAAATTGCCCTGGAGCTTATTCCTGCGGGCAGCACCGTCACGATGGGCGGCGGCATGAGCGTGCATGAAATCGGCCTGCCAGCGGCTCTGGAGGCGGGAAACTACAACTTTATCGACCGCGATAAATTCGAGGACCGCCGGCAGGCGATGCTGCTGGCCTACGATGCCGATGTATTCCTGACGAGCACCAATGCGATGACCAAAGATGGCGTGCTCGTCAATATCGATGGCAATGCCAACCGCGTATCGGCCATCGCCCAAGGCCCGAAGAAAGTTCTCTTCATCGTCGGCCTCAACAAGGTCTGCGGCGACCTCGACGGGGCGATGAAGCGTGCCCGCAACGTGGCAGCGCCCATCAATGCCCAGCGCTTTGGCCTCGATACGCCCTGTGCCAAGACCGGCGCCTGCTTTGATTGCAAGAGCCCGGACACCATCTGCTGCCAGTTCCTCATAACGCGCTATTCGCTGCACAAGGGCCGCATACAGGTTATCCTCGTCAACGACGATCTCGGCTTTTGACAACAAGATAATATAGTAACTGAAAAAGCCCATTAGCAATGAAATTGGTGTGCTCCCCGTCAAGTGGACAGGTAAAAAAATAAAAATATTCATTGCTGCTCGCAACTAATGCGAGCAGCTTTTTTCATGCAGCTCCAACCAGTTTTTCGTGGTACTCACTTGGGGTTCGTATGCCTAAATGACGCTGTGGTCTGTCATAAGTGTAATATCTTATATATTCCTCAATTGACTCAACCAACTCTTGCCGAGAAGTAAATCTGCGCCTGTAGTACATCTCGCGCTTCAAGATACCCCAGAAGCCTTCCATGGGGCCATTGTCTAGGCAATGTGCTACACGGGACATGCTTTGTGTCATACCGGCCTGTTCAATTTTGGC
>NZ_FOQK01000014.1 GCF_900113715.1 Pseudoselenomonas ruminantium | reverse complement strand
CGCACTAACGTATTAGCAGGTTGAAGATTCATTCGGGCTATTGCTGAAACGAAGCCGCCGGGCAGGGGAGTACCATAAGCGTAACATTGATGGTTTGCGTGAAGAAAATATTTTTTGCCTTCACATTCCGTTGAAAAATTCACACCGTTCAAGCGTAGCGCGTTTGGGAACTTTTTCAATGCTTAGTTAAAGGCAAAAAATATTTTTAGCAAAGCATCTAAGTGAAGCGTTGGTACTCCCCTGCCCGGCGGCGCGGCTTTCCTCGAATAAAAACACGGTAATTTACAAACTGCAATTTTTATTGCTGCTCAAAGCCCCACAGGTATGCAGCGAAGTCCGTATCGATTTTCTCCACTGCCATGCCGCTGTACATCAGCTCATCCCCGTAGAAGCTCTGTCCGACCAGGCTGGTAGCCGTCTCGCCGCCAAAGTCCATCGACGTGCGCTGGGCGGGCAGATACTGCGTCACTTTATAGCAGGCATCTTTGTCCAAGCCCGTCAGCTTCAGCGTGCGGATTGGCGATGCTGGTTCTGCCAAGGTCTTGAAGTACATGAGCACGACCTGTTTCCCATCTTGGCTGACAAACTGCCAAGCCGTCTCGTTGCCTTTGCCTGCAAACGGCGTGAGCAGACGGTAGAACGAACCGAATTGCAGCGTCGGACGCAGCTTTTTATAGAGCGCAACATGCTCACGCACCTGGGCTTTTTCTGCATCCGTCATGCGTGTGATGTCAAGCTCGTAGCCGAAGTCTCCAGCCATGGCGCAGATGGCCCGCATCTGCAAGCTCGTGACCCTTCCGACCTGATGGTTCGGCACCACCGAGACATGCGCCCCCATTGCCACGGGCGGGAAGACCATGCTCGTGCCACTCTGGATAGACAGGCGGCAGACGGCATCGGTGTTATCGCTAGTCCAGGTCTGCGGCATGTAGTAGAGCATGCCGGCGTCGAAACGGCCGCCGCCCCCCGAGCAGCTTTCAAACAAAATCTCAGGGAAAGCCTGCGTGATCCGCTCAAGTATTGCATAGAGGCCGAGCACGAAGCGCGTCTTGGTCTCCCCCTGCCGCTCGTCTGGCAATGCCAGCGAGAAAGCCTCAGTCAGATGGCGGTTGAAGTCCCATTTGACATAATCGATGGGTGCCGACCGCAGGACGCTGCCCACCGCCTCGACGATATAATCCTGTACCTCCTGACGCGTGAGGTCGAGCACCAGCTGATGACGGCCATAGCTTGACGGATAGTCAGGCACCTGCAATACCCACTCCGGATGGGCACGATAAAGGTCTGAATCCGCCGAAATCATCTCCGGCTCAAACCATAGGCCGAATTTCAAGCCGCGGCTATGCGCCGACTCGGCTACGCCCTTCAATCCCTGCTTGAGTTTCTGCGTATTGACCACCCAGTCGCCGAGCGAGGAGTTGTCATCGTTGCGCTTGCCGAACCAACCATCATCGAGCACTAACAGCTCCAAGCCCAGGTCAGCTGCACAGTCGGCCAGCTTATTGATCTTTTCTTCATCAAAGTCGAAATACGTTGCCTCCCAGTTATTGACAAGGATGGGCCGCAGGGCATGCTGATACTTGCCACGCACGATGTGCTCCCGCACGATATGATGGAACGCCTGGCTCATGCCATTCAAGCCGTCCGGACTATAGACGAGCAATGCCTCCGGCGTCTGGAATTCCTCTTCCGGCTGCAGCTGCCAATCAAAACCGAAGTCATTGATGCCGCCAATGACACGTGTCGTGCCGAACTGCTCGACCTCTGTCTTGAATGAGAACTCGCCACTCCATACCAGGCTGAAGCCATAGACATCGCCTGCCGTCTCCGTCGTCCCCGGACGCACGAGCGCGAGGAATGGCGACTGCTGATGGGAGCTTGCCCCGCGGCGGCTCCCATGCTCCTGCTGGCCGCGCATCAACGGCACGCGTTCAACACTGCGCTCAGCCGCGTGGCCGCCCCAAAGATTCAGCCGCTCAAACTCATGGTCGGCAAAATCCATGGCGAAGCTCGCAGCCTGCAAGAGGTCTACGGCCAGCTCCCCTGTATTGAGGAAACGGGCGTTGCGGGCAATGACCGCTTCCTCCGCGAAAATCGTATACTGCAGCTCGATGGCCAGCGACCCTTTCGTATCGCGCAGGCGGATGGTCAGCGTCTCGGCCTCATCATCCTTGGCATAAGCAGCGGGAAGTCCTGCCAGGCCAGGTTTGCCAGCCTTGATCTCATGGCTTTCATACCAGAACTCCGTGACCGTCGTGCCATCTGCCTGGCGCATCACATAGGCGGGCAGGCGATAGTCACCATGCCCATAGTCGGGATACTCCCGCGGCAGGACATCGAGCGAAAATGTGCGCTCGTTCTCATAAGCAGCCGGCTGCGGCGAAAAAGCCCGATCGATTGCCTGGAACGGACGGCTGTCGCGGAATTCGCGGATTGCCTTGCCCCAATAGCGGTGCAGCAGATACTTGCCGCGGACCAGCTGCAGTACATAGCTGACCTTGTCATTGCGCAGATGGAATATGCCGGTGGATTCATCGAAAGTGATCATGGTGTATGCCTCCTGTTCATCCTCGTTGCCATTTTTCTTGTTTATCAGATTCCCTTGAAATAGAATCCAAAATGCTTGCTGTCATTCTTGACGGTATACTCGTCAAGGACTGGTGCGCCCCAGGTATCATCGCCGCCGACACCGCACTGCCCCAGCGAAGCCCGCAGGAACGTGTGATGCACTGCTGGCAGGTCATAGCCATGGCGGGCATTCTCCAGCTCATGGGCGCTATAAGGCAATGCCGAAGCCGCAAAGGGCGTATCGCCACTGATGCGGACGCCGCGGCCGCGGTTATCCGTCACCTCAAACCAGCGGATGCCGCCATGGTTTCCACACTCCTGCGGCAGCAGATACGGCTCGACCTCCTCCTTGACCTTCGTCTCATAGATGCCAAGCTTTGCCCCCTGCTGGCGGTCCGCATAGTTATCGAGCGGGCCATAGCCATAGAACCGGATGCGGTCATAGTCAGCTGGCAGCGTAAAGACCATCGCAAAATCGGGGATTTCCGGCAGGCCCTCGACCTTCTCATAGTCAAGCTCCGTCTTCAGCGAGCCATCCTTGCAGACGGTATAGGTGATACGGCAGCTGGCTGCTGGCTGCGTTGCCAGCTCATAGGTGAACCGCACGGAAATCTTGCGGGCTTCATACTCCTTGATGCCCAGCTGGCCGAACCAGTTGTATTCCGTCCACTCACCGCCTTCCTGCCGCATTTCCTTCTTGACGCAGCGGCGATAGAGGCTGGCAAGCTTCCACTGGGCCACCGCGAAATCGCGGCGGCTGCCATAGTCATTATCGACTGGTGCCCGCCAGAAACTCGGCCGCGGCATCTCCTCGATGAGTTCCACACCATTATGCTTGTAGGAAACCAATGCTCCCTGCGCACTGGAGAACAGGATCTCAAAGCCTTCGCCCTGCACGCCAAGATTGATGTCCCCCTGTACGATATGCAGCGGCTTATCCGTATAGGTGTGCAGACTCTCCTGCGGCTGATAATGGAGAGAGCGCTCTTCCGTACCGAAATCCGTGCACTCCACAGCCTCAGCTGCCGCTGGCAGCTCGACTTCATCTACCGTCCAGATGCCCTGTCCAAAGGCAACCTCATGACCGCGTGCTGCCCAGGGCTTATCCTCACGCAACTGGAGCGATGCCGTGACACACTCCTCGCCAGTATCGGTGAGCGGCAGTTCCGCCAGACTTACCGTCGCACTCTGACCTGGTGCTGCGGCAGGTGCCGGCAGCGTCTTCTGCCAGAGCACGCGGCCATCGAGCGCCAGCGTCAGCTGCAGGTCGTATTCCGCCAAATCCGTAAACAGGCTCTTGTTGCTGATGACTACCTTTTCCGCATCTACTGCCAGCGTGAAGTCCTGATAGTTGAACTTCACATCCTGCAGCTTCGTCGTCGGCCGGCGGTCGGCAAACAAGATGCCGTCGCCGCTGAAATTGTAATCGGTGGAGCGGTCACCGAAATCGCCGCCATAGCCGAGGGCATCGTGACCATAACGATCCTTATGCCAGAGCGCCTGATCGACAAAGTCCCAAATAAAACCGCCCTGGTAGAGAGGCTCCGTCTCCGTCAGCTCCGTGTACTTATGCATGCCGCCATTGCTGTTGCCCATCGAATGCGTATACTCACAGCAAAGGAACGGCTTGTCGCGATGCTCCTGCAGAAAGGCCTTGATATCGGCGGCCTTCGGATACATCTGGCTTTCCATATCACTCGTATCGTTATAGCGGCGATCCCAGAAGATGCTCTCATAATGGACGAGACGGCTCGGGTCAGTCTTGCGGAAGTACTCGCTCATCGCATAGATATCCTTGCCACCGCAGGACTCATTGCCGCACGACCAGATGATGATCGATGGATGGTTCTTGTCCCGCTCCAGCATGGACTTGGCGCGGTCAAGGATGACGGCCTGCCACTCGTCATGATCATCAGGCAGTGTATTCTCATCGCGGGCCAGCACGCCATTCTTCTGCCAGGTACCATGGGTCTCAAGATTCGTCTCGTCGATGACATAGAGCCCATAGCGGTCACAAAGCTCATAGATATAGCTCGAGTTCGGATAATGCGAGCAGCGCAGTGCATTGATGTTGTTGCGCTTCATCGTGATGATATCCTGCTCAAACGAGGCCGGATCCATCGCACGGCCACTATAACAATCGAACTCATGGCGATTGACGCCCTTGAAGACGATGCGCTGCCCGTTGATCTTCATCAGCGTATCTTCCAGCTTGAACTCACGGAAGCCTGCCTGCAGCGGGATGACTTCCTGCAGCACCTCCTCCGCATCATAAACAGAGACCACCAGCGGATAGAGATGCGGATGCTCCGCACTCCAAAGCGCTACATTATCGATCTCCGCCTCAAAATGGCTGGTCTGACCGGTCAACTCCTGACGCTTGGTAAGCACCTTTTGGCCAGTCGGCGCCAGCACCTCTACCGTAATCGTTTTCTTTTCTGCCGTACGCCATTTGAAATCAAGGCTCAAGCAACCATCCTGATATCCATGCTGCGGCACAGCTTTAAGCCAGATATCCTCCGCATGAACCACAGGTTTCGTATAGAGCACGACATCGCGGAACAAACCGCTGAAGCGCCAGAAATCCTGATCCTCCAGCCAGCTGCCTGAACTGAAACGATAAACCTGCACGGCCAGTTTATTCTCGCCTGCCACCAAGTACGGCGTAAGGTCAAAATCGGCAGGCGTAAACGAATCCTCGCTATAGCCGACATAATGGCCGTTCAGCCAAACGGCCAATGCCGACTCCGCTCCCTTAAACGAAATAAACGCATTTTCCCAGCCCGCAGGCAGCACGAAATACTTGACATACGAGCCGACGGGATTCTCCCGCTGCGGCACCTGCCCCGGCGTCACGGCCTCGTGGCCATCCCATGGATACGTCTGGTTCGTATACTGCGGACGGCCATAGCCCTCCAGCTGGAGATGCGCCGGCACGCGGATGGTATCCCAGCTGCGGCAGTCAAAGTCCACGGCCTCAAAGCCCTGCGGCCTGAGTGCGAGATTCTTCGCGAAGTGGAAATGCCATAGCCCGTTCAACGTGCGGCAAAAGGACGATTCCCCTCGTGCCATCTCCGCCACGTCGGCATAAAACGCATGGTCACTATGAGCCGGCAGCCGGTTCTCCTGGAAAAATGTCGGATCTGCCAGTCTCTCTACGGTAAATTTCTGATCAGCCATATCAGCATCCTCCTCGCGCTGGAAAAGCGATTTTCAGTAAACGTTTTCTTTACTTCCTGTCAATATTATATCGAAATAAACAAGAAAAAACAAGGGCAAAACGCCCTTGTTTTTCGCTTTTCTTATGTTTCAGCCAATATAAGTGACTTCATTGCCCTTGATGGGAACCATGCGGCGATTCGGCAGGCCGTCTTCGCTGTCGGCATAGCCGAGGGACAGCGAGCCGAATACGGCTTCCTCCTCATGCAGGCCCAGCTCATAGAGGTACTCCATGATGACTGGATTATCCTTGAGCCAGCGCAGCTGGTTGATCCAGCAGGAGCCGAGATCAAGGGCATTGGCCGCGAGCATCATGTTCTCGATGGCACAAGCTGTGTCAGCATAGCGATTGCCATAATTGCGCTTGTTAGCGACGATGATCAGACAGGGCGCATTGTATTTGAACACGTAGTTCCCCTTCTTGGCCAAGCGGATTGCGCCGCCAATGTCCTCGCTGTTCTCGTCGGTGATCTCCATCTTGGCAAATTCCTGCTGCACGAGCTCTACAAGACGCTCGAGGACAGCTTTATCGCGCACGACGAGGAAGTGATTCTGCTGCTTGTTCTTGCCGCTCGGTGCCTGACGGCCAGCCTCGATGACCTGCCGGAGTTTTTCCTCCTCGATGGGCTCCTGCTTGAACTTGCGCGTGCTATGACGCGTAGCAATGCATGGCAGCGTGCCCCGCGTGAGATTCTCTTCGGCCCAATTCAAGAGTTCGAGTGCATCACTGACTTTTTTGTGTGACTTTTGATGGCCTTCCATCAAAAGCACATCATCAACGTCTTCGAGTTTGCTAATTACATGTTCAAACCATTCTGCATTCGGCTGATTCTCCATTCTATGCCCTCCATTTCATTTCATTCTATATTATCTTATTCGCCAACAGGAAACAAAAACCTGCCCCGGAGCCGGAGCAGGTTCTTATTTTTCGTAAAATATTGCTTATTTGGCCATGAGTTTGGCGACCTTATTGGCAAAGTCGACCGGATTCTCCGGCAGGATACCTTCGATAAGCAGGGCCTGCGTGTAGAGAAGGTCGCAATAGTCCTTGAAATCCTGGCTGTCCTTGCCAGCGCCATGCAGCGACTGCAGGCGGGCAAAGAGGTCATGATGCGGATTGATCTCAAGGATACGCTGCGCCTTGAACAACGGATTGTTCATCTCAGCGAAGGTCTGCTCCATCGAAAGCGACGGGCCAGCCTCATCAGCGACGAGGCAGACAGCGCTCGATTTGAGACGGGCCGAAACCTTGACGTCAGCTACCTTATCCCCCAGTGCCTCTTTGATGTCCTTCATGAGATCATCGTTCTTCTTCTGGATGTCCTCAGTCTCCTTCTTGACCTCCTGGCTTTCGGCATCATCGAGGTCAAGGTCACCACGGCTGATGGAATGGAACTGCTTGCCCTCATACTCACGCAGCGTCTCGATGCAGAACTCGTCGACCGGGTCGAGGAGATACAGAACCTCGAGACCTTTGTCGCGCAGCGTCTCCATCTGCGGCAGCTGCTCGATGGTCTCTTTGTCCTTGGCCGTCGCATAGTATATTTTCTTCTGGCTCTCCGGCATGCGCTCGATATATTCCTTGAGCGATACGAGCTTGCCTTCCTTCGAGCTCATGAAGAGCAGCAAGTCCTTGAGTTTGTCAATCGTATCGCTGCCGGCATACATGCTATTATAAACGCCGATTTTCAGCGATTTGCCAAACTCATTCCAGAACTTCTCATAATCCTCGCGCTTATTCTTCATCTTGCGCGCCAGCGCCTTGAGGATGTTCTTCTCGAGTGCCTTGCCGATGGTCTTGAGCTCACGGCTCTGCTGCAGCAGCTCACGGCTGATATTGAGCGACAGATCTGGCGAGTCGACGAGGCCCTTCATAAAGCGCAGGTAATCCGGCAGCATATCCTTGCACTTGTCCATGATGAATACGTGACGGGAATAGAGCTGGACACCCGGCTCATAATCCGTATGATAGAGGTTGAACGGTGCTTTGGCCGGGATTGCCAGGAGAGCCGTATACTCCACAGAACCTTCTGCATGGGTGTGGAAGACCTCCATCGGTTTTTCCCACTCATGGAACTGATTCTTGAAGAATTCCTCGTACTCTTCGTCCTTGATATCGCTCTTGTTCTTCGTCCAGAGCGGCTGCATGGAATTCAGCGTGCGCAGCTCGACGCGTTTCACCTTGTCGGCCCCCTCGATGGGCTTGCCATCCTCATCCTTCGGCGTCTCCTCGAAGGTGAAGTTCATCTTGACCGGATAGCGGACATAGTCGGAATACTTCTTGACCAGGCTCTCCAGCTTGTAGGTATCCGTATAGTTCTCCTCCGAAGCATCGCCGAAGAAGTCCTTGCCCAACGAAATCGTGATGCTCGTGCCGCGTTTCTCCTTCTCGCATTCCTCGATGCTATAGGAGCCATCACCCGTGGATTCCCAACGCGTTGCCTGCTTCTCGCCAGCCTTGCGCGTCACGATGGTGACCTTGTCAGCCACCATGAAAGCCGAGTAGAAGCCGACACCGAACTGGCCGATGAGCTCCTTATCCGTGCTGTTTTCGCCGCTCTCGCTGGCCTCTTTGGCTTTCTTGAGCTGCTCCATGAAGGCCTTCGTGCCCGATTTGGCGATCGTGCCGATGTTCTCGATGACTTCCTCGCGGCTCATGCCGATACCATTATCGGAGATCGTCAGCGTATGCGCCTCAGCATCCGGCTCAAGGAAAATCTCAAAGCTGTCATCGCCCTCAAGGATATCGCGGTTCGTCAGGCTCTCAAAGTGAACCTTGTCAATCGCGTCCGATGCATTGGAAATGAGCTCACGCAGGAAAATCTCATGATTCGTGTAAATCGAGTGGATCATGAGGTCAAGGAGCTGCTTGGTCTCCGCTTGGAATTCATGGGTTTCTTTTGCCATTTCTATCTGCCTTCCTTTATCTGAAAAGATTGAAATCGTTTTTTTAGCACTCTACTTCGCGGAGTGCTAACGTACAAGCATTAGTATACGACATAAAAAACAAAAAGTCAAATTTCCTATCCACACTATAAAACAAGCGGCTTGACAAGTCAATTGACCGGTCAAGCCGCCCGTGATTTACTGCCTGAAGTGCAAAATCAAAGTTTTTTATACACAAGCTTCAGCGACTGGTTCATGACATGAACCAGCGTATTATCAGCCACCAGCCCGCGGATCTGTGCCTCCGTCGCGGGATTCAGCCGCTGATAGTTATCATAGGCCACGCGAAACTCCTCATACGAACCAGCAAATCCCTGCGCCTGCGCCGCCTGGTACAATTCCTCATAAGTCATCGTCCGTCCCTCCTGTTCCCGATGCTATGTCATCCATATTATATCATGACTCTGTAAAAAAAATGCAAGGTGCTGGCAAATTGCCAGTTCATGTGAAATAGGATCCCGATAATACGTAGCTCGGGGTTCACGGGGTAATTCGTGACCTATCACCGGAAATAATCAGCATTATCCAAACGTAACAGAGAGCGAGGGTAGGTATATTATTTATTTTTCTCATCAAGCGCCTTCGCCACAGCTACCATCTTCGCCGTTTCCTCCGGCGTCGTGTCCCCTGTCACGTTGACATTGCGCGTGACTTTCGCATCGTACGACTCACTGCGCATAATGTCGGCGAGATCTACCCCCGTGCTTTCCTTAACCGACTGGAACGTCTTGGCCAATACCAGCGGTACATTGCCCGCGATAGGTCCGACGGATGCGCCGTCTTCACCGCCGCCGATGATCGAGATCTTGTCGATGGCCGTGAGCGGCTTAGCAATCTCGGCGGCTACCTGCGGCAGGATCTCGATGGCCATCTGTGCCATAGCGGCCTTGCCGTATTTCTTCATGGCCTCGGCCTTCTTGTCCATAGCTGCAGCTTCTGCCTCACCTTTGGCCCGGATAGCTGCTGCTTCTGCCTCGCCCTTGGCCTTGATACCAGCAGCCTCCTGCTCCATCGCATACTTCTTGGCCTCAGCCTGTGCTTTCTGTGCCTCGGCCTCTTTCTGCTGGATGTAGAGACGTGCCTCTGCATCGCGCTGCTGCTTGGCCAGTTCTGCCTGTGCCTTCACCTCGATGGCATATTTATCGGCATCGGCCTTTTTCTGGATTTCTGCCGCCAGTTCCTGCTCACGGACAGCAACCTGTTTCTGTTTGAGTTCCTGCTCGCGCTCGGTCTTGGCGATCTCCGCATTGACCGTGGCCGTCTGGATGGATTTCTGCTGCTCCTGGTTCTGGATCTCATAGGCAGCATCAGCCTCAGCACGCTTGATGTCCGACTGTTTCTGCAGCTCGGCCTTGCGGATGGCCAGGTCAGTCTGACGCTGAGCAATCTCGAGCTCGGCCTTGACCTTGGCATCATTGGATTCCTTCGATGCCGCTGCCTGTGCGATTGCCACATCGCGCTCTGCCTGGGCACGGGAAATCGCTGCATCCTTCTTGATCTTGGCCGTATTGTCAGCACCAAGGTCAACGATCAAGCCGTTATCATCGGTGACATTCTGGATATTGCACGAGATGATGTCGATACCGAGGTTACGCATATCCTTCGAAGCCTTGCTGACCACCTGATCCGAGAAAGAATCCCTGTCGGTGTTGATGTCCTTGAGATCCAGCGTACCAATGATTTCACGCATGTTACCTTCAAGGGAATCCTGCAGACTCACAGCGATTTCCTCAGGGTTCATGTTGAGGAAGTTCAGCGCCGCAATCTTGCGCCCCTCGATATCTTTGGCCACGGCCACCTTGGCCACGGCATCGACACGCACGTTGATGAAATCATTCGTCGGCACTGACTGCCCCGTCTTGATATCGACAGAAATCTGCCCCAAATACAGATAGTCAGCACGCTCCAAAGCCGGGATCTTGATACCGCCCTGTCCGATGAGGAAGCGCGGCTCCCTGCGCAGGCCCGACAAGATGATGGCCCGATTCGGCGACGCCTTCACATACATCATCGTAATCGCTGCAAAGATAATGACGAATAGAATAATTACTGGTATTGCCAGCACAATCATGGAAAACATAAATACCCTCCCAATAAAAGAACAACCATGACATACGCATAAATACAGGTATTATTTTGTGCCTTTATTCTTTAAATTCATTTAAAGGAGCCTTGGAAGTTCTTTAATATCGGTAAAATGAGCAAAAAAATAGACCTCCTCAGCTGAGAGGAAGCCTATCTATCCGTAGATTTCAGCAGGCAGCAGTTTCGTCCACTGCATCAGCCTCGCGCATGCGGCCGACAAAGCAGTCGGTCAGGCGAATCTCGAAATTCACTTTGGTATGAGACAGTACGCGGTAATCAGCAGCCGTGAGCTCTTCACGTACACCGTCTTTCGTGAAGGCCGTAAAGGACGGAATCTCCTGGGTTCCCGTGAATACGAGCACGCGGTCAGCTCCCACGCCCTGACGGCTGGTGAGCAGACGGATAGCCGCTTCGCCTGGCATGTAGCCTGCCGTCCCATCAAGTACCATGATTTCTTTATCCTCCACCAGATAGCTGCGAACCAACATCATTTCTGTCACCGGCCTTTCTAACGTCCTGCTCTCACGAGCGTTTTCTCAAATTCGATGTCTTTATTATAGCAAGGTTTAATTTGCAATAAAATCACAATTTCTGCTTTAAATATTGCAAAAACTGTACTATACTAGCTTTATACCTTATAGCTACGAAAGGAGCATTCCCGTGAGTGATTATGAGAAAAAAGGCTATCTCGCCAGTGATTTCCGCGTGTTCCGCCTCAAGGACCCCACGCTGAAGCCCATAGCCTTCCACTACCACGATTTCCATAAAATCATCCTGTTTCTGAGCGGCAATGTCGACTACGTCATCGAAGGCAAAACGTACCACCTTACGGCCCGTGACATCGTCTTTGTCTCGGCTGGTGAGATCCACCGGCCCGTATTCCTGCCAGGCTCGGCTGACTATGAGCGCATCGTCATCTATGTCTCGCCAGCCTTCCTCGAACGCTGGCAGCGTCAAGATCCAGAGCATACCGATCTTGGTCACTGCTTCCTGCAGGCCCGCGAAACCGCGAGTGTCATGCATCAAGCCCCTGGGACCAGCCACGATCTGCTCTTCCATATGGATAAGCTGGAAAAAGCAGCCCATGGTGAGGGCTTTGCCAACGGCCTGTACACAGAATTGCTGTTCATCGAGTTCATGATCCTCATCAACCGCTTGCTCGAAGGCCATGAACTCGCCGGCCTGGAAAACGCGACTTATGATCCCAAGATCCAGGAAGTGCTCGCCTATGTCAATCAGCATCTGGCCGATGAGCTCAGCATCGACGCCCTTGCAGCGCACACCTATACCAGCAAGTTCTACTTGATGCGCAAGTTCAAGGCTGATACCGGCTATGCCCTCCACCAATACATCCGCAGCAAGCGGCTGCTGCTCGCCCGCGACATGCTGCGCAGCGACCTGCCGATTGCCCAGATTGCCAGTGAGGTCGGCTTTGCTGACTACTCGACTTTCTCCCGCGCCTTCAAGGAAATGTTCAAGTGCTCCCCCCGCGAATACCGCAATACGCACTAAAAAAAGAGGAAACCATCCCACTGGATGGTTTCCTCTTTTCTATTGCAGCAATTGCTTATGCCTCGGTGGCTTCAGCTGCGGCAGTCTCCTCAGCCGTTTCCTCCGGAGCCGGTTTCGGATCGTTATCGACAATCTTGAGGTTGCGATAACGGCTCATGCCCGTACCAGCCGGGATGAGTTTACCGATGATGACGTTCTCCTTCAGACCGATCAGCGGATCGACCTTGCCCTTGATGGCAGCATCCGTCAGGACACGAGTCGTCTCCTGGAACGATGCTGCGGACATGAAGGAATCCGTAGCCAGCGATGCCTTCGTGATACCGAGAAGGATCGGCTTAGCAACAGCCGGCTCGCCGCCTTCCTCGATGGCCTTCGTATTGGCACTCTCGAAGGAGTTGATATCGATGTACTCGCCTGGCAGGAAGTCCGTGCTGCCGGACTCCTCGATCTTCACTTTGTGAAGCATCTGGCGGACCATTACCTCGATATGCTTATCGTTGATCTCAACACCCTGAGATTTGTATACTTTCTGTACCTCGTATACGAGATAGCGCTGCGTAGCCTGCAAACCGCAAACGCGCAGGATATCGTGCGGGTTGATGGAACCTTCCGTGAGCTTGTCACCCGGCTTCAAGTGCATACCCTGCTTGGCTGCCATGCGGGCACCATACGGGATTGCATACTCGCGCGCCTCGCCCTCGTCCGGAACGATCGTGACCTTACGCATGCCCTTACCGGAATCCTCGACCTCTGCACGGCCTTCGATCTCGGCAATGATTGCATGATGTTTCGGCTTACGAGCCTCGAAAAGCTCCTCGACACGCGGAAGACCCTGGGTAATATCGTCACCAGCGACACCACCGGAGTGGAACGTACGCATAGTGAGCTGCGTGCCCGGCTCGCCGATGGACTGTGCGGCAATGATACCGACTGCCTCACCGATCTCAACCTCAGCCTGGTTGGCAAGGTCACGGCCATAGCACTTGATGCAGACGCCGAACTGCGACTTACAGGTCAGTACGCTGCGGATCGATACGCGGTCACGGACTTTCTCGATGCGTTTTGCCAGGTCTTCATCCACCGTATCGTTGATGGAAGCGATGCGCTCGCCCGTCTGCGGATCGTCGATGTTCTCAGCGAGAACACGGCCGACAATACGCTCAGCCAACGACTCGATAATGCCGTCGCCTTCTTTGATGGCCTCGACTTCGATACCGCGGACGTTATTGTTGCGAACACGAAGTTCCTTAGCGCTGCTGTCGAGAATCGACTGAATCTTAGCTTCGTCAAGATGCTCGCCAGCTGCCAGGATAACATTGCCATCCTCATCGACAACATCACGAGTAACTTCCTTGCCATTCATCTCATGCAGCATGGAATCCTTGATCTTCGCACGGGCAGCTGCATCCGGTTCGCCGAGGGAAATTGCCTCGGTAATCATCGCGTTGCTGATAGCTGCCTCGGAAGCCAGCGAAGAACCGCGGACCATGATCTCCGGTACGCTCTTCTCGCCGATGATCTGAAGTTCTTCCTCGCCGAGAATGGTGTCCTTCGTAAAGAGGACTTCTTTGGTCTCTGGATCGAGGACATCGGCACCCAGCAGACGGCCCATAAGGCTGTCGTTGAGGATCTCCAGCGCATCGAGCGTGGACTCGGTGAGACGCGCACGCGCCTGTACCATGTTGAGCGTCGAGATATCGCAGTCTTCCTCACGGACGATGACATCCTGTGCGACGTCGACGAGACGACGGGTAAGGTAACCCGAGTCAGCCGTACGCAGAGCCGTATCAGCAAGACCTTTACGGGCACCATGGGACGAGATGAAGTAATCGGATACCGACAGACCCTCACGGAAGTTTGCCGTGATCGGCAAGTCGATGATCTTACCAGACGGGTCAGCCATAAGGCCGCGCATACCAGCCAGCTGACGCATCTGCTGTTTGTTACCACGGGCACCGGAGTCAGCCATCATGAAGATCGGGTTGAAGGTGTCCATGTTGTCCATCATCGCATCAGCGACATCGTCGGTAGCAACCGACCAGAGGTCAACGACCTTGTGGTAACGCTCTTCCTCGGTGATGAGACCGCGGTCGAACTGGCGCTCAACCTTGTTGACGATCTTCTGCGTGTCGGCAATGATGGTCTTCTTCTTCGGCGGTACGATAACGTCGGAGATAGCAACCGTCATGCCGGCGATGCAGGCATAGTGGTAACCGAGGTTCTTGACGTTATCGATGACCTCAGCGGTCTTCGTAGCGCCAAAGTGGTTATAGCAGTTCGCAACCAGCTTGCCAAGCTCCTTCTTGTTCATCAGGATACCCAGGCACTCCTGGTCGGAATCTTTTTCTTTGTAGTAGTAACGGAGCTCCGGCGGCAGGATCTCGCTGAAGATCATGCGGCCCAGCGACGTCTTGACAAGGCCATGGCCCTCGATGCGGCAGTGGATCTGTGCCTGCAGGTCAAGGTCATGCTGCTGGTAAGCCAGCAGTGCCTCGGCAATGCTCGTGACAGCCATACCCTCGCCCTTGGCACCCGGGCGGACAATGGTCAGGTAGTATGCACCCAGAACCATGTCCTGCGTCGGAACGATGATTGGTTTACCATCTTTCGGCGCCAAGATGTGGTTGGCAGCCAGCATCAGGATGCGGGCCTCCGTCTGTGCCTCAGCGGACAGCGGCAGATGGATAGCCATCTGGTCACCATCGAAGTCAGCGTTGTATGCCGTACAAGCCAGCGGGTGGAGCTTCAGCGCGCGGCCCTCGGTGAGGACCGGCTCGAAAGCCTGGATACCGAGACGATGCAGCGTCGGGGCACGGTTCAGGAGAACCGGATGCTCCTTGATGACATCCTCGAGCACATCCCAGACTTCCGGACGTGCACGCTCAACCATGCGCTTAGCCGATTTGATGTTATGCGCAGCACCCGAAGCCACGAGTTTCTTCATGACAAACGGCTTGAAGAGCTCCAGAGCCATCTCCTTCGGCAGACCGCACTGGTGGAGCTTGAGCTCCGGACCGACGACGATAACGGAACGGCCCGAATAGTCAACACGCTTACCCAGGAGGTTCTGACGGAAGCGGCCCTGTTTACCCTTGAGCATATCCGAAAGGGATTTGAGCGGGCGGTTGCCCGGGCCCGTGACCGGACGGCCGCGACGGCCGTTATCGATCAGGGCATCGACAGCCTCCTGCAGCATGCGTTTCTCGTTGCGGACGATGATGTCCGGTGCACCGAGATCCAACAGACGCTTGAGGCGGTTGTTACGGTTGATGACACGGCGATACAGATCGTTGAGGTCAGACGTTGCGAAACGGCCGCCATCGAGCTGTACCATCGGACGCAGCTCTGGCGGAATGACCGGAACAACGTCGAGAATCATCCAAGACGGCTTGTTGCCAGACTTGCGGAAAGCCTCAACAACTTCCAGACGGCGGATGGCGCGGATCTTCTTCTGGCCGGACGTCGTGCGGACGTCCTTGCGCAGCGACTCGCTCATGGTCTCGAGGTCGAGCTCGTCGAGGAGCTCTTTGATGGCCTCAGCACCCATGCCGACGCGGAAGGTGTTGCCATATTTCTCCAGAGCATCGTGATACTCTTTCTCGGAGAGCAGGCTCTTCTTGGCCAGATCCGTATTCTCACCCGGATCCAGGACGATATAGTAAGCGAAGTACAGGACTTTCTCGAGAGCTCGCGGAGAGATATCGAGGATCAGGCCCATACGGCTCGGGATACCTTTGAAGTACCAGATATGGGACACCGGAGCAGCGAGCTCGATGTGGCCCATGCGCTCACGGCGCACTTTGGCACGCGTGACCTCAACGCCGCAGCGGTCGCAGACAATGCCCTTATAGCGGATACGCTTGTACTTACCGCAATGGCATTCCCAGTCACGGGTCGGTCCAAAGATACGCTCGCAGAACAGACCGTCGCGCTCTGGTTTCAGCGTGCGATAGTTGATGGTCTCCGGCTTCTTGACCTCACCGTAGGACCACTCGCGGATCTTATCCGGAGAGGCCAGACCGATGCGCATCGAATCAAAATTATTTACATCCAGCAAAGAGATGACACTCCCTTCTTATTCCTCATCATTACCTTCATCTGCATTGTCTACGGCCGGGCCTTCAATCGAGCCCATGCTGCCGATGTCGGCAATGATGTCGTCCGGCTTTTCATCATCAGACGGAGCACCTTCATCGTAGGAGTCTGCTCCAGCCGTCTGCGCCGCAGCGGCGCCTTCTTTATTCGGATCAACACCGGCGACGTCAAGATCGAGATCTTTTGCCGTCTTGTTGATATCTTCATCATCATCTTCGTCCAAGAGCGAGATTTCCTTGGCATCCTCATTGAGGACCTTGATATCGAGACCGATGGACTGGAGCTCTTTGATGAGAACCTTGAAGGACTCCGGTACACCCGGTTCCGGAATGTTTTCGCCCTTGACGATGGCTTCATAAGCCTTGACACGTCCGACAACATCATCGGATTTAACCGTCAGGATTTCCTGCAGCGTGTAAGCGGCACCATATGCCTCGAGGGCCCAAACCTCCATCTCACCGAAACGCTGGCCACCGAACTGTGCTTTACCACCGAGCGGCTGCTGCGTGACGAGGGAGTACGGACCGGTCGAACGCGCATGAATCTTATCGGCAACGAGATGATGCAGCTTGAGGAAGTACGTGCAGCCAACCGTTACGCGGTTCTCGAACGGCTCACCCGTACGGCCATCGTAGAGGACCGTCTTGCCGTCAGCCGGCAGGCCAGCAGCTTTGACCGTACCCCAGACATCGTCATCTTTCGCACCGTCGAAGACCGGCGTTGCGATATGGATACCAGCGACATCCGGTTTCGGCATGCCGTATTTATCGAAGTCGTAGCCGGCATCGCGGAGACGCTGCTCAACCGTCGGATCGCCGTCCTTGATCTGCTGACCGAGGACTTTGACAGCCATGCCGAGATGAACCTCGAGCACCTGACCGATGTTCATTCGCGACGGAACGCCCAGCGGATTCAGCACGAGATCGACCGGCGTGCCATCCGGCAGGAACGGCATGTCTTCCTGACGCATGATGCGGGAAACGACACCCTTGTTACCGTGACGACCTGCCATCTTATCGCCGATGGAGATCTTACGTTTCTGTGCGATGTAGACGCGGACAAGACGGTTGACGCCTGGCGGCAGCTCATCGTTGTTCTCGCGGCTGAAGATCTTGACGTCAACGATCTTACCCTGCTCACCATGCGGCACACGCAGGGACGTATCGCGGACTTCACGAGCCTTCTCACCGAAGATAGCGCGCAGCAGGCGCTCCTCTGCCGTAAGCTCCGTCTCGCCTTTCGGCGTGACCTTACCGACGAGGATATCGCCAGGACGTACGTCAGCACCGATGGAAATGATACCCTCTTCGTCGAGGTCTTTGAGAGCCTCTTCCGCAACGTTCGGGATATCGCGGGTGATTTCCTCAGGACCAAGCTTCGTGTCGCGCGCATCGCACTCATACTCTTCGATATGGATCGAGGTGTAGAGGTCGCGTTTTACGAGGTTCTCCGACAGGAGGACAGCATCCTCGTAGTTGTAACCTTCCCAAGGCATGTAGGCAACGATGATGTTGTAGCCAAGAGCCAGCTCGCCATGGTCCGTAGCCGGGCCATCGGCAATCGGCTGCTTCTCGACAACCTTGTCGCCTTTGTATACGATAGGAACCTGGTTGATGCAGGTGCCCTGGTTGGAACGCAGGAATTTCTGCAGTTTATAGTGGTCAAGCTGACCATCTTCACGGCGGACATCGATGAAGTCAGCCGTTACACGCTCAACCGTACCAGCATGTTTGGCAAGGATCATGACGCCAGAGTCGCAGGCAGCTTTGTACTCCATGCCAGTACCGACCAGCGGTGCCTGGGTGCGGAGCAGAGGAACTGCCTGACGCTGCATGTTCGCACCCATCAGGGCACGGTTCGCATCGTCGTTCTCGAGGAACGGGATCATTGCCGTTGCAATCGAGAAGACCTGGCGCGGGCTAACGTCCATGTAATCGACGGTATCGCGGTTATGCAGACCGGTTTCTTCGTTATAACGAGCCGTTACACGCTCATTGATGAACCACTCATTTTCATCGAGGGGCTCATTGGCCTGCGCGATGACGAGCTCATCCTCTTCGTCAGCCGTCAGGTAGCGGACTTCATCCGTGACCTGATGCGTCTCTTTGTCGACACGGCGATACGGCGTCTCCATGAAGCCGAACTGGTTGACACGGGCATAGGTAGCCAGCGAACCGATAAGACCGATATTCGGACCCTCAGGAGACTCTACCGGACACATACGGCCATAATGGGAGTTGTGTACGTCGCGGACCTCGAAGCCTGCGCGCTCACGGGACAGACCGCCCGGTCCCAGTGCCGACAGACGGCGTTTATGCGTCAGCTCGGACAGCGGGTTGTGCTGGTCCATGAACTGGGACAGCTGCGAAGAACCGAAGAACTCTTTGATGGCAGCGACAACCGGACGAATGTTGATGAGTGCCTGCGGCGTGATGACGTCAACGTCCTGAATCGTCATGCGCTCGCGGACGACACGCTCCATACGGGAAAGACCGATGCGGAACTGATTCTGCAGCAGCTCACCTACCGCACGGACGCGGCGGTTGCCCAGATGGTCGATATCATCCGTGTTGCCGAAACCATCCATGAGGTTCAGCAGGTAATTGATCGAAGCAATGATATCATTTTTCGTGATCGTACGGTCATGGATATCAAGCGTCGGGCTGCAAAGCATCTTGACCTTGCTGCCGTCCTTCTGCAGGGCGTACAGCGTGATGAGGCCACCCTCACCGAAGATCTGCCGCTCGCGCTCAACATCCACAGCATCGATCATGTCTTCCGTGACGACTACGCCCTGCGGAATGACAATCTCGCCCGTCTCTTTATCAACGATCGGCTCGGCGAGGACTTTGCCGAGGATACGGCGCTTCCAGCCCAGCTTCTTCGTGAGTTTATAACGGCCGACCGTAGCCAGATCATAACGCTTCGGATCAAAGAACAGCGAATTGAGGAGCTGCGTAGCATTGTCCTCATTGGCCGGCTCGCCCGGACGGAGGCGTTTATAGATCTCGATGACAGCCTTGCCCTGGGATTTGACTTCTTCACCATCGCGCTCAAGGGTATTCATGATGCGCGGATCTTCACCGAAGAGCTCTACGATCTCCTCGTCGGTAGCAAAGCCAAGGGCGCGGATGAAATACGTGACCGGCATCTTACGCGTGCGGTCAATGCGAACCGAAACAACATCGTTCGCATCCGTCTCGAGCTCGATCCAGGCACCACGGTTTGGAATGACCGTTGCATTATATAGATGCTTACCAGTCGGATCGATCTCCTCACCATAATATGCGCCCGGCGAACGAACCAGCTGGCTGACGATAACACGCTCAGCACCATTGATGATGAACGTACCCGTATCCGTCATGAGTGGGAAATCGCCCATGAAGACTTCCTGCTCCTTGATTTCACCGGTCTCACGGTTGATGAGACGGACATTTACACGGATAGGAGCCGCATAGGTTACATCGCGCTCTTTGCACTCGTCAAGGCCGTATTTCGGCTCGCCAAGCGAAAAACTCTCAAAGGACAGCACGAGATTCTCGGAGAAGTCCTTGATCGGCGAAATGTCGTTGAAAATTTCCTGCAAACCCTCATCGAGGAACCACTTGTAGCTGTTCCGCTGGATATCCAGCAGATGCGGCATTTCCATGACTTCCTTGATTCTGGCATAGCTATACCTGGTTCTCTTGCCCACCGGCACAGGATTAAATAACAAATCCTTCACCCCTTAGCCTGATTTATACTAGAATGATCTTTGAAATGCAGGGATCAGACCACACAAACAAGAGCGGAATACTGGAACAAGAAAAAAAACAAGGTATGAGATCATTTTACACCTTGCTTCCAGTTCCTTTCCGCTTGCGCATAGTTATCCCTATTCATTTTCCTGTAGTTTCTTAGTTTAGCACCCTTTCCTTATCATGTCAAGCATTTCTGCTGGACTATCAGATTTTTTTGCATAAGAAAAAGGACCATCCCATAGGGATGGTCCTTGAAAAGTCAAAGACTGAAATTACTTCAGCTCAACCGTAGCGCCAGCCTCTTCGAGGGCAGCCTTGAGGGACTCAGCCTCAGCCTTAGCAACGTTCTCTTTAACGTTAGCCGGAGCGCCATCAACGAGAGCCTTAGCCTCTTTCAGGCCGAGACCCGTAGCTTCACGGACAGCTTTGATAACGTTGATTTTCTTGTCGCCAGCGGAAGCGAGAACAACCGTGAACTCGTCTTTCTCTTCAGCAGCACCAGCAGCAGCGCCACCAGCAGCAGCAACTGCAACCGGAGCAGCAGCGCTAACGCCGAATTTCTCTTCCATAGCTTTTACGAGCTCAGACAGCTCGAGGACAGTCATGTTCTCAATGGCTTCCATGATTTCTTCTTTAGTCATTTGAATATACCTCCAAAAATCTTTCTTTATTTCTTCATTAATTATATAAGAGGGAAACGCAGATTATGCGGATTCCTTCTGAGCGCGAACAGCGTCAAGCACATAAACAGCATTGCGGATAACACCCTGCAGCACGTTGACCGTGTTGGAAATCGGGGCGTTCATGCTGCCCAGCATCTTGGCAATGAGTTCCTCGCGGGACGGCAGCGAAGCCAGAGCTTTGACCTCTTTGGCGTCGATGACTTTGCCCTCGACCGTACCAACTTTGATCGTCAGAACCTCGTTCTCGTCCAGTTTGTTCTTCTTGATGAAGCCGCAGATGACTTTTGCCGGAGCAATAGCATCCTCCGTGGAGAATGCGAAAGCCGTCGTGCCCTCGAGATGCTCATCAAAGCCCTCGATACCAGCTTCTTTAGCAGCCAGACGGAGCATCGTGTTCTTGACAACATGATACGTTACGCCAGCAGCGCGGAGCTCGCGGCGGAGTTCCGTGTCCTGAGCAACCGTCAGACCTTTGTAGCTCGTCAGAACTACACCTTTAGCATTCGTCAGCTGGTCTTTGAGCTCAGCGACGATAGCCTGTTTTTTCGTTAAGTTTGCCACTTTAATTTCACCTCCTGTCCACTTTGGATTTTAAAGCCTGTAAAAAAACCTCCGGCTGCGTACGCCGGAGGTTGAATATTCAAATTCAGTGAGCTCCGGCCTCGGCAGGCGACGAATCGTCGTTAGATGATAGAATCAAACCTGCTGTCTACAGCCATCGTTATACAGTTGTGGAGACCGGAGCCTCGTTGAACCTAATCAGACTGGATCAGCCAATCTGAACCGGGATGCCAGGGCCCATCGTTGCGCTGACCGTAATGGAGCGCATGTACTGGCCTTTAGCAGCAGCCGGTTTTACACGGTTCAGTGTATCAATCAGGGCCTGGAAGTTCTGCTGAAGCTTCTCAGCGTCGAAGGATGCCTTACCGATCGGGCAATGTACATTACCAGCTTTGTCGGTACGGTACTCGACTTTACCTGCTTTAATCTCGGAAATAGCCTTCGTGAGATCCATCGTAACCGTGCCCAGTTTCGGGTTCGGCATGAGGCCGCGAGGACCAAGGACCTTACCAAGACGACCGACAGTGCCCATCATGTCCGGAGTAGCGACAGCGACGTCGAAGTCGAGCCAGCCGCCCTGGATCTTCTGGACGATTTCATCGGAACCAACGAAGTCAGCACCTGCTGCCTCTGCTTCCTTTACTTTCTCGCCTTTTGCGAAGACGAGTACGCGCTTGGATTTACCCGTGCCATGCGGCAGGACCATAGCGCCGCGGACCTGCTGATCAGCGTATTTCGGATCAACGCCGAGACGTACGTGCAGCTCGATGGTTTCATCGAATTTCGCCGTAGCCGTCTTCTTGACGAGATCCATAGCCTCAGCAGCCGTGTAGACCTTGCCAGCTTCTACGAGCTTGCAAGCGTCCTGATATTTCTTACCAGCTTTAGCCATTGTAAGTAATCTCCTCTCGTGGTAATAACGGTGAATGCCTCCCACGGGATGAAATCATCAACCATTAGTCAACGATTTCAATACCCATGCTGCGTGCCGTACCCTCGATCATGCGGGTAGCAGCCTCGATGTCAGCAGCGTTGAGGTCAGCCATCTTGCTCTCAGCAATCTTCATTGCCTCTGCACGCGGCAGCTTAGCAACTTTGTTCTTGTTCGGCTCACCAGAAGCTTTGTCGATCTTAGCAGCCTTCTTCAGAAGGACAGCAGCCGGCGGAGTCTTGGTGATGAACGTGAAGGATCTATCCTCAAAAACCGTGATGACAACAGGGATGACAAGACCAGCCTGTGCCTTGGTTCTCTCGTTGAATTCCTTACAGAAGCCCATGATGTTGACACCAGCCTGACCAAGAGCCGGACCTACCGGAGGAGCCGGATTAGCTTTACCAGCAACAACCTGGAGCTTGACAATCTTAGAAACTTTCTTTGCCATTGTATTTACACCTCCCAAAAATGGATTTTAGTGGCTTCAATTAGAGCTTTTCGACCTGATCGAAGCCAAGGTCAATCGGGGTTTCCTCTACCAGAACCTTCAAGCGGCCTTTTTCCTGATCGATCTCAGTAACGGCGCCCGTATAGTTCTCGAAAACACCCGAGTTGATGCGAACCACATCCCCGACGGATACATCCAGCTCGGGTTTGAGCTCTTCCTCGCCCATGGATTTCAAGATACGTTTCGCTTCAGCATCAGTAAGCGGAATCGGGTGTTTCTCGGAACCGACAAAACCCGTTACACCGGTGGTGTTGCGCACAACGTACCAGGAATGCTCATCGACAATCATGTCAACCAGCACATAGCCTGGGAAGACTTTTCTCGGAACGACTTTTTTCTTGCCGTCCTTGATTTCGACCTCATCCTCTACCGGAACGACGACATTGAAGATCATGTCGCTCATGTTGGCCGTGTGAATCAGGCGCTCGAGATTGGCTTTCACCTTGTTCTCGTAGCCTGAGTAGGTATGGATTACATACCATGCTCTGCCAGGATTATCCTGACGAAGATCCATCTCGTCCTTGTCTGCCATGCTTATCTCACCCTGCTTACCTTAAAATGATGTGGAACAATCTTGCAAAGACCGTATCACAGAACCAAATCAGGGCACAAACAATCGCAACAGCGATGCCTACAACCACGGTGTAGTTGAAAAGCTCCTTTTTGGTTGCCCAGGATACTTTTTTCATCTCGGCGATTACTTCGTCTATGAATTTCTTCACAGTCACTTCACATCTCCGTTCAACCCGCTAAAGCGATTATTTCGTCTCTTTGTGCAGCGTGTGCTTCTTGCAGAACTTGCAGTACTTATTGAACTCCAGACGATCCGGGTTGTTCTTCTTGTTCTTGTTGGTACGGTAGTTACGGCTATGGCACTCCGTGCACTCCAACGTGATATTGTTGCGCATCTCTTATTACACCCCTTACGCTCAGAAACTATGACTCTTTCACAATGTCACTAATACAATTTAGCACACTTGCCTTAGACTGTCAACTAGGAAACCTTGACAAGGTGAAATTTTATTTCGGGACACTATACATAAATAAAACCCCTGCAACAGGGGTTCATTGATAAAGTTGGTGGCGGCGAAGAGATTTGAACTCCTGACACTGCGGGTATGAACCGCATGCTCTAGCCAACTGAGCTACGCCGCCAGAATATATGGAGCTGATAACCAGGATTGAACTGGTGACCTTATCCTTACCAAGGATACGCTCTACCGACTGAGCTATATCAGCGATTCCAGCATTTTGGTTGCGGGGACAGGACTTGAACCTGTGACCTTCGGGTTATGAGCCCGACGAGCTACCGACTGCTCCACCCCGCGATAATGTGTATTATCTCGAAATGTTGGTAATAATCAATTTGGTTGCGGGGACAGGACTTGAACCTGTGACCTTCGGGTTATGAGCCCGACGAGCTACCGACTGCTCCACCCCGCGATGTTATCGCTTGTGACGCTTGCGCATCACTGGCTGACAAGAAATTATTATAGAGCATCGCCTGGGGTTCGTCAACCCCTTTTTACCAAAAAAAATAAAAAAAATTTAGCAGGGAAAGAAAATCCCCTGCTAAATCTGCGTTCTATTCTATTATATAGGACTTCATTTCTTGGGTTCTGCCTGGCTGGCCTCAGCCTCTTCCGGTGCATCAAAGAGATACATATAACGCTCTTTGAACTCCTTGGGTTCCATGCGATATGCATTGGCAAGGCCCGGATCGTTCAGGTCTTCTTTTTCCAAGCGCATCATGAGGCCGCGGGCGATCTTGTACTGGATCGACTCGATGTTGACCTTGCGGACCATGGTCTTGCCGGTTGCCGGGTCCTTGATATCCTCAAAGCGCATCGGCACTGCCTTGTTGTCCTGGATCGTGATCAGGGCACCGCTGTCGCCAGCCATGAGGAACTTGACTGCCGAATAGCCGAGCGAGCGCGCATAGTCGATATCGTAAGCAATCGGTGCCGTGCAGCGGAGCTCATAGCCAATCTCCTTATCGATGACGGAAATCTTGATGCCGAGCTTCTTGACTTCGGCCAGGACAGCCTGCTTGAGAATCTCACCAAAGTCGAGCTCACTGTAGCGGATATGGCCATGCTCATCAGTGACCACCGTACCGAGCTTCTTGAAGTCCTCCGGCGCGATCTTCTCGATGACACCCTCGGCAATGACTGCCACGCCGTAATTCTTGCCCGTCAGATAACGTTTGACGATCGAACCAGTGATGATGTCTACCACCTGCTGCAGAGGGATCTTCTCTTCGGGGAACTCCTCGGGGATGACCGTAAGTGCTGCTCCGGCGCTGCGGCCCATACCGAGAGCCAGATGGCCAGCCGTGCGGCCCATGGCAATCGTGAAATACCAGCGGTTATTCGTCGTGCGGGAATCTTCCATGAGGTTTTCGATTTCCGTCGTAGCAAAGGCCCGGGCTGTCTCAAAGCCGAAGGTCGGAACGCCTTCCGGCAGCGGCAGGTCGTTGTCGATGGTTTTCGGGACATGGACAACATTGATCGTACGGCCCATCTTGCGTGCGTACTCCGATACCGCCGCCGAGCTGTAGGCCGTTTCATCGCCACCGATCGTCACAAGATGCGTGACGCCAAGCTCTGTGAGCGTCTCGACGACCGTGCGCAGATCGGACTCTTTCTTCGTCGGATTGAAGCGCGACATCTTGAGGATGCAGCCGCCCGTCAGGTGGATACGGCTGATGTTTTTCGGCTCAAGGCGGACATAGTTCTTCTCGCCACGGCCGATACGTGAAAAGCCGTCATAGATTCCGAGTACATCCCAGCCATGGCGGGTTGCCTCATTGACTACACCTGAGATAACGCTGTTGATGCCTGGCGCCGGTCCACCGCCGCAAACAATGGCAATAACATTTTTGATACCGATCATGGAATCTCCCCCTTTAATTTGGTTACAGGGATATACTTCGGCTTTTTTTATCATATTCCTGCTTGTATTATTATTTTTTTGAAAAATTTATGACAATTATCCCCGCAAAAAAACTCCCGGGATTCCATAAACCCCGGGAGTTCTGCATACAATATTGTCAATGACGCCCCATCTTGGCACGGTGTCCCAGATTCGTCTTCGTCTTGGCTTTCACGCGGCGGCTGCGGTCATTGCGCCCCTTATGCGCATTGCCCTTGCGGTTGGCGTATTTGGAGAGCGGCTTGCTCTTCTTTTTCTTCTCTTCGCGTTTCTCGCGGATTTCCTGCAGGATCTTGGCCTGCTTCTCCTGCCGGCGATGATGGCGCTCCGAGTGCTCCTTGCGGATGCGGTTCTTGATGCCCGACTCGATGCGGCGCAGCAGATCGTACTGGCGGGCATTCACAAAGGTCACCGCCTTACCCTGCTGCCCAGCCCGGCCCGTACGGCCGATGCGATGGATATAGCTCTCGGCGTCATGGGGAATATCATAGTTGAATACATGCGTAACGCCCTCGATGTCAAGGCCGCGGGCTGCGATATCCGTCGCGCAAAGGATCTGCAGCTCTGCTTTGCGGAACCGCTTGAGCACCAGTGCCCGCTGTACCTGTGACAGGTCGCCATGCAGCTCGTCGACCAGATAGCCGCGGGCCGCCAGCGCCATCGTGACCATATGCGCACGCTGCTTCGTATGGCAGAATACCATGGCCAGATAAGGATTGTCACTGTTGATACACTCACAGAGACGATCGATCTTCACCTCTTCGGTCGTATTGATGATGACCTGCTCGATGGCATCAAGCGTGACATGCTCGCTCTTGATCTTGATATTCTCCGGGGCGCGCATATACTGATGCGCCAAGGCCTTGATGCGGTCCGGCATAGTCGCCGAGAACAGCGTCAGCTGGCGGTCGTTTGCCGCAGCTTTGAGCAGCACCTCGACATCCTCGATGAAGCCGAGCCGCATCATTTCATCGGCCTCATCCAGCACTACCTTGTTGACTTTTGACAAGTCAATCGTACCCCGGCGCAGATGGTCCAGCAAACGCCCCGGCGTGCCGATGATGAGCTGCGGATGACGGCGGAGCTTCTGCTTCTGCCGCTCGATGTCCTGGCCGCCGTAGATGACCAGCGAGCTCACCCCCGAGGCCTCACCGACGAGCGCTGCTACCTTGGCGATCTGGATGGCCAGCTCCCGGGTCGGTGTCACCACAAGGGCCTGTGCTACTTCAGCCTGCGGCTTGATCTTCTCGAGGATTGGCAGCAGAAAGGCCAGCGTTTTGCCCGTGCCGGTCTGCGCCTGCGCGATGACATCACGGCCAGCCCGCACGAGCGGGATAGCTGCCTCCTGTACCGGCGTAGCCTCCTTGATGCCCTTATAGCGCAGCGTCTCGCAGACGCTGTCGCTGATTCCTAATTCCTTGAACGTAGTCATTACGACGACAATACCTCCGTCCCCGTCTCCGTGATGAGAATCGTCTTCTCCCACTGGGCTGACAGGCTCTTATCTTTCGTCCGCACGGTCCAGTTATCCTTGGCGTCGACCGTGACATTCTTCTTGCCCATATTGATCATCGGCTCCACCGTGAGCACCATGCCCGGCACGAGCAGCATGCCCGTATTGGCTTCGCCTTCATGGGCGACAAACGGTTCCATATGGAAATCCTTGCCTACGCCATGGCCGCCGAGGTCCGTGACGACCGTATAGCCATTGGCATGGGCATGGTTGCCGCAAGCCGCGCTGATGTCACCGACAAAATGCCACGGTTTGGCAGCAGCGATGCCGAGCTCCATGCACTCCTTCGTCACGCGCACGAGTTTTTCCGCCTCAGGGCTGACCTCGCCGACCATGAACATCCGCGAGGCATCCGCATAATAGCCGTCCAGCGTCGTCGTGATGTCGATGTTCAGGATATCGCCGTCCTTGAGGATGGTCTTCGGTGACGGGATGCCATGGCAGACTACCTCATTGAGGGAGATGCAGCAGCTCTTCGGGAAGCCCTCATAATTCAAGCAGGACGGATAGCCGCCGCGCTCCACGATATAGTCATGCACGGCCTTGTCGATCGTCGCCGTGTCCATGCCCGCCTTGATCATCGTCCCCGCCAGATCCAGCGCACCATCATTGATGACGCCTGCCTTGCGGATGCACTCGATGTCATGCGCATTGTTGATGATTTTCTTCGGGGGGCGGCACTGTCCCAGGAATACATCGAACTTCATCTCGCTCAGACGCTCGTCAAAGTCCTCATGGCATTTCTTATACTTCTTGCCGCTGCCACACCAGCACAAATCATTTCTTTGCATAAATCGCAATATCTCCTTTATTTTTAGATTGCCTTCATTTCCTAATCAAATGCACCCATCTATTATAAAACGAATCCGCAGCGAATGAAAGCCCCTTTGTCCAGGATATGCTCGGCAAAGTTATGACCTATTTGACCTGTCAGGTGCTAACATGATATAATGGGCTCGGTTTTGATTGGAACCTATTCTTTCTTATTTATGAAACATCAACTATATTATTAAGGAGGATTTCCCTTGCATAAGTTAGGTCGTCTTTTATTAGCCGCCACATTCTGCCTGTCCGTTCCTGCTGTCTGCGACGCCGCAGCCTTCCGTCTCGGTGATACCGGACAGGAGATCAGTGAGATCCAGCAGGCACTTGCCAGCTCTGGTTACGATGTCAGCGTCGATGGTGACTTCGGCCCGGCAACTCAGGAGGCCGTCCGCCAATTCCAGCGCGATCATCATCTGACTGCCGATGGGCTTGTCGGTGACCAGTCTTATCAGGCACTCCTGCACCGCGCTATGCCAACGTTCGTGCAGCACAAGTCATATCTGGCCGGCATCAGCGCTATCGTCGGTACGGCACAGCAATTCCTTGGTGTGCCTTATGTATGGGGTGGATCCTCACCGAACGGATTTGACTGTTCCGGCTTCGTCCAGTACGTTTACGCCAAGCACGGCATCAACCTGCCACGGACTGCTGATATCCAGATCTCCGCTGGCCACCCGGTCAACAAAGCCGACTTGCAACCTGGCGACCTCGTCTTCTTCGCGGGCGATTACGTGAATATCTCCCATGTCGGCATCTACGTGGGCAACGGTCAGATGATCCACGCCTCCAGCACGCACGGCATCGCTTACGATTCCCTGTCCCGCGATTACCGCGTTGCCCACTATGCCGGTGCCTGCCGCGTCATCGGCTGAGCTCCGCCCCGGGTTCCTTAACCGATCTACATACCGATGCATACGAATCCGTTGACACCAGCGTCAGCGGATTTTTGCTTGCAGAGCGGCGCAGCGCCCTTTTATCATTTGACATGCTTGCCGCATTGGTATATATTAGACAGGATATTAAAATCAACAAAAGGATGTGTCTTTCATGGCAACATGGCTAAAACGGCTGGGTGGAGTTTTGCTAGCCGTTCTGCTTGCAGGAATCGGCGGCTGCCTCTATCTCATGCATGGTGCAGCAGATTCCGTTCCCGTATTAAACTACCATCAGATCAATGATCGCGACGAGAACGCGCTGACCGTACACACAGACCAGTTCGAAACGCAGATGAAGTATCTGGCTGACAATGGCTACCACACCATCACACCGGACGAGATGATTTCCGCCTGGGACGAGGGACGGCCGCTGCCGGATAAACCTGTCATCATCACCTTCGACGACGGCTATGCCGATAATTACCGCAATGCTTTCCCCATCCTGGAGAAATACAACTTGCGCGGCACCATTTTCCTTATCTCTGACTACGTCAGCACCTATCCCAATTATCTGACCTGGTCCCAGGCAGCGGAGATGCAGGAGAGCGGGCTCATCAACTTCGAGAGCCACACCCTCTCCCATGCCCAGCTCGACAGCACGAGCCCCGAAGAAACCTGGAATCAGCTTGACGGGTCAAAAAAAGCTTTGGAATGGAAGCTCGGCAAGACGATAAACTTCCTTGCCTACCCTTGCGGCTCTTATGATGAGGAGCTGCAGCAGCGGGTGAAAGACGCCGGCTACAAGGGCGCTTTCACCGTCAACTACGGCCTCGCCGGCCAAGGCGATAACCGCTACGTACTCAACCGCGTGCCCATCTTCGGCTGCACGAACCACACGTTCCTGCGCTTCAAGCTGCGCTTGCAGTACTCTCCGATCTTCGCCCCGCTGGCAAAATTGCATAAGGACCTTCTGGACGGGAATCATACCTTCCTCGCCAGATTCATCCCCACGCCATAACAAAACGGTGGCTGGAGTGATCGATCACTCCAGCCACCGTTTTTTCTATGTGCAGCATCATGCTTTGGTGAAGGTGAACGCGCCATCTGCAAAGCCGATAGCCACCGTGTCGCCCTCCTGTACATCCCCGCGGATAATGGACTTGGACAGTTCCGTCTCAACGGTATGCACGAGCAGGCGGCGCAGCGGCCGGGCGCCAAAGTTCGGGTCGAAGCCCTGCTCAGCCAGAGCCGACAGAGCCGCTTCATCCCAGCCCAAGGTGATCCTGACCTGCTTCTGCAACCGCTCGCCGAGTTTCTGCAGGAGGATAGCGGCGATATTCTTGACCTGCTCCTTCTGCAGCGCCTTGAAGACGATGATATCGTCCACGCGGTTCAGGAACTCCGGCCGGAAGTATTCCTTGAGGATACTGTCCACGGCTGCCTTGGCTTCCTCATAATCCTTGTTGAGGATTTCCTGGGAACCGAGATTGCTCGTCATGATGATGACCGTGTTCTTGAAGTTGACCACACGGCCCTTGCCATCGGTAAGCCGCCCATCATCGAGGATCTGCAGCAGCACGTTGAACACATCGCGATGCGCCTTCTCGATCTCATCGAGCAGGATAACACTGTACGGACGGCGGCGCACAGCCTCGGTCAGCTGGCCGCCCTCATCATAACCGACATAGCCCGGAGGCGCACCGATCAGGCGGGCAATGCTATGCTTTTCCATATACTCGCTCATGTCGATGCGGATCATGCTGCGTTCATCGTCAAACAGCGACTCAGCCAGCGTCTTGGCCAGCTCAGTCTTGCCGACACCAGTGGGGCCAAGGAAAATGAAGGAGCCGATTGGACGGTTGGGGTCTTTGATTCCCGCCCGCGCTCTCAAAATGGCCTCGCTGACAGCCTTGACAGCCTCATCCTGGCCAACGACCCGCGTATGGAGCCCTTCTTCGAGATGGATCAGCTTTTCGCGCTCTCCTGTCATCATCTTGGCCACGGGAATCCCCGTCCAACGGCTGACGACCTTCGCGATATCTTCCTCGCCGACCTCCTCCTTGAGCAGCTGCTCATCCTTGGACTTCGCAGCGATGATATTCTCCTCATCCGCCAGCTTCTTCTGCAATTCGGGCAGCTTGCCGTATTTGAGCTCCGACATGCGGTTGAGGTCATAGGCGCGCTCAGCCGCCTCCATCTGGCTGTTCACTTCATCGATTTCTTTCTTTATCGCGCGGACCCGCAGGATGGCCTGCTTCTCGCTCTCCCATTTCGCCTGGAGCTCTCCTTCCTGCTGCTGCAGCGCCGCCTTTTCACTGGCAATCGAATCCAGTTTCGCCTTCGATGCCTCGTCGTTTTCTTTCTTCAAAGCCTGCTCTTCGATCTCCAGCTGCATGATCTTGCGCCGGATCTCATCCAGCGGTCCTGGCATCGACTCAATCTCCGTGCGCAGCTTAGCTGCCGCCTCATCGACAAGATCGATGGCCTTGTCGGGCAGGAAGCGGTCCGAAATATACCGGTCGGAGAGCACGGCTGCCGATACCAGCGCAGCATCGCGGATGCGGACACCATGATGCACCTCATAGCGCTCCTTGAGCCCGCGCAGGATAGAAATCGTATCTTCCACCGACGGCTCACCGACCATAACCGGCTGGAAGCGCCGCTCCAGGGCCGTATCCTTTTCAATGTATTTGCGGTACTCGTTGAGGGTCGTCGCGCCGATGCATCTGAGCTCGCCACGTGCCATCATGGGCTTCAAGAGATTGCCCGCATCCATAGCGCCCTCTGCCGCGCCGGCACCGACTACCGTATGCACTTCATCGATGAACAACAGGATCTGGCCGTCGGATTTGACGATTTCGTTCAGCACCGCCTTGAGGCGCTCCTCGAATTCACCGCGGAACTTGGCACCGGCGATCAGCGCCCCCATGTCGAGGGAGTACAGCGTCTTGTTCTTCAGGGACTCCGGCACGTCCCCTGCCACGATACGGCGGGCCAGCCCTTCGACGATTGCGGTCTTGCCGACACCCGGCTCGCCGATCAGCACCGGATTGTTTTTGGTGCGGCGTGACAGGATCTCGATCGTGCGGCGGATCTCTTCGTCACGGCCAATGACAGGGTCGAGCTTGCCATGGCGCGCTGCCTCCGTGAGGTCGCGGCCGAATTTCTCCAGCGACTTATAGCCTTCCTCCGGGTTCTCATTCGTGACATTCTGCTTGCGATTCTTCTTGATCGAGCTCTGGATGCTGCTCTTCGTGAGCTTGAACTCCCGGCAGATGGACTGCACTTCGTCACTGCCATCACTGACAACCGCCAGCAGCAGATGCTCCGTCGATACATAGTCATCCTTCATCGCCTTGGCCAGCTCTTCCGCCCGCCCCAGAACGCGTACCATATCCATGCCCATGCCCAGACGGTCCGAGCCCTTGACGCTCGGGATCTTGTTCAATACCTGCTCCAGCCGGGCCTTGAGCATCGGCATATCCGTCTGGCAGTCTGCAAAGATCGTCGCCAGCAGCCCCTCCGGCTCCTTGGCCAGCGCGAGCAATACATGCGCTGAGCTGATCTCCTGATGGTAGCGCATGGCTGCCAGCTGCTGTGCCGACTGCAAGGCCGCCATGGTCTTCGCCGTATATCTTTCCTGTCCCATAATCTATTTCCTCCGTAATCTCATGCTATCCTTCGAACGGTTCCGTTTCTAATTCTTATTATACTGCTTAAAGTCAAAAAGTCAAATATTATTTCTGACCTTTTGACTTTAAAACTGAAAAGAAAGCGGGATTGCTCCCGCTGCTCTTCAGTTCTGCGCATCATAGCGGATATCCGCAATGAACATGCGCTGCCAAGGGAATGTCACTTGCAATGTCTCCGGCCTATGCAGCTGTGGCAGATGCTCGCGGGCAAACGCCTGCAGCAGTGCCGTCGATTGCTCCACCATATACGGCTCATAATCGCCCAGATAGAGATATACCTGCGGATCTTCCAACTGTTCAATCTCCATGGCCAGTGCCGTGCGCACATTGGCCTGATAACCCCAATCGTCCAGATAGCGGGTCAATAGCAGTGCGTTGGCCGCCGCTTTGGGCATGCGCGCAGCGAGCATGCCCTGAGCCAGGGAAAAACCCAGGCTATTGGTCGCTGTATTCCAGCCGGCATACGAACGCAGGGAGAACAACAGGTTCTCCTGTTCCAAGTGGCGCATGAGCGCATTGTCCGCACCGTTCGTGAAGGCTATATCAGCTACGCCTACGGCATAGCCCTTGTGCAGCAGCTCCCGCAGCTGCCGCAGGAAAGCATTGGTTCCCGCACGATCCTGCCCGTTGTTCAGCGGCGCCTGCTCCCAGTCGCGGATATGGTTGGCCTCGCCAGTGACGCCATCCGGATTCGTATTCACCAGCAGCGTGAAATCCGCCTTCGCCGGTTCCGCCACAAGCCTTCCCCCCGCAATCTGCAGATCCGTTTGCAATGTCGCCTCGACGCGTTCATCCGAATACGTCGGTATTGTCCGGCCGCCCATGCCTTCATTATACCGGATTGCCACCTGCGGGACGACATGTTCCCAGGCATTGGCGGCCCGGCTCATAAGCAGCAGGCCCAGTTCATCGATGCCCGCTACCAGCTGGAAGTGCTCGGCCGGAATCCCCTCGGCATAAGTCTTCAGCCAGCGGCTCTCGCGATGGGTCTGCGACAAGCTCGCATTGTCGTCCTTGCCCACCAGCAGATACTCCATGGCACCAGCGCGCACGTCGTCGATGAGCATTTTCGTCGTATCGACATTATGCTGCCGGCGCTTCATCCAATCGGCCAGCACCCAGTCCGGGATTGCCGACTCCAGTTCCATCGCCTCATCCGCCTCGGCGGCACTGAGCCCGCGCATCTCAGCCTTGTCCATAAGACCCGTGTAGCGGAAGATCTTGGCCCCGTAATCAATATAATAATCCGGGTCCTCACCGCCCGACGCCTCGCCGCTGCGCGGCGTGCGCATTAGCGACGCAAAGGCGTAGAGCTTGAGGCCAGGATTGTCCCGATGCAGCTCCGCCAGCCTGCCAGCCCGCTCCTGCAGTACCGGCAGCGGTGTATTGTGTTTGCGCGAGGCTACCAGACCGCCGTAGAGCAGCGAGTCCGTCGCAATCACCGCGATATCGGCCTTCGGCGCCTGCTCCTTGGTCCATTGCCACAGACGCTCGGGATTGCCGCGTTTCTTGAGCCCGCCCAGCAATTCCTTGTCGGGCATCACCACTTCATAGCCGAGCTTGCGTACCACATCAGCGGTCTGCTCGCAGGATGTCGGCCGGTTGTCCTGCGGCACAAACAAGATCCTGGCCTTCGGCTTTGCCGCCTGGTCAGCCTTATGCCTGCCCGCGGCCACGGGAACAGCTGGCAGCAGCATCAGGAACAGCAGCACCAGGATTCCCGCCTTGGTCAGTATATTTCGCATGAATGTTTCCTTTCACCATCATAAAAAGCATGACGGCTTCTATTATAGCACACTCAGGCAAAAGAAAAAGCCCTCCCCGCAGGGAAGGCCAGATAATCTTTCCTCCTCAGCCCAGACGCGCCAGGAAATTCTGCATCATCGTGCGTCCATCCGGCGTCAGGATGGACTCGGGATGGAACTGTATCCCCTCGATATCATATTCCTTATGGCGGATTCCCATGACCATGCCATCGGCCAGCTCACTGGTAACGGCAAAGCACGGCGGCAGTGTCTCCCGGTCGATCACCAGCGAATGATAGCGGCCAATCGGGATTCCCTGGGCTAGTCCGGCATACAAGCCCTGACCGGTATGCTTCAGCGGCGAAGTCTTGCCATGCACGATTTCGCCAGCCCGCACCACCTGGCCGCCAAAGACTTCGCCAATGGCCTGATGGCCGAGGCAGATGCCCAGCATCGGCAGCTCGCCCTTCAGCCCGGCAATCACCTGCTCTGTGATGCCGGCCTCCGCCGGTACCCCCGGCCCCGGTGAAAGCACAATGCCCGCATAGCCGCGGCGGCGGATTTCCTCTACGGTCGTCTGATCGTTGCGTATGACCTCGACCTCAGCCCCAAGTTCCGACAAGAGTTGGTAGACATTGTAGGTGAACGAATCGTAGTTATCTAAAAGCAACAACATCGTTTTCCACCTCCTCTACTACCTCAAACAGCGCCTTGGATTTCTGCAGGATCTCCTGGTATTCCTTCTCGGCCACCGAGTCAGCCACGATGCCAGCCCCCGACTGGATGATGGCCGTGTCATCGTTTTCGATGCGCATCGTGCGCAAGGTGATGCACATATCCATATTGCCGGCAAAGTCCATATAGCCGACTGTCCCCGAATATGTGTCGCGCTTCACCGGCTCAAGCGCATGGATGATTTCCATCGCCCGCAGCTTCGGTGCCCCGCTGACTGTTCCCGCCGGGAACGTCGCCTTGAGCACATCCATCGGCGTATAGCCCGCTTTTATCTTGCCCACCACCTCAGAAACCATATGCATGACATGGCTGAAATACTCGACCTGCTTGAGCTTGGTCACGCGGACCGAGCCCGGCTCGCTGATGCGGCCGATATCGTTGCGCGCCAGATCCACGAGCATCGAATGCTCTGCAACCTCCTTGCTGTCCGCCTTGAGGCCTGCCGCCAGCTCGCTGTCCTCTGCGGCCGTCCTGCCCCGGCGGCGCGTACCGGCAATCGGATAAGTATAGACGGTACCACCGGTCACCTTGACCAGCATCTCCGGCGAAGCGCCGACAAGCTTCACGCGGCCAAAGTTAAGGTAAAACATATAGGGGGACGGATTCACCTGCCGAAGCCGGCGGTAGAAATCAAAGCAGGGCTTGGTGATTTTCTGCCGGAACTGACGCGAAGGCACAATCTGGAAGATATCTCCGGCAAAGATATGCTCCTTGGCCTTGCGGATCGCCGTGAGGAAATCCTCAGGCACTTGCCCATACTTCCCGAGGAAATCCACAGGTTCCTGGCGCTTTGCAGGCTTTGCTGCCCGCAAGGCCACCGGCGCTGCGAGCTTCTGCTGCAAAGCTTCTATCTTCGCCTCGATGCTGTGGTACAGAGCCTCAGGCTCTTCGCCAGCCTTGATGTCAGCAAAGCAGACAATCCTTGCCCGGTTGCGCAGCGCATCGTAGACAACCAGGATGCGGCAGAGCATGAACTGCCCCAAGAGATCCTCCTCCCCGATGTCCAAGCCCCGCACCCGGTCAAAGGTCCCAACGATCTCATAATTGAAATACCCCACCAGTCCACCATTGGCCAGAGGGATCGCCGCATCCTCGATGGCCGGCTGGAACCGTGCCATGTACTGGCGGATCGCTGCGACCGGATTGCCCTCGATGGTCTTCATCAAATCATTTTCCTTGATCATCAAGCGGTTCTTGAAGACCTGCAGCCGTGCAAACGGCTCTGCTCCGATGAACGAATAGCGGCCGAACTGCTGATGCGTCGTGTCGACCGACTCCAGGATGAAGCCTTTGTGCTCATCGACCAGCTTATAATATACCGACACTGGCGTATCCATATCCATATTGAGTTCTGCCGACACAGCGATGAGATTCTTCGTCTTTGCCAACCGGCAAAAGTCAGCACACGCTGGCTCAAGCTTCATATGTCTCACTCCCATCCAGAAAAAGCCCCTGCCTGGCGTCTTATCACCAGGCAGGGGCTTTCACCGGATGGACGCCGTCATGGCTGCGGCGTGTTGATATCCTTTACCACCTTATGCTCGTCGCGTCCCAAACACCAGCCGAGCGTCTTGATTTCCGAATACAGCATGACTCGCTGCTCGCGGTTATCGATCTCCGCATGCATGAGTACCTGATACTGCTTTATCGCCTGCCGGTAGCGGGCCGATATCTCCTGTACGCTCCTTGGTTTTTCCGGACGGTTCTGCGTATGGCGGCGAATGAGATCTTCGGCCGCATCTACGGTTTTTATATCAGTGACGATCATAGCTATCTTCCTTTCTGGAATCGAATTTCCTAGAAATAACTATTCGTCATCGCTTCTAAAAATCCTTTTCTCTGTTTTCACTGCGCATAATTCGCATCGAGCGCCACGCGCATCTCATGGACCAAGGCCATGGCTTCCGTAAGCTCATGGTCGAGCAGGCGCTTGACCACAGCACTGCCCACGATGACAGCATCCGCATGCGCAGCGGCTTCCACAGCCGCCTCAGCCGAGCCGATGCCAAAGCCCACCGCCAGCGGCGTATCCGTATACTTGCGCGCCTTGTCGCAAACGCCGCCGATCACACGGTAGTCCACCTTCTTGACCCCTGTGACACCATTGTTGGAGACACAGTAGATGAAACCGCGTGCATCCTTGCAGGTATCCTGCATACGCGCCTCCGTCGTGCCCGGCGTGATGAATTCCGCCAGCACGAAATCATTCTCCTGGCAGATCCGGCGCATCTCTTCCGACTCCTCATGCGGGACATCCGGCACGATGATGCCATCCATGCCAGCAGCTTGGAAATCCTTGACGAATCTCGCAAATCCATAGTGGTACATATTGTTGATATACCCCATACCCACCAAGGGGATATCCGAGAACTTGCGGATCTCGCGCAGGATTTCCAGCTCCTTGGCCAGCGTCATCTCATTCTTGAGCGCCACCACCGATGCGGTCTGGATGACCGGGCCATCGGCCATCGGATCAGAGAACGGCAGCCCGAGTTCGATGAGATCAGCGCCATTCTGCTCAGCCTGCCGGACTGCCTCGATTGTCGTCGCCACATCCGGCGCGCCGCAGGTGATATAGATATAAATGCCTTTTTTGCCAGCAGCTTTGAGCGCTGCCATCTTCGCCTCAATACGGTTCATAACTCGATATCCTCCCCCAGTGCCCTGGCCACCATGGCTACGTCCTTATCGCCACGGCCCGACAAGCATACGACTACGGACTCGCCAGCTTTTGTTTCCGGCATCAGTTTCTCAAGGTACGCCAACGCATGGGAGCTCTCCAAGGCAGGAATGATGCCCTCGATCTGCGACAAGCGCTGGAAGGCCGCCAAGGCCTCTTCATCCGTGACCGATACATATTTGACGATGTTCTCATCTTTATAGTAGGAATGTTCCGGCCCTACCCCCGGATAGTCAAGACCTGCGGATATCGAATACGCCTCGACGACCTGGCCATCAGGCGTCTGCAGCAGGTAGCTGAAGGCACCATGCAGGATTCCCGGCTCACCAGCACCGGAGAGCGTCTTGGCATTATCCGCCACCCCATCACTGCGTCCGCCTGCCTCGACACCAAACTTCCTGACAGCACTGTCCTTGCGGAAATCGTAGAATGTGCCGATGGCATTGCTGCCGCCGCCGACGCAGGCGACCAGATAATCCGGCAGTCCCCCGGTCTGCGCTTTGATCTGCTCGCGGATCTCCTCGCCAATGACCTTCTGGAAGTCGCGCACGATCGTCGGATACGGATGGGGGCCGACAGCCGAGCCGATGATATAATGGGTGTCGGTGATATTCGTCGCCCAATAGCGGATGGCCTCGCTCGTCGCATCCTTGAGGGTTCCCGTGCCGCTTGAAACGGGGATGACCTTGGCGCCGAGCAGCTTCATGCGGAACACGTTGAGCTTCTGCCGCTCGACATCCACAGCCCCCATGAACACATGGCACTCCATGCCAAACAGCGCAGCAACGGTAGCCGAAGCCACACCATGCTGGCCGGCCCCCGTCTCCGCCACGATGCGTTTCTTGCCCATGAGCTTAGCCAGCAGCGCCTGCCCCAGCGCATTGTTGATCTTATGGGCTCCCGTGTGCAGCAGGTCCTCACGCTTGAGGAAAATCTTCGCCCGGCCATAATGCGCGGTCAGTTTCTCTGCGTAGTAGAGATTCGTCGGACGCCCTGCGTATTCGCGCAGCAACGCGCGGAACTGCTCCGTGAATTCCGGATCGTTCTTATATCTATGGTAAGCGGCCTCAAGCTCATTGAGCGCCGGCATCACGATTTCCGGCACATACTGCCCGCCATACTGGCCAAATCTTCCCTTGGTATTCATTCTGTCTATCTCCTTATGCCATCATTTTCCTGTCATTGCCTGCATCGATATCCGCCAGCGCATTCGTCATCGCACCGATATCACCAGCCCTCACCAAGCCTTCACCGACCAGGATGCCATCGCAGCCAGCCTCACGCAATACCCTGGCATCGTCTGCACAAAGCACGCCGCTTTCGCTGATCAGCACCCGTTCCTTGTCGGCATAGGGCAGAAGCTGCAGCGTCTGCTCGATCGACGTCGTGAAGGTCTTGAGGTTGCGGTTGTTGATACCGATGAATTCTGCCGGTGTCGTCAGGGCTGCGGCCATATCCGCCTCATCATGCACCTCGACCAGCGCATCCATGCCCAGGCTCCAAGCCGTATAGAGATATTCCTTGAGCTGTTCTGGGGACAGGATGCGGGCAATCAGCAGCACAGCATCGGCCCCCAGCATCCGCGCCTCATACAACTGATAGTCATCGATGACAAAGTCCTTGCGCAGCAGTGGCAGCTCCACGAGCTTGCGCACCTTGCAGAAATCTTCATTGCACCCCAGGAAATGGGGATCCGTATGCACGGATAGCATACTGGCACCGTTGGCTGCATAGATAGCCGCCAGCTGCTCCACCGTGTGCGTCTGGTTCAGCCGCCCCTTGGCTGGCGACTGGAGCTTGCACTCTGCAATGAGATTCCATGCATCTTTCTTGAAGACCTTGCTCATGCGGAATGTCCCCGGCTGCATGCGTGCCTTCACTTCCGCCAGGGGCATTTTCCGCTTGGCCTCAGCTACGATAGCTTTTTTCTTTTCGACAATTTCGCCTAAAATATCTTTCAATGACGTTTCCTCCCGCGTGGCAGGCTCCGTACGCGACGCATGAAAGCCTGTATCTTGCTGATTGATTTCTCCTTGTTCTCCTCGAGACCGCCCGATACATCCACACCATACGGATGAAAGATACGCGCCACCGTCCGCAGATTCCCCGTATTGATGCCACCGGCAATCAGCACGGGTTTCTCCACTTTGGCTATCTCTTCCGCGGCATCCCGCCAGTCAAAGGTTTCCCCCGTACCCCCCGGCTGCCCCGGACGGTAAGTATCGATCAAGATCATTTCGGCAGGGAACTCATTGGCTGCCTGCGCACTGAATCCATCATCGTAATGGAACGCCTTGATCACGGGACATTGCACCTTGCGGGCATAAGCCGCGTTCTCATGTCCATGGAGCTGGACGAAGTCAAGATGTACCTGCTGGACAATCTCGTTGACCTTCTCGATATCCTCATCGACGAAGACGCCTGTCTTCCAAGCCTGCTGCAACTGCCCGGCGATGACGGCTGCATGTTCCGGCTCAATATAACGATGGCTCTGCGGCCAGAAAATAAACCCGATGAAATCTGCTCCGGCTTCCTCGGCAACCTTGGCTGCCAGCAACGATTTCATCCCACACATCTTTACCTTCATCTGCTCATCCCCTATATGTAATACAAAAGCCCCGGCTGGAAAAATCCAGTCGGGGCGAATCTACTTCGCGGTACCACCCGTTTTCATACGTCAAAGACGCACCTCATTCCGGCGCAGGCCCAAAGAGCCGATGCCGTAGCCCGTTAACGGAGGCAGCCGTTCCAGCCTACTTACAGCCCAGGCTGTTTTCGGTGGACTCTCGCGGGACCATTCAAAACACCTCGCTGACCGGACTTCACACCACTGGTTCCCCAGTCTCCGGCTCGCTTGACAGCGACCTGCATTCCTACTATTTCCCGTTCGCCGATTTATCTTTGTTATCGACTGTAAAGTTGTTAACCCGTCGATGTTTCATATACTACACGCTTTTGTTTTTCTTGTCAATACATATTTTACATTTTTCAGCAAAAAAATGCAGACATTATTCCATTAACGTATAGAACGATGCTTCCAAACAAAAAACTGCCACACGCAGAAGCGTGTGACAGCCATACCATATGCAATCATTCAGCCGGCTGCGGCTCGCCCTGAGGCGCACCGTCCGGAGCTCCCATCATGCCCTCGGCCGGCGGGCCGCCCTGCGGTCCATGGCCTGGGCGTGCCCCTTTCTCAGGTCTGAGCACGTTCTTGTCCACACCCAGCTCCGCAGCAACGTCCGTCCAACGATTGTTGATCTTCTTCATGTCCAGGACAGCCTGTACGTCCTTGCCCGCAGCCTTGGCCAGCAGACCCGCACACTCGATGTCCCGTGCCTGGTAGCCGTTCTTGAGCAGCGCCAGGACTCTGTCCTTGCCGATATTCGCTTTCTTCTCGATGTGCATGGCCTGCATCGTGAGCATCTGCGTCTCCACCTGCTCGCGCGTCACGCCAAGGCTCTTGCCGATCTCCGGCCAGTTGTTCTTCTCGGTCTTCATGCCCAGCACATCCTTGAAGGATTTGCCACTGATCTTGGAGAGCATCGCTGCCTGGCCGATATCGCGGAAATCCTTGTGCGCCGTGATGGCTGCCTTTACCTCAGCCTCATCGACGCCAAACGTTTCATGGATGTTCTTCGCTGCTTCATCCGCACTCATCTGGACCGGCGGATGCTGTCCCATCTGTCCCTGCTGATGCATCGGCGGCGGCGTCTGGCGCTGCATGTTCTCAGCAGCCTTCACGCTCGTCGCATTGAGGCCTACCCCCGTAAGGACCGCACCGGCCACTACACCTGCTAACAGTTTTTTCTTCATGCTTTTCATATTATCCATCACCTTTCTGTACTCGCTTGCTCCAGGCAAACAGCCTTGCTTCGGTTGCTTGCTATGGTTACAGTATAAGGGCTTGTATTTAAATTAGTTTTAAGTAGCAATTAAATTGTGATTCAAATTCAATGGAAAGCAGCTGAAAAGATTAATTTCATTTATTTTTAGAAAAAACAAGGAAAAACATCACACAATGTCGTATAATATATTTAGATTTTAGGAAAGAGGTGTCTTTAATGACAGAACAGGAAATTGAGAAACTTGTCCAGGAAAAACTTGACGAGGCCTACAAAGCAGAAGATCATCCGAAAAAATTCTTCATCACGGAAAATGGCCGTGGCGTAACGGACGGTGGCGATCTGTACAACGCTCTGCTCTCTGACATGATGCGTATCTCACAGAAAGCCCTGACGGAAATCCTCAAAGAGGCGCTGAAAAAGTAAGCAGCAATCATCAACAGCAAAAAAGAACCAGCAAGTACGCTTGCTGGTTCTTTTTTTGCCCCGCGACAAAAAAAATCCGCAGCCGAAGCTGCGGATATATTGTTCGTATAAAACGGATCAACGTTTCGAGAACTGGGAAGCCTTACGAGCTTTCTTGAGACCGTATTTACGGCGCTCTTTCTCACGCGGGTCACGCGTTACGAAACCAGCCTTCTTGAGGGCCGGACGAAGATCAGCATCCATCTCCATGAGTGCACGGGTGATACCGTGACGGATGGCGCCTGCCTGACCAGTTACACCGCCACCTGCAACGTTTGCGATGACGTCATACTTGTCAACAGTCTCCGTAAGGTTGAGCGGCTGACGAACGATGAGTTCGAGAGTCTTCAGACCAAAATACTCTTCCATGCTACGACCATTGATCGTAACTTTGCCTTCGCCCGGAACCAGACGAACACGGGCAACGGAAGATTTTCTGCGGCCAGTGCCGTAGTAGCTTACTTGTGCCATGTAGAATGTTCCTCCCTTTCCAGATTAGCGAATGTTCAGCTCAAGCTTTTCCGGCTTCTGAGCTGCATGCGGATGCTCGCTGCCAGCGTAAACGCTGAGCTTGCGGTACATCTGAGCACCGAGGCGGTTGTGCGGCAGCATGCCTTTGATAGCGTGCTCCAGAACGCGCTCCGGGAACTTCTCGAGCATCAGGCCAGCGGACGTGAACGTCGTGCCACCCTGGTAACCGGAATGACGGAAGTAGGTCTTGTCCGTCAGTTTCTTACCCGTGAATTTTACTTTCTCTGCATTGATGACGATGACGTAATCACCCGTATCAACGTGCGGAGTAAAGGTCGGTTTATTTTTACCGCGAAGAACTTTTGCGACTTCAGCTGCGAGGCGGCCGACAGTCTGGCCTTCAGCGTCTACAACATACCATTTGCGCTCGATATTGGATGCATTTGCCATAAACGTTGTCTTCATGCGATTTCCCCCCTAATGATTTCAATTCTTATTTTATCGGTATATGACGCTCTCGAAAACGGCTTCCGGGGCTAATGGATGCCTGAGTCCGTAACATCACATAGAAATATTCTACTCATAAAAACGCAACAAGTCAAGGGATTTTTTACATTTTCTCCGAGAAAAATGCCAGCTTATTCACAGCGATCCTGTGGATAAGCATCATTCCCCCTTGAAATAGCCGATGGTGTTCTTGAGGCCCTTCTTGAGGCTCGTCTGCGGCTTCCAGCCAAGATTCTGGACAGCCATGCTGTTATCCAGCACCGAGCGGCGGATGTCCCCCGTGCGGACAGCACCGTAGGACACATCGACCTTCTTCCAGGTGATATCCTCCATGATCTTCACAAGCTCGTTGAGGCTGGTCTCTGTGCTGGTGCTCAGGTTATAGACCGCATTGACATTCTCCGTTGCCAGGGCCGCGCAGATGCCCGCAGCGATATCCCCCGCATAGATGAAGTCACGCGTCTGCTCACCGTCACCATAGATCGTAATGCCCTTGCCGGCCGCGACCCGCTTCGCGAAGATGCTGATGACACCGCCCTCGCCCGTATCTCCCTGGCGCTCACCATAGACGTTGGCAAAGCGCAGCGCAACATAATCCAGGCCAAAGACTTCCTTGTACATCGCCAGATACTTCTCCACCGTCACCTTGCTGAGCCCATAGAAGGACATCGGCTGCAGTGCCTGCTGCTCCTTGATGGGCAGCTCTGTTTCCGCCACGTCGCCATAGCCGGCAGCAGTCGAAGCAAAGATGACACGGCCGACCTCGCTCTTGCGGGCAGCCTCCAGCACATTCACGGTGCCGACGACATTCTGCATCGCATCGAACGCCGGATCATCGATCGAGACGTTGACCATCGTCTGGGCAGCCAGATGCACGATGGCATCAAAGCGCGCCTTCATGATGCGCGGGATGATCTCCTGCGAGCGGATGTCCATCTCCCACTCCTCGCAGCCTGCTGGCAAGTGTCCCCAGTCGCCCGTGCTGACATTGTCAAGCACGGTGACTTCATTGCCTGCAGCCAGCAGCTGCCGCACCAAATGGGAACCGATGAACCCTGCTCCGCCTGTCACTAAAACCTTCATGTCCAAACCTTCTTCCTTTTATCTGAGCTCACCTAGATGAGCTGTGCTGTTCAATAACTCTACCGTCGGATTGCCGTCTGCATCGTAACGCACGATGTTGACCGCCGTGTTGAACTGCCGGATGCTCCACAGATATTGCAGCGGCATGTGCAGCGCCGCCGCCAGCATCGTCCGCAGCACGGCACCATGGGCGGCGATCATGATGGTCTGGCCTTCATGCTTAGCCAGCAGCTCGTGCAGCCGTTCCAGCGCCCGCTGCTGCACAGCGGGGAACGACTCGCCGTTAGGCACCTCCAGGATATCCGGATGCGCCAGGAAGTTGCGCATGGCATCGGGCCATGCAGCCACGATCTCCTCATAGGTCAGGCCTTCCCAGTCCCCAAAGCTCAGTTCCCGGAAAGCCGGCTCCAGCTGGACGGGCAAGCCGAATCTCTGCGCCACCGTCTCAGCGGTGACGCGCGCACGCACCAGGTCGCTGGCATAGATTGCGTCAAGCTTCGCCACGGGAAACTCCGCAGCCAGCTTTTCAGCCTGCGCCAGTCCCGCCGCCGACAGGGCCACATCCGACTGCCCCTGATACCGGCCACTGACATTCCATTCCGTCTGTCCATGACGGACGAATACAACTTTCACCATGAATCAAAATTCCTCCAGTACGGCAAGCAGGCGATCGTTCTCCTCCGGCCGGCGGATGGCAATGCGCACATAACAATCGTCTTCGATGCCTGTATAATTGGCACAATCGCGCACGAGAATCCCCCGCGCCCGCAATCTTGCCGTAAATCCACTGCTGCTGAGCCCCGTTCCCGAGACATCCAGCAGCATGAAGTTCACACTTGGCTGGAAAGCCTTGATGCCGCGCAGGCCGTCGATGCGTTTGTACAGACGCTGCATCTCTTCGATGAGCTGCTGGCGGCTCTGCTGCTGATACTCCGTATCCGCCAGCGCCGCCACCCCCGCCTTCTGCGCGAGAAGGTTGACATTCCAGACATCCTTGCCAGCATTGAGGCGCCTAGCCAGCTCTTCCTGCGCTACGCCAAAGCCCAGACGCAGCCCCGGCAAGGCATAGAACTTCGTCAGCGACTGCACGACGAACAGCCGCGGGTACTCCGCCACCAAATCGCGCACCGTATAGCGGCTGTCAAAGAGCAGGAAACCCAGGAAGGACTCGTCAACGACCAGCCACTGCGTGCCATCCTTGATCGCCTCCAGCAGGCGTACCAGCTCGTTGCGCGTCACCAGCGTGCCCGTCGGATTGTTGGGATTGCCCAGGATGATGCAGTCCGTCACCGGCAGCGCCGCCAGCATCTCCTCCCAATCGATGCGGAAATCATTCTCGGCACTGAGGGCAAAACAGCTCACCTTGCAACGCGCTGCCAGCGCCGCCCGCTCATACTCACTGAACGACGGCACCGGCAGCAGCACACGCCGCGGCCGAACGGTCTGCAGGAACAGATAAAAAAGCTCTGCCGCACCATTTCCCAGCACGAGCTGCTCCGCGGGCACGTTATAGCGCTCCGCCAAGGCTGCCTTGAGTTCCCTTGCCTCGGGATCGGGATAATTTATCACATCGTCTACTGCCGCCAGCAAAGCGGCCCGCACCGAAGGTGCCAGTCCCGCCGGATTGATATTGGCTGAAAAATCCAGCCAGTCACCAGCAGGCACGTCCTCCCGATAGATATTCCCGCCATGTTCGAACTTTTCCATGTCTGCCACCTCTTACCTAGCATGCCATTTCTCGCACCGGCGGACAAAGGACGCTGCCGCCGCCGGACAGCCGGCAAAGTGCAGATGCAGATAGCTGCCCAATGCCTGCCCAGCCTGCTGGCCCGCTGCATAGACAGCTCCGTTGCGCAGCTTCGTGAAGGCAAAGGGACGCTCCAGCTCCCCGTTCTCCTGTTCCAGCGAAAAATGGAATTCGTGACCTTTAAGGGTCATGCCCTTTTCTCCTAGTATCGTATCACATTTCTGCTCAGCCGTCACGTAGCCGACCATCTGCAATTTCTTCGTCATCACGGCCCGCCCAGAAAACACGCCGGCCATCGGATAGCAGTCCCCCGCAAAATCCTGCAGCTCTGCAAACAGGTACATATACCCGCCACATTCGGCATAGATAGGCATGCCCGCCTCCGCCTGCTGGCGGATTGCCAGGCGCATGGCTGCATTCGCTGCCAGCTGCGGGGCAAACATCTCGGGGAATCCGCCGCCGAGCAGCAGGCCATCGACGGCTGGCAGGGCCGTATCGTGCAACGGGCTGAAGGGTACCAGCTCTGCCCCCAGGCGCTCCAAGACCTGCAGGCTCGTCGGGTAATAGAACGAAAACGCTTCATCGCGTGCCACGCCGATGCGGCAGCGCTTCTCCGGCGCATCAGCTGCCGCCAGCCCAGGGACGGCGAGTGGTGCCGCCTGCTGCGCCAGCCGTCTTATCGCCGCGATGTCAAGCTGGCGGCCGATTGCCTGCCCCATTGCCTGCACAACCTGCCGCTCCTCGTTTTCCTGTACGGGCAGCAGGCCCAGATGGCGCTCAGGCATCCGCAGCGCATCATCACGGCGCAGGGCACCGTAGACCTCGATGCCGATAGCAGCCATGGCTTCATGGATCATCGCCTCATGCGTGTCAGACCCCAGCCGGTTCAGGATGACACCTGCCAGCTTCACTTCCGGATCATAGTCACGGAAGCCCTGGGCTATCGCCGCCGCCGATGCCCCCATCGATTTGGCATCGATCACCAGCAGCACGGGTGCGTCCAGCAGCTTGGCAATGGCAGCAGTCGAGCTCACCCCCTGGCGGCCGCCATCGTAGAGTCCCATGACGCCCTCAATCACAGCCAGGTCAGCGCCAGCGGCCTCAGCCGCGAACAAGGCCGGTACGATCTCGGCTGGCGTCAGCCAGGTATCCAGATTATGTGCCGGCCTGCCACTGGCCAGGGCGTGATAGCCAGGATCGATATAATCCGGTCCCACCTTGAAGGACTGCACCACCAGCCCGCGCGCCCGCAGTGCCGCGAGCAGACCCGTAACGATTGTCGTCTTGCCTGAGCCGGACTGGGTCGCAGCTATGACGAGCCGCGGCAATACCGCCTTTTCCTGCTTCTGTACCATCTTTGTTTCCTCCTGTCACGCAAACAATCCCTGCCACTGTCCGTCATCGCCTGCCGCCATCCAGATGCCGCCGCCCTGCAGGCGCGAGCGCAACAGGAACTTCAGCTGCGGGAAGCGCTTCCCTATGCAACGTTCCGCCTGCCGCAGCTCATCATCCGCAAAGCCTGCCGGCCACAGCACACCGACCACAGTACCGCTGTGCGCCACATTCAGTCCATGCGCACCAAGACGCCGGCTAAAGGCCAGCAGCTCCTCCAAGCCTTCCTTTGGGAGCAGCCGCTGATTGGCCAGCGCACTGGTCGTCGCCGCAGCCGCCAGCAGCGCCTCATCGCGCAGCTGCACCCCGCGCTGGAACTGCTCCATCGCCGCAGCCGACGCGCTGCCAGCCGGCGACATTGCCATTGTCTCATGATAGCGGATGGTATCCACCTCACCGCCCGTATCGTAAACAGAGATACGAAAAGCCGGCAGGCCCCGATAGCCTGCCAGCATTCGCCCATCCATATGATTGATGCACACGACACCAGGACAGAAAACACCATCCGTGGGCTCGATATCCACAGCCAGCCGCATGATCTCCTCCCAATACGGCTGATAGCCAAAAGCCAGCGCCACCGCGGCGATGGTCGCTGCAATGTCAGCACTCGACGAAGCCATGCCCTTGCCGCGCGGCAGGCTCGACTCCAGGCGGATTCCCCAGGGAAGCTCCTCCTTGCCGAGACTCGTCAGCGTCTTCTCCAAGGCCATCAGCGACTTGCGGCCCAGCCCGTGGATGCCCGCCAAGGCATCCGAAACGCGCACCGTCGTATAGCAGCCAATCGGGCAAGTGACCAGAAACGGCTCGCCTTGCAGCTCGCCCTGCAGCAGCTCGCCGCAGGAACCGGGGACACGGACAGTGATTTCCATAAATTCAAACGCTCCTAAGGGGCGCCTTCCTCAGCGCCATAAAATATGCAGACCACCTGGAATCCAGGAAGTCACTAAGAATACGACGAGCACCATGGTCTCGGTCAACGTCTCGATCGCCCCATAGGTGTCGCCGGTCAGCCCGCCGAGCTTGCTCGTCAGCCAGGCCCCCAGCAGCCAGGCAAAGCCCAGCCCCGCAGCCAGCGCCGCGATCGCCGCCTGCCCCCAGGGCACGACAAACAGGATTGTCGTCATGCCAGCAATGGCTACCGTCTCCTTATCGGCCATATCCGCAAAGGCCTTGCCCATGCCTTCCTTGCGGGCATAGGGGAAGAAGGCGATGACCATGACCATGGCCATGCGGCCGATGATCGGCATGATGAACAAGGCCGTCATGATGAGCACGAGCTTGATATCGCGCAGCACCGTCCAGTTGACCATCATGAGGGCGACGAGCGCGATGACACCGAAAGAGCCAACGCGGCTGTCCTTCATGATTTCGAGCTTGCGCTCACGGTCCCGGGCCGAAAAGACACCATCAGCCGTATCCATGTAGCCATCGAGCAGCAGCCCGCCCGTTACGAGAACCGGCAGCAGGACCAAGATCGTCGTGACAAAATTCGCCCAGCCGAACACAGCGATCAGGCACCAGGTCGCCAGCAGATAGATAAGACCGAGGATCGCACCGACCAGCGGGAAGAACTTCGTACTACGGCCGAAATCCTCGATGGTCAGATCTGGTTGGTTCTTCACGTGGATACGCGTCAGGAATTGCAAAGCAGTGATGAATGATTTCATGGATAATGTCCTCCTAGATGTTAGTGATATTTATCACTCCTATCATAACCCAAACATCGCATAGGTAATAATGATAAACATCACAGTCACGGTGTACATCATGCGGATGCATTCCATGATATGCTTGGGCGCAGTCAGCTCAATGGCCTCGCCCATATACGCACGCAGCGACTTCTTGCCGAAATACGAATTGATGCCGCCCAGGCGGATATGCAGGGCACCGGCCACCGTCGCCTCGGCATAGCCGCCATTCGGGCTTGGATGCTTGGCAGCATCGCGCAGCATCATCTCATAAGCATTCTTGTAGTCAAACCCCAGCAGGCAGGCCGCAAAGATGAACAGGACCCCCGTGATGCGGGCGGGAATGTAGTTCAGCACATCATCGAGCTTGGCCGCCGCCCGTCCAAAATAGAGATACTTGTCGTTCTTGTAGCCAATCATCGAATCCATCGTATTGGCCGCACGGTAAAGCACGGCCAAGGGCACACCGCCGAGCACGAAGAAGAACAGCGGCGCTATGATGCCATCCACCGTGTTCTCCGCGATGGTCTCCACCGTCGCCCGTGCGATTTCGGCATCGGTAAGCTCCTCCGTATCACGGCCAACGATCCAGCCCACCTTCTTGCGGGCCTCCTCGAGCTCGCCGAGGAGGAGCAGCGTGTAGATGCCCTTGCCCGCCTTGGCAAGACTTTTTGGGGAAATGGTGAAGGCCAGCAGCAAGGCTCCCACCACCGTCGTGCCCCACTCCCAGGGGATATGATAGGAGAGCATCATGATTGCCGCAGCTGCCTCATAAGACACAAGCAGGGTAATCAACACGAGCATCGCGCCCATCGCATATTTCTTGCCGTCGCTGTCTTCGGCCCGGTAAAAAAGCCGCTCCAGGCCGCCGATGAGCTTCCCCATCAGCACGACGGGATGCCAGCGGCTGTTGGGGTCGCCCATGACCGTATCGATGAAAAAAGCCAGGATAGCCGTCAGCATGTCTTCTCCCCCATGATCTGCGCAAGTTTCTCCATGTCAAGGCTCTGACGCACCACCTCGGCCAGATGGTCATACGCCCGCTCCTTCTCTGCCCGCACATTGCGCTGGATGCCGAGCGCCGCCAGCCCCTTCCGCGCCCGCAGCGCGTTGAGCATCTGGCGGCGGAAGCCGTCATGATCGAAGATGCCATGGATATACGTGCCCACGACTTCGCCTTGTCCGGCCACAGCATAGGCTCCGTCCCAGCCATCAAAGGCAGCATCGGCCTTGGCCGTGATATGGAACGGATGCTGGATTTCTTCGCCAAACTCCGTCTTGCCCATATGGATCTCATAGCCTGGCAGCCCGTCTGCCGTAAGCGTCTGTCCCAGGAAGGGCAGCTTGACGCAGTCAGCCGTCACCTGGGTCGTAAGCTTGGCAGCCGCAAAGGTCGTCTCCATCGCCAGATATCCCATGCCTGCCACACGGTCATGGGCTGACTCCGTATGCAGCGGGTCGCAGATCGCACGGCCCAGCATCTGATAGCCGCCACAGATGCCCCAAAGCGGCGTACCCTGCTCCACCTGCCGGCGGATAGCTGCCTCGATGCCTGACTCACGCAGATAAAGCAGGTCCTCCGTCGTGTTCTTCGAGCCCGGCAGCAGGATGAGGTCCGGATTCCCCAGCTCCTCCGCTGCCTTGACATAGTAGAGGGCCACGTCCGGCTCGGCCGCCAGACTGTCAAAATCCGTGAAGTTCGAGAGCTTCGGCGTCTGGATGACCGCGATACTCAGGGGCGCATCCTGGGGCACTGCCTGCTTCTCCTCCAGCGATACCGAGTCCTCATCGTCGATGCCCAGGGATTCGATATGCGGCACGATGCCGAGCACCGGCTTGCCCGTCTTCTGCTCGAGGAAATCGACAGCCGGCGTCAGCAGGCTCACATCGCCACGGAACTTGTTGATGACCAGCCCCTTGACGAGAGCCCGCTCCTCCTCGTCGAGAAGCTCCAGCGTCCCGACCAGGGACGCCAGCGCACCGCCGCGATCGATATCGGCAATCAGCAGCACCGGCGCCTGGAGATATTTGGCCACACGCATATTGACGATGTCATTGGCCTTGAGATTGACCTCGGCCGGACTGCCCGCGCCCTCGATCACCAGCGTGTCGAAACCAGCCTGCAAGCGTCCCAGTGCAGCTTTTACGGCGTCAAAGGCCTTGAGGCTGTACCCCTTGTGATACTCCCGGGCACTCATATTGCCGATGGGCTCGCCGTTCAGAACGACCTGGGAGCAGCTGTTGCCCGTCGGCTTCAAAAGGACCGGATTCATGTCGACCATCGGTTCAAGACCAGCCGCCTCAGCCTGCGCGACCTGCGCGCGCCCCATCTCCTTGCCATCTTTGGTGACATAGGAGTTCAAGGCCATATTCTGCGCCTTGAACGGGACGACCTTGCGCCCCTGCTGATGGAAGATGCGGCAGAGGGCTGTGGTTATGATGCTTTTGCCGACATGGGAGCTCGTTCCCATGAGCATGATCGCGTTCGACATGTGGGTTCCTCCTTAAGCTAGTGCCTTGATGTTTACTGGAATGCCTGCTATGACTGCGTATACATCTGCTGCGGCCTGCGCAATCTGCTGATTGGCCAGCCCGCTGATATCCCGGTAGATGCGGCTGAGCTTGTTCTCCGGAACAATGCCCGCGCCCACTTCATTGGTAACGAAAATGACCGTCAAGCCCCGCTCGGCCGCCGCTTCCGCTGCCGTGATGAGCGCTCCGACCTTCTGACGGGTCAGCGCGTAGACCTTATCCTGGGCCGCAAGCTCTGCCTCGGGCAGGCTGCAGAGCAGGTTGCTCAAATACAGCGTGATGCAGTCAAACAGGATGACATCGTTCTGCTGGCAGGCCGCCTGGATGGCTTCCTCTGCCCCAAACGGCGCCTCATAGGTCTGCCAGTTGGCCGGGCGCCGCTGCTGATGCAGGGCGACCCGGAACCGCATCTCCTCATCGTAGATCTGTGCCGTGGCGATATAGCCAATCCGCTGGCCGCTCTGCGCAGCCAGCTTCTCCGCGAACGTCGACTTGCCCGACCGGGCACCGCCAGTCACCAGCACGATCCTGCCTGTCTCTGTCCCGTTCATCGCTCAGCCTCGCTCGTTGTTGATGAAATACATCATGGCATTGATGGCCGCCGCCGCAATGGGGCTGCCGCCCTTGGTGCCCGCAACGGTGATATACGGCACCAGACCGTTTTCGGCCAGTGCCTGCTTGGAATCCGCGGCACCGACAAAGCCTACGGGGATGCCGACGACACAGGCGGGACGGACTCCCTCCTCACGGATGAGCCGCAGCACCTCGAAGAGCGCCGTCGGCGCGTTGCCGATGGCGACGATATTGCCATCCAGCGCAGCCCCGAAGGTGCGCATGGCCGCCATCGAACGCGTGATGCCCTCCGCCTTGGCCGCAGCTGCCACCTTTTCATCGGCAATCAGGCAATGCACCTGCCCGCCAAACGAAGCCAGCTTGCGCTTGTTGATGCCCGTGCGGACCATCTCGACATCGGTATAGATATCACAGCCACCGGCCAGGGCTGCAATCGCTGCATCGATTGCCCCCTCGCCGACACGGATGATCGGGGCGTATTCCACATCACCAGCCGCGTGGATGATGCGGCTGTAGACTTTCGTCGTCTTCTCATCGAGATTGAAGGCCTGCAGATGCGGCGCGATGATCTCCATGCTGCGTGATTCGATTTCCATTGGCTGTTTGATAAAGTCCATCTCAATAATGCTCCTCTACGAATCTCAAGATATCTTCATAGGTTCTGCCGATATTGCCATAGGTCATGGCCGGCCGGTCAATGACGACCACCGGCAGATCCAGTTCCTCGGCAGCTGCGAATTTCGTATCGGTGCCGCCGATGGACCCGCTGTTCTTCGTCACGATGACATCGGCACGGTATTTCCGGAAAAGCTCCTTGTTGAGCTGCTTGGAAAATGGCCCCTGCATGGCAACAATCTGCCCCGGTGTGAGACCAAGGCTCTCGCAGAGGCTGATGACCTCCGCCGAGGGCAGCACGCGAGCGATGAGTTCACACCTTGCCAGGGCCTCAGCCGTCGTGAACTTCACCAGATTGCGGCTGCCCGTCGTCAGGAAGATACGGCGCCCCAGCTTGGCCGCTGCCACCGCCGCCTCCTCATAGCTGTGCACGACCGTGACCTGATCGTAGTCCACGGCTGTGAGGTCACGCTCATAGCGCACGTAGGGAATGCCCAGCAGCTGGCAAGCCTCCATCGCATTGGCCGAAATGTTGACGGCATAGGGATGGCTGGCATCGACCAGCAGCCGTATATGATGGTCAGCCAGATAGGCCTGCATCCCCTCCCGGTCCAGCGGCTGGTCATTGATGATGAGATTGCGCCCCCGGCAGTCAGCCAGCAGCTGCTCACCATAGCTTGTGACCACAGAGGCCGCTACATCATAACCATGCTCCAGCAGGTACTTCGACAGCTCCCGGCCATCCTGCGTACCAGCGGCAACAAAAATCATAAACCGTTCTCCTTATTCTCATAGCCACGCGGCGTGATCATCCAGCCCTCTTTGACATAGGTCTGGCTATTGCCGATGATAACCATCGAGAACATATTGATATCCTCCTTGGTGAAATCAGCCAGCGTCGAGATGACCTTCGCTTCCTTGTCGCGGCTGGCTGCCGTGACAATGCCGACCGGCGTCTGCGGGTCGCGGTGCTTCAGCATGATCTCGCGGACTTCCTCGATGTTCTGCACGCGCTTCTTGCTCTTCGGATTGTAGAGCGCCGTGACGAAGTCGCCCTGGGCTGCCATCTCGATGCGCTTGCGGATAAGCTCCCAAGGCGTCAGCAGATTCGACAGGCTGATGACGGCGAAATCGTGCATCAGCGGTGCGCCGAGCACCGACGCCGCCGCATTCACTGCCGAGACCCCCGCAATGATGCCGCCAAATGCCGGACGCTGGCTTTCCTCACGCTGGAGGATGAGTTCCAGCACCAGGCCAGCCATACCATAAACGCCCGCATCACCACTGGATACGACTACGGTGTCACGGCCGGCTGCCGCCTCATCGACTGCCATGCGGCAGCGCTCGATCTCCTGCATCATCGCCGTGCCGATCACCTGCTTGTCAGCCAGCAGCGGCTCGATGAGCTTGATATACGTGTTATACCCGGCTACGACCGCAGCTGCCTCGATGGCTTTGCGCGCCCGCGGCGTCATATCCTCAAGGCTGCCAGGGCCAATACCGATCACTGTTATTTTTCCCATACTAATGCTACCGTCACTTTCTCGAATTTCGTCTTGCGCAGCGCCAGCCGCCCGCCGGCCTCGCCGACGCAGCAATAGGCTGCGGCCTCGCAGACATTGCCGATGCCTATATTCTCCTTCACGAAGTCAGACTCCTCCAGCTGATACCGTGCAATCATCGCCTGCAATTGCGCATGGTCGTAGAAATGCACCGGCCGTGCCAGACTATCTGCCGCAAACAAAATCCCCGCCTCATGGCGCTTCACGACCGTACTCGCCAAGGCATCAATGAACGAACGGTCACGGCCGATCATGCGGCACGCCATATCCAAAGCGCCCATGACCAAGGCAGCCGGCGTCCCGCGGCGGCAGCCGACACCAGCAATGAGCCGGCGCGGCGTCAGGCAGAGCACATTCTGCGGCAGCTCTGGCAGAGCTGGCAGATTCGGCTCCGACAGGATGACCGCCCAAGGTCTATCCTTCTCCTCGGCACAAAACTGCAGACATTGGCTGGTCACGCAGAGCTCGGCGGTCTGGCCAGCCTGCTCCAGCTGCCTCTTATAGAAGACGCTGTGGGGCAGTGTCTTGTCTATCCGCCAGCATACCTCCTGCCCCTCAAGTACCGCCGAATTGAGCGTGCGGATGCGCACCTTCGGCCAGGGGCGCAGGCACAGCTTAGCCGCCAGGGCATCCGGTGCCTGGCACTGATTGACGTCCGTCGCCGTCGTGATGACCGGCGATGCTCCCACAGCCTGGCAAAGCTGCTGCGTCAGCACATTGGCGCCGCCGATATGACCCGAAAGCAGGCTGATGCCATGCTGGCCGCGTTCATCAAAAACGACCACGGCAGGGTCCTGGAGCTTATCCTGCAGCAGGGGCGCGATCGTCCGTACGACGATTCCCGCTGCCATGATGAACACAAGCCCGTCATAAGCGGTAAACGTCTCGGCCACCGCTTCCTCGAGCTTGGCAAAGGTCTTTATCCCCGCCCCCGTCTCGGCAGCAACCGTCGGGGGTGCCACCTTGGCCGACACATAGACGGTCATCGGATTATCTAGGCTGCGCTGGAAGGTCTTGGCTAATTCATACGCCTTGGCTGTCAAGGCAAAAGCGGCTAATCTCATTTGCTGGCCTCACGGAACATATGGGAAAACTCCGGCGCATACAGGCGCGAAAGATCATAGCTTGCGCCCAGGCAACGGCTGACGACGATCATGGCCGTGCGGTCGATATTCTTGCCCTCGATATCCTTGACGATGGTTGCCAGCGTCCCCCGCACGATCTTCTCCTCCGGCCACGAAGCCCGCTGGACGATCGCGATCGGCGTATCCGGCGCATAGCCGCCAGCGATGAGCTCCTCTACGACCTTGTCGAGCATCGCGATCGACAGGTAAATGCACATCGTCGACTGATGCTTCGCCAGACTGCGCAGCTTCTCTGCCTCAGGCACTGGCGTGCGGCCCTCGTTGCGCGTGATGATGACCGTCTGCGAGATGCCCGGCAGCGTATACTCCTGTTTGAGCGCTGCGGCCGTGGCAAAGCAGCTGCTCACGCCGGGAACGATATCGTAAGCGATGCCCTTCTTGGAAAAGGCATCCATCTGCTCCTGGATGGCACCGTAAACCGAAGGATCACCCGTGTGCAGGCGCACCGTCACCTGCCCCTTCTGCTCCGCGTTCTCGATGACAGCTACGACCTCATCCAGCGTCATCGACGCCGAGTTGTGGATCTCTGCCCCCGGCTTGCAAAGCTCCAGCAGCGCCGGATTGACCAACGAGCCCGCATAGATGACCACATCCGCCTCGCGCAGATAGCGCTGACCTTTGACTGTGATAAGCTCCGGATCGCCAGGACCCGCACCAACGATATGTACCATATCCAATTCCCTCTTCCGTCAAGTATCTGATTGTTGTTATTTCTTCCAGCAGGTCACGATATAGATGGGGTTCAAGGCCTTAGCCATATCATACGGCCCCACCTGCTGCAGACGGCTGATCTGCACCTGTATCGCCTCATACGCATAGATATCCGCATGGCTGCGCATATACTCGATGCACTGCATGAGCGTCTGCACCGTGATGCAGTTGAGCACGATGCGCCCCTCTGCCTTGAGCTTCGGCGTCACCACCGCAAGGATATCCGCCAGCCTGCCCGCACTGCCCCCGATGAACACCGTGTCCACCGCAGGCAGGTTCTCCATGCCAGCTGGCGCCTCCGTCTCCATGACCTTGAGATTGCCCACGGAGAAATTCGCCGCATTGGCACGGATGAGACTGACGCCCTCGGGATTGCGCTCCAAGGCATACACCGTCCCCTGCGGCGCCATGCGGGCCGCCTCGATGGAGAGCGAGCCCGTACCAGCACCGATGTCGTAAATGACCGCATCCGGCTTGATTCTCGCCTTGACCAAACTGAGGATGCGTATCTCCTGCTTCGTCATCGGCACATTCTTGCGGATAAAAGCCTCATCATCCAGACCCAAATAATCCATCGCCAAGCCTCCTGCATCATTCTGATTTGTCTTATAACAATACGTATCTATCATACCAAATTACGCGGAAAACCTCAATGTCTGATAGCTTTCAGCACAATCGCGGCAAAACCATTGTGAGCGTTTCGCTTTTTGCGTTATAATAGAAGATATTGTTCCCAAAGGAGTGACCTAATATGAATCATAAGAATCTTTCCACACGCATCCTTATACAGGCTGCCATGATGTCAGCCATCACGATTGTCCTCGCCCAGTTCCATCTGTTCCAGCTGCCGCAGGGCGGTGAAATCAGCCTGGGCACCATGGTGCCGCTGATCCTGCTGGCCCGCACCCATGGCAGCAAGATCACCTTGCTCGCCGGCTTCCTCTGCGGCCTCATCGGCCTGCTGCTCAATCCCTTCATCTATCATCCGGTGCAGGTGCTGCTCGACTATCCCCTGCCCTACATGGTCATGGCCATCGTCGCCTTGTTCCGCAGCCATCTCTATCTCGGCGTCACAGCTGCCTTCACCCTGAAATTCCTCTGCCATTTCCTTTCCGGCGTCATCTTCTTTGCCGCCTATGCCCCCGAGGGCATGTCACCGATCCTCTACTCCGCTACCTACAACGCCACAACGCTAGTCCCCGACTTTGCCATCTGCTGCCTGATCTTAAGACTGCTGCCGCTCAAACGGCTGACGGCAGAACTCGTCCTATCAAAATAAACGAACCCCGAAAGGCTCACATACATGTAGTGCCCCCATAAAGTTAGATTTTCTAGGTCTAACTTATGGGGGGCAGTACACATCCTTGAGTCTTCGGGGTTCTTTTATTTTGTCCTTGAAAAAGAACCCCCCCAATTTCCAGCCAGTTGACTTGTCAACATCTGTCGCGGTTGAGGATTTGCCTCTATCCACAATCTCCTCGATTCGCTATCCGTTCTTCATTCCACCACCAGCTTATTCGTCGTATTCAAGAACTTTGCTGGTATTGGGTCATCGAGCTTCCATATAATTTGCACCGGTTTACTGCCTGAATGGCTGACGTGATTAGCTGTGCCAAGGAACATAAAGGGCGCAGCTCCCGAAGCATCTTCCTTGTATTCACGAACGAATAGCAAAATCTGATGCTTGTTTTCTTTATGTTGAAAATAACGCTGGGCTGTCGGTGAAGTATCGGAAGTCGTACTCTGCGACTCCCAGTGAAATAACCACTCACTCATCGAATAATCCTGATACATCGTCGAAGGCGAATAATCCTTTTCACTCTTGTTTAGTGTGATAAGGAAGATATCACAATGTTTTTCCTTGTGATAATAAACACCCTGCCGCAGGGTTGTCGGTTTAAACATATCCATGGCCGCACAGAGCTGGTCACGGGTATAGTGACAATGCACTTCCAGTGGGCAGTCGAAGGACAACCGGTTCGGCATCCCAATGACCTGTAAATGCTTTAGACGATAAGCGGCAATTTCCTGAATCTCCGCTAACATGGTCGGATTTTCCCCCAAACTTTGCAGCCGCTCATAAATCTGTTCCCGTGCCGATTCCTCCGCAAGGCTGTCGTTCCAAATCGTATAATAGGTCATCTGCAGCAGCCGCTCTTCCCGGACAGAGAAACGATTCGCCGAAAGACGCGGAAGCTCCGGCAAAATCCGCAATAAGAACCGCAGCCACTCGGCTGAGTCAATGGCAGCAAACCGTAAGCAAGCCGCCGTAAGTTTTTCTTCCTCAGGTTCCACGAAATTCGGCAACGCCTCCGCCAGTACGCAAAGACGATGAAAGGACTCCTTGGCACCCTTTCGATAGATTTTGGCAATATCAAGCTTGTAGTAGCGCAAGAAGTTTTCCAACGTCAGAGGCTGTCCTGCCTCCTGGAAAAACTCCCGGATTTTCTGCACCAGGCCCCGTTTATTATTCAACTGCCCTTTGATATTATCCAGTACAAACTGCTGGGCTTTTTCTTCAAGCTGAATGTAGCAGCCATGGGGCACCGAAGTAATCCCCGTGCGAATTTCCTCTGCTACCCCGCGGCGGGTATTTCCCAGCAAAGCCCGGAACTTTTCCTCAAAGCGATATTTTTTATTGGCCTGTCCAATGAAATCCAGCACCGTCAAACAATCCTTGTCATCGGCCAGCCGCAGACCACGGCCGAGCTGCTGCAAGAAAATGGTAAGGGACTCTGTGGGCCGCAAAAACAAAATCGTATCGATATTGGGAATATCCACACCCTCATTGTACAAATCCACCACAAAAATAAACCGGATTTTTCCTTGCTGCAAGGCAGTTTTAGCCTCCCGCCGCACGTCATCCTGGCTAAGCCCCGACAAGTCGATAGATGGGATATTCTGTTCATTAAAGAAATCGGCCATAAACTTAGCGTGTTCCCGCGAAACGCAGAACCCAACGCCGTGAACTTCCATAAGATTAGTGACATAGCGCTTGACACTCTGGATAATCAAATGGGCCCGCCGACGTGCCTTTTCATGTTCAAAGACGTAGACACGATTCAGCTCACTCCGGCGATAACTGCCGCGCTCCCATTGGAGCGAAGACAAGTCTACCACATCGGTGACGCCAAAATAGTGAAAGGGGCAAAGCATCCCCCGCTCAATAGCCTCAGGCAACCGAAGCTCCGTGGCGATATGTCCGCCAAAATACTTGGTAATGTCCTGCCCATCCATGCGCTCCGGCGTCGCCGTGAGTCCCAATAAGATTTTAGGCTGGTAGTAGCTAAGTAATTCCTGATAGGAAGGCGATGCCGCATGGTGGGCTTCGTCAATTACGATATAGTCATAAGCAGTTGCCGTTGTCTTATGATACCAAGCCTGCGCATTGAAAGTCTGAATCGACATGAATAAATGCTCGAATTCCGACTGGGTCTGCGGCCTCGATGTACCCACAAATTTCCCGCCGAAATTTGCATCCTGTAAAATTGCCTGAAAGCATTGGCGGCTTTGATCTAAAATTTCCTCGCGATGGGCGATAAAAAGCAGGCGGTTGGGCTTTCCAGGATTTTGCTCACAAAACCGCTTATAATCAAAGGCTGCCAGCACCGTTTTTCCCGTTCCTGTTGCCGCCACCACCAAATTGCAGAAATTTCCCTGAATCTTGCGGTCAATCTGAAGTTCATCCAGCATCTGACGCTGATACGCATAGGGACGAATGGTAAATAAATACGTGCTGGCTTTCTCACGGAAGCAATCCGGGTGCCGTTCCCGCTCAATGGCTTCATTCAAATAGTCATGGTCTGCCTGGGTATAAGGTTCGAATTCCGGTGCATGCCAATAGGAATTAAAGGTCGCCTTTACCTTTTCCATAGTCGCTGGAGAATCATACGCCGTAATCTTGACATTCCATTCGAGCCCATTGGAGATAGCCGCATGCGACAAATTGGAAGAACCGATATAAGCCGTGTCATAACCGGTATCCCGATAAAAAACATACGCCTTGGCATGCAGGCGCGTACGCTTCGTATCATAAGAAATGCGCACAGAGGAATTCGTAAGCTCTGCCAACTTGTCGATGGCCTTTACATCTGTTGCCCCCATATACGAGGTGGCAATCAGCCGCAACTGTCCACCACGTTGGCAAAAAGTTTCCAACTCATCCATAATCATGACCAGCCCGCTCCATTTGATAAAGGACACCAACATATCAATGCGGTCGGCAGATAAGATTTCCTTTTTCAATTCATGAAACATCGAGGGCTCTTTTTGCGCCCCAGTGAAGAGCGAGGTTTCAATCAATGAAGTCTCTGGGCGCGGCAACTCACACTTCTTTTTCACCTGCTGCAACGAATTTTCCGGTGCAATTCCCAAAAGCTGCTTACCTGCCCCCTCCACGAGTTCATCCTGCAAATCCTCATTTTCGGTTCTGGCCTTTATCAACGCAATAATATCATTAGCCAGTGCAATCTGTGCCCTAAGCCGCTCTGCCTTGTCATGCTGATCCGCTGTATGATCCAAGCCCTTCTTAATGATTTCCTTTAAATAGCCCGTCAGTATCCCTGAAGCCTCTTCTATATCCATCGCATCAATTTGGACACGGCTCATATCGATTTTTGTCAAGCCTTGAGCAATTCCCTCGTTGATGACCTGTTCATATATACCCGGCGCCAAATCTTTCTTCATGACAAAACACCTCTTTTATGACAAGCATTTCCCGTACCATTATCACGCCCTATTATATCATACCAGTTGACAAGTCAAATAAAATGACCGGTCAAATCCAACAAAAGTCAGATTTGACCGGTCAAAAGTCAAATGTCAAGTTTGACCATTCAGCACATTTTTGCGCCAGCCGGGATATGCGGGTCGAGCTGCAGCAGGTGCAGTTTCTCCTCGCCTTCCTCCGTGTGGACGGCGGAAATCAACATGCCACAAGACTCAATGCCCATCATGGCACGCGGCGGCAGGTTGACGATGGCCATGAGCGTCTTGCCGATGAGCTGCTCCGGCTCGTAGAAGGCATGGATGCCGGAAAGGATCGTGCGATCCGTGCCCGTGCCATCATCGAGGGTGAACTGCAGGAGCTTCTTGCTCTTCTTGACAGCAACGCAGTCTTTGACTTTGACGGCGCGGAAGTCGCACTTGCAGAACGTATCGAAGTCGACCATATCCTCGTAAAGCGGCTCGACCTCAACCTTCGAAAAGTCAATCTTCTCCGGTACAGCAGCTGCCGGTGCCTCAGCCAGCGGTGCCGGCGTCCCCAGCGGTTTCATCGTCGGGAACAGCAGGACATCGCGGATCGAAGCAGCATCGGTCAGCAGCATAACAAGACGGTCGATGCCGATACCGACACCGCCCGTTGGCGGCAGGCCGTACTCCAGGGCCGTGACGAAGTCTTCGTCCATGCCATGGGCTTCATCGTCGCCAGCTTCACGCTGCTTGAGCTGATCCTCGAAACGGCCCTTCTGGTCGATCGGGTCGTTGAGCTCCGTAAAGCCATTGGCCAGCTCGCGGCCATAGATGAAGAACTCGAAACGGTCCGTGATGCGCGGGTCGTCAGCGTTGCGTTTTGCCAGCGGCGAGATTTCCGTCGGATGCCCCGTGATGAAGGTCGGCTGCATCAGCGTCTCCTCGACCTTTTCCTCAAACGCAGCGTTGAGGATGCCGCCGATGCCATGACGCTGCTCATACGGCACACCGATCTCATCGGCCAGCTTGCGGGCTTCTTCGACCGTCTCGCAAGCCATGAAGTCTTTGCCCGTAGCCTCTTTTACCGCATCGTTCATGCTGATGCGTTTTACCTTTGAAAGGTCGATCTCGACGCCCTGGTAGTTGATGACCGTCGTGCCGAGGACTTTCTCTGCGGCATTGGCCACGATGCCCTCAGTCAGGTCCATCATGTCCTGATAGTCAGCAAAGGCCTGATAGAACTCGATGGACGTGAACTCCGGGTTATGGCGGACATCCATGCCCTCGTTGCGGAAGATGCGGCCGATCTCATAGACACGGTCAAGGCCGCCGACGATCAAGCGCTTGAGGTTGAGCTCCGTGGCGATGCGCAGGTAGAGGTCGATGCCCAGCGTATTGTGATGCGTGATGAACGGACGGGCCGCTGCACCACCGGCAATCGTCGACAGGACCGGCGTCTCCACTTCCAGATAGTCACGCGCATCGAGATACTCGCGGACTGCGCGGATAATCTGCGTGCGCTTGCGGAACGTGTCGCGGACATCCTGGTTCATGATGAGATCGAGATAGCGCTGACGGTAGCGGATATCGACATCCTGCAGGCCATGGAATTTCTCCGGCAGCGGACGCAGGGATTTGCTCAGCAGATCGAAATCTTCAACACGTACCGTGACCTCGCCGCGATGCGTCTTGAAGACGACGCCGCGGATGCCGACGATATCGCCGATATCGAGCTTGCGGAACTGCTGCTTGTACTTCTCCTCGCCGAGCACGTCGACCTTGAAGTAGACCTGGATGTTACCCGTGCGGTCGTTAAGCGTGCAGAACGAAGCCTTGCCATGGCCACGGATAGCCATAAGACGGCCAGCGATCGTTACCTCCGGCCCTTCTTCGTCGCCTTCAAGTCCATCATGCTTTGCCTTGATGTCGGCAGCATAGTCCGTGACCTCATAGCGATGGCCGAACGGAGCTACACCGATTTCCTTGAACGCTTCCATCTTCTCGCGGCGGACCTTGAGCATCTCGTTGAGATCCTGCTCCTGGCCCTGCTGATTTTCCTTATTCTCTGCCATAAAAGCGAATTCTCCTATCTATTCCTGCGATTCTTAGCCTTTGATTTCTTCAATCTTGTACTGGATGATGCCAGCCGGCGCATGCACGTCAACCGTCGTGCCGACCTTCTGACCGAGCAGTGCCTGACCGAGCGGGCTCTCATTGGAAATCTTGCCCTCGTCCGGATCAGCCTCCGTCGAACCGACAATCATGAACGTCTGCGGACCATCTTCGGCGAATTCCACATCGAGGACGACAACCTTCGAGCCCATCTGGACGACGTCGCCGCTGCCGGCCTTGATGATGTCCGAGTTGCGGATCTTGGCCTCGAGTTCCTGGATCTCACCCTCGAGGAAGGCCTGCTCGTTTTTCGCATCATCGTACTCGGAGTTCTCCGAAAGGTCACCGAGGGCAATTGCTGCCTTCAGGCGCTCGGCAATCTCAATGCGGCGTACGCTCTTGAGATAGTTTACTTTTTCCACCAGTTTATTATAGCCGTCTTCGGTCAGCATGACCTTTTTATCTGCCATGTAGAAACGCCCCTTTGCAAATTCATATGATTATTCTATGGTAACTAATTCATTATAATTATTTTTTGAACCCTTGTCAATGAGCGCCAGCTTCTGTGCACGCGTAAGCTTCTTTATCTGATACTCACGGCTCTGCGCCTCGCGTTTGTCCGCAAAGGCCTCGAAATAGACAAGACGCACAGGCAGGCGCGAGCGCGTATACTTCGCGCCCTGCCCGGCATTGTGCGTCTTTACCCGTTTTTCCAGGTCATTCGTCCAACCGGTATAGAGGCTGCCGTCCCCACATACAAGGATATAGGTGTAGGCAGCAGCCATTATTCTGCTTCTTTGATGGTGACTTTTTCCATCACGACGTCATGGACCGGACGATCCTGGAAACCAGTCTGCGTATGGCCGATGTCGCGGACAACATCCATGCCCTTTACGACCTTGCCGAAAATCGTATGATGATTGTTGAGCCACGGCGTCTTGGCCAGCGTGATGAAGAACTGGCTGCCGCCCGTATGTGGCATGCCCGTATTGGCCATCGCCAGGATGCCCTCGCCACCAAACGTCAAATCATCGCGGAACTCATCCTCGATCGTGTAGCCCGGGCCGCCCGTACCAAGGCCAGTCGGATCGCCGCCCTGGATCATAAACCCATCGATGACGCGATGGAAAATGATGCCATCATAGAAGCCCTTCTGTGCCAGATCGATGAAATTCTTCGTCGTAATCGGCGTCTTGTCCTCGAAAAGCTCGATTTCAATCGTACCCTTATTCGTCTGGATTACTGCAATGCGATTAGCCACTTTCTTGTTTCCTCCATTGTCTGCACTGCCCACGGCCAGGCATCCGCTAGTCAGCATCATGATACCTGCGAGCAGCATAATCAATATCTTCTTCATTTTACCTTATAACCTCCTGCCATTTCAACCACAAATCCTTCAGACGGAGAACGTCCGCTGTTCCCCCGGATACTGCGGCGACCAGACGGGAAAGCTGCGCCCTACGGGGAAAAAGTCCGCTGCTGGCTGCCAGCCGGATTCCGTGAGGTCATGCATCGTGATGAGCGCACCAATATCCGTCACGCGGACAAATTCCCGGGCGCCCTTGTCCTGCATCGGACCGAGACGGCCATCGACCGGGAAGAATGCCAGTGCCGCCTGCATGCCTTCAATCCGCTTCAGCTGCTTGCGGAAGGCATTCTCTGCGAGCTTGCGGTTCTCTGCCGTCTCTCCGGTCCAATCCCACCAGTTGAAATCACCTGCATGGAAAATGCTTTTCCCCGTGGCCTTTTCCGTGACCCGGAAGGCTACCCCGACATCGGTGGAATCATAGGATTCCACCTTGAGACAGCCATCTTCCCATTCCTCATAGGGACGCATATAGGTGACCTTTTCCTGCGGGAACATCCGGCCGCGCTTCGTCCGCCTTATGTCATAGCCGAATACATAGCGCGCCGCCTCATGCTGGTAGCTCAGGATATGCGCATCGAAATGATCGAAATGGGCATGGGAGGCAAAGAGGTACACCGCCTCATGCTTGCCCGCACGGATGGCCTGGCCCACCAGATCCTGCTGATCCTCGAAATCATCAAAGACGAGCAGCGTGCGGCCGAGTTCCACGATAAAGCCGCTGTTCAGCAGATACGTGACTGACAGATCCATTATGTATCCTTCCCTTCATAACGCTTGATGACATTCCCCACGCGTATGCCCGGCGAGCTGAACCCCCGCCCCATGACCTCGTTGGCCGACATGATGATCATGAATGCATCGCTGTCGATGGCATTGGCGATCATCTTGATTTTCGCGACCTGGGTAAGCGTCACGACGACGAAGACGACATTGCGCTCCCGCCGCGTGAAGGCTCCCTGCCCGTGCAGGAAGGTGACGCCGCGACCTACCTCCATGATGGCCTCCGCGATGTGCTCCGAACGATTTGAGACGATCAGCACCGCCTTGCGGCTGTTGAAGCCCGCGATGACCTTGTCGGTAACCATCGCATTCATATACATGCAGATCAGCGTGAACATGGCCGGAGCCACGCCGAACAGGAAGCCTGCCACCAGCATGATGACGCAGTTGAAGCCGAAGATGACGCCGCCCATGTTGAGCGAATAATACTTCTTGACGATCGCGCCAATGATATCAAAGCCACCGGTACTGCCGTTCATGCGGAATACCAGTCCATAGCCGATGCCATTGAAGACGCCGCCGAAGATGGCTGCGAGCATGATATCGTTGACTGGTGCATAGGCGTTGAGGAAGCGCGTGAAATCCAGGCAGAACGAGAAGATCGCCGTGCCAATGATGACATCAAAGGTATAGCCGCGCCCCAGGGTCTTCCAAGCCGCTGCCAGCAGCGGCAGGTTATAGGCAAAGGTCTGCAGACCGATGGGCAGCTGGGCCAGATAGTAAACAATGATAGCAATGCCCGTCGCGCCGCCTGTCAGCAAGTGCGACGGTACCAGGAACAGATTGATGGAGCAGCTGGCAATCAAGCAGCCCAGCGTGATGCCTGCATAACGCAGCAGGCGATGCTCCAGCATCCGCAGCTGAATCATTCCGTCAAACCTCCCAGCTTAACCGGCTGAGCTGCCGGCAGATCAGACATATCGATTTCCTTCCCCGCCATATTCAGCGATACGCTCTTATCTTCCGGCTCTTCAAAGAGTTCCGGACGCTCCTGCATCAGCGCCTCGATCTCTTCATCGTTCATCGGCAGCCCGGTGATGCGCATGACCACCAGCGAATCATTGTCCATATTGACTTGCAGCATCAAATGCTGGAACTTGTTCTTTGGATTGTCATAGACATAAAACTTATTCCCCATGATGTTCTGGGCCTTCTGCTTGCCATAGACCTTCTGGATCAAGGCCGGCGTCGCACCATAGCGGACACCGCCTCTTGCCTCATACTGCTTATTCTTGACGATGATGTCGATGACCTCACCCGTCGCCACGGAATAGCCGATCGTGTAGTCATCTGCATAGTCGCATTCCTTGACCAGTACATCCTGGATGCGTACCGTGCGGTCATAAACCGGCTTGCCGAACACCTTCTCCACGGCATCCTTATCCGCCCCCAGCGAAACCTGCCGGCAGGCAAAATCTGCTGCCACCGGCTTTGCTGCCTCGGCCTCCGGCGAAATCAGCATGACCACTGCCGCCATCAATACCAGTACCATGCGCATCCCTTGGCGCAATAACTCCTGTTTCATAACAACCTCTTTCCCTTCCTGCCACTCAAAAGGCAAAATTGCCATCTTTAAATACCTGTACCTGCCGGCCGTCCTTTGTCGTGCCGACGATATCCAAATCACGTGTACCAATCATGAAATCCTCGTGCAGCAGCGAATCATTGACACCATGCTGCAAGAGCGTCACGCTGTCCATCGACTCGCCGCCCTCGATGCAGGTCGGATAGGCCTTGCCCAGAGCCAGATGGCACGACGCATTCTCATCGAACAACGTATTGTAGAATAAGATACCGCTCTGGGAGATCGGCGAATCGTACGGCACCAGCGCCACCTCCCCCAGATAGCGCGCACCCTCATCGGTCTCGAGCAGCCCCTTGAGGATCTCCTCACCCTTTTCGGCCGAGTAATCCACGACTTTCCCTTCCTGGAAGGTCAGCTTGAACCCTTCGATCAGATTGCCGTTGAAGTTCAGCGGCTTGGACGCTGCCACAGTGCCGTTGACGCCCTCACGCTTCGGCAGCGTGTAGACTTCCTCCGTCGGCATATTGGCCGCAAACTGCACGCCGAGCTCTGAGTCCTCAGCACCGCCAGCCCAGATATGTCCCTCGGGCAGCTCGACGGTAAGGTCAGTACCGCTGTCATTCGTATAGTGCAGCGATACAAACGCATTATCGTTCATGAACTTGGCCGCCTTCTGCAGGAAAGCGATATGCTCCTGCCAGACAGCCACCGTATCCGTGCCCGCTTCGATGCGTACCGTCTGGAAGATAGCCTGCCAGAGCTTTGCCACAGCCTCATCGGCTGAGACAGCGGGGAAGACCTTCTGCGCCCAGCTCCTGGTGGGCACCGAAACCACACACCAGGTATTGCGGTTGTTCATAAGGCGCGCGCGGTACTCCAGGAGCGCCGCCCCGGCCGCCTGTTGCGAGAGCTTGAGTTTTTCCGGATCGATATCCTTGAAGATTTCCGGATCGCGGGCCGCGATGGATACGAAGGCCGCCCCCTGCTCGGCATAATCCGTATAGAACTTGCGCCGCCACTCAGGGAACTCCGTGAAGAGCTCCTTCTTGCCGCCCGCGTAGCGGATGTGGGCCAGCAGCTCATCGCCCCAGCTCACGACGACATCGTGTGCCCCCGCCGCGAAGGCTTCCTCCGCTATCGTGCGGGCAAAATCCGCACACTCGATGGGCGAATTGATGACGAGAATCTGATCTTGCTGCAGATTGACGCCGACCTTCACGACGAGCTGGGCATATTTCTGCAATAACTCTTTGTTCATGCTCATACTTCCTCCGTATCAAACAGCAGCGTCACAGGCCCATCGTTTATGGACTCGACCTGCATATCAGCACCAAACTCCCCATGCGCCACCGCAAAGCCCTTCGCCCGCAGCTCCTGCATGAACTGCTCGTAGAGCGGCTCTGCCAAGTCAGGCTTAGCCGCATGGCTGAAGCCCGGCCGCCGTTTCTTGAGGTCCGCGTAAAGCGTGAACTGCGAGATGACCAAGAAGGAGCCGCCCACTTGATCGATGCTCCGGTTCATCTTGCCAGCCTCATCGGAAAACACGCGCACATTGGCAATCTTTTCGGCCAGATGGGCACATGTTTCCCCATCATCCTCCGGGCCGATCCCCAACAGCACGAGAAATCCCTGCTCGATCGCACCATTGACCTTGCCATCGATCCGCACCGCCGCCGACTTCACCCGGGTTACCACTGCCTTCATATAGTTCCTCCCTCAATACATATACGGCCGGACAAAGTCACTGACCGTCTGGAAATAACGTTCCTGATCCTTCTGTGACGACGCTGCATGGATAGCACCATCGATCAGCAGTAATTTCTTTTCTGGCACTCGCGCCTCTTTGTAAAGTTTCTCAGCCATCTCCACCGGCACCAGCGTATCTTTCTTACCATGGATGAACAGGATGGGAAGCTTCGACCGCCGCACGGCCATTACCGGTTCAGCATCATGCAAGCTGAAGCCTGCGACTTTCTGGCAGCGCCAATCCAAAAGATTCATCGCGGGGAACGCCGGCAGATTAAACGAGACAGTCAGCTGATGGACCAACAGGTCAAACGCACTCGTATACCCGCAGTCCTCGATACAGGCCACAGTCTGCGTTGGCAGATCCTCACGCGCTGCAGCGATCATCACCGTCGCAGCCCCCATCGACACGCCATGCAGAATAATCCTGGCCTGCGGATGACGCCTGGCGATCAGCCGGGCCCAGGCCGCAATATCTCCGCCCTCTTTATAGCCCATCGTCAGGTACTTGCCTTCACTGTTGCCTGAGGCCCGCAAATCCGGCGTCAATACATGATATCCCATCAGCAGATAATTTTCGGCGATATACCAAGAATTCTGCTGGGTGCAGCCATAGCCATGCGCGATAATCACCCAGCGCTCGCTGTCCTGCCTGGGAGAAAAATGCGTAGCCTCAAGCTGCAGGCCGTCCGCTGCCTGCAAGTCCCATACTTCATTCTCATATTCCGGTTTATTGAACTGCCTTGCCTCAGGCGGCATCAAAAGCGCATAAGCACGCGGCGGTTCCTGCGGATTCTCCGCCGTGCCACGCTCCAGCCCGAAGTGCACAGCATAATTGCCAATAAAATATCCTGCCCCCATGACGAAAACCGTCGTAGCGGCCACCAAGGTGATGACAGCCGTCAGGAGACAGGATATGATAGTCTTCTTCATGGAATCACCCTTCATGTTCTTTAGAAAAATGCGATTCCATTATATCATCTTTTGCTGAAGAATACTTTTAAATTTTTATTTTCCCGCTTTCATGCGGTTGATGGCACTGAACAGCGCATGGAAGGAGGCCGTGATGATATCGGTATCCATGCCAGCGCCCCAGGTGATATGGCCGTCATCCGACGTGATGCCGATATAGGCCATTGCCCGGGAATTCTGGCCGACCTCCAGGGCATGCTCGCTATACGTCAGGTCCTTGTACGAGATATTGAGATTCTGCTGCAATGCATTCGACACTGCATCCAGACGTCCATTGCCCTTGGCCAGGAACGTGACCTTCTTGCCATCGACTTTGAGATCCACCGTGCCGGAACGCGTGCCGTCCGGCTCCTTCTTGAGCATGAAGTCGTCGAGCTCATACGGCGTCGTGACGTTGACATACTCATTCTGGAAGATCTGGAAGATCTCATCCGGCATGAGTTCCTTGTGCTTGTGGTCCGAAACACCTTTGACGCAGTAGCCGAAGTCCTCGCGCATCTTCTTCGGCATCTCGATGCCGTATTTCTGCTCCATGATGAAGCCGACGCCGCCCTTGCCAGACTGGCTGTTGATGCGGATGACATCGCCATCATACTCGCGCCCGACATCCTTCGGGTCGATGTAGAGATACGGCAGGGTCCACTTGTCGGGGTTCTTCTCTTCCTTCCACTTCATGCCCTTGGCGATGGCATCCTGATGCGAGCCCGAGAAGGCGGCAAAGACGAGCTTGCCTGCATACGGCTGACGATAGCTGACCTGCATGCGCGTGAGGCTCTCATAGGTCTCGACCAGCTCGGACATATGCGAGAAGTCCAGCTCAGGATCTACGCCAAGGGCAAACATGTTCATGCCAACGGTCACGATATCGACGTTGCCCGTGCGCTCGCCATTGCCGAACAGCGTGCCCTCGACACGGTCAGCGCCAGCCAGCAGGCCCATCTCGGTATCGGCGACACCGCAGCCACGGTCGTTGTGCGGATGCAGGGACAGCACGACATTCTCACGGTATTTGAGGTTCTTGTTCATATACGCCACCTGCATCGCATAGACATGGGGCATGCTCATCTCTACGGTCACCGGTAGATTGATGATGGCCTTGCGGTCAGCCGTCGGCTGCCAGACATCGAGCACTGCATTGCAGACTTCGAGCGCATACTCTGGCTCCGTGCCTGTAAAGGACTCAGGCGAATACTCGAAGCGATAGTCAGCACCGGCCTCTTCGGTCAGCTGCTTGAGGAGTTTGGCCCCATCGACGGCCATCTGCTTGATCTCCTCCTTCGACTTGCGGAAGACCTGCTGGCGCTGAGCGACCGACGTCGAGTTGTAGACATGGACAATGGCATTCTTGACGCCCTTGAGCGCCTCGAAGGTCTTGCGGATGATATGCTCACGGGCCTGCGTGAGTACCTGGATCGTCACATCATCGGGAATCAGGTCATCCTCGACCAAACGGCGCAGGAACTCATACTCGGTCTCCGACGCCGCCGGGAAACCGACCTCGATCTCCTTGAATCCGACTTTGATGAGCATCTTATAGAATTCCAGCTTTTCTTCGAGGTTCATCGGCGTGATGAGCGCCTGATTGCCATCGCGCATATCCACACTGCACCAGATGGGCGCATGGTCCGGGGCATCCTTCTTCGCCCATTCCAGGTCGATCTCTGGCGGCATGAAATAACCCTTGCTGTACTTCTGATAATTCATCATCTGCGAATCCCTCCTAAAAATAAAAGCCCTTCATCTCCAAGAGACGAAAGGCTAGCTTACGTGTTACCACTCCAATTCGTGCCTGCCGGCACCTCATACGGACTCCATCAAGTCCTCCTGTGCTAACGGTCAGGCTCCGTCCCGGTTTACTTGCCTTGCGGCGTTCAGCGGGCTGCTTCAAGGCGAGTTCCATATCATGCCACTATTGTCTTGCACCAACCGACAACTCGCTGGGAGCTTTCTGATACGTACTATTCCTCTGCTATGCATTTCCCTGTGTTGCATACTACAATATCACATAAAAATACATTTTGCAAGCATTTATCTGTAAAACTGTAAACTATTTTTATTTTTTGCGCGGATCATCTTCCGGCTCTCTCGGTGACTTCTTCGCCGCCAGGCGGGCTTTTTCCTTCTCACGCTGGATTCTTTTCCGCTCCTTATGCGCCTCATAGCGCTCGCGGCCCTCTTCAAACGCCCGCTTGGCCTCCTCCGTGTCTAGGATGAGCGGCGGCACCGGTTTGGGGCGCGAGTTGCGATCCAAAGCCACCATCGTGAAATAGGCCGTAAGCGCACGCTGCGGCTTGCCTTCCTGATCGAGATCCTCGACATCGACATTCACTGCTACTTCCATCGAGCTATGCCCCACAAACACAATCTCCGCCGTGCAGGTCACAAGATCGCCAATCAGGATGGGCAGATGGAACTCCAGCTCATCGACACGGGCCGTGACCACATTGGAACGGGCATAGCGGCGCGCCGCTGCATAGGCCGTCGAGTCCATCATCTTCATGATCTCGCCGCCATGGACATTGCCATTGGGATTGGTCTGGCTCGGCATCATGACCTGGCTGATTACGATTCTATTCTGCGCCATATGAATAACCTCCTACGGGTAACTTGTCTTACCATCTCATTATGATTCTATCATTATTTACAGCGTAAATACAAATGTTTTCCTGTAAAATCGACAAGCATTAGGATAACGGATTTTCCCGATAATTACCGTAACATGTGTCACAGAAACCGCGCCAAAACAAAAAGCCTTCTCCGCGATGGAAGAAGGCTTTTTGTTTTTTGATCATTCGCCGATGCTGAGACGGATAGCCTGACAGGTTTCCTCATAGCTTTCGCCGACTTTTTCCGCCAGCTCTTTGATCTCCTCGCTGCCCTGTCCGGTCCGGATTGCCTGCACCGTTGCGTCCGCCGCTTCAAACAGCCGCATGAGGCTCAAGTTGCCCGATGTCCCCTTGAGCGTATGAACGCTCTTTTCTGCCAGGACGAGATCTCCGGCTGCCAGTTCCTTTACAAAATCCGCATACGAACCATCCACCAGGAATTTGAGCAGGAATTTATGATAAAGCGCCACATTGCCCATAAAACGCTCCAGCCCTTTATCGTAATCCACACCTGCCTGTTTGAGTGTTGCCTTTATCTGCATCTGTTCCATGAGATCCGCCTCCCAACCCTTTGCACTATTTCATGAATTGATCGATTGCCTTGTTGAGCTGGGCAATCGCATCTTTATCATTCTCTTTGACAGCATCGACAACACAATGCTCCAGATGGTCTTTGAGAATGATCTTGCTGACACCATTTATCGCACTGCGCACCGCAGAAAGCTGCACAAGCACCTCGCTGCAGTCACGGCCCTCCTCCACCATGCGCTTGATGGCCTCCAGATGGCCGATAAGCCGCGACATGCGGTTGAGCACCGCTTTCGTCTGCGTATGGCTGTGCAGATGACCATGCGTATGCTGGATGGTGGTACCATCCGCTAAGACATGCGTATGGACATGTTCCTGTACCTTTGTGCTGGCGATATCGTCTATTCTATCCTCTGCCACGAATGAGCCTCCCTTAGGTCCTAGCTTTCCTCTATATCTGTTCTTGATTGCCACGCACTTTTCCTGCCAGCAGCAAAAAGTTTTCAATAAGAAGGCCTTCCCCGCAGGGAAGGCCCTAAGCATCAACCGATACTTACTTCACAGCAAGTGTCAGCATCTCGCCGTTGATATTCCATTCTTTTTTCTGACCTTCAAGGCTGCCATAGACCACCGTGTCAGCCAGCGTGATTTCCTTGAGATATGCTTCGTTCTTCTTGACGATGCTTGCAAGTTTTTCATTGCCACTGAGGCTGACCGTGATATGGTCGGTGACCTCAAAGCCGTTTTCCTTGCGCATGGTCTGGACCTTGCTGATGATCTCACGGACGAACCCTTCCTCAAGCAGCTCTTCGGTAAGCGTCGTATCGAGCGCAATCGTCACCCCATTGTAACGCTGGCAGTTGAAGCCTTCTTTCTGTGCCATCGAGACCTCGACGTCCTCCGGCGTCAGCGTGACCTCGCCGCTAGCAAGCGACAGTTTGAGCGTCCCCGTGCTGTCAAGCTCAGCCTTAGCCTTGGAACCATTGAGTTTGCCAAGGGCTGCCTTGATCTCGCCGATCTGCTTGCCGACTTTCGGCCCGAGTACACGGAACTGCGGCTTGAAGCTGTAGGTGAGATATTCTTCCATATCGTCTTTGAAGGTCACAGCCTTGACATTGAGCTCATCTTCGACAATCTTCTGGAAGAACTCCGGCAGCTCACGGCCAGCATGGACAAACATATTGGCAACCGGCTGGCGGTTCTTGATGTTCGTCTCATTGCGCGATGCGCGGCCGAGCACGACGATCTCGAGTACGAGTTCCATGTTGGCCTCGAGCTCTTCATCGATCCAGGCCTCGTTGACTGCCGGGAAATCAGCCAGATGCACGGACTCCGGTGCCTGCTTGTCGATGCTGCAAACGAGGTTGCGATAGATGGACTCCGTGATGAACGGAACCATCGGTGCTGCCGTCTTGGCCGTCGTGACCAGCGCCGTCCAGAGCGTCATATAGGCATTGATCTTGTCCTGCTCCATGCCCTTAGCCCAGAAACGGCTGCGGCTGCCGCGGACATACCAGTTGGAAAGCTCATCGACAAAATCCTGCAGAGCCTTGGCGGCTTCGGTTACGCGGTAATTGGACAGGTCGTTGTCGACTTCCTTGACCATCGTGTTGAGGCGCGACAGTACCCACTTGTCCATGACGCTGAGCTTATCGTAGTCCAGCGTGTACTTCGTTGCATCGAACTGGTCGATATTCGCATAGAGCACGAAGAAAGCATAGGTATTCCAGAGCGTGCCCATGAATTTGCGCTGGCCTTCCTGCACCGCATCATCATGGAAGCGGTTCGGCAGCCACGGAGCACTGTTCTCATAGAAATACCAGCGGATGGCATCGGCACCATGCTGGCGCAGTGCATCCATCGGATCGACGGCATTGCCCTTCGACTTGCTCATCTTGCGGCCATCCTTATCCTGGACATGGCCAAGGACGATGACATTCTTGTACGGTGCCTTGTGGAACAGCAGCGTCGAGATAGCCATCAGCGAGTAGAACCAGCCGCGGGTCTGGTCAACAGCCTCAGAGATAAAGTCCGCCGGGAAGCGCTTCTCGAAGATGTCCTTGTTCTCGAACGGATAATGCCACTGGGCAAAGGGCATCGAACCCGAGTCGAACCAGCAGTCGATGACCTCGGAGACGCGATGCATCTCCTTGCCGCACTGCGGGCATTTGATGGTTACCTTATCGATGAACGGACGATGGAGCTCGATTTCCTCGGGGCAGTTGTCCGACATGGACTTGAGCTCCTCGATGGAACCGATCGTATGCTGATGGCCGCATTCGCACTCCCAGACCGGCAGCGGCGTACCCCAATAGCGGTTGCGGGACAGGCCCCAATCCTGTACATGCTCGAGCCAGTCGCCGAAACGGCCCTTGCCGATGGATTTCGGGATCCAGTTGACCGTGTTGTTGTTGGCGACGAGTTCGTCTTTGACATCGGTCATCTTGATGAACCAGGTCGAACGCGCATAGTAGAGCAGCGGCGTATCGCAGCGCCAGCAGTGCGGATAGCTATGCGTGAATTCCGGTGCCTTGAAGAGCAAGCCTTTGTTCTTGAGGTCTTCCAGAATCATCGGGTCAGCCTTCTTGACGAATACACCGGCCCAGTCTGTCTCCTCGGTGAGTTCGCCCTTGCTGTTGACGAGATTGACAAACGCGATGTTGTACTTCTGGCAGACGCGGTTATCGTCTTCACCGAAAGCCGGGGCTAAGTGGACGATACCCGTACCATCTTCGGTCGTGACATAACCATCGCAGGTTACGATATGCGCCTTTTTGCCCGGCTGTTTGGCAATGGCATCACTGGCAAACGGATAGAGCGGCTCATAAGCACGTCCCTCGAGAGCCTGCCCTTTGAACTTCTCGAGAACCTCACGCTCGCCCTCAACATCTTCAAATACTTTTTCTACGAGCGCCTCCGCAAGGATGTAGATTTTACCATTGACACGGAGTTTTACATAATCGACATCCGGATTGACGCACAATGCCAAGTTGGAAGGCAGTGTCCACGGCGTCGTTGTCCAAGCCAGGAAGTACGTGTTCTCCTCATCCTTGACCTTGAACGTGACCATCGCCGAACGCTCGGTGACATCCTTATAGCCCTGCGCAACCTCATGGCTCGAAAGCGGCGTGCCGCAGCGCGGGCAATACGGAACAACCTTATACCCTTTATACAGGAGGCCCTTGTTCCAGATTTCCTTGAGCGCCCACCACTCGGACTCGATGAAGTTGTTCTCGTAGGTGATATACGGATTGTCCATATCCGCCCAGAAGCCGACGACATCGGAGAATTCTTCCCACATGCCCTTGTACTTCCAAACCGATTCACGGCACTTCTTGATGAACGGCTCGATGCCGTACTCCTCGATCTGCTCCTTGCCGTTGATGCCGACAGCCTTCTCGACCTCGAGCTCAACCGGCAGGCCATGGGTATCCCAGCCCGCTTTGCGCAGAACTTTCTTGCCTTTCATGGACTGGAAACGCGGCAGCATATCTTTGATGACACGCGTCAGGACGTGACCGATATGCGGCTTGCCGTTAGCCGTCGGCGGGCCATCATAGAACGTGAACGTATCGCAGCCTTCACGCTGATCGATAGCTTTCTGGGCGATGTTGTTGTCTTTCCAGAACTTCAGGACTTCCTGCTCGCGTTCCACGAAGTTCAGGTTGGTGTCTACCTTACTGTACAAAGCGGATTCCTCCTCCTAATAGAAAAAGCCTGCATCCCAAAACAGGATGCAGGCTGTATTACCTACACTAAAACCACCTATTTTTCACGTACCATCATACGCTATTCCGTAACGGGGAATACCGGCCCGGCCTACTCGCATTCTTTCAGCCTGCTGCTCCGAAGTGATTTTCTACCCTCGCTACTCGCTTCCGGCTCGCACCTACCCCGGTTCGCTTGAACTTTCGCTGAAGATGTACTCTCTTCATCCACGCATTTACATGTTAACAGCACTTATTGTAACATACGAGAAGACATAATTCAATTCTTTTTTCAAAAACCTTTCCTTCAAATTTAAGCGCGCGTAAGCTATAATTAACAGTGTTTCAACAACGAATATCCAGCTGCCTGGCAGCTGCTGATCCCTGGGAGGCCTATATGCATCAATATCTATTCTTCATCGGCGACTTTCCGGTCCGCTCCTACGGACTTGTTCTGTCGCTTTCCATCATTCTGGCAACTGGCGTCGGCTACTTCCTTGCGAAACAGGAACGTTGCGGCTATGAAAAACACATTGTCGACATGGGCATATATTGCGGCATCGCCGGGTTGCTCGGAGCCCGTCTCTGGGACGTTTTCTTCTTTGACTGGAATTACTACAGCGAGCACCTGACCGAATTATTCAATGTCTGGCAGGGCGGCATGGCCATCCAAGGCGGCGTAACCCTCGGCGTGATTACCGGCATCCTCTACTGCCGCCATCATAAACTCGACACCCTTCGGCTTATGGACGTATTGGCTCCGGCCATCATCCTCGGCCAGGCTTTGGGACGCTGTGCCAATCTCTTGAACGGTGATGCCTTCGGCGCACCGACTGGCAGCTCCTTTGGCATTGTTTATCCTGCCACGACACTGGCTGCCCATACCTATGGCACACAGCCACTCTGGCCCGCCGAGATCTGGGAGGGACAGCTCGACGTCGTCATCTTCGCCCTGCTGCTCATGTATCGCTGTACCAAACACGTCAAAGGGCAGTGCTTTGCCCTCTATGTCATGCTCTACAGTGCCGCTCGCTTCGGTCTTGAATTTCTCCGCGGCGATTATGCCGAAAAGACACTGGCCTTTATGACCAGTGCACAGACCACCAGCTTCGTTGCCTTTACGCTTGCCTTCCTATGCTTTATCGCTCTGGCCTGGAAAACACGCAAGCAAACCATTTAACAGACTGGACACAAACATAAAGCAGCACGAGGTTCCACTTGCAAAACCAGGGCAGGATTTTCTCTATTTTTTGTAGAACATAACCAATGATTCTTTCATGCAACGTAATATGCGAAGGAGGAAGCTTCATGGTTTTTTCTTCCAATATATTCTTGTTTATATTCCTGCCAATGATACTTCTGCTTTACTACAATCCATTTTGCCAAAGCCGGAAATTCCGCAATGTATTATTGCTCATCGCCAGCCTTCTTTTTTACGGCTGGGGTGAGCCTTTCTTTATCTGGTTGATGCTTATTTCCATCATCGCCGGCTGGCAGGTTGGCCTCCGGATGACAGCAGCAGCTACGCCAAGGAAACGCAAGCTATGGCTTTCTCTTGGCGCCGCCTTTCATTTGAGCATGCTGTTCGTCTTTAAGTATCTTACCTTTGCGGCCACTCAGCTGGGACTTTTGCTGCAAAAAGATTTTTCTGCGATCCAGCTGGCCCTGCCCATTGGAATTTCTTTCTTTACCTTCCAGCTTCTTTCCTATCTTCTCGATATCTATTACGGGAAGGCTCAGGCCCAGCAGAATGTGCTGCATGTCGGCCTCTACATTGCTTTGTTTCCTCAGCTTATTGCCGGCCCGATTGTGCGTTATGCTGACATTGAACGGGAAATCGTGAGCCGCCAGGAAACCCGGCAGGATTTCACCGCCGGCATGATACGCTTCAGTTACGGTTTAGCCAAAAAAGTACTGCTGGCCAATTACCTGGCAGTCATTGCTATGAACAGCCGCTTCATAGCAGGACAGGAGCCCCTTTCCGTATCAGCAGCCTGGCTCGGTGCTATCGCTTACACGCTTCAGATTTACTTTGACTTCTCCGGCTACTCGGATATGGCCATCGGACTGGGGCAAATGTTTGGCTTCCATTTCCGGGAAAATTTCAACTATCCCTATATTTCCCGCAGTGTAACGGAATTTTGGCGCCGCTGGCATATCTCTCTGTCCTCATGGTTCCGGGACTATGTCTATATTCCGCTCGGCGGCAGCCGGTGCAGCCGTGGACGTCTGGCCTTAAACCTCTTTATCGTTTGGTCGCTGACAGGCTTCTGGCATGGCGCCAATTGGACCTTTTTAGTTTGGGGACTGATTTATTTTCTGTTGCTGATTCTGGAAAAGTTTACCAGCTTTACTGATCATATTGGTATTTTCGGTCATCTCTACACGTTGCTGGCTGTCATTACTGCCTGGGTGATATTCCAGTTTCCTGATCTTGAACAAAGCCTGTCTTATCTAAGCATGATGTGGGGACAGGCCGGTAATCCGCTCTTTGATGAACGGGCTGTACATTTTCTCAGCAACGGCTGGCTGATCTGGCTTATGGGGCTGGCTTTTTCTCTTCCCCTCTATCCTTGGCTTGCTGCGCACTGGCGCTGTTGGCACTCAGTGGCCGAGCCTTGTCTGGCTACGATTCTCTTTCTGCTTTCCCTTATTGCTACTGTAGCGGGGAATTATAATCCCTTTATCTATTTTAACTTTTGAGGTATAGCTATGAGCATTCGTGACTATATGATGCGTTTTTGCGCTGGGCTTTTAGTGCTGGCTTTTGCCATGATATTTATCCGCTGGTTTACCGTGGTAGTTCTGATTGACCACTGTAAATGGGACAACGCGCTGACCAGGCTAATTCTTTGGGATAATTGGCGTCTGCCCGAACGTATCCATCCTCGGGAAAAAGATATTGACTGGGCTGGTCTCTATCCTTTCCTTGAACCACAGCCGGAGCGCTCCTTACTGACAGAAATACGTCAGCAGGAAAACAAAATACGGGAAGATCAGGCCCGCATTGCCAGCTGGAGCGAAACTTATTTCCCCGGTTACACGAACATCGTAGAAACTGGCCGGCGCTATGACCAGCTCATTGGCTGGAATATCCGTCCGCTGACCATCGGCAGCGTACAGGTGCTGGCCGATGGCTGGCTCTTTTTCCCCACTCTGCCCTTTGACATTCAGGAGTACATTAACGAAACAGCTTCCTTAGCTGATTTTTGTAAGCAGCAGGGCGCAAAATTCCTGTTCGTTCCCAATCCGCCTGCCCTAGACACGGAAACAGATAGCACTTTCATCGGCCAGCTGGATTTCAGTCTGCAAAAAAAAGATGCGATGCTGCAGGGATTGCAGGCGCGCGATATCGCCACCCTTGACCTGTATCCATACATGCACAAGGATTTTCCTGACACACCTTACCATCAGTTATTCTTTCGGACAGACCATCACTGGCTGCCCACCACCGGCCTCTGGGCCGCTACGCATATCGCCCAATGGCTGGAAACTGCAGGTGATATCCCTTTCCCCAAAGACCGGCTGTCTTTGGCCAGCTATCGGCAGGAACATTATCCGGCTTACTTCCTGGGCAGCCAGGGTAAGCGGATGACCACCGTTTTGGCTAAGCCCGACGATTTTATGCTTCTTTATCCCCTTTTCCCCACCTGCCTGCATTACGAAATTCCCGGACTGGGCATTGATACTTATGGGGATTTTTCTATCACCTACGACATACACGAACTGGAGCATAAAGATTTTTACGGTTCCAATCCCTATGCGGCTTACAACTATGCCGATTGCTCCCTGATTCGTATCGAGAACTTTGCGCCTGAAGTGGCAGATGTTAAAATTCTCATGATCAAGGACTCCTTTGCCAACAGTGTGGCTCCCTTTCTGGCTCTCTGCGTAAGGCAGATGGATATCATCGATCCCCGCTGGTTCAAAGGGAGTATCCGCAGATATATCAATGAGACGCATCCTGACTTCGTACTGGTTCTTCACACCATCGAACTGGATTACCCATTGGAACGTAATTCTCATCAAGACGACTATGATTTCCGTTAGGGCAGGTAAACAGGCGCCCTCTTGACGCCATCCCCTGCAATCAACTATAATATAGTGTATATGTTTTATCGTCATCCTAGCATATTAAAAGGAGCGTAAGAAATAGTGAAAATATTAGCCCGTCATTTAACGGCCGATTTATTCAACTGCAAAAACAATAAACTCACTGACATAGAACTTATCCAGGAGAATATGAAAGCTGCACTTGAACGCATCGGACACCAGCTTGTCAAGTTGGATGTCCAGCAGCTTGCCGATGATCATTATGTCCTCATTGCCTTGCTGACAGACGGTCATCTTTCTCTTCATATCTATACCGATTTGAAGTACGTTGCTCTTGACGTGTTCCTCTGTCACGAGGATGCTGAGCCGGATATGGTAGCTCAAGAGATCCGCAACTTCTTCAAGCCGGACAAGACCAAGACGACAGTCCTCAAGCGCGGCAACTTCGGCGTCGCTAAGGAAATCAAACCGAAAGTCACGACGAAGGTTGCACCACTGCGCAAGATCCACAATACTGGCGCGAAAGTCATCCGTGCCTTGGCACGTCGCAATCATCAGTAATGAAAAAAAGCTCTCCTGCGGGAGGGCTTTTTTCATAGGCAAAATACTCCGAAACAAAAAAAGCGAGCCGACTGGCTCGCTTTAGCGATGTATACTCAAAACTATACAGAAGAATGTCGAACATTTTAGTTCTTAGCGGTCAACGTCAGCCAATCATCTGCGCCTTGCAGGCTTGATTCTTGGGACGT
>NZ_FOQK01000015.1 GCF_900113715.1 Pseudoselenomonas ruminantium | reverse complement strand
GTAAGGCATGCAGCGGACCAATACTAATAAGTCGAGGGCTTAACTTTACTGGCCTGTCCAAGAATTCGAGCGTAAGCGAAAAATGATTGGATAACAGGCCGTATGCGAAAACGTCCCAAGAATCAAGCCTGCAAGGCGTAGATGATTGGCTGACGTTGACCGCTAAGAACTAAAATGTTCGACATTCTTCTGTATAGTTTTGAGTGGACATGGTTCATTCAATCAAATATCTGGTGACGCTGGCTATGTGGTTCCACCTGTTCCCATACCGAACACAGTAGTTAAGCACATATACGCCGAAAGTACTTGTCTGGAGACGGACTGGGAGGATAGGGAGTTGCCAGTTAAGCGAAAGGCATTCACGTTGTGGATGTCTTTTTTCTTTGCAAATCCTTCGAAATAAGATATGATATAGATATTGTGGTGTATAGTTGTACAGTTTTGGATGAAGGGATGGGATGAGCAATGATACGCCTGCCAATCAGGAAGCTCAAGCAGGGCATGATTATTGCGCAAAGTATATACAACAAGCATGGAGCTAGTTATCTGGTCAAGGGGCAGCCGATAACCCTCGAGTACATTGACCAGCTAAAGAAGATCGGGATCCCGACGGTTACGGTCACTTCGCTGAACCCTAATTTCCAGCTGATGCCGCCGGAAGATGTGGTGCAGGAGAAGACACGTATCAATGCCATCAAAGAGGTATATGAGACCTTCCAGAGCGTGGAGAAGACTGGCGAGCTTGATGTGGATGCCATGCAGGCTGTATCCGAGAAAATCATCTTTGACATCATCGACCGCAAGGAAAATCTTGTCCAGCTTACCGATATCCGTCTGCACGACACGTATACCTTTTCGCATAGTGTCAATGTAGCAATCCTATCGGCAATGCTCGGGATGCTTTGCCATTATTCCAAGAAGGATCTGCTGCTGTTGACCTTGGGAGCGCTGCTCCATGATCTGGGGAAGATCAATGTCCCGCCGGCTATCCTGACAAAGACGACGCACCTTACGGAGGCTGAGTTTTCCATGATGCAGCAGCATCCTCTGGATGGTGCTGCCCGGATCATGCATATGGAGCGCATGCTTCCGTCGCCGAGTGTTTTGGCGGCAATTGCTGCTGAGCATCATGAGCATGTTGATGGACGGGGATACCCGCGTGGATTGGCAGGTGAGCAGATCCATCGCTATGCCAAGATCGTGGCCATTGCGGATGTATATGATGCTTTGACAAGTGAGCGTCCTTACAAGAAAGCATATACGTCACATGTGGCTTATACGATCATGACCCGTGTCATGAGAGGGCAATTTGATGAGGATCTGCTCAAGCTGTTTTTCAACAATGTGTCGATCTATCCTGTCGGTACGATACTGAAAACGATTTACGGATATGGTATTGTCAAGGACTGTCTTTTTGGGCAGACGGAGATGCCGACAATCATCCTGTTTGCTGATCCTGATGGCAATATCCTGTCGATTCCCCATACGATTTATTTGTCAAAAGATCCGGCAGGGGAAAAGGCGATTGAGATCGTCTTGTCGGATAATGAATTGCGTCATTTCATCCATGAAATCAACATCGATCCTTCGGTTTTTTTGGCGGATTGAGACTTCGCCGCCAGCGTGTTGCCTGTGGCCTTTTCTGTTTGCGGAGAAGGCCGTTTTTTGTTATACTTAGTGAGTTGAATTATTGGCTAAGGAGCGCGATTTAATGCGGCAGAAACGCAAAAAGAAACGCAGTTTTAAGCGTTTGCGGCTGGTAGGAATGTTCCTGCTGGCGATAATGGTAGCGGTAGCGGGTTTTTCGCTGGGCCGCAGCCAGCAGGGTGGCAGCTCGGGAGGAATTCTGGGGGCATCAGCAAAAAATGATATTGTCCATGTCATGATACTTGGTGTCGATAGCCGCAAGGATGATGTGGGGCGCAGTGATACGATGATGGTCACGGCACTCGATGAAGACAAAGGCAAGGCGGCACTGCTTTCGGTGCCGCGTGATACGCGGGTGCCGATTGATGGCCATGGCTATGAGAAGATCAATCATGCCTATGCCTATGGCGGGCATAAGATGTCGCAGAAATCGGTAGAATCGCTGCTTGGCGTCAAGATCGATCACTACATCATCATCAACACGACTGCCTTTGAACGCATCATTGATGCGATGGGGGGCGTGGATATCGATGTAGAAAAGCGCATGCACTATGAAGATCCCTGGGATGATAATGGCGGTCTTGTCATTGATCTCTATCCGGGAGAGCAGCATATGGATGGCAAGAAGGCCATCCAGTATGTCCGCTATCGTGATGGGGAAGGCGATATTGGCCGCATCGGCCGCCAGCAGAAGTTCGTCAAGGCGTGCCTGGCAAAGCTGATTTCGGCTGAGATGCTGCCGCGGCTGCCGAAGTTCATCGAGGAGGTAAGCTCGGCAATCACGACAGATATGTCGGTTCCGGAGCTTTTGAGCTTTGCCAAGCAGATGAAGGCCATCCATGATAATGGCTTGTCGGCGCAGATGGTTCCCGGCCAGCCGGCCTATCTGCAGGATGTCAGCTATTGGATTCCCGATATCACGGATCTGCGGCAGCTGATCATGGATGAGCTGGGCATTGAGGCCACGGCTGAGGAAAAGGCTAAGGCGCAGGCCGATGAGGATGAATACATGAAGAGCCTGCCGAAGGACATGCAGATCCTTGCCAAGTCGCAGAACGCAACGGGCAAGGTCGAGGAGGTCTCTGAGGCTGGTGAGCAGAAGAAAGAACAGCAAGCGATGAAGCCGAACCAGATTTCGGTCATGGTCATCAACGACAGCGGCATCAACGGTGCTGGTGCTGAGGTGGCGGGCATCTTGCAGCGCAAGGGCTTTATCATCTCAGGCGTCGAGACGGGCAAGACAAGTTCGCGGCAGCAGACGACGATCACGACGTCGACGCGCAATACCGATGTCTTCTATGGCATGCCGTTCAAATGTGTGATCATGGATGGCGGCAGCTCGAATCAGGCTGTTGTCCATATCGGCTTGGATTATCGTAAATAGTATAAACCTTCCCCTTTCGGGGAAGGCTTTATTATAGCAGAACTGATATTCGTATTCTCGATGAGGTGAGTGGATTTTGGGTATATTGAAAGTCATGGGACTGAAGAAGGCCTTTGGCATCGATGAGTTGTTTCATGATGTGAATTTTGAGGTAGGACGCGGTGACCGCGTGGGTTTTGTTGGCGCGAATGGTGCGGGCAAGACGACGCTGATGAAGATGCTCATGGGGCAGGAAGAGTCAGATGGCGGCACGATACAGCTTGATAGTGCCGATACGATCGGCTATGTCGAGCAGCAGGCAGATTTTGGCGAGGGGACACTTTATGATGAGTTCCGCCGGGCCTTTGATGATATCATCGAACTCGGCGAGCGCAAGCGGGCATTGGAGAAAAAGATCGCCGTAGATCATGATGAAGAGACGATGAAGGCTTACAGCAAGGTGGTCGAGCAGTTTGAGCGCCTCGAAGGCTATGATTATGAGAGCCGCATCCGGCGCATCGCCTTTGGTCTTGGTTTTACGGAGGTGGAATTCGCCAAGGACGTGCAGCATTTCTCGGGAGGGCAGAAGACGCGTATCTGCCTGGCGAAGGCACTACTGCGTGAACCGGATTTCCTGTTCCTCGATGAGCCGACCAACCATCTCGATATCCATATGATTGAGTGGCTCGAAGGTTTTTTGAAGAGCTATAAAGGGGGCGTGCTGATTATCTCGCATGACCGTTATTTCCTCGATAAGGTAGCGACGCGGATCATTGAGCTTGAGAATAAGACGGTAACGAGTTACGAGGGTAATTACACGTATTTCATGAAGGTCAAAACGCAGCGCCGGGCAGCGCTGCAATCGGCTTATGAAAAGCAGCAGGAGCATATCAGGAAGACCGAAGAATATATCCGCAAGTACAAGGCTGGCATCAAGTCCAAACAGGCGCGCGGCCGTCAAAGCCAGCTCAATCGCCTGGAACGCATTGTATTGCCACCGGAAGAGGCGTCCTTCAATTATTTTGCGCTCAATACGCCGCCAGAGTGTGCGCAGCGTGTGGCCGAACTGGAGGATGTGGCGTTTTCCTTTGGCGCGCATGATATTTTCCGCAATATCTCGCTGCTGATCCGTAAAGGGGATGGCGTGGCACTTGTCGGCCCGAATGGTGCGGGCAAGACGACGCTGCTGCGCGTGCTGGTCGGTGAGATCGAAGCAGCTGCTGGCCGCGTGAAAATCGGCAGCCGCGTCAAGATCGGCTATTTCTCCCAGCAGCACGAGGGCCTGCATATGGAAAGCACTGTGCTGGATGAGATCATGTACGAGTATGGCATCGATGAGGAGCAGGCGCGTAAGTATCTCGGTGCCTTCCTGTTCCATGGCGATGAAGTCCTGCGCCGCATCGGCGATCTTTCTGGCGGCGAGCAGTCGCGGGTGGCTTTCCTCAAGCTCATGCTGACAGGGGCGAACTTCCTCGTTCTTGATGAGCCGACCAACCATCTGGACATCCCGGCCCGCGAGGCCGTCGAGGAAGCGCTCATGGCTTATCCGGGGACGTTCCTGGCCGTATCGCATGACCGATATTTCCTCGATAAGGTCGCCAATTGCACGCTGGAACTTGAGAATGGCCAGCTGACCGAGTATATGGGCAATTACAGCTACTATCTGATGAAGAAGGAGTTGGCTGCCGCGGAGGCCGAAGAGGCACGGCTGGAGGAGGAAAAAGCCCAGAAAATCAAGGCGGCCCGTGAAAAGGAAAAGCAGGCCAAGGCGGCAAGAAAGACAGGCGAGCTGGCCGGGCAGGCAGTTGAGGACAACAAGGCGAAGGCACAGGCTGAACTTGGCCGCATCCAGAGCATGAGTGAGGCCAAGCGCACGGAGATGATCCAGCGCGCTGAGGCTGAGATCGCCATGGCTGAGGCAGAGCTCAAGGGCCTGGAGTATCAGATGAACGATCCTGCGGTGCAGGCAGATCCCGTGAAGAGCCAGGAAATCGCTGAGGCATATGCGGCCAAGGAAGAGGAAATCGTTCAGCGCTATGAAAAGTGGGAGCGTCTTACCGAAGCGTGAGGAAAGGAGAGGCCGTCTATGGCAAATTCTGAATATCAGCAGACGACGCTGGGGCTGCAAGCAGAAGAGGAAATCGAGGGCCTCGTAGACAGCGTGATCTTTGCGAGTGACAATGGACAGTTCTCGGTATTCCGCTTGCGGCCGGCACATCAGAACAGCCGCATCAATGTGACGGTGAATGCGGAGCCGCCGCTGGTCGGACAACAGATCCATCTGAAGGGCAGCTGGATTGTCCATCCGCGTTTCGGGCAGCAGTTCAAGGCTGTGAGCATGCGGCTGGAGTCACCGACAAGTGTCGAGGGCATCGAACGCTTCCTGGCCTCAGGTGTCATTGATGGAGTAGGTCCGGCGATGGCAAGACGTATCGTAGCCAAGTTTGGCGCAGACACGCTTGCCATCATCGAGCAGAAGCCGCATCAGCTGGAGCTGGTGGAAGGCATTGGGCGCAAGACCGCAGAAAAGATAGCAGCCTCGTACAACAGCCAATCAGAGCTGCGCGAAATCATGCTCTGGCTGGAGAGCCACGGCGTGTCAGGTGCCTTGGCGGCGCGTATCTACAAGCAATACAGTTCGTTTGCCATCGATATGCTCGAAAGCCATCCCTATCAGCTGGCGCAGGAAGTGGAAGGCATTGGCTTTGCGACGGCTGATGCCATTGCCGCCAGCCTCGGGATGACGCGCGATGATGAGGGGCGTGTGGCTGCTGGTATTGACTATGCCTTGCAGCAGATCTCGCTCAACGGGCACTGCTGTATTCCCGAGGAGCCATTGGTGGGCAAAGCGGCCAAGCTCCTGCAGGTGGAGCCGGAAACGGTGCGCCGGGTGCTCAAGAAACAGTTGGAGCTTCAGCGGCTGGCCGTCGAATATGTCGGCGCAGAGACGCTGATCTACCCGCCGTATCTTTACCGGGCGGAGAAGAAGGTTGCGCGCAAACTGCTCTACTTGCAGAAGTACGCCGAGCCGCTGTCCATCGCCAATCCGTCCAAGCTCGTCGAGGAATGGGAGACGATGACCGGGCTGGATCTGGCCAAGGGGCAGCGTGAGGCGATGGCAGCGGTGCTGACGCATGGCATCTTCGTGCTGACCGGTGGCCCTGGTACCGGTAAAACGACGGTCGTGCGTGGCATGCTCGACATGCTGGAACTGGCGGGGCTCAACATCCTGCTCGGCGCGCCTACGGGGCGGGCAGCAAAACGGCTGGCCGATGCTACGGGACGCCGGACGATGACTGTGCATCGCATGCTTGAGGCGCAGGGCGGCCGGGCAGAAGATGGCGGTTCGATGTTTGCCAAGGATTCAGATGAGCAGCTGGAGGCTGATGCCATCATCCTCGATGAGGTATCGATGATGGATATCGTGCTCATGCAGCATTTCCTTGAGGCGGTCCCGGATGGCTGCCATGTGATCCTCGTCGGTGATGTGGATCAGCTGCCAGCCGTCGGCCCTGGTTCGGTGCTCAAGGATATCCTGCGGGCAGGGGTCATACCGAGTGTCTGCCTCAGTGAGGTATTCCGCCAAGGCGGGGAGAGCACCATCGTGCTCAATGCGCATGCCATCAATGCGGGGCGCCTGCCGTCCTGCGGGATGACTGGTGATTTCCAATTCATTGAAACGCCGAATGATGAAGTGACGGCCAAGACTATTGTGGCCTTATGTGCTGAAACTTTGCCGAAAGCAGGGTTCAATCCATTGACGGATGTGCAGGTGTTATCGCCGATGCATCGGCAGGAATGTGGCGTAGCGAATCTCAATAAACTTTTGCAGGAAGCGCTGAACCCAAAGGCAGCATCCAAGGCTGAATTTGTCAACAGTGTGCAGATTTTTCGCTTGGGCGATAAAGTCATGCAGACAAAAAACAATTATACCAAAGGTGTATTTAATGGCGATATCGGTTTTATTGCCGCCGTGGAACCGAGTCATATTACGGTACAATTTTCCGAGGAACTCGTCGTTGATTACGAGAAAAGTGAGCTCAATGAGCTCATGCTGGCATATGCGATGAGTGTCCATAAAAGCCAGGGCAGTGAGTATCCGGTCATCATACTGCCATTGACGCCCAGTCATCGCATCATGCTGCAACGAAATCTTTTGTATACGGCGGTAACGCGTGCTAAACGGCAGGTCATTTTGCTTGGTAGCAAGGCGGCACTGACAACTGCCGTTGAAAACGATCGGATGCGCAGGCGGTATACGTTGCTGGCGGAGCGATTGAGCCAACAGCTGGAAAATCAATAATCGCCATTCGGCAAGAATAATCTTGCAGAATCGCGGATTATTTGCTACAATCTATGTTATAAGATAAATCGATAGAGTCGATATTAAAGGAGAAATAAAAATGGCAAGAAAAGCAAACTATGATGAGAAGATTTCGGTTCTCGAAGAGAAAATCGCCAAGAAGCAGGAAGAGCTCAAAAAACTCAAAGCACAGCTTGCTGATGTAAAAGAAAAGAAAGCAAAAGAGGATTATCAGGAGCTGACGGCTTACATGGCAGAGAATAACCTGTCTGCATCGGAAGTCCTGGCTGCAATCAAAGACTAATCGATTGGTTTTGCTAAATACCAGTTACTGCCTTGGCAGTAGCTGGTATTTTTATGCCCATTAGTCCCATTTACCTGTTTGCATAGTGGTGGTAGAATAAAAATATCTGTATGTGGACGAGGAGGGTGTTATGTCTTTTATAACGATTGTATTATTTCTAGCTTGCCCTTTGCTCATATTTGCGGTGGGCGGGATTTTTTTCAAGCGTCGCCGTTATCCGCTGGCTTTGCTGGCTGTCATGATGGGAATCGTGGCCGCAGTTGTCGGCGGCATCAATGGCTTTCATGAGATGAAGGCGCAGGTGGTTTCGGAGTATAGCGAGGAACTAGATTCCGAGTATAAAACCGCACTGCTAAAGAAATATCAGCAGGCTGAAGATATCCTGCGTGACATTTCATTCTCGAAGCCAGATCAAAAGAAAATCGATTATGCGCTGAATCTCCTGCACGATTTCGACAGTGATAGTGTAGCGGAAAAGATGGCAGTGGATTGCCCCGATGCAGCTGTACTCAAGACTTATGCAAAGGCCATGCGTGAAGTCAGCACATACGATGGCCATATGACGAATCTCAATGTTTTGGAAAACAAGACATTACAGCAGCTGGCAGCTGATTTGCCCGATAATTATAATGGTGCATTGGCTGATAAGATTATCCCGTTCAAACGGCTGATTATCGGCATGGAGAATGAAGCGAAAAAACAGGCTGCTTCCGATGCGCAGAATGCGGAAAAACATAAGAAATCGCTGGAAGAGGGAAAATACGGTAACCTGCGTCCAGGCGATTCCGAAGAAAAGGTTACGGCAGCGATGGGCAAGCCGGATCGTATCAATGCGAGCGAGACAAAAGAAGGCAGCATCAAACAGTATGTCTTCCATCATAATGGCAAATCCATCTACGTTTATACGAAGGATGGCGTCGTCACAGAAGTTCGTTGAAGCTATTTCAGCAAAAAAAAACTCTGGTGCAATGTGTTCTGCACCAGAGTTTTTCTTTCTATATAGTTACCATTCAATCTGCTGTGCTTTGTCGAGCAGTTCCTCTACCGAGCCGGCTTCAATGCGCACCGTATGGGTGGCTGGTGGTGGTGTGGCAGAGGATTTTGGTGTGTGGTGGACCGGATGATGGTGCCTGCCATGAGGCTTCTGCTGCCCGGCTTGGCCCTCGGCCTGAGCGGCGGGCTTAGTCTCCTCTTGTTGCAGCAGCCGCAGGATGGATTCCAACGGCGGATGATGTGGCGGCCGTCTGTTTTTGATGGCGTTACGCAGGCCTGCATCATCGGGGAGTGGTGGCCGGGGCTCTTTGGCGGCGGCTTTTTTCTCCTCGGCGCGCTTGGCCTTGGCTTTTTCGAGACGCTGCTGCTGCTCTTCACTCATGCGCTCAAGTTCAGCGAACAGCTTTGTGTTGCCGTCAGCATCAAAGGAAATCGCCAAGCGGCTGAAGCGCACGCCCTCGCCGAGCAGTCCTTGTTCCTGGACCTTGTTCAGCGTGCCGATGGCGGATTCGACCTTGCCCATCACTTCCTGCGCAAAGTCCTCGTCGTCTGCCATGCGCTCGATTTCCTCGCTGGACAGGACAACGAAGTATTTCTTGTTGCTGGGGCCAGTGACGTCGAGCGGATTCTGCACGTCATCGGCGATGATGAAGTCGTAGTCGCCGTATTGTTCCCGCAGCTTGGCCAGGTAATCTTTGGCCTTGGCGGAAAGCTGCTCCTCCTCCGGGCGGACGCCCTGCTGCCCTGAGGCTGCGGCGGTATCTGCCTGCGGCCGCCGGGCGGCATGGGACAAGGCCGTATCCGAAAGGGAAAGGGAGAAATCCTTGTCAGCACCCAGAGAAGCACGGATGATGTCCTGACGGCGGTCAGCCCCCGCAGCAGGACGCTTTTTGCTGGCCGGGCCGGCATTCTCCAGCCGGGGATGGTGGCCTGCGTGATGGATGGTGTTAGCCATGATGTACTCCTTTTCTTGGCCATTGAAATCCGTTTCGTTGAGAGCCAAATTCCCTCATCTATATATCGGATGATCGGGCCTGGAGGTTAAGCAGAAAATGGTGGTGTGTCACTGGCGATGGTGCCAGCCGCGCTGGCCGCCACCGCAGTAGGAATCGCCGCGATTGTCTTCCGGGCCATACGGGCAGTGGGTGTTGTTGCGCCAGCAGCCCCAGCCGTTATCCGCGGGGGCTGGATCGCTGTCGGCAGCAAATGCTGGCACTGCCAGTATGAGCAGGGCACCAGTGAGCAGGGCGATGATTTTCTTTTTCATAGGGAATTCCTCCTGTAAATGTTTGTGTTTTCTTTTCTGTGTCCAGTATAGCAGGCAGTTGTGACAAAACTGTTACAAGAAAAAAATTTTTTGCGGCACGACAGGAAGGGGCTTTTCTGCTAGACTAGGATTGTCAGGAGGGAGAGAAATGAAACTATTGCTGGCAGACGATAACGAAGCGATTCGCGATATATTGGATAACTTTGCCCGGGCAGCCGGCTATGAAACCGTGATGGCTGCGGATGGGGAACAGGCCTGGCAGCTATTTTGCACGGAGGATATCGATTTAATTCTGCTCGATGTCATGATGCCAAAGCTTGACGGCTTTGCTGTCTGCCGTAAGATTCGCGAATGTTCGGATGTTCCCATCATCATGATTACGGCCCGAGGCGAGGATTATGACCGCATTATGGGGCTGGAAATCGGCGCTGATGATTATGTGGTCAAACCGTTTTCGGCGCCGGAAGTCATGGCACGCGTCAAGGCGATACTGCGGCGCTTGTCCCGCAGCGGCGATGCGGGGCAGGGGCGTCAATACGGCAATCTGGTGTTTCAAGAAGAATCCGGCAGGGTGCTGGTGGCCGGGAAAACTGTGCGCCTCACGCATAAGGAGGCCGATCTTTTGTTGCTGTTTACGGCAAATCCCGGGCAATTGTTTTCCCGGGACAAGCTGCTCGACAAGATCTGGGGCATGGACTACACGGGGGATACGCGCACGGTCGATACGCATATACGCCGCTTGCGGGCTAAGCTTGAACAGGCGGGCCTCTCAGGCTGTGCAATCGGCACGGTATGGGGGCGCGGCTATCGGTGGGAGGTTATGTCATGAAACATCGCTTGACTAGACGCCTGCTGGCGTATTTCTCATTGACCCTGCTGCTGTTTGCGCTTCTTTGCGGGGCGGTGTTTTCCTGGCTGTTCACGCGCTACACGCAGCAGGTATATGAAAATGAACTGCGGCAGCGCGCACAGACGCTGGCAGCGGCTATTCCCTCCCTGGCCGGCAGCCAGCAGCTGCTGGCTGAGGGAGTAGCGGATGAAAATGCGGCCATAGCGCCAGCATCCCGCAGTCCGCATCATATGATGCGCCATATGGGGGCTGGACGTGCGCAGCATGGATGGTGCCGGCAGCAGTACAGCGCGGGAACGGCTGAACCCGCAGCAGTCAATCAGGCGGGGCAATTCCTTTGGCAGCTGGATCAGATGATGCAGGGCAAGGTATGGATCGTGTCGGCCCGTAACCGTACGATTTATGCTTATGGGGAAAACACGGATCGGGAGGATGGCGAACTGCCATCCGCGGTAGCGGACATTTTGCAGCAAGTGCTTGCAGGGCAGACGGCAGTCAGCCGTGATTTCGGTACACTCATCGATATGCCATCGCTGACGGTGGGAGCGCCGCTGGTTGGAGCGGATGGCGCGGTAATCGGCGCAGTGCTGATCCATCGGCCGCTGCAGGAAATGCAGCAGACCTTGCGTGACGGCTTGCAGCTGCTGCTGATTTCGGTGCTGCTCGGCCTGCTGCTGTCAGGTATTCTGGCTCTGCTGTTGACGCGCAGGTTTATGAACCCGCTATACCGGATGCAGGCTGTAGCGCGATCGTTTGCCCAGGAACGGTATAGTGAGCGCACGGGAATCAGCCAGCAGGATGAAATCGGTATGCTGGCTGGCGATATCGACAGGCTCGGCGGGCGGCTGGAGGCGGCACGGCAGGAGCGTGAGCAGTTGACGCAGCAGCGGCAGGATTTCCTTTCGGCAATTTCCCATGAGTTGCGTACACCGCTTACGGTGCTGCGCGGTACAGCGGAATTATTGGTGTCGGGGCTGGTAAAGCACGAAGCAGAACGCGGCAAATATCTCCATCAGATGATGGAGAATCTGTCGGTCTTGGAGCGTTTGGTGGGCGATTTGCTGGAACTTTCCCGCTTGCAGAATCCAGGCTTTACGATGGAGATGACACCGCTGGATTTCCGGGAAGCTATACAGGAAGCAGCTGGCAGCATCCAGCCGGTAGCTGCTGCAAAAGCAGTGGAAGTGACAGTGAAACTAGCGGAATCCTTGCCTGTGGCTGGGGACTATGGGCGGTTGCGTCAGCTGGTGGTAATCTTGCTCGACAATGCGGTGAAGTTTTCGGCTACGGGACAGACTGTCGAAATTCGTGGCCAGCGTGAGCAGGACAGCTGGCAGGTGACGGTGGAAGATCATGGCTGTGGGATTGCAGCGGCGGATTTACCATATATCTTCGATCGTTTCCATGCACGCCGCGAAAATAATGCCCAGGGAACTGGTATGGGGCTGGCGATTGCCCGGGAAATCGCCAGCCGTCATGGATTTTCCCTTACTTGTGTGAGTGAGCAGGGGATAGGTACAAGGTTTATCTTGCGCGGAAGCAGGCTGTCAGAAACGGAGGAATAAATCTTGTATGAACAAGAAACGGCAAGGAAAATTTTGACACAGATTCTTTACAATGTTACAATCGGAAAAGACAATGTTTACGATAATGTGCGAAGAATAGAGAAATTTTAGGGGAGAAGCAAGCATGCATAGTGAATTTCTGATGGGCAACGAGGCGATTGCCCTCGGTGCACTGGCAGCCGGTGTCAATCTGGCTGCAGGCTATCCGGGGACACCCTCGACGGAAATCCTTGAGACCATTGCCAAGCGTGGAACAGCGGATATTCATGTGGAATGGTCAATCAACGAAAAGGCAGGGATCGAAGTGGCTGCCGGTGCAGCGTATAGCGGCGCCCGCGCCCTGGTAACGATGAAACAGGTAGGACTCAACGTGGCGGCCGATCCTTTGATGAGCCTTGAATATATCGGTGTCAAAGGCGGTCTGGTCATTGTCGTTGCCGATGACCCGGGGCCGATTTCTTCGCAGACGGAGCAGGATACGCGGACCTTCGGCATGTTTTCCAAGGTACCCGTATTTGACCCGTCAACGGTGGCTGAGGCTTATGCGATGGTGCAGGAGGCCTTTGCCTTCTCGGAAAAATATCACACGCCGGTATTCCTGCGCCCGACAACGCGCATCGATCATGCCTATGAGGCCATCGAGGTCAGGGATGAGGCCGAATATGAGCAGCATGACTACGAGGGCTTTGTCAAGGATTCCTCCAAATGGGTCATCTTCCCGAAACTTTCGGTGCGCAGCCATGCGGCCATCGAGGCACGCAATGCTGAGCTCAGCAAGGTGCTTTCGGAATATCCGCGCAATAAGATACTGCCGGGCGCAGGACAGCAGGGCAAGCTGCGCAAGGGCATTGCGACGCATGGGGTCAGCAGCATGTACACGCGTGATAACCTGGCCCAGGATGATCATCTCCCCGTGCTGCATGTAGCGACTCCGTTCCCCTTTCCCGAGGAGCTCGCAGTCCGGTTCCTGCAGGGGCTTGATGAAGTCCTCTGCATCGAGGAGCTAGACCCCGTCATCGAACGGGCCCTGCGGACCGTCTGCGGCAAATACCATCTGCCGACGGTGATTCGCGGCAAACTGACCGGCGATGTCCAGACGGCCGGCGAAAATACAGTCGAATCCGTTGGTCGGGCGATAAGCGCATTCCTGGGCCAGCCGCAGCCGGAGGAGCCGGCAGAAAAAACACCTGCGCTTCCGGTACGGCCGCCGGTACTCTGTGCAGGCTGTCCGCACCGCGCTTCCTTCGTGGCCGTAAAAGAGGCCATGCGCGGGCAGAAGACCATCTACTGCGGCGACATCGGCTGCTATACACTGGGCAATGCGGCCCCGCTGGACATGTGCGATACCTGCCTGTGCATGGGCGCCGGCATCAATATCGCACAGGGCGTCTACCATATGGACCCGCAGACGAAATGCTTTGCCTTTGTCGGCGACTCGACTTTCTTTGCCGCCGGCATCACGGGAACAGTCAACGCGTTCTACAATCAGGCCGATATGACGCTGGTCGTACTCGATAACTCAACGACGGCCATGACCGGTCATCAGCCGCATCCGGGTACAGGCAGGACAATCCGCGGCGAGGTCGTGCAGGCCGTAAGCATTGAAAAGGTATTGCGTGCCATTGGCCTTTCGGTGGTGGAGACCGTAAATCCCCTCGACCACGCCGAAGCTGTGGCAACGGTCAAGCGCGTGGCGGCAGAGCCAGGTGTCAAAGCCATCATCTTCAAGTCGCCCTGCGTCGTGCTGGCCAAACCAGCGGCACGTTCACAGGTCAATGCCGAGACGTGCATCGGCTGTCAGAAATGCATCCGTTCACTGGGATGCCCAGCACTGATCATGCGGGAAGGCAAGGCCTTCATCGATGAGACGCTCTGCACAGGCTGCACGCTTTGCGAGAGCATCTGCCCGGTCGGAGCCATAGCAGGAGGCGAGAAATTATGAGTACAGACATCATTCTCTGCGGCGTCGGCGGTCAGGGGACGATTCTCGCGTCCAAGCTGATTGCCGCCGCGGCCATGAAAAAGAATATCCCCGTCAAGACAGCCGAGACCATCGGCATGGCTCAGCGTGGTGGCAGCGTGTTCAGCCATCTGCGGCTCGGAGCCGGCGAGGGTTCGCCGCTCATTGGCAAGAAAAGAGCCGACCTCATCATTGCTTTTGAACCGGCTGAGGCCGTACGGCAGATGCCTTTCCTCAAGGAGGGCGGCAGTGTTGTCGTCAGCAGCCATCCCATCCTGCCCGTCAGTGCCATGATCGGCGATGCGGCTTATGATGTGGAAGGCATTATGGACTACTTGCGTCATAAGGTCGACAGGCTGACGGTGGTTGACAGTGAGGCAGCGGCCAGGGAACTCGGCTCGATGAAGGTGCTCAATGTCGTCCTGCTCGGTGCGGCGGTGCGCAGCGGTGCATTGGGGCTTTCCGAGCAGGATATCCTTGCAGCCATCCATGAACGCGTCCCCGCCAGATTCCATGAACTCAATGAAAAAGCGTTGGCCTTTGCCCGCTGATATAGATATGGGAGGAGAATCTATGCAGATCAACGAACAGCAGCTCAATATGGTGAACCGGCAGGTTGAGCGCCTGCTGGAGGCAAACAACTTCTATGGCCAGCGCCTGCGCGAGGCCGGCATCGAAAAGGTAGAGACAAAAGAAGACTTCCTGAACCTGCCGTTTTCGGAAAAGCAGGATCTGCGCGATGCTTATCCGCTCGGGCTAATGGCGGTGCCAGAGCGGCAGATTGTTCGCATCCATTCGTCATCGGGCACGACGGGCACGCCGGTCATCATTCCCTATACGGCCAAGGATGTCGATGATTGGGCGGAGATGTTCAAGCGCTGCTATGAATTTGCTGGCATCACGAATAAAGACCGCATCCAGATTACGCCTGGATATGGACTCTGGACCGCTGGCATCGGCTTCCAGAACGGCGCCGAGAAACTCGGTGCGATGGTCGTGCCGATGGGGCCGGGCAATACAGACAAGCAGCTGCAGTTCATGATGGATATGAAGAGCACGGTGCTTACGGCCACATCGTCGTATGCACTGCTGCTGGCAGAAGAAATCGAAAAGCGCGGCATCAAGGATAAGATTCACTTGAAGAAAGGTGTCATTGGCTCGGAGCGCTGGAGCGCCAAGATGCGTGAGCGCATTGCGGGTGAGCTTGGCATCGAGCTTTACGATATCTATGGCTTGACGGAAATCTATGGTCCGGGCATCGGTATCAGCTGCGCGCATAACACGGGTATGCATTATTGGGATGATTACATTTACCTGGAAATCATCGACCCCGAGACGGGCGAGAATGTACCCGATGGCGAGTATGGCGAAATCGTCATCACGACACTCGTCAAGGAAGGCGCACCGCTGATTCGTTTCCGTACCCATGACATCTCGCGCATCGTGCCGGGGGACTGCCCCTGCGGCAGCCGCTTCCCGCGTATCGATACGCTGGTCGGCCGCAGCGATGACATGGTCAAGATCAAGGGCGTCAACGTATTCCCGAAACAGATCGAGGAAATCCTGCATACCTTCCCCGAGCTGTCGAGCGAATACCAGATCCGTATCTCCCATCTCGACGGTAAGGATACCATGCGTATCTACATCGAGACGAATGGCTCGGTCAACTTCCAGCAGATGGCCGAAAAGGTTGCACAGAAAGTCAAGAGCCGCATCGGTTTCACGCCAATCGTCAAAGTCGTCGAACTCGGCCTGCTGCCGCGCAGCGAAAAGAAAACCAAGCGCGTGATTGACGAGCGTTTTGACTGATACGAATTGGTTGACATGTCAAGAATAGCGGTCGTATAATGAATACATCAAGATAATCGGAAAACAAATCCCGTTGGCGAGTGGCGTGGAAAACGAATCGTCAACGGGATTCTTGCATGTGCATAAATCTTGTGAGATTATATAATTTTTCCATAGCAGGGGGATAATAATGGCAGAGAATAGCAATGAGATGATTTCGCAGGTTGGCAAGAATATCCAGGAAAAGGCGGCACTGGTATGGTCGGTAGCTGATGACCTCGTAGGTGCCTTCAAACCGCACGAATATGGCTTAGTGGTTTTGCCGATGGCGGTCATCAAGCGATTCCATGACTGCCTGCTGCCGACACAGGAGAAGGTGCTGGAAACTTATGCCAAAGTCAAGGAACTGGCTGTTAAGGATGGCTTTTTGAAGAAGGCTTCCGGTTATCAGTTCTATAATACTAGCAAATTCACGTTCAAGACACTGGTTGCTGACCCAGAAAATATCGAAGACAATTTCAAAGCCTATCTGAACGGCTTTTCGGACAATGTGCAGGATATCCTTACCCGCATGGATTTTCAGGCGCAGATTAATCGCATGGTGGAAGGCGGTCTGCTTTACCAGGTCATCTCGGACTTCAATTCCGATAAAGCCGATTTCTCCCCCGAAAATGTGGCTGCCGTCGATATGGGCTACATTTTCGAGAATCTCGTTCAGCGCTTTTCCGAGTCCTACAATGAAGAAGCCGGAGCGCATTTCACCAGCCGCGACATCATCTATCTGATGTGTGACCTGCTGGTGGCTGGCGATAAGAATGCCTTTGAAGAGGATGGTATCTCCAAGACCGTCTACGATATGACCATGGGCACCAGTCAGATGCTTACCTGTATGGAAGAACGTCTGAAGGCTTTGGATGCGGATGCTGATATCAATGTATTCGGACAGGAGTTCAATCCCTTTACCTTTGGTATTGCCAAAGCCGATATGCTGATTCGTGGCGGCGATCCCGATAATATGCAGTTCGGGGATACCCTCTCTGATGATAAATTCACAGGCTATGAGTTCGACTATATCATTTCAACTAACTCTAGTAGTGATGAGGCTTGTAATCGGAGTCATCAGACTCCAGGTTGTTGCTGCTCTTGGTTCCAGATCAGAAAGGCTTGCTGATGTCCATACAACAAGCAAAGCGGGTATTGATATCAGCAAGCCTTTCTGATAGGCTGTTCATTCCAGCAACAAAAGACGTAAATTACATGTAAAGAAGGTGTATCCTTTATGATAGATGGTAATTTGGCATTCAAACTAGAGAAAGACTTTAATCCGCCTTTTGGCATTCCTTGGAAACGTGAGGAAAAGGAAGTCACCGCTGAGCATAAGAAGGGCGCTAATGGACGATTCGCCCCAGGGCTGCCATCAAAATCGGATGGTCAGATGCTCTTTATGCTGAATGGTGTAGCCAAACTGAAAGACACCGGGCGCATGGCTATCATCCAGAACGGTTCTTCGCTGTTTACGGGTGACGCTGGCTCTGGTCAGTCCGAAATCCGCCGCTATCTCATTGAAAATGACTGGCTGGATGCCATTGTACAGCTGCCGAATGATTCGTTCTATAACACGGGGATTGCGACCTATGTATGGATTGTTACCAAGGACAAGCCCGAGGAACGCGCTGGCAAAGTACAGCTCATCGATGCCAGCCAGTGCTACACCAGCCGCCGCAAGAACATCGGTAACAAGCGGGTGGACATCACAGGTGCCTGTCGTGACCTTATCGTCAAACTCTATGGAGATTACACGGATGGCACCTTCAAGGACACGGACGAGAACGGCAACGATATTACTGTCAAAAGCAAAGTGCTGGACGCCGTAACCCTTGGCTACAACAAGATTACGGTGGAATCTCCGCAGCTGGATGAAAACGGCGATAAAGTTCTCAAGAAGAACAAGCCCGTGGCCGATACCAAGAAGCGTGACACAGAAAACGTCCCCCTGGATGAAGATATCGATGCCTACTTTGAACGGGAGGTACTCCCCTATAATCCCGATGCTTGGATTGACAGGAAAAAGACCAAGGTTGGCTATGAGATTCCCTTTACCCGGACTTTCTATGAATACAAGCAGATTGAGCCTGCTGAGTTAATTGCCAAACGTATTGAAGAACACGAAAAGAGCTTGATGGCTAAACTCCATGAACTGTTTGGGGAGGAAGCATAATGAAGGCTGTAATGCGTGATGAACGGGAAATGAAGGATAGTGGAATTGATTGGATAGGCAAAATTCCCAATTGTTGGCGGACATCCAGATTGAAAGATATTAGTGAAATACAGACAGGTTCAACTCCAGATAAGAAATTCCAAGCAGAATATTATTCACGAGAAAATGGAGTCCCATGGATTAAAGCAGAAAATCTCGGGATGCCTAATCCTATTTGTACGACAAAAGAATACTTAACAAAAAATGGATGCGATGTAGGTCGTGTGTTTCCAGCAAATACTGTTTATGTTTGTTGTATTGCAAGTATTGGCAAGGTTGGATATTCAACAATCCCTTGTAGTTGTAATCAACAAATTAATGGGATTCTATTTGATAATAAATACATCGATTATAAATTTGGATATTATCTCTCAATAGCTCAAGAAGAAGAATATATTTTGCGTGCGAGCGGAAATGTACTCAAGATTCTAAATACTCAGCAACAATCATATATTCCATGTGTTATACCTTTATTAAATGAGCAACAACTTATCGCCCACTATCTTGATGACCGTTGTTTCAAGATAGATGCTATCATTGCTGAAGCTAAAGCCAGTATTGAGGAATACAAGGAACTGAAACAGGCGGTTATCTATGAGGCGGTTACTAAGGGATTAGATAAGAATGTTGAAATGAAGACCTATAATGATTGGTTTGATATGTGTCCTGCTAACTGGAAATATGAGCAGATTAGGTATCTATATGAATTGCGTGATGAACGAAATTTTGACCCGTTAAGCGAAGTAAATCTTATTTCACTATATACAGATCGAGGCGTAATGCAACACTCAGACATTGAAAAAACATCAGGCAATAAAGCTGTTACGGCTGATGGATATAAGAAAGTATATCCTGAAGATATTGTTGTGAACATTATCCTTTGCTGGATGGGGGCAATGGGGCGTTCTGAATACCAAGGTGTGACCAGCCCGGCGTATGATGTATATAAGCCAATAGAAGAATCTGTAATCTGCTCTAGATATTATCATTATCTTTTTAGAACAGAGAGATTTTCAAAGAAATGCTATACCGTTGGTCGAGGGATAATGATGATGCGGTGGAGGACATATAGTTCTCAGTTTAAAGCTATAAAAGTTCCTGTGCCAATGTATAAGGAACAAGTAGAGATTGCAAATTATTTAGATACAAGAACAAAACAAATTGATAATCTTGTCGAGGAAAAGCAATCTCTTATCGCCGACCTCGAATCCTACAAAAAATCCCTCATCTACGAAGTAGTAACCGGCAAGCGCAAGGTGGTGGCGTGATGGGCAAGGCTAATATTCGCAATAGCACGGTCGATTTTCTGATATTTACCAAGGATAGCGGTGCTGATTCCATTGAGGTACGGGTGCAGGATGGCGATGTGTGGCTGACACAGAAAGCCATGGGAGAGCTTTTTGACATTGACCGCAGCGTTGTTGCCAAGCACTTGAAGACCATATTTGATAGCGGAGAGCTAGAGAAGAATTCAGTTTGTGCAAAATTTGCACAAACTGCCGATGATGGTAAGACTTATCAGTATAACTTCTATAAATTGTTGGCCATTATCGCTGTTGGCTACAAGGTAAACTCCCAGCGGGCTATCCAATTCCGCCAGTGGGCTACCAAGGTGCTGGATACCTTTGCCAAGCGGGGGTATGTACTGGACAAAAATAGACTTATCAATGGCCAAATTTTTGACGAGGACTATTTTGACCACCTGATTTCCGAGATTCAGGAGATTCGCGCCAGTGAGCGACGTTTCTATCAAAAAATAACGGACATCTACGCTACGGCAGTGGATTACACGCTGGACAGCAAGACTACCAAGGATTTCTTTGCCACGGTGCAGAATAAGATGCACTATGCCGTTCACGGCAGTACAGCGGCAGAGCTCATCATGGACAGGGCCGACCACAAGAAGGAACACATGGGGCTGACCTCGTGGAAAAACGCCCCAGATGGAAAAATCGTCAAGGCTGACGTGTCAATCGCCAAGAATTATCTGGCTAAAGAAGAAATGCAAGAGCTTAACGAGATTGTCACCATGTATCTGGACTACGCCACTCGTCAGGCCCGCCGCCATATCCCCATGACCATGGCTGACTGGGCCAGCAAATTGGATGCTTTTCTGCAATTCAATGATGCAGAAATCCTCCATGACAAGGGAAAGGTGTCAGCAGCCATTGCCAAAGCTTTTGCCGAAAGCGAATTTGAGCAATATCGTGTCTTGCAGGATAAGCACTATGTCAGCGACTTTGACAGGCTGATGCAGGAAGCGGACAATTAAAACAGCGATAATGTCTTTGTGAAAAGGACAATATGAAAAAACAGGTTAAGTAGGTGATGTCATTGGCAGAAAATGAAAAACAGTTTGAAGCAAACATCGAAAAGTTCCTGATATCGCCAGAAGGCGGCTATGAGCCAGCAGATGATTCTGGCTATCGGAATTCTATCGATATGGCATTGGACATTGCGATGCTGGTGAAATTTGTCAAAAAAACGCAGCCGATTATGTGGCAGCGTTTCGAACGTCAGTGTAATTCTGATCCGTTACGCAAGTTCTACAAATGCTTTGAGGATGCAGTTTTGGCGGATGGACTCATTTCTGTTCTTCGTCATGGCTTTCGGCATCGTGGCATGGATTTTAAAGTATGCTATTTCAAGCCGGAATCCACCCTCAATGAGCAGGCAGTCAAGCATTATCAGCAGAACATTTGCCAATGTATCCGTCAATGGCATTATACGGATAAGAACAAGAATAGCGTGGATATGATGCTGGCAGTCAATGGTATCCCCGTGATTGCCATTGAGCTGAAAAATCAGCTGACGGGACAGAGCATCGACAATGGCATGGCGCAATGGATGTATGACCGTGACTTTCGGGAACCGGCTTTCCGCTTGAATCACCGTATCCTGGCTTTCTTTGCGGTAGACCTTTACGAAGCCGCGATGACTACGACCTTGAATGGCGATAAGACGTTTTTCCTGCCATTCAACCAGGGCAGCAACGGCCCCGGCGCTGATGGTGGCAAAGGAAATCCCCAGACTGCGGATAATGATTATGTTACCAGCTATCTTTGGAAAACTGTCCTGCAAAAAGACAGTATGCTCGATATCCTGCAGAAATTCATAAGCTATCAGGTTACGCAGGAGAAAATCAAACAAAATGGAAAGCTGGTCAATGTTACCAAGAAGAAACTCATTTTTCCACGTTTCCATCAGCTGGATGTTGTCCGCAAGTTGATTTTCGATGTCCGCGAATATGGTTCGGGTCGTAATTATTTGGTTCAGCATTCGGCAGGCTCGGGAAAATCGAATTCCATCGCATGGACAGCCTATCGTCTGGCATCGCTCCATAATGCAGACAATGAACCAATCTTTACCTCCGTTGTCATCGTAACGGATCGCCGCAACCTTGACGCCCAACTGCAGGATACCGTCACAGGCTTTGACCACACCCTTGGCAGCGTCGAAACCATCGGTGAGAAAAAGACTTCCCAGGATTTAAAACGGGCAATCAATGCCGGCAAGCGTATCATCGTCACGACACTTCAAAAATTCCCAGTTATCTATGAAGAAGTAAGCGACACCGCCGGCAAGCGTTTTGCCATCATCGTCGATGAAGCACATTCTTCGCAGACTGGCAGCTCAGCGATGAAGATGAAGGTAGCTTTGGCGGATACTTCGGACGCATTGAAAGAATATGCGGAAATCGAGGGGAAGGCAGAGGATGAACTTCTGGATTCTGAGGACCGCATGGTTCGTGAGATGATTGCCCATGGACGTCATCAAAACCTTTCCTTCTTTGCCTTTACCGCTACGCCGAAGCAGAAAACCTTGGAGATGTTCGGCACCGAATATACTGATGGTTCCTTCCATCCTTTCCATATATATTCCATGCGACAGGCTATCGAGGAGGGCTTTATCCTCGATGTCCTGCAGAACTATACGACCTACAAGACCTGCTATCAGTTAGCTAAAAACGTAGACGACAATCCCGATGTACCTCAATCCAAAGCCTTGAAGATGATAAAAAGGTTCAGTGAGTTGCATCCGTATAATATCCAGCAGAAGTCCGCCATCATCGTAGAAACCTTCCGTGATATTACGAAAAAGAAACTCAAGGGGAAGGGCAAGATGATGGTCGTTACCGCTTCGCGTTTGGCAGCTGTCCGCTACTTCCATGAAATCAAGCGGTATCTTGCTGCGAATCATTATGATGATGTAGAAATCCTCATTGCCTTTTCCGGCAGTATCAAAGACCCGGATGATGCCAGTGACAGGGAATATACGGAAAGCAATATGAACGTGGATGCCGAAGGCAACACCGTATCCGAAGCACAGACTAAGCAGGTATTCCATGACGAAGGCAATATCCTCATCGTGGCGGAGAAATACCAGACCGGTTTTGATGAACCTCTGCTGCATACGATGATTGTCGATAAGAAGCTGCGTGGCGTAAAAGCGGTTCAGACCTTATCCCGCTTGAATCGCTGTCATCCGGATAAGGAAGATACCTTTATTTTGGATTTCGTCAACACGAAGGATGAAATATTGGAAGCATTCCAGCCATTCTATCAGGAGACTTACTTGGAGCAGGAAATCAATACGGATACCATCTACAAGGTGCAGAAGATGCTCCATGAATATAAGATTTATGACGAAAATGACATCGAAAATGTCAATCAAATCTATTTCGATGAGAATGCCCGCAAGAACAACCGGACACAGGCTGCCATAACCAATACGCTGTTGCCAGTACAGCACAAGTACAATGACCTGAATCAGGAGCAACGCTATCAATTCCGCAAGCTTTGCCGTACCTTCGTGAAATGGTACGCCTACATCACGCAGATTACGCGGATGTTCGATAAGCCTCTGCATCAGGAGTATATCTTCTGTTCCTATCTGGCAAAGGTTCTGCCCAGTGACCCGGCAACGCCGTTTGATTTGAACAACCGCGTGCGCCTGGAATTCTATAATCTGCAAAAAACTTTTGCGGGTTCTATTGAATTGGTAAAGGAAGAAAAAGGTGAGTTTGGACCTGCAAGGCCGAAAAAACCAGTCAAACAGGAAGAAACCCTAAGTCCGCTCGAAGAGGTTATCGCCAAAATCAACGAACAGTTCGCCGGGCAATTCGAGGAAGGTGACCGCGTAGTAGCTACCGTCCTCTATGAAAAGCTAAAGAATAACAAGAAACTGAAAAAAGCTGCCCAAAACAATGGGCAGCAGATGTTCATGAAAAACGTCTTTCCGGGAATTTTTGATGAGACGGCACAAAATGCCTACATCGAAAGCACGGAAACATTCACGAGAATGTTTCAGGAATCGGAACGCTACCATGCTATCATGAATGCGTTGGCGTCCGTTATGTTTCATGAGTTTCAGAAATAATGTTATTGTCAGGCAGTCTGTGCGGCTGCTTCGTTGTTTTGGGTGTATTCTGCCTGGAGCTTGTCGAGGCCAGTCATGATGGCGTCGTAGGTAGACAGGCAGATTTGGGGCAGGTCCTTTTCTTTGGTGGCTGCTTGGTAATCTCGGCGGAAGATAGCTACGGCTTTTTCGATTTCCTGACGGATTTCTGCAATCTTTTCGGGATTTCCCTGTGCGACCTGAGCGGCCATGCTGAGGATACAGTTGCTGACTGCCTCGACAGAATACGGCCCGCCGGGGCCTATGGCACGGACAGATTCCTCATAGCTTGGCAGCACATGCGGCATGGTGAAGCGTTCGCCGAGCTTGAAATGACCGCCCAAGGTGTAATATGCCTGCCAGCTTAGATTGTGCTGGGTTTGTGCTTTGATACTATCCACAGTATCCTGGCTGGCCGCAGGTTGAACGAGGGCTAAATCGGCAAGCGGGGCCGTTGACGGCGGCGAGGGGGCCTGCTCTGCCGCGGTAAATTCGCCCATAATGTCCCGAAATGATTCATGGGGCTCAGCAGCCGGCTGGCTGGCCGGGGCTGAAACAGCAGATTCAGACAGATTGCGGATTTGAATATCCATGGTACTACCTCCACTTCTAAAAAATCATATCCATAGATACTATCGGCAGAATGTCAAAACCTGATAAGTATTTTTTGACTTGTCAATTGCTGCTTGACCGCGGGCTTAACGATAAACGGTTGACAGAAGGCGGGCGGTTGGGTATATAATGTCAGATACGATGGAAGAATTTGGGATTCTATAACTAAGAAGGTATCTGCAAAATGAAAGTGAATCATACGATTGATATGCTGCATGGGCCGATTGCGGGGCCGATGTTCTTGTTTGCCCTGCCCTTGGCCTTGACGGGCATCCTGCAGCAGTTGTTCAATACGGCGGATGTGCTGGTGCTAGGGCAGTATGTCGGTACGAATGCGCTGGCTGCTGTCGGCAATAATTCCCCGATTATCGGCTTGCTCGTCAATCTGTTCATGGGCGTGTCGCTGGGAGCAAATGTCGTGATTGCGCGGTTTATCGGCGCGCATAATCTAAAGGAGACGACGCGCGCTGTGCATACGTCGTTTTTGCTGGCATTGATTTTAGGTTTTGCTGTAGCTGTGGCAGGGGAGCTTATGGCTGAGCCGATGCTGCGGGCGCTATCCGTGCCTGAGGAGGTCATGGAGCCGGCGGCTTTGTATCTGCGTATCTATCTTTTGGGCATGCCGGCTATCGGTCTTTATAATTTCGAATCAGCTATTTACCGCAGCCGCGGGGATACGCAGACGCCACTTAAGGCATTGGCCGTGGCGAGTTTGCTCAACATAGCGGGCAATCTCGCCGCGGTATTGCTGCTGGATTGGGGCATTGCCGGTGTGGCAGCGGCTACGTCATTGGCGAATTATGTGAGTGCTTGGATGCTTTATCATAATCTTTGTCATGAGCATGGCATCATCCGCATTGAGCCAGGAGCAATCCGCATGATTGGGCCATATGCGCGGGAAATCCTGCGCATTGGCTTGCCGGCAGGCATCCAGGGCATGGTGTTCTCGCTGTCGAACCTTGTGATCCAGGCAGCCATCAACAGCCTGGGTGCCGAGGTCATGGCGGCTTCTGCGGCAGCATTCATCATCGAAATCAATATCTATGTATTCCTGATTGCGTTCGGCCAGTCCATCACGACCTTCGTGAGCCAGAACTATGGTGCCGGCAATCTGCCGCGCTGCCGTCAGGTCACGCGTGTCGGCATGCAGGTCGGCATGGTAGTAATTGTGCTGCTGTCGGGATCGGCTTGCCTGCTGGCAGACCATCTGCTGGCGTTCTTCAACGATGTGGCGTCCATCATCGAGATCGGCCGCATCCGCGTATTCTATATTGTCGGGTTCTATGCAGTCTGCGTGTTCATCGAAGGCTTTTCAGGCGCCATGCGTGGCTATGGCTACTCTTTGCCGCCAGCTCTCTTGATGCTCGCGACGGTCTGCGGTGTCCGTATCGTTTGGATCTATACGGTCTTTGCCGCCGAGCCGACATTCCGCAACATCATGGTCTGTTATCCCATCAGCTGGACGATTACCGCTGTGCTATTGGCTGGCATTTATGGATTCTATCGCAAAAATATCAAGGTCATCCGTGTGTGATGGCCTTTTTTATATATCTTGTCATGCAGGGTATGATATAATACGAGCGTGAAACCGTTTATTTGCATGTGATTCGGAGGGATTCGTATGGAAAAACAGCTTGTGATTGGATTCATTGGCAATGGCAAGAGCACGAACCGCTATCATCTGCCGTTTGTGCTGAACCGGCCGGAGAAAATCCGGGTCAAGACCATCTATCAGCGCCGCGTGCGCCATGACATATGGCCGGCTATTGATGGTGTTCATTATACAGAAGATATCGATGCGCTGCTGCAGGATCCCGAGATCCAGGCTGTCGTCCTCAGCACGCCGGCTGGCAGTCATGTGGAGTTGGCGCGTCAGGTACTTGAGGCCGGCAAGCATTGTGTGGTCGAGAAACCCTTTGCCGTAAGCACGGCAGAGGCTGAGGAAATCTTTGCCCTGGCCCGTGCGAAGGGGCTTATGGTGCAGTGTTATCAGAACCGCCGCTTTGACAGTGATTTCCTTACGGTGCAGCAGGTCATTGCTTCGGGCAAGCTCGGCGAGCTGTATGAGGTCAATATGCATTACGACTATTACCGTCCGGAGGTACCAGAGCGTGCGGAAAGCTTTAGCCGGGAAGAGGCTTTTCTTTATACCCATGCCTGCCATACGGTCGATCAGGTGCTCTCGTTCTTCGGCGAGCCCGATGCGGTTCATAGCGATGTGCGGCAGCTCTTGGGCGCGGGGCGCATGAATGATTATTTCGATTTGGATTTTGACTATGGGGCGCGCAATCTCAAGGTTTCGGTCAAGTCAAGTTATTTCCGCGCCAAGCCGCGGCCAAGCTTTGCGGTCTACGGCCGTCGCGGCGTGTTCATCAAGCAGACGGAGGACCGGCAGGAGGCAGATCTCAAGAAGTTCTATCTGCCCAAGGGGCATGACGATTTTGGCATCGATTTGCCGGAACATTACGGTACGTTGACGTATTATGACGAGCAGGGCGGCTACCATGAAGAAAAGGTACCGTCGGTGCGCGGCGATTATGCGCGCTACTATGATGCACTTTATGAGACTATCGTGCATGGTGCTCCGCCCCTCGTGACGGAGGAACAGACAATGGCGCAGATGCGTATTCTTGAGCAGGCGGGCAAATCCTTGCTGACGGCTATGTGATAGGGGAGGTGCGAGAAGATGAAACTGGCAATCCTCGGGACGGGCAAAATCGTACAGGAAGGGGCATTGCCGGCCCTGCAGCAGGCCGGCGGAATCGATACTGTGGCTATCTTTGCCCGGCCCAAGAGCCAAGGCAAGGCGGAGCAGCTGGCAGCTCGCTATGGCATACCGCAGGTCTATACAGATTATGAAGCGTTGCTGGCTAATCCCGGCATCGAGTTTGTCTATGTCGGCCTTATCAATAGCGTGCACTATGAATACACGAAGAAAGCGTTGCTGGCTGGCAAGAATGTCATCGTTGAAAAGCCATTTGCCTCGACGGCAGCTGAGGTCCAGGAGCTTTGCGCATTGGCACGCGAGAAGCATCGCTATGTGTTTGAGGCCGTGAGCCTGCTTCATATGCCAAACTTTACGGCTATCCGTAAGGCTTTGCCAGATCTCGGGGCTATCCGCGCCGTTACGGCGAACTACTCGCAGTATTCGAGCCGTTACGATAAATACTTGCAGGGGGAAGTGCTGCCAGCTTTCAATCCGCAGCTTTCGGGCGGCGCGCTCTACGATATCAATATCTACAACTTGAATTTTATTATCGGCCTGTTTGGCAGGCCGAAGCAGGTGACCTATATGCCGAATATTGGCTTCAATGGTATCGATACTTCGGGCGTGGTGCTGATGCGGTATCCGGGCTTTTTCGCTACGGCATTGGGAGCCAAGGATACCGAAAGTCCCTGCTTTGTGACCATTCAGGGGGAGAAGGGCTGGCTGCGCGTTCTGGGAGCACCCAATGAACTCAAGGAGTTTGAGGTGCATCTGCATGGCTCCGGCCAGACGACGCGCTATGCGCTCAATCGCTACGGACATCGCATGGTGCATGAATTCCAGGAATTTGCCCGCATCTATGCGGCGGGTGACGAAGAAGCTATGCTTTCGGGCTTGGCTATTTCGGCCGCGGTGATGGCAACAGCTGAGGAGGCCCGCAAGCAGGCGGGCATCGTCTTTGGCTGTGATGGCTGATCGGGATATTGTCGGAATATTGCACAGACTGTCTGCAAAGAATTGTACTTGTCTTCTTTTGGCGCCCACTTTATACTTTAGATATTATGGATAAAGTGTGAGGGGGCGATGAAGTGGAGGCGAATGAACGCAGACGGAGGCTGGAAAAAGCGCTGGCGGGGACTTCACAGGACTTGCCGATTACGATAGATCAGCTGGCTAAGCTGCTGCAGGTCTCGGTGCGTACGGTGCACTATGATCTCAAGGAAATCGAGGACGAGCTTTCGGAGCAGGGGCTGACGCTTTGCCGTAAGCCGCGGTATGGCATGTGGCTGGAACGTGCCGATGAAGCAGGTACTCTTCATGCGGAGCAGCATGTATGGGGACGCAAGGAGCGGCAGGACCGCATCATCCTGGCGCTGCTTGGCGAGCAGAAATGCTCCATTGACGGGCTCGCGGAGATGCTCGCCATCAGCCGCACGACATTGCTGGCGGATCTCAAAGATGTGCAGGAAACCTTGGAAAAGCGCAATCTCGTCTACGACTCGAAGCGCGGGCTGGGGATTTGGGCGCATGGCGATGAACAGGCGTGCCGTGATATGCTCATCCATATTTTCAACCGGGCAAGCTATGATTTCCGCGGTCATTTTGATATGGCAGCGCCTTGTCCGGCCGGGCAGGAATTGTTCCGCGATTATGTGCAGGATCTGCCTGTCGAGCAGATTGCCCATTTCTTTTTGGAGCTGATGGAACAGCGTGGGATACTCGAAAATGATTCCTCGGCCAACCGCATGATTTGCGCCTTGCTCGTGCAGTTCAAGCGGCTGCAGCAGGGGCATGATATGAGCTATCAGGCACCGCTGGGGTTCTTGTCCGATGAGGGCGAGCAGCTCAAACGGCTGGCCGGGGAGATCGCGCAGTCGCTGGACGAGCTGCAGCGTGGCTTTCGCCAGCCCGGTGAGGTGCAGTATCTCGTCCGGGAACTGCTGCACAGCCGCATATTCTTCCTGCCAGGAGGGGACCAGCAGCGTCAGCCCAAGGATGTCAATGTTGAGGCCGTGGATTTGGCACGGCGGTTCATCGAGTATGCGCAGGTTTGGCTCGGAGACTTCTATCTTGACGACGATGAGCTTCTCTATAATCTGGCGCTGCATTTGCAGCCAGCTATCGAGCGGGCGCATTTTGGCATTATGCTGACGAATCCTTTGCTCGGCAGCATCAAGGAGCAGTATACGTCGCTTTATGATATTGCCAACCGTGCGGCGGCGAAAATCACGGAGCATATGGGCATAGCTTTTTCCGAGGATGAAATCGGCTACCTGACTATCCATCTGGGGGCGGCGGTCGAGCGGCGCAACTTGCAGCGCAAGAAGCAGCTGTCTGTGCTGCTCGTCTGTGGCAATGGCATCGGTACAGCCAATCTGCTGGCTATGACGCTGCGCAATAATCTGCCGTATATCCAGATCGTCAAGACCGTATCGTTATATCGCCTGAGTGCTGCGGATATGGAGCATGTCGATATCATCATAAGCACTGTCGACATACAGAAAGTACCGCCGGGGATGGCGGTATTGCGCGTGTCGCCGATCCTTACCGATGCAGGCATTCAGGTCATCGAGGGACAAATCCGTTATTTCTATCATAAAAAGTATATGTCAGAGCCATTGCCAGGACAGACGGCAGCGAAAGAAAGCGGTCTCGTGGAGCTGCTGCAGGAGCCGTGCATCCGGCTCGATGGCGAGGCCGGTGATTGGGAGACCGCCGTTACGCAGGCGGGGAATCTGCTGCTGGCCGAGGGCGCGGTGACGGAGCATTATGTCCGGCAGATGGTCCGTGTCGTGCGCAATATTGGCCCGTATATTGTCGTCTGTGATGGCGTAGCCATGCCGCATGCGCATATCGAGGATGGTGCGCGCAAGGTAGCAGTAAGCTTCCTGCGGCTCAAGCAGCCTGTATTCTTCAGTGATGACAAACGGCCGGTCGATATGCTGTTTGCGTTCTCGACCACAAGCGAGAAGGCACATCTGCCGCTATTATCGGATCTTTGGCGTGTGTTCAACAGTGAGCATATGTTGCAGGCGCTGCGTACCTGTCCGGATGCCGTGACGATGCGGCAGCAGCTGCAGCAGTTTCTGACAAAAGCATAAGAAATGCAAAAGCTTGCACAAGTATTGTGCAAGCTTTTGTTCTTGTTGCGGCCGGTTTTCATTCGTATAATGAAGGCGTGGATGAAACACGGGCTGCAGGGAGGCAGCCACAGGGTATAGAAAGGAGAGTGATGGCATGCTGGAGGATTTCGTTGGAGAAGATGACATTCTGCTCGGAGAATCCTGCAAGGATTGGGAGGAGGCCGTTATGCGCGGCGCACAGCCGCTCTTGCAGCGGGGCATCATCGAACCTGCGTATGTGGAGGCCATCAAGGCGAACCATCGGGCAATGCCATATATGGTCATTGCACCGGGTATCATGCTGGCCCATGCGCGTCCCGAGTGCGGGGCACATGGTGTGGGGCTTACGCTTATGACGCTGCGTGAACCGGTTGAGTTCGGCAGTGCGCATAATGATCCTGTGCGGCTGGTCATTACGCTGGCAACGCCAGATGAGACGAAACATCTCAAAATGTTAGAAGCACTTACGGATTTCCTTATGGTACCGGAGTGTTTGGATAATTTCCTGGCCGCTCGATCGGTCGGGGAGGCTATGGCAATCTTGAAAGGAGACGAAGGAAAATGAAGATTCTCGTATGTTGTGGCAGCGGTCTTGGCAGTTCATTCATGATTGAGATGAACATCAAGAATGTACTCAAGGAGCTTGGTGTTGAGGCGGAGGTTACGCATTGCGATCTTTCGTCGGCTGCCGGCAATAAGTCTGATATCTATGTCGGTACGCGTGATATTGCTACGCAGCTTGTCGGCTTGGGCGGTGAGGTCGTTTCGCTCAATAACATGATTGACAAGCAGGAGCTCAAGGAAAAAATCACAGCAGCTGTTGAAAAGGTGTCACAGGGATGACAAAGCTATCCTAACTGAATAAAAAGGGGGATTTACGGTGTTAAAATTTATTCTTGATATTTTAAGTGTACCGGCAATACTCATCGGTTTGGTTTCCTTTATCGGTCTTGTGGTACAGAAGAAGGGGATTTCGGATGTACTCAAGGGATCGATCAAGACGGTTATGGGCGTTTTGATCCTCGGCGGTGGCGCTGGCCTTGCCGTTACGGCCTTGGGCCATTTTGGCACGATGTTCCAGTATGGTTTTGGCATTACGGGTGTCGTTCCGCACAATGAAGCCATTGTCGGTATGGCGCTGGAGACTTATGGCACACAGACAGCACTCATCATGGCTTTTGGTATGGTGGCCAATGTTCTCATCGCGCGCTTCACACCGCTCAAGTTCATTTTCCTGACTGGTCATCATACGCTTTACATGGCTTGCATGATTGGCATTATCCTGACGGTCGGCGGCTTTGAGGGCGCAACGCTAGTCGCTGTCGGCGCAGTCATCCTCGGTCTTGTCATGGCGGTATTCCCGGCTATTGCCCATCCGGTCATGAAAAAGATTTCGGGCAGCGATGATGTAGCGTTTGGTCATTTCGGTACGGTGGGCTATGTATTTGCTGCCTATGTCGGCAAATTGCTGGGCAACAAAGAGCAGAGCACGGAAGATATCAATTTCCCGCAGGGCCTTGCGTTCCTGCGTGACTCGTCGCTGGCTATTTCGCTTGTCATGCTCGTGCTGTTTTTGATTGTCGCTCTTGCTTGCGGCCCAGAATATGTGGAAAAAGAGCTCAGCGGCGGCCAGAACTTCCTCGTATTCTCCATCCTGCAGGCAATCACGTTCGCTGGCGGTGTTTATGTCATCCTCGCCGGTGTCCGCCTGATCCTGGCAGAAATCGTGCCGGCTTTCACGGGTATTGCTACGACGCTGGTTCCGAATGCTAAACCGGCAATCGACTGCCCGGTTGTATTCCCGTTCGCTCCGAATGCCGTACTTATTGGCTTCCTGTCGAGCTTTGTCGGTGGCGTTATCGGCATGGGCATCCTGCTTATGATGGGCACGTCGATGCCGTGGCTGCCAATCATCCTGCCGAGTGTTGTCCCGCATTTCTTCTGCGGCGCTACGGCTGGTGTATTCGGTAACGCAACGGGCGGCCTGCGCGGCTGCATCTTTGGTGCTATGGCACATGGCTTGCTGATTACGTTCCTGCCGATTCTGTTGATGCCGGTACTTGGCAACCTCGGTTTTGCCAATACGACGTTCAGCGATGCGGATTTCTGCGTCGTCGGCACAATCCTTGGCAATGTTATCAATCTGATTAAATAATGGAGCGGTGAATTATGATGGAAGTACAGAATCTGCCGGAGCTGGCGGTTACGGTACGCGAGGATATCCTGCGCATGACCCATGCAGCTGGCAATGGCCATCCAGGTGGCAGCCTTTCGGCCACTGAGTATCTGGTCTGGCTCTATAATCGGGAAATGAACGTCCGTCCGGACGAACCCTGTTGGGAAGACCGCGATCGTTTCGTATTGTCGAAGGGGCATGTCGTGCCCGCACTCTATGCGGTGCTGGCACATAAGGGCTATTTTCCGGTGGAAGATCTTCTGACCTTGCGCAAGCCGACATCGCATCTGCAGGGCCATCCCAATATGAACGATACGCCGGGTATCGATATGTCTTCAGGATCGCTGGGGCAGGGCATCGGTGCAGCTGTCGGCATGGCCAAGGGGGCAAAAGTGCTCGGTAAGCCGCTCAGCGTCCATGTGCTTTTGGGAGATGGCGAATGTGCAGAAGGCGAGGTCTGGGAGGCAGCGCTCTACGCAGCTCACTATAAGCTCGATAATCTTTGCGTGGCCGTTGATGTCAACGGTTTGCAGATTGACGGCACGACGGCTGAAGTCATGAACACTGCGCCGCTTGATGCGAAATTTGCGGCGTTCGGCTTCGATGCTATCACGGTCGATGGACATGACTTTGCAGAAATCGCCAAGGGCTTTGCCCGTTTCCACGAAAATCAGGGCAGCGGCCGGCCAACGGTTATCCTGATGAAGACGGTCAAGGGCAAAGGTGTAAGCTTTATGGAAAACAATCCGGGCTGGCATGGCAAAGCACCGAATGATGAAGAATTGGCGCAGGGGCTGCGTGATCTGGCGGCCATCCGTCAGCAGTTGAAGGAGGGATGAGGCATGGCAGAACAGAAGAAGATTGCAACGCGTGACAGTTTTGGCCGTGCCCTGGTGGAACTTGGCAGACAGCATAAGGAGATCGTGGTCATGGATGCCGATTTGGCAGGGGCGACGCGCTCGGGCATGTTCAAGAAAGAGTTCCCGGATCGCTTTTTCGACTGCGGCATAGCTGAGGGCAATATGATGAGTGCCGCTGCTGGTCTATCATCGATGGGTCTTGTTCCCTTTGTGTCCACGTTTGCCATGTTTGCCGCTGGCCGTGCTTTTGAGCAGGTGCGCAACGGCATCGGGTATCCGCACCTCAATGTCAAGATTTGCGCGACCCATGCAGGTATTTCTGTAGGTGCTGATGGGGCGACTCATCAGTGCTGCGAGGATTTTGCGCTGATGCGCAGTATCCCGGGCATGACAGTGCTTTGTCCGTCCGATGATGTTGAGGCGCGCAAGCTGCTGGCGGCGGCTTATGAGCTTGAGGGGCCGGTATATTTGCGGTTTGGCCGTCTCGGTGTGCCCGTATTCCATGACGAGAATGCAGAGATTACCATCGGCAAGGGCGAAATCCTGCGCGAGGGCCGTGATGTGGCCTTGATTGCTACGGGCATACTGGTGCCAGAGGCGGTAAAGGCTGCAGAAAAACTGGCGGCAGCAGGTATCGAGGCCCGCGTCATCAATATGGCGACTATCAAGCCGCTGGACGAAGAATGCGTCCGGCAGGCAGCTAAGGATTGCGGTGCAATCCTTACCGTTGAGGAACATAACATCATCGGCGGTCTTGGCGAAGCTGTCTGTGCAGCTGTGGCAGAAACGTGTCCTGTGCCGGTATGCCGCATCGGTGTCCGGGATTGCTTCGGACATTCAGCCGCAGCGGAAGAATTACTCGCTGAGCATGGACTGACAGCAGAAAGCATTGCAGCCAAAGCACAACAGTTTGTTGCTCGTAAGGGCTGATTTGAATTACAAACAAGAAAATAATCCCTATCGCATAATACAGCGATGGGGATTATTTTTGCTTTTGCAAGCAATATTTGAAAAGGTTTGATTTTTTAAGGTAGACATGTTTCCATATAGTGTAAATTGTGCTAAAATGAGTGACAAAGGAGATGTGTAATTATGTTAAAACCACACAAATTAGCAATCATTGGACTTGGACATGTTGGCTCGGCGGTGCTCGCACGGGCGATTGCCTGCCAGCTGGCAGCGGAGATTGTCTGCATTGATATCAAACCGGAGGTGGCGCACGGCGAGGCTGTCGATGCGACGCATTCGATTGCCTGCGCTTTGACGCCGAATGTCCATGTATATTCGGGCGGTTTTGAGGAATGCCGCGATGCCGATGTCATCATTTGCGCGGCAGGCCCGAGCATCCTGCCGGGCGGTGTCATGGATCGCTTGACGCTGGCCAAGGAGAATATAGCCGTTATCCGTGATGTCATGGGCGAGGTAACGAAGTATACGCGCGATGCGGTTTTCATCATGATTACGAATCCGCTCGATGTCACGACGCATGTGGCGGCAACGGAGTTTGGCTATCCGGCAGGCAAGGTATTCGGCACGGGTACGACGCTGGAGACCATGCGTTTCAAGAGCATCCTTGGCGCGCATTACCATGTCGATCCGACGGATGTCCAGGGGTATATGCTCGGCGAGCATGGCAACTCTGCCTTCCCGGCTTGGAGCACGGTCAGCATTGGCGGTGTGCCGCTGGAAAAACTCGATATGTTCTACGATCATGAGACGGACTTTGATCGTGAGGTTGTGGCAGGCGAAGTTGTCAATACGGCTTATGATGTGCTAAAATCGAAGGGTTGGACGAATACAGGTATTGCGATGGGCGCCTGCCGTCTGGCCAAGGCTGTGCTCTACGATGAACATGCGGTACTGACTGTTTCGACGCCGCTTGGCGGCGAGTATGGCATCGAGGATGTGTCGCTGTCCCTGCCGAGTGTGATTGGCAAGGATGGTGTACTCAAACGCATCCCGCTGCCGCTGCCGGCTGAGGAAGAGGAGTTGCTGCATAAGAGTGCGGACAGTGTCAAAGCTGTCCTGCGGGCCAATGGTGTAATCAGCTGACGCAGGCGCAATTTTTCATAGCGAGGGGAGTTTGACAGATGCTCTATACACTGGAAAATGAAACACTTTGCGTATTGGTACGCAGCCATGGCGCAGAACTGCGCTCTATCAAGGAGCGGGCAGACGAGACCGAATATCTTTGGGATGGCAATCCGGAATGGTGGAAGTACAGCTCGCCAGTGCTGTTCCCGATTGTCGGCAAGCTGCGTGATGGCAAATATCGTGTGAGCGGTGCCGAATACGAACTGCCGGGGCACGGTTTTGGCCGCATCTCCGACTTTGAGCTCGTGGCACGCCAGCAGGATAGCATCGAGTTTGTGCTGGAATGGTCAGAGGATACCCTCAAGGTTTATCCGTGGAAGTTTGCGCTTTATGTAAGCTATGAGCTGGAGGAAAACAAGATCAAGGTAATCTGGCGCGTCAGGAACCTTGACGAGAAGCATATGGTATTCTCGATTGGTGCGCATGGCGCTTTCCGCTGCCCCATCGTGCCGGGGGAGAAATTCGAGGACTATTACCTTGCGTTCAATGAGGCCGAGGATATGCGGAACCTGCCGCTTGACAGCAAGGGACAGTTCCAGCGTGAATACGGCAACATGGCCGTCAAGGGCACGAAACTGCCGTTGAACTATGAAATGTTCCGCAACGATGCCCTGGCCTATGCCGGGCAGAAATCCACGCAAGTCAGCCTGCGCTCGACGAAGAGTGCGAAGAGCCTGACGGTCGAAGCCAAGGGCTTCCCCTACTGGGGCTACTGGACGCCGGACAAAGGCGGCGCACCGTTCCTCTGCATCGAGCCATGGCATGGCCATGCTGATTACGTGGACTTTGATAGTGACTTCAAAGACCGCGAAGGCAGTGAAGAGCTCGCACCAGGTGAGGAAAAGAAATTCAGTTATACGATCGCGATCGGCTGAATCGATACATAGACACAGATACGGAACGTGCAGACATTGTCTGCACGTTCCTTGTTTCAAAAAGCAGGTATGTATTGTCGATATTGCCAACGCGGGGGCTGACAAGTCAATTTTTGACAAGTCAGCCCCCGCGTTGGCTTTTTCCATACTGGCTGGTTTATCCTCGTAGTACTCCCCGAATGTGAAGGACAACCTCGCAGAGGTTAGTTCATTTTTGACGACAAATATCCATTATTTTGGATTGTTCTGATTTTATTGTTTCGATAAAATAGAGATACAGTAGAAAACAAGATAAAACAATGGAATGGAGGAGTTCCACATGAGTGTTGCCATATCCGTGGATAATGTCGTCAAGAAGTATGGGGATATTACCATCATCCCCGGTCTTACCGAGCATATCCATAATGGAGAGTTCTTCACCCTGCTGGGGCCGTCGGGCTGTGGCAAGACGACGCTCCTGCGCATGATTGCCGGCTTCAATAGCATCGAGGGCGGTGCCATCAAGTTCAATGAGCAGGTCATCAACGATATCCCTGCGCATAAGCGCAACATCGGCATGGTCTTCCAGAGCTATGCGATCTTCCCGCATCTTACCGTGCGTGAGAATGTCGAGTATGGACTGAAGCTCCGCAAGATGCCGAAGGATGAGATGAAGGCGAAGGTCGATAAGATCCTCGATGTCGTGCAGATCACCGAGTATCAGGATCGCCTGCCCGAGCGGCTGTCGGGCGGCCAGCAGCAGCGTGTGGCGCTGGCGCGGGCCATCGTCATCCATCCGAGCGTGCTGCTGATGGATGAGCCGCTGTCGAACCTCGATGCGAAGCTGCGTGTGGAAATGCGCTCCGCCATCCGTGAGGTCCAGAAGCAGGTCGGCATCACGACGGTATATGTCACCCATGACCAGGAAGAGGCCCTGTCGATCTCTGACCGCATCGCCGTCATGAAGAAGGGCGTCATCCAGCAGACGGCATCGCCGCATACGATCTACACGCGTCCCTACAACATCTTTGTCTCGACGTTCATCGGCCACTCGAATCTGTTCAAGGGCAATATCGAAGCGGATGGGGCAGGCAAGACTGTGGTGTTTGCCGACGGCTTCCGCCTGCCGATGACGACCCTCAGCGAAGAGGCTGCGGACGGGCAGGAGGTTGTCATCTCGGTGCGTCCCGAGGAGTTTGCAATCTGCAGCGAGGGCGAAGGCGTCCGCTGCCAGGTGGCGACGAAGGTTTTCCTCGGCAAGTATGTGAATTACAGTCTGAGCTTCCCTGAGGAGATGATCCTGCCGAATCAGCCTTCGATTGAGTTCAGCCAGGATCTCGGCCATGCGGAGAAGATCCTTGAGGTGGGCGATACGGTCTATCTGAAACCGAATGCCATGAAGGTCAATGTGTTCATTGCCGATGGCAGCCGCAGTCTGATGGAAGGTGTGGTGGAAAATGAATAGACGTTTCCGGTGGGATTTCTGGGCCTGGGTTACGCTGCTGTCCATCATAATCTTTGGCCTGTTCCTGATCTATCCGTTGTTTGCCCTCTTTGTCAGTGCCTTCCAGGATGCTGCGACCGGTGCTTGGTCGATGGCGAACTTTGCACACTTCTTTGAACGCAAATACTACTACCAGTCGATGATCAACAGCTTCTCGGTCACGACGAGCGTGACGATCCTAGCGGTCATCATCGGTACGGCGCTGGCCTATTTCATGACGCTTTACCGCGTCAAGGGGCGGAGCATTGTCGAGATCTGCATCATCATCTCGCTCTTATCGCCGCCGTTCATCGGCGCCTATTCGTGGATCTTGATCGGTGGCCGCAGCGGCATACTGACCAAGTGGCTGGCCGAATACGGCATTGATTTCCCGTCTATCTATGGCTTTGCCGGCATCCTGCTGGTATTGACGCTCAAGCTCTATCCATTCATCTACCTTTATGTGGCCGGCGCGATGAAGAATATCGACTCGGCGCTCATCGAGGCGGCAGAAAGCCTGGGCTGCAGCGGCATCCGCAAGGTCGTGACGATCATCTTGCCGCTCATCACGCCGACAATCCTGGCTGGTGCGCTGATGGTCTTTATGAATGCCATGGCTGATTTCGGTACGCCGATGCTGATCGGTGAGGGTTTCAACGTTATGCCGGTCATGATTTATTCGGAATTCATCAATGAGGTCGGCGATCAGGCGAACTTTGCGGCTGCAATGGCAGCCATCATGGTGCTGATAACGTCGACGATTTTCATGCTGCAAAAGTACGTGGTCAACCGCAAGTCCTTCACGATGAGCTCGCTGCGTCCGATGCAGATGGGCGCTTTGCATGGCGTCAAGAACGTCATCATGCATGTCTGCATCTACACGCTGGTAGGCTTGTCGATGATTCCGCAGCTCGTCGTCATTTACACATCGTTTTTGAAGACGAACGGTTCGATCTTCATCGAGGGCTATTCCTTTGACAGCTATATCCGCATCTTCAGCGAATTGGGGACGGCCGTATCGAATACCTACCTATTCAGTACGGCGGCCATGCTGGCCATCGTGTTCCTCGGCATGACGGTTGCCTATCTGACTACGCGGCGCAAGAGCTGGCTGACCGATATCATCGATACCTTGACGATGTTCCCGTATATCATTCCAGGGTCTGTCCTTGGTATCACGCTGCTGCTGGCCTTCAACGAAGAGCCGATGCTGCTTTCCGGCACAGCTCTCATCATAATCATCTCCCTTGTGATCCGGCGTCTCCCGTACACCCTGCGCTCGAGTTCCGCTATCCTTTACCAGCTGAGCCCGAGCCTTGAGGAGGCGTCCATCAGCCTCGGCGCATCGCCGGTCAAGACCTTCTTCAAGGTCACGGCTGTCATGATGCTGCCCGGTGTCATGAGCGGTGCCATCATCTCGTGGATCACGGCCATCAATGAGCTGAGTTCCTCGGTCATCCTGTTCACAGGGGCGACCAAGACGATGTCGGTCGCCATCTACACCGAGGTCATCCGTGCCAGCTACGGTACGGCCGCGGCTTTGTCCACCATCCTCACGTTGACGACAATCACGGCAATGGTCATCTTCTTCAAGGTGTCCGGCCGCCGCGATGTGACGTTATAAATGACATGTCATAGCAAAAGGAGGAATTTCTCATGAAACTCAAGAAGATTATTGCCACGCTCTTAGGCGCGGCAATGCTGACCACGTGCTTCGCCGGCTGCGGCGGTGGTGACAAGCAGGCGGCAAAAGGCTCTGCTGGCAGCGGCAGCGATGAAAACAAGATTGTCATCTACTGCCCGCATCCGTTGTCCTTCATCAATCCGCTCGTGGAGGAGTTTGAGAAGGAAAGCGGTGTCAAGGTGGAAGTCGTTGCGGCTGGTACCGGCGAGCTCTTGAAACGCGTGGAGTCGGAGAAGGCCAATCCGCTGGCCGATATCTTCTGGGGCGGTTCGCTGTCGACAATGAAACCGAAAGCCGACCTCTTCGAACCGTATAAATCCGCCAACGAGGATCATATCCAGCCGGCTTTCAAGAATGAGGAAGGTTCCATCACGCGCTTCACGGATATCCCGAGCGTCATCATGGTCAACACCGACCTCATCGGCGATGTCAAGGTGGAAGGCTATGAGGATCTCTTGAATCCGGCCCTCAAGGGCAAGATCGCCATGGCTGACCCGTCAAAATCCTCGTCTTCGTATGAGCATCTCATCAACATGCTCTATGCGATGGGCAAGGGCAATCCCGATGATGGCTGGGACTATATCAAGAAATTCTGCGCGAACCTTGATGGCAAGCTGCTGTCTGGTTCCTCGGCCGTCTACAAAGGCGTAGCTGATGGTGAGTATGCCGTAGGCTGCACGTTTGAGGAAGGCGGCGCGAAATACGTTGCCGATGGTGCTCATGTCAAGCTCGTCTATATGAAAGAAGGCGTCATTTCCAAGCCGGATGGCATCTACATCATCAAGAACGCGAAACATATGGAAAATGCCAAGAAGTTCATCGACTTCATCACGAGCAAGAATGCCCAGACGCTGATTACGCAGAAACTGCATCGTCGCAGTGTCCGTGACGATGTACCGGCACCAGTCGGCCTGCTTGAGAAAGCACAGATCAACACGATCACCGACAACGAGGAAGTCGTCAACAAGAACAAGAAAGCATGGCTCGACAAATTCAAGGATATCTTCACGAGCGTGCAGTGATAGGAATATTATCGATAGGCAAGGGGTGCTGTCCATGGGGCAGCACTCTTTCGTTTGGACAGCAGGTCCGCTATAATGATATACTATAAGAAGAAATAAGACGGAGGCGACGGGATGCAGCATACCTTTCAGGAGGAAGTCCGGCGCGCGCTGACCAAATATGCGCTGATGCCGGTGCTCATACTGGCAGTGCTCGGATCGCTTTTGATGCTGTTCAGCTGGAAGCATTATGTGACCGGGACGAACCACGAACAGCGGGCCGTGGTGGCTGAAGTCATGCAGGGGATTTTTGCCGACTACTGGCAGCGGACGGAACGCGCCGTGGCGACGCTGGAGACATCGGCAGATCTGACGCAGTGGCAGACGGATCCGCAGAAGCGGGCGGAAATCTACAGCTATCTATATCATGAAGTGAATATCACCCACGATGGCACCCAGTTTTATCTGCTTGACCGTGAGGGGCACGTATTGCTGGGCAGTTCGGAGCTGTTGCCGGATGTCTTGCAGCCCTTCTATCCAGCGGGCGGCATCCTGCAGCGCATGGAAAAGCAGGCAGAGGCTCCGGTGATCGAGTTCGTGACGCGAGGCGACACCGGGGGGCACGATCTGCTGGTGGGCCAGGCCGTCAAGCAGGGTGGGCAGATCGCGGGCTGGTTTTTCTTCCGGATACCCGGCGAATACCTGCAACGCAACATCACGTCGGACCGGTTGGACTTCGTGGTGGCGGACCCCTTTGACAATGCGCAGATCACAGCGGGGGCATCTTATGCGGTGCAGATGAACAAGGTCGCTGAGCCCTTCCGCTCGTCGAGCGATGGCCTTGTGCAGGTCAAGGGTCGTGAATACTATGTGACGAGCCAGCAGGTCATCAGCCACGGCGATGGCCGCCGGTATACGGTCTATGCCGTATCGCCGGTCACAGATCTCTTGCTGCGGTATCTGCTCGGGGCGGGGATACTGCTCGGCGTGGTGCTTATCATGATTCCCATCATCCTTGTGAGTGTCGGACGGGAAAGCCGCGCGCGCTCCAAGGCGGTGGATGATCTCGTGGCTGCGTTTGCCCGCGTCAAGGCGGGGCATCTCGGGCAGCAGCTGGAGGTGCATGCAGGCAGTGAGCTGGCCATCATCGAGGAAGAGTACAACCGCATGACGGAGAGCCTGCAGGAGCTCATGCGGCAGAAGGAGGCCGAGACACGGGCCTCGGTCATCTCGGAGGTGCGGCAGCTGGAGTCGCAGTTTAATCCCCATTTCCTGTTCAATACGCTGGAGAACATCAAGTTCATGGTCAAGCTCGATGCTGAGGCGGCCATGAAGATGATACAGGCGCTGTCGGCCCTGCTGCGTTACAGCATCAATGGCGAGGTGCGGCGTGTCCAGCTGGAGAAGGATCTGGAGTATCTGCACAGCTATATGAAGATCCAGCAGTACCGGTTTGGCGGGCGGCTGCATTATACGGAATACATCGACGAACGCGCCCATGGCTGCCATATCCCGAAGCTGCTATTCCAGCCGGTGCTGGAGAATGCGATAAAGTATGGCGAGGCTGCCGATGGCACGATCGATGTGCGGCTCAGTGTCAACGCAATCGGCGATGATCTCATGGTCATCATCGAGGACAAGGGGCAGGGCATGACAGCGGAGGTGTTCGCGCATCTGCAGCGCTTGCTGCGGGAGGGCGAGAACAATTCGATACACAAGGGCATCTACAATGTCCACCGCCGCATCCAGCTGATGTTCGGCATGGCCTATGGGCTCAAGCTCTTGCAGCCGGCCAGCGGCGGGACGCGCGTGGAGATGCGCCTGCCAAGACAGGAGGAAGAAGTATGCTGAAGCTCTTCATCGTCGAAGATGAGGAAATCATCCGGCGCGGGCTGGTCTGCACCATCGACTGGCTGCGGCTGGGGGCCAAGGTCGTCGGCGAGGCTGCCGATGGGATGGCGGCGCTGGCGGCCATCCAGGAAACCGAGCCCGATGTGGTGCTGACCGATATCCGCATGCCGCGCATGGACGGTCTGGAACTGGCGCGGCAGCTCCATCGCGGGCACAGTGCGGCAAGGATCGTGTTCCTCACGAGCTATGCCGATTTCGAGTATGCCCAGGAGGCTGTGCGCCTGCAAGCCGCCGACTATCTGCTGAAGCCGGTGGACGAGGAGGAACTGGCCGCTGTGCTGCGGCGCATTGCCGGCGAGGCGGCAGCAGTGCCAGCGGCACCTGCTGTGCCGGAGCTTTTCCACGAGTATCATGCGGGCAATCCCTATGTGCACCATGTCTTGACGGCCATCAAGAACGGCTACCAGGGAAGGCTGAGCATCGAGACGCTGGCCGCGGAGCAGGGCGTATCGATGAGCTACCTGTCGCGCAAGATCAAGGAGGAGACCGGGCAGACCTTCGGGACACTGCTCGCACAGTACCGGCTGCAGCAGAGCATCGAGCTGCTGGCGGCTGGCACCTGGCGTGTCTACGAGGTGGCCGAGCAGACCGGTTTTGGCGATTACAAGAATTACTGTGCGGTGTTCAAGAAATATCTCCATACGACGCCCAAGGCCTTCATGCAGCAGGTGACGGGGGGCCTGCGGCTCGAAAGCGAGACGGAGAACTGAAGGGACGACAAAGGACCGGCTGTAGCAGCCGGTCCTTTGCTATGGATATGCTTAGGAATCGAGAGCGGTCTCGAGCTCTTCGAGTGTTTTCTGTTTGCTTTCCTTGCCAAGGCCGATGACGATGGCCGAGACGATGATGAGCACCGAGGCAAACATCATGAAGATGTAGCTCATGCCCATGGCATTGGCGAGCATGACGCCGACGAGCATCGGTGCGAGCATGCCGCCGATGCGGCCGAAACCTGCGGCCCAGCCGCTGCCGAGGGCGCGGATGGCGGTCGGGTACTGCTCGGGGGTGTAGGTATAGATGACGCCCCAGGCACCGAGATTGAAGAAGCTCATGGCGGCACCCCACATCAGGAGGGACGAAGCGTCAGCGGCATTGCCGAAGAAGAAGCTGCAGATGCCCGAGAGCAGCAGGAACAGCGACAGCGTGTATTTGCGGCCAATGACATCGACGAGCCAGGCGGCGGCATAGTAGCCAGGCAGCTGGGCAAGGGTCATGATGAGCACGTACTCGAAGGTCTTGACGACGGCAAAGCCCTGGGCGTAGACGATGGACGGCAGCCACATGAAGATGCCGTAGTAGCTGTAGACGATGCCGAACCAGGCGAGCCAGAGCATGGCCGTGCGCGTGCGGAAGGGTTTCGTCCAAAGTGTCGTGAATTTCGGGGCTGCTTTTTGTTCGCTGCCGCGTTCGGCAGCACTGAGTGCAGCAGCAAAGGGCTGGCTCGTGACGCCGAGCTTCTGCTCGAGGCTGAGGATGATTTCCTTGGCATCGTCGATGCGGTTCTTCGACAGCAGGTAGCGGATCGACTCAGGCATGTGCAGGCGGATCAGGAACACGTAGAGCGCCGGCAGCGTGCCGATGACGAAAGCAATCTGCCAGCCGAAGGCCGGGATCAGGAGATAGGCGATGCAGGCTGCGACGAGCCAGCCGACGCCCCAGAAACTTTCGAGCAGCACGATGAAGCGGCCGCGCAGGTGGGTAGGTGCGTATTCGCTCATGAGCGTCGCCGCTACGGGCAGCTCGCCGCCGAGGCCGAAGCCGACGAGGAAGCGGAAGAACAGCAGGGATTCATAGCTCCAGGCCAGTGCGCACATGCCAGTCGACAGGCTGTAGAGCAGCACCGTGATGGTGAAGACCTTCTTGCGGCCGATATGGTCGGCGAGAGTGCCGGCGAGCACGGCACCAAGTGCCATGCCGATGAGGCCGATTGAGCCAATCCAGCCGACCTGCGCCGGCGTCAGGCTCCATTCCTTGGCGAGGACAGGCAGGACGAAAGCGATGAGCCCTGTGTCCATCGAGTCAAACAGCCAGCCGAGGCCCGTGACGAGCAGCAGCTTGTAGTGGAAAGAGCCGACGGGCAGCTGTTCCAGGCGTTCAAGTATCATGTGTAAAACCTCTTTTCAGATACAGTTGATTTTGCGGCTGTCATTGACAAGACAGCTGAACATGCTTGTATTATAAACTGTCATGTCAACTGTCGCAAGACTTTCTGTTGATGATTGTTTTTTCTAAAAACTCCAAGGATTGGGAAGACAGAAGATTTGCTTTTGATAATCGGGGGGCTTGGTGCTATAATGAGGAAAGTCGCCGCGGAAGGCGGCAGCATATGAATGGAGTTTGATAGAAGATATGAAGCTGACGATAAAGAAAAAGTGGCTGCTGGCAGGCTCGCTTTGCCTGGTTGCCGGATTATTGGCCGGGACGGAGATGGCGGCAGCAGCAACCTCATCTACGCTGCGCACGGTGTGCACGGCACAGAATACCTCGCGGGTCATCGCGCTGCCTGGCGATGCCAAGGCGGGCAAGGCAGTGCGTGCAGCCGCCAGCCAGCCGGCTGCTGCTAGTATCCAGCATGTGCGGCTTACCTGGAAGGAACAGCCGAGCGCTGTGCAGTATCAGGTCGTTATCCTGCGGTCGGAGCAGGATGATCCGTCCAACATTGCCGTGACGAAAGAACAGATTTTCACGAATGGCGTGGATATCGACCTGAGCCGTTTCGGCAGCGAGGCAGGGAAGTTCTATTGGAAGGTTTGCGCGCTGGACTACAATGGCAAGGCCATCGGGCACTTTTCGAAGCCGCGTCCCATAATCGAGGGCAGCGAGATCAATCCGAAGGCTCCCAAGCCGACGACGCAGTTTGACGGCATGGATTATGCGCCGGTCTATCCGGTATACTCGTGGGTGCCGCTGGCTGGGGCCAAGCAGCATGAGGTCAGCGTATACCGCGTGGCCAGCTGGGGCAATTCGCTGGTGCATACGCTGAGCGCTGGCGAGTATGATGTCTATGAGGAGGGCGGCTTCACGACGCCAGGCCGTTACTTCTGGCAGGTGCGCAGTGTCGATGGGGCCGGGAATCCGACCAGCGAGTGGTCGGAGAAGGTATTCTTCGAGGTGAAGGGGCCGACGCCGATCGCGGCTCTCGGCGACAGCATCACCCATGGTGGCGGCGCCATGTCGGTGCCGCCGGGGTATCTGCTCTATGACTGGGAATCCTATGCGAGTGTTCCTGTCAAGAATATCGGTTATAGCGGCAATACGACGGCTGATATGATCGAGCGCTTTGAGCGCGATATCCTGCCGTTCTCGCCCCGCGTGCTGATCATCATGGGCGGCGTCAACGATTTCCGCGGCACGGTCAACGGCTGGACGACGGTGCAGAACCTGCAGCTCATGCGCGACAAATGCGATGCGTATGGCATCATCCCCGTGTTCCTGACCGCGACGCCGATCAATCCGGCGCTGATGGTGAAGCGCGCGCATATCGAAGCACCGCCGGGAGACTGGCAGGTGCATATGCAGTATATCAACGATTGGGTCATGCAGCAGCGCTATTGCATCGATGTATCGACGATGCTGGCTGACAGCAATGGCTGGCTGCGTGCCAACTACACGACCGATGGCCTGCATCCAGACTACTATGGCAAGAAATACATCGGCGAGCGTGTCGGGGAGTACCTTAATGCGCACTTTGCCTGGATCACCAAGAAGCTCACGAAGAAGCCCATCCCGCAGTATGGCCAGTGAGGCGGACTCCTTCAGTTTATCTACAGAGAAGGACGCTAGAATAAGCTATATGGCAATAAGATCCAGGTCTGGGAGGAATGACCCATGAAGATGAAACATATATTGCTGGCTATGCTGGCAGTGCTCATAGCTGCCGGTGGCAGCATCGGCTATTCGTATCAGGCTGAGCGGACGCCGGAGTATGCGCTGGCGCAGATCATGGACGGCGTGAAGGCTCATGACTATGACACGGTGAAGCGCTATGCAGATGTGGATGGCCTCATTGCGACGACGTATGATGAGAGCACCAAGCTGCTGGCCGATGATATCGAGAACCTGCACAAGACGTATCCGCAGGATTGGTTTTTCTGTCATGACACGGCCTTCATGCAGCAGTACATCGCTGAGCGGCGCAGTGACGATATCGTATTCATCCAGCGGACGCTGGAGCTCTATATGGATCCGGCGATCACGCCGATCAGCCGCATGGATGGACAGGCAAAGTGGATCGCTGACGAGATGACGAAGTTTGCGGACAGCTACGATGTCCGCGTGGAATCTGTCCAGACCAACGGCACCCAGGCTGTGGCCGTTGTCGGCATCACGGGCAGAGATACAGCCTATGGCCGGCTCGTACCGCAGCTTACGCTCAAGGTCGACCTGCAGCAGCAGGAGGACGGCCATTGGCAGGCGGTCCATATCGCCAATATAACGGAAGCCTTCTATCCGGTGGTCAAGGGAATCGAAGACTACTGGACGATGCAGGGCTGGCAATAAACGAATAAGGAAAGAAGAGGCTTATCGCGGAAAACGTTTTGCGATAAGCCTCTTTTGGTGTGGCAATCAAGGAGGATTTACTGCTTTCTTGTCGAAATATCTAGGACGAGAGAAAAGAAAGAGTAAAGGTAAGGAGATTTTCCATAATCATTGGGATGAATCATAGGAGGGGTTGCCATGTCTTTGAAAGGACGTTTTGTTATCATGGTCGTCGGTACGGCGGTGCTGACAACATTGCTGGTCAGTGCACTGTTTATCACGAATCTGATCAGTGAGACGGATCGGCAGGTAGAGACGTACCGTCGGACGCTGACCCAGGATGTGGAGCGTGAGCTCAAGATCGAGACGGAGTCAGCCATCACGATCATCAAGCAGATCTACGACCGCCAGCAGAAGGGCGAGCTGACGGAGGAGCAGGCGAAGAAGCAGGCGGCAGATCTTGTCCGCGACATGCGCTACGATGATGGTGCGGGATATTTCTGGATCGACACTTATGAGGGTGTCAACGTCGTTCTGCTCGGCCGCGATACCGAGGGCAAGTCGCGCATCAATCTGACTGACCCGGAAGGGCGTCATTTCATCAAGGAAATGATCGAGAATGGCCGCAAAGATGGTGGCGGCTATACGGATCTGATGTTTGCAAAACCGAATGAGACGACGCCGCTGCCGAAGCGCAACTACACGGCGACGTTCGCACCATATCAGTGGGTTGTCGGTACGGGTGTCTGGATCGACTACATTGATGCGAAGGTAGCTGATGCACGGGCCGAAGCTGATGCGACGTTCTGGTCGAGCATCATGAAGCTGGGCGGCATCATTGTCATCCTGCTGGCCGCTTTTGTGGGCCTGGGCCTTTATGCTGCCGGGACCGTGGTCGGCCCGATCCATCTGGTCACGAGCCGGCTGGGCGTGCTGGCGACTGGTGATTTCCGCAAGGATGAATCCCTCACGGAAGTCATGCATCGCAGCGATGAGATTGGCGAGATGAGCCAGGCGCTGCAGAAACTCCAGCAGCAGGTCCATGACATGATGCGTCAGGTGGCAGAATCCAGCAAGCAGGTAGCTTCTTCGTCGCAGCAGCTGACGAATAGCTCCGAGCAGTCGGCTGAGGTCAGCGGGCAGGTGGCAGATTCGATCGTCAATGTGGCTGGTTCGTGTAGTGAGCAGTTCACAGAGGTCGAGAATGCCAGTGAGCATATCAACCATCTGTCGATGAATATGGAGAAATTCGAGAAGGCTCTCGATCATGCCGGTACCGTTGTCGGTTCGGCGAAATCACAGGCCGATGCTGGTGAGCAGAAAGTCGCCAGCGCCGTGCAGCAGATGGAGCTCATCGAGCAGTCCGTCAGCGAGTCGGCCAAGGTCATCGAGGAGCTCGGCCATGAGTCTGACAAGATCGGTACGATCGTCGATGCGATTTCGGAGATCGCTGAGCAGACGAACCTGCTGGCCCTCAATGCCGCTATCGAGGCGGCGCGTGCTGGTGAGCATGGCCGCGGCTTTGCCGTCGTTGCGGATGAGGTACGCAAGCTCGCTGAGCAGTCGAGTGAGTCAGCTCGTGAGATTGCTGGCATCATCGGTTCCATCCAGTCGAAGTCGCGCAGTGCCGTATCAGTCATGCAGGATGGTGTCAGCCAGGTACAGAATGGCGTTGGCGCTGTCAACGGCGCGGGAACCACTTTCAAGGAAATCGCTGAAATGGTCGAGAAAGTTGTCGGCGAGACCAAGGAGATGGAGCGCATTGTCGTGACGCTTTCAGAGAGCACCAATACGATTTCCGGTGCAATCAGCAAGATCAGTGAGATGAGCCGCAGTGTTGCTAGCGAGGCCGAGACAGTATCGGCAGCAACGGAGGAGCAGACGGCGACGATGAATGAGATCGCCAGCTCGAGCCGCCAGCTTACTGAGATGGCACAATCTATGGAGGCAGCGGTCGAGAAATTCAAGATTTGAGGCAATAAAAAACTCTGTTTGCGGAGATTCGTCGCAAACAGAGTTTTTTTGTCAGCCCAACAGGACGTCGCGATTGTCGAGGATGGCCTTGCCAGCGGTGCAGGCCGGGCAGAAGCAGGTGTCGCCGCCTTGGGCCTTGACCTCATGTGCCTGTGCCAGCATGGCTGTGGCCTGCTCTTCACCGAAAAGCTTCTTGGCTTCATTGGAAGCGAAGAACGGGATGACATCATCGATGCTGCAAACGTCGGCCTCAAGCTCAGCAAGCAGTTTCCGGGCGGCGTCTTTTTCACCTGCCTGATCGACAGCGGCAAGGTAGGCTTCAGCAGCTTCCTTGAGTCCGCTGTAGCAGCTCGGGGCCGCGATGACAGCGCGCACCTCCTGGAGGAGTTCTTCTTTTGTCATAGCATAAACCATCCTTTCTGTCTGTGTTCAGATACTATGTCTATCAGGTCCAACATATCATTTCCCCGTTGAATTGTCAAATACTGTAAGTATGCTTGTTTACACTATTGCATTATTTTTCCTGAAATGGGTTGACGAATGCAAAGAAAAGGTATATTATACAATATAAATTAAACATATCTGATAAGTATATTTTAGGGGGCGGATGGATGGCCGGGAGAAAATTGTGTGTGGGAGAAGTTCCTGCTGGCGTCATGGCTGAGATCTTCAAAATCTTGCAGCGCATCAGCTACGGTGAAGTGGTTTTGGTCGCGCAGGATGGAATTTTGGTCCAGGTGGAGTGGAAGGAAAAACTGCGGATCGAAAGTTTTGGCTGCCAGCGGGACGAGAAGGTATGGAGTGAAAAACAATGCCAGCATGTTGCCGAGCATATCCGGCAGGAATTCTGCCGTCTGCAGTATGGGCGGCTGGTCATCGTGGTGAAGCGTGGAAGCGTCGTGCAGATGGAGCGGACGGAGAAACAGCGCTTTACCGGATTGGATGGTGAGGGCATCTGAATGTTCTGCCAGGCAGCATGACAGATTTGACAAATGGCTTGAGCCGATATAGACTATTAACAATCGAAAGAAAGCATATATGATAAATATGATTAAACGGATAACCGCAGGTCATTCGAAAAACGAAAGCCTATGGAGCCGTACAGGAACCGCGAGGATAAGTCTGAGAGTTCTGTGCGTCCATAGGCTTTTTTCGTATATGTTTCTGATATAGGTCATTAGTATGAAGGATGAGGAGTGTTTGAAATGAAGGCGAAAAAATGGTTTGGACTTGCGGCAGGTTTGGTATTGGCCATGGGGGCGCTGACGGGGTGCGGCGGCAATGCAACGGCAGACAGCGGCAGCGCTGGCAAGGAGTTCCTCAATGTCTCCTATGACCCGACCCGTGAGCTCTTCGCGGAGTTCAATGCGAAGTTCAAGGAGGAATGGAAAAAAGAATCCGGCGAAGACGTGACCTTCTCCCAGTCTCATGGCGGTTCGGGCAAGCAGGCCCGGTCGGTGCGCGATGGGCTCGAGGCAGATGTGGTCACGCTGGCCTTGGCCTATGACGTGGATGAGATTGCCCAGGCAGGTCTCATCGACAAGGACTGGATCAAGAAATTCCCCGATAACTCGGCACCTTATACCTCGACGATCGTCTTCCTGGTGCGCAAGGGCAACCCGAAGAACATCCACGACTGGAACGACCTGGTGCGGGACGATGTGCAGATCGTGACGCCGAATCCGAAGACGTCAGGCGGTGCCCGCTGGAACTATCTGGCAGCTTGGGAATATGCCAAGGAGCATAACAATGGCGATGAGGCCAAGATAAAGGATTTCCTCAAGGTACTGTTCAGCCATGTGGTGGCACTGGATTCCGGTGCCCGTGGTGCAACGACTTCCTTCGTCCAGCGCGGGCAGGGGGATGTCTTGATTGCCTGGGAGAATGAAGCCCTGCTGTCGGCGAAGGATGCACCGGACGATTATGAGATCGTAGTGCCGTCCATCAGCATCCTGGCGGAGCCGTCGGTGGCGGTAGTCGATGAAGTGGTGGAGCGCAAGGGCACGCGTAAGCTGGCCGAGGCCTACATCAACTTCCTCTACAGCAAAGAGGGCCAGGAAATCGCCGCTAAGAATTTCTACCGTCCCCGTGACAAAGAGGTGGCCGCTAAGTATGCTAAGGTATTCCTGCCCCTCAAGCTCGTGACGATCGATGAGGCTTTTGGCGGCTGGACAAAGGCCCAGAAGGAGCATTTCGCCGATGGCGGTACCTTTGACCAGATCTATGAGAAGAAATGACACGGTGAAGGAGGCAGGAAAGTGAGCAGTTTCAGCAATAAGAAAGTCATTCCGGGATATCGCTTTACCTGCGGCATCACATTCTTTTATCTCTCGCTTATCTTATTGATTCCGCTGGCCGCTTTTGTCCTGTATACCGCAGGCATGGGCTGGGAGAAATTTTTTGCAGTGGTGCTGGATTACCGCGTCTTCCATGCGTATTATATCAGCCTGCTGACGGCACTGGCGGCAGCGGTGATGAATGGTGTCTTCGGGTTGCTGCTGGCCTGGGTGCTCGTCCGCTATGAGTTCTTCGGCAAGGGGGTTCTCGATGGCCTTATCGATCTGCCCTTTGCCCTGCCCACGGCGGTGGCGGGCATTGCGCTTACGACGCTCTATGCGGAAAACGGCTGGCTGGGCCAGTACCTGTATGCATTTGGGATTCCCTCGGCCTTTTCGCCGCTGGGCATTACGTTAGCGATGGTCTTTGTGGGCCTGCCCTTTGTGGCCCGCAGTGTCCAGCCGGTGCTGCGGGACCTCGACCCGCAGGTGGAGGAGGCGGCATCTTTGCTGGGGGCAGGCGATTGGCTGACCTTTCGCCGTGTAATTTTTCCTGAGCTGGTATCGCCGCTGCTCACGGGTTTTTCTTTGGCCTTTGCCCGGGGGGTCGGCGAGTACGGCAGCGTGGTTTTCATTGCGGGCAATCTTCCCTATGAGACGGAAATCGCACCGCTCTTGATCATGGCTAAGCTGGAGCAGTTCGACTATCAGGCAGCGGCGGCCATTGCGCTGGTGCTGCTGCTCTTGTCCTTTGCCATCTTATTGCTCATCAATGGGTATCAGCGCTATCGCGTGCAGAAACAGGGGGTGTGAAAGTTGGCAGTGAAACCGCATAAATTCAGTCAATGGGGGCTTATCGGACTGGCTGCTGCCTTCCTGCTGGTCATGCTGGTGCTGACGCTGGTCCTGGTGGCCAGCGAGGCGTTGGCCAAGGGCTGGCAGGCTTATCTGGCCGCTCTCGACGAGCCCTTTGCGCGCAAGGCGCTGTATCTGACCTTAGAGGCAACGGTGGCGGCGGTGCTTGGCAATACGGTATTTGGCCTGGCTTCGGCCTGGCTGCTCACGAAATACGATTTCCGCGGCAAGGCTTTTTGGAGTTCGCTGCTGGATCTGCCTTTTGCCATTTCTCCGGTGGTGGCCGGTTTGCTGTTTGTCATCCTGTTTGGCCGCATGAGTCCCCTCTATCCCTTCCTGCGGGCTGAGCACATCGCGATCATCTTCGCGGTGCCGGGCATCATCCTCGCCACGGTGTTCGTGACCTTTCCGTTCATCACCCGGGAGCTGGTGCCGGTCATGGAGGCCCAGGGGCGCAGCGAGGAGGAGGCTGCGGCGACGATGGGGGCCAGCGGCTGGACGATTTTCCGGCGGGTGACCCTGCCGAATATCAAGTGGGCGTTGCTCTATGGCGTGATACTCTGTACCGCCAGGGCCCTGGGGGAATTCGGTGCGGTGTCGGTAGTTTCGGGACATATCCGGGGCAAGACGAATACCCTGCCGCTGCATATCGAAATCCTCTATAACGAATACAATTTCACGGCGGCCTTTGCCGTGGCATCGATTCTGGTGATTCTGGCCGTCATCATCCTGATCCTGCGGAATCTGGTGGAATGGCGGGCGAAACGGGGGCTAAGAAATGGCAATTGAAGTAGAACTTAAACATATCCATAAGAATTTTGGCACGTTCAAGGCCTCAGATGACGTGAATCTGACGGTGGAAAAGGGAAAACTTATCGGCCTCTTGGGACCGTCGGGCAGTGGCAAGACCACCATCCTGCGCATGATTGCAGGCCTCGAGCATCCCGACAGCGGGGATATCTTCATTGCGGGCAAGCGGGTCAACGACCTGCCGGCGGGGAAGCGCGGCATTGGTTTTGTGTTCCAGAACTACGCATTGTTCCGCCATATGACGGTATGGGAAAATATCGCCTTTGGGCTCAAGGTACAGAAGGTGCCGCCAAAGGAAATTGCCGCGCGGGTGGATAAGCTTGTGGAGCTTATTGGGCTTAAAGAATTTGCCACCCGTTATCCGCAGCAGCTTTCAGGGGGCCAGCGGCAGCGGGTAGCCTTTGCACGGGCCTTGGCCCCAGAGCCGGAGCTTCTGTTATTGGATGAACCTTTTGCGGCTATCGATGCGAAGGTGCGCAAGGAACTGAGACAATGGCTGCGGGCCACCATCCATCAGCTGGGCATCACCAGTATCTTTGTCACCCATGACCAGGATGAGGCGGTGGAGGTGGCCGATGACATCATCATCACGAATCACGGCCATGTGGAGCAGGCTGGTTCGCCAGCTGCCATCTATCAGCATCCCGAGACGCCCTTTGTGGCGGATTTCATCGGTGAGTCGGTGCATGTTCCCGACTATACGGTGTTCAAGGGATTTACGAATGGCGCAGGCAGCCATGAGGGCATCCTGCGGCCGGAATTCCTGGAGATTGCTGCCGAGGAGGAGGAAATCCTGATGCCCCTGGCGGCGGAACAGGGCACGGTCAGGGCCACCTATTTCCGGGGCAGCAGCCTGCAAGTGGTGGTGGAGGTCAAAGGCCAGCTCTTATATGGCTGGCGCAGCCTCGAAAAGAAACCCTTGCAGGAGGGGGACCGGGCGCTGGTTTTGATTCACCGCGTCTACAGTTTCGCCGGCGGGAAGACCCAGATCATTGAAAACCGGGCGAAACAGGAAGAGTCGGTGGTTATTTGATACAGGATGTGAAAGACGAATGGAAGTTTTGGATAAGACAGCCGATGTGCTGATTGTGGGCGGCGGTGCCGCTGGCTGCTATGCGGCCATTACCTTGGCCACAGACCATCCGGAGCTCAGGGTGCTGTTGGTGGATAAGGCCGGCATCAAGCGCAGCGGCTGTCTGGCTGCCGGGGTCAATGCCCTGAATGCCTATATCACGCCGGGGCACAGTCCCGAGGATTATGCCGATTACGCGGCGAAAGACGCGGCGGGCATTGTGCGCGATGACCTGCTGCTGACGATGTCCCAGGGGCTCAACGAAGTGACCCGTCATATGGAAGAGCTGGGACTTGTCATCCTGAAGGATGAGCGGGGCCAGTATGTCTCCCGTGGGTGGCGCAATCTCAAGATAAATGGTGAAAATATCAAGCCGCTGCTGGCGATGGCGGTGCGCAAGAGTAAAAATGTAGAAGTGCTGGAACATGTAAGTGTCGTCGACTATTTGCAGGCTGATGATGGCTCGGTGACTGGCGCCTGGGGCGTCGGTGTGCGGCAGGAGAAGTTGTATTTCCTGCGGGCCAAGGCCGTCATCTGTGCCACGGGCGGTGCGGCCGGGCTCTACCGGCCCAATCATCCGGGCCGTTCCCGCCACAAGATGTGGTACAGTCCCTTCAATACCGGGGCTGGCTATGCCATGGGCCTGCGGGCTGGCGCGGAGATGACGACCTTTGAGATGCGGTTCATCGCCCTGCGCTGCAAGGGTACCATTGCGCCGACGGGAACATTGGCCCAGGGCGTCGGCGCGGCTCAGGTCAACGCAGCGGGGGAGCGCTATCAGCATAGATACGGCAATACGACGTCAGAACGCCTGTATGCCGTGGTCAGCGAGAATCTGGCCGGGCGGGGCCCCTGCTATCTGGAAACCGAGGGCATCACCAAGGTGCAGCAGGCTTCGCTGGAGCGGGCCTATCTCAACATGGCACCGGCCCAGACCATGAAGTGGCGCGAGACGGGGCTAGGCCCTGCCAGCGCCAATGTGGAGGTGGAGGGCTCCGAGCCCTATGTGGTGGGCGGCCATACGGCCAGCGGCTATTGGATCGATGCGGTGCGGGCGACGACGCTGCCGGGGCTGTTCGCAGCTGGCGACGTGGCTGGCGGCTGCCCGCAGAAATATGTGACCGGTGCTTTTGTGGAGGGAAAGATTGCTGCGGAAAGTGCCGCCGCCTATGCGGAAGGGCAGGGGCAGCCAGACCTTCCCCCAGTGGTCCGCCAGAGGATTTTGGACCGGGTCACGGCACTGCTGAAGCCACCAGCAGCTAGTCCGCTGTTTACGGCGGCGGGGCTTGAGGAGGCCATGCAGCAGGTCATGGATGAGTATGCAGGGGGGATTACCACTGGCTATCGCTATACGGAAAGGCAGCTGGACCTGGCGGCCAAACACATCGGGCGGCTGACAAGGCTCAGTGAGGACTTGCGGGCGGCGGATGGCTATGAGCTGGTGCAGCTCTTTGAACTGCAGGAGCGGCTGCTCATCTGCCGCGTGCTCATCGAGCATCTGAAGGCCCGCCGGGAGACGCGTTGGCACTCCTTTGCCGAGAATCTTGACTATCCGGGCAAAGATCCGGCGCTGGAAAAATATGTCAATTCGCGGCTGGAGGAGGGAAAGGTGAAAATCATCTATCGGGATCTGGTCAAGCGGGGGGAACGGTATGAGCATCAGTATTGAACCGGAAAAGTGCGTGGGCTGCGGCCGCTGCACGGAGGTCTGTCCGGGAAATCTATTGGAAGTGACGGCGGGGAAAGCCGCCATCCGCGAGGTGCGGGACTGCTGGGGCTGCACGGCCTGCGTCAAGGAGTGCCCGCGGGATGCGATTTTCTACTATCTGAGCGCTGATCTTGGCGGTGCTGGCGGCCGGCTTTATGCCCATGATTCGGCGGCGTCGCTTACCTGGCAGCTAAGACTTCCCGATGGCAGTGAGCAGGAAATCATCGTAGCAAAAAATAAAGCAAATGCGTATTGAGGTTAGGAGACGATAACAATGGCAATGGATCATTTGGATCAACTGGAGGCGGAGAGTATCTACATCCTCCGGGAGGCGTATAAGAAATTGGGCAAGCTGGGCATGCTCTGGTCAATCGGCAAGGATTCGACGGTGCTGCTGTGGCTGGCCAAGAAAGCCTTTTACGGCCATGTACCCTTTCCCTTCATCCATGTGGATACGAAACACAAGATTCCCGAGATGATTGCCTACCGCGACCGGGTAGCCAAGGAATTGGGCCTGGACCTCATCGTCCATACGAACTGGGAGGCCATACATGCGGGCATCGGCCCCGACAAGGGGCGTCTGGCCTGCTGCAAGGCCCTCAAGACCGAAGGCCTCCGTCAGGTGGTGAAGCAGCACGGCTTTGACGGTCTTATCGTCGGGGTGCGCCGCGACGAGGAGGGCTCCCGCTCCAAGGAGCGGGTTTTCTCCGAGCGTACCCAGGATGATGGCTGGGACTACACCAACCAGCCGCCGGAGCTCTGGAATCAGTTCAAGACGGATTTCCCCAAGGGCAACCACATCCGCGTGCATCCGATTCTTGCTTGGAGTGAGCTGGATATCTGGGAATACATCCGCCGGGAGAATATTCCCATCATCGACCTGTATTTTGCCAAGAACGGCAAGCGTTACCGCAGCCTGGGCTGTGCCTGCTGCACGGGACAGATTGAGTCGGAGGCTGATACCCTTGACAAGATCATTGAAGAATTGAAACATACGAAGACTGGCGAGCGTGCCGGGCGTAAGCAGGACCAGGAAGATGCTTATGCGATGCAGAAACTGCGTAAAGAGGGGTATATGTAATGGATGAGAAATTGAAACAAGAAGGTCTGCATATCGTGGTGGTCGGTCATGTGGATCATGGCAAATCGACGGTCATCGGCCGTCTGCTCTACGATACGGATTCCCTGCCCCAGGGCGCAGTGGACAAGGTCAAGCGCATCGCCAGGGAAACGGGCAAGCCCTTTGAGTATGCCTATCTCCTCGATGCCTTTGAGGAAGAGCAGAAACAGGGCATCACGATTGATACGACCCAGATTCAGTTTGCGACGAAAAAGCGCGAGTACGTCATCATCGACGCACCGGGTCATAAGGAGTTCCTCAAGAATATGATTTCGGGGGCAGCCAATGCCAATGCGGCTCTCTTGATTGTTGATGCCAAACAGGGGGTGCAGGAGCAGTCCAAGCGCCATGGCTATATGCTGTCCCTGCTGGGCATCGAGAAGGTCTATGTGGTTGTCAACAAGATGGATTTGGTGGACTACTCCGAGGAAGTATTCCACAAGGTTGCTGACGATATGAAGGAGTTCCTGGAACCGCTGGGGGTAAAGCCCCTGCGCTATTTGCCGGTATCGGGGTATCAGGGCGACAATATCGCCGCCGAGTCGGCCAATATGCCTTGGTATGATGGCCCGGTGCTGCTGGATTCTCTCGATTTGCTCGAGGCCAGCAAAGAAATTATCGACAAGGATCTGCGCCTGCCCATACAGGATGTGTTCAAATTCGACGACCGCCGCATCATTGCCGGACGCATCGAGGCCGGCAAGCTCGCCGTGGGCGATGAGATCGCCATCTACCCATCGGGGCGCCGCACGGTCATCCAGTCCATTGCCTACTGGCAGGAGCGGGACAAGAAGGAGCGCGCCTTGGCCGGGGAATCCACGGGCATCATCGTCCGGGATGAGTTCTTCAACCAGCGCGGTGAGATCATCACGACGCCTGGGGCCAAGGCCCCCCACGTGTCCAACCGCCTGCGGGCCTCGATATTCTGGATGGGGCGCAATCCTCTGCGCAAGGGCAGTACCTACAAATTAAAGCTTGCCACCCAGGAGGTGGAGGCCGAGGTGGCTGACATCGTCAAGACCATCGATGCGGCCAATCTCGACAGCCGCGAGGGAGCCAAGGAACTGCGGCTGAACGATGTGGCAGAAGTCATCCTGAGCCTCAAGGAGGCCATTGCCTTTGATGTGTTCCAGGAGCATCAGGCAACGGGCCGGTTCGTGCTGGTGGATGGCTATGATGTGGCCGGCGGCGGTATCGTCGTCGCCGCCGAAAAGGCCGACGAGGGGGCAGGCTTCGCCTTTGTGAACGGCGGCATCCGCGCCCGGGGCGATGTCTTCGATGAATTCTACTACGATATCGAAAGCTACAACGTCACGAAGGTAGCCGCAGCCGTCAAGAAACCCTATCAGGTGGGGGATGAGATTCCCCGCCGGGGCATCAGCTACGAGTATCCGGCCGATTTTGACATCCTTATCCTGCGCGACCAGGTAGCGGTTTCGGTGCGGCAGGGCAGGATCGAATCTATCCTGCCGCTGGCGGACTATGAGTATTCGGGGCGGCCACTGATCAATGGCCGCGGCTTTGGCATCAAGGTCTATAAGGCCAAGGAGCTGAAGGAAATGCTGTCGGTCTATCGGGAACTGGCCTCGAGCCACGTGGAACCTCGCGTAAAAGCTGCGTTTGCTAACCGTTATTTCTTCCTGAACCAATACCGCCGCTTGCAGTTCTACTTTGACTATGTTATCTGAGTAATTTGCAATTTTGCGTAAGCTGACGTATAATAGTCAAAGACAATTGCACAGCAAGGGGAGCTTGCCGATGGGGACATCACAGCAGGCTGAGAGGGAGGTTACGACTCCGACCCATAACCTGATTTGGATAATGCCAACGTAGGGATGAGCGGTGAATGATACGTGTAAACCGAAGGGAACTTGCCAATCAGGCAGGTTCCCTTTTTCGTGCAGGTTTTACAGGAGGATGCAGATGGTCAGGATAAATGGTGAGGACAAAGCGGCAGCAGGCAAAAGCCTCTGTGATTACCTCCAGGAGGCGGGCTATGACAGCCGGGCGATTGCCGTGGAATACAATGAAGTCATCCTGCCGAAGGCGGACTATGAAACGACGGTGCTGCAAGACGGCGATGTGGTGGAGATTGTCTGCTTCATGGGCGGTGGCTGAGTGGTCAATGGGCCGGAAACAGCGTGGAGAGGAGTAATGACAGATGGAAAAACAGGAAGATTGTTTGGTGATTGGCGGGCATAGGTTCCACTCCCGCTTCATCCTTGGCTCGGGCAAATACTCGCTGCAGCTCATTGAGGCTGCCGTGCGGGATGCCGGGGCGGAAATCGTGACACTGGCCGTGCGCCGGGCCAATACGAAGGAGCAGGAAAATATCCTTGACTATATACCCGAAGGCGTGACCCTTTTGCCCAATACCTCGGGGGCGCGCAACGCCGATGAGGCCGTGCGCATCGCGCATTTGGCCCGGGAGCTTGGCTGCGGGGACTTCGTCAAGATCGAGATCATGCGGGATTCGAAGTACCTGCTGCCTGACAATGCCGAGACTATAAAGGCGACGGAACGGCTGGCCAACGAAGGCTTTGTGGTCATGCCCTATATGTATCCGGATCTAAATGTCGCCCGGGACCTGGTGGAGGCCGGGGCGGCGGCCGTCATGCCGCTGGCGGCGCCAATCGGTTCCAATAAGGGGTTGGCCACGAAAGAGTTCATCCAGATCCTCATCGATGAGATCGACTTGCCGATCATCGTCGATGCCGGCATCGGCAAGCCCTCCGAGGCCTGTGCGGCCATGGAGATGGGGGCGGCCGCTATCATGGCCAATACGGCGCTGGCCACGGCAGGCAATCTGCCGCTGATGGCTGCGGCCTTCAAGGACGCCATCGCCGCTGGCCGCAAGGCCTATCTGGCGGGACTGGGCCGCGTGCTGACCCGCGGGGCTGCTGCCTCGGACCCCCTTACTGGCTTTTTGCACGACTGAGGAGGCGCGTCATGGAAAATCAGTTTTTTGTCGACTCGGAAAAACTAAGCGAAGGGGCACTGGCCAAGAAGCATCAGCTGGAACAAGATCCAGCCAGCCGTAAGGACCCGCTGGAATACTTCCCCGACATGGAGCAGATCGATTCGCCAGTAAGGGCGCGGGTCATCGCGGCGATGGAGGCCTACGATTACGCTTCCTATACGGCCGCTGATGTGCGGCGGGCGCTCAATCATGACAGCTGCACGGTGGAGGATTTCAAGGCCTTGCTGTCGCCAGCGGCGCAGCCCTTCCTCGAGGAGATGGCCGCGCGGGCACGGCTGGAAACAAGCCGTCATTTCGGCAACACGGTCTATCTGTTCACGCCGCTCTACATCGCCAACTACTGTGAGAATTACTGCGTCTACTGCGGCTTCAACTGCTACAATGACATCAAGCGCTTGCAGCTCGATGCAGGGCAGATCGAGCATGAGATGCAGGTCATCGCTTCATCGGGTATGGAGGAAATCCTGCTGCTCACTGGGGAGAGCAAGACCAAATCCAATGTTTCCTATATTGGTGAGGCCTGCAAGCTGGCGCGCAAGTATTTCAAGAACGTGGGCCTGGAAATCTATCCCGTCAACACCGAGGATTACAGATACCTCCACGAATGCGGGGCCGATTATGTCACGGTGTTTCAGGAGACCTATGACCTCAAGAAATATGAGACGCTGCATCTTCTGGGCCATAAGCGCGTCTGGCCTTACCGCTTTGAGGCCCAGGAACGCGCCTTGCGCGGCGGGATGCGCGGCGTCGGCTTTTCGGCCCTCTTGGGCCTGTCGGATTTCCGCAAGGATGCACTGGCTACGGCACTGCATGTCTATTATCTGCAGCGCAAGTATCCCCAGGCGGAGTTTTCCCTTTCCTGTCCGCGCCTGAGGCCCATCATCAACAACGACAAGATCAATCCGCTGGACGTCGGCGAGCGGCAGCTCTGCCAGATCCTCTGCGCCTATCGCATCTTCCTGCCCTTTGCCGGCATAACGGTCTCCTCCCGGGAGAGTGCCGCCTTCCGCAACGGCATTGCCAAGATCTGCGCGACGAAGATTTCCGCGGGGGTGTCCACGGGCATTGGGGACCATGAGGAAAAATATACGGGCAAGGATGAAGCGCGCACCGGCGATGAGCAGTTTGAAATCTGCGATACCCGCAGTCTGGCGGCCATGTATGCGGATATGGCCGCCGAGGGCTTGCAGCCGGTGCTCAATGACTATCTCTATGTGTAGGGAAAAAAATGACAAGTCAATCTTTGACAAGTCAGGATTTGACCGGTCAACCATTGACTTGTCAAAAGTCATCGCCATTACGGACCGCAAACAATGTACCGGGGATTTTGACAGGCGGCTGGCTCGGATTGCCGCTCAGGGCCCCCGGGCCATCGTGCTGCGGGAAAAGGATCTGGCGGCAGAAGAGTATGCAAAACTCGCCCGGAAAGTCATGGGAATCGGCAGGCAGTACGGTGTGCCGGTCATCCTGCATGGACAGGCTGCTGTTGCCCAGGGGTTGAAGGCGGATGGCCTGCAGCTGCCGCTGCCTCAGCTGCGGCAGCTTTCGCCAGCGGAGCGGTCAGCATGGCAAGTCCTTGGCACCTCCTGCCATTCCCTGGATGAGGTGGAGGAGGCCCAGCGCCTTGGCTGCTCCTATCTGGTGGCGGGGCATATCTATGAAACAGACTGCAAGCAGGGCCTTCCGGGACGGGGCTTGGATTTCTTGCAGGCGGCCTGCCAGGCGTCAGCACTCCCTGTCTATGCCATCGGCGGCATCACGCCGGCAAGATTGGCGGCGGTGCTGGCTGCCGGGGCAGCTGGTGCTTGTGTGATGAGCGGATTGATGCAGGGCGAGACCTGGCTTTACAAAAAATAAAAAATAGTTGACATTTCGTAGGCGTTGTTGTAAGATATCACTATCGATTTGTAAAACATATCGGTTTAATATGATTGAACGGTATCACCGTAGGTCATTCGATAAACGGAAGCCTATGGGAAACGCTCAGGGCATGGAACACCACTGTGGAATCTTTTCACGAGGTGTATTTATGGATAACTTGGCGTTTCTCATAGGCTTTTTCTAGTACGTGGAGGTAGAGAAAATGAAACTGACGGTCAATGGCGAAGCTCTGGAAATCGAGAAATCCATCAATGTAAGAGAACTGCTGGTGGTGGCAAAGGCCGACCAGCCGGAATATGTAACGGTGCAGCTGAATGGGGAATTCGTGGATCATTCGGGTTTTGACAATACCTTTGTGGGAGATGGCGATACGGTGGAATTCCTGTACTTCATGGGAGGCGGTGCAAGATGAGTGTCAGCTTGACGAATGAACAGATTGAGCGCTATTCCCGCCATATCATCCTGCAGCAGGTGGGCGGCAAGGGCCAGGAAAAACTGCTGGGAGGCAAGGTGCTGGTCATCGGCACTGGCGGCCTTGGTGCCCCGGCGGCCATGTATCTGGCTGCCGCCGGCGTTGGCCAGATTGGCCTGGTGGATTTCGATGTGGTTGACCTTTCCAATCTGCAGCGCCAGATCATCCATCAGACGAAGGATGTGGGCAAGCCCAAAATCCAGTCGGGCAAGGAGACCATTGCCGCGATGAATCCCGATGTAACGGTACATACTTACAATGAGCTGGTGACTTCGGCCAACATCCGCGACATCATCCGGGACCAGGATTACGATTTCATCATCGATGGCACGGATAATTTCCCGGCGAAGTTCCTGATCAACGATGCCTGTGTCATGGAACAGAAGGCTTACTCCCATGCGGGAATCATTCGGTTCCAGGGACAGCTCATGACCTATGTGCCGGGACAGGGGCCCTGCTACCGCTGCGTATTCCCGGCAATGCCGCCGAAGGACGCGGTACCCACCTGCCGCCAGGCAGGCGTGCTCGGTGTCATGGGCGGTATCATTGGCACCCTGCAGGCAACGGAGGCCCTCAAGTATATCCTCGGTGTCGGCGATTTGCTCAATGGTTATCTGCTGACTTATGATGCGCTGACCATGACCTTCCGCAAGGTCAAGATTCCGCACAATCACGATTGCGCGGTCTGCGGCGATCATCCGACCATCACGGAGCTCGTCGACTATGAGCAGCCGGCCTGCGACCTGCGCAATCATTAAGGAGGGAGTGCGATGGTGATTGACCTGAGATTAACAGATTATCTGGAAATGGTGCGTCATGCCCGCGCCACAGCCCCCATTGAGGATTGCGGGCTGCTGGGCGGCCGGATTGAAGGCGATGTCAAGAAAGTGGAGAAGGTCTTTTATCTGACGAATACCGACCAAAGCGCAGAGCATTTTTCCTTGGACCCCAAGGAGCAGTTTGCGGCGGTCAAGGAACTGCGCGAGCAGGGCCTCGTGCTCCTGGGCAATTGGCACAGCCATCCAGCCAGTCCCTCCCGCCCTAGTGAGGAGGACAAGCGGCTGGCCTTCGATACCCAGGCAAGCTATTTTATTTTATCCCTAAATGGCGGTGAGCCGGTGCTCAACAGTTTCCAGGTCAGCCGCGATAAAGTGGTGACGAAGGAAGATTTGCGGATTCGCTGATGATATGTGTGATATTTAGGAGGAATTACGATGGCAGTTGATTATAAAGAGCTCAAAAAGGGCGGCTTCATGCGGCAGAGACAGAAGGATCGTTTTTCCATGCGCCTCAAGTCCGTGGGCGGTCACTTTACGGCGGCCCAGCTGGCCACCGTGCAGCAGGTGGCGGAGAAGTTCGGTCAGGGCTATGTGCATCTGACGAGCCGGCAGGGCATCGAAATCCCTTTCATCAACGTGCAGGATATTGATGACGTCAAGAAAGCCCTGAAAGCAGGCGGCGTGGAGGTAGGCGTCTGCGGCCCGCGCGTGCGCACGATTACGGCCTGCCAGGGAGCGGCTGTCTGCCCCTCCGGTCTCATCGATACGGTCAAGCTGGCCAATGAATTTGATAAGCGCTATGGCGGCCGCGAGCTGCCCCATAAATTTAAGTTCGGTTTCACGGGTTGCCACAACAACTGCTTGAAAGCCGAGGAAAACGATATGGGCATCAAGGGCGGCGTGCGTCCTGAGTGGAAATCGGATGCTTGTATCTACTGTGGTGTTTGTGGGGCTGTGTGTCCCGAGAAAGCCATCGAAGTGGATAAGGGGGGCAAGAAATTGACGCTGGCTTTAGAGAAATGCGTTTACTGCGGCAAGTGCATCAAGAGCTGCCCCACCGATGCTTGGACGGGCGAGAATGGCTTTGTCGTTTCGTTTGGCGGGCTCTATGGCAACCGCATTGCCGTCGGCCGTCATTTCCTGCCGATTATTTTTGATGAAGAGAAACTCTACGAGATTGTCGATGTCGCCTTGAAATTCTTTGAGGACAACGCGAAGCCCAGCGAGCGGTTTGCCAATTGCCTGGACCGCGTGGGTTGGGAGAAGTTTGAGCAGGCAGTGGAGGAAGTATTATGAGTGAAGCATGGAAGATTGATGATACGATTGACATCACCGATGTCGTTTGTCCGATTACGTTCGTGAAGGTCAAGATGGCCCTCGAAGATTTGGACGATGGGCAGATCCTGGGCGTTCATCTCAATGAAGGCGAGCCCATCCAGAACGTGCCGCGCAGCCTGAAAGATGAAGGGCATAAGGTCCTGTCGGTCAGCCAGGCCGCCGATGGCACCTATGACCTCGTCGTGCAAAAAGGTGGGCGGGAGTTATGAGATTCACGACCCGGCTGCTACACGATTCCTTTGGCCCCGATAAAGCTACGGGCGCTGTGACGCAGCCCCTTTACCAGAGTACGGCCTTTTATCAGGAAACGGCCGAAGATATGGAAAAGATCTTTGCCGGGCGTAAGCCCGGTTTTGTCTACACCCGGGTGGGCAATCCGACCATTGCCAGCTTTGAGATGCGCATCCGCTCCCTGGAGGGCGGTGTCGGCGCTGTGGCCTGTGCTTCGGGTATGGCGGCGGTTTCCCAGGCAGTACTCAATGTCGTTTCTCAAGGGGATGAGATTGTGGCCTCGGGGGGCCTTTATGGCGGCACCAGTTCGATTTTCCGGGATCTTTCCGAATTTGGCATTCGGGTGCACTATGCCAAGGGGGATGCGCCGGCTGATTTTGCGGAGCTTATCACGGAGCGTACGCGGCTCATCTACGCGGAGACCATCGGCAATCCAAAACTCAATGTGGTGGATATTGAGGCACTGGCAAAGCTGGCGCACAGCTATGATATTCCGCTGTTTGTGGACAACACCGTCACGACACCCTATCTTTGCCGGCCGCTCGCGTTAGGCGCCGATGTCGTAATCCATTCGACATCGAAAGCGCTGAATGGCAATGGCAATTCCGTGGGGGGCATCGTCATCAGCGGCGGCCGTTTCAAGTGGGACCCGGCGCGGTTTCCGAAGTTCCGCCAGTTCCAGTTCGGCCCCATGAGTTTTAGCGTGCGGCTGCGCATGCGCATGGTCACCGACTATGGTGGCTGTATGGCGCCGTTTAATGCCTATCTGACGGGCATCGGGCTTGATACGTTGGCCTTGCGCCTGGATCGGGCCTGTACGAATGCGCGGGAACTGGCCAGGTTTTTGCAGGCCCAGGGACTGGCGGTCAATTATCCGGGCCTCGCTGACAGTCCCTGGCATGAGACGGCGGCCAAGCAGTTTGGCAAACATTTCGGCACGCTTTTGACCGTGCGGCTCGGCACCAAGGAAAAAGCGTACCGGTTCATCAACGCGCTGAACTATGCGCTCAATGTCTCAAATATCGGCGATGCCCGCACGCTGGTCGTCCATCCGGCTTCGACGATTTTTGCCCATGCCAGTGAGGCGGAAAAGGACTATGCCGGTGTCACCAGCGACCTGGTACGCATAAGCGTTGGTCTGGAGGATGCGGAGGATCTGCTGGCGGATTTTGGGCAGGCGCTGGCGAAGCTGGCTGAGTCATGAGGGGGCTATGAAACGGTTTTGATTGACAGATATACGTCTGTATGCTACCATGAAACAAGAATCCAATGCATGGACAAATCAAAGGGTTCCGAATCCTGTTTTGGTCAGGTTTTGGAACCTTTTTTGTATAGAAAACGATATTACCAGAAGAGGTACTGATATGAAGGAACTTATTTCAACGGAGATACATGACATTACCCGGGAAATCATTGCCGACTATGATAAGAAGCGGCATATTGACAAGCTGGACGTGTTCAACCAGCCCGATACCAAGGTTATCTATGAACTGATCCAGGAACTCGTAAGGGTGGCCTATCCCGGATTTACGAAGGATAAGAGCTACCGCATTTACGACATCCGCAACAACCTTTCGATGGTCATCGAGGATATTGCTTTCCGCCTCAACAAGCAGATTGCCATTGCCCTGCGCTATGGGGAACATCCCGATGAGGAAAAACTGGAGGCGACGCGGCTGGAGGCCCAGAAAATCACGCTGGCATTCCTGCGCCGCATCCCGGAAATCCGCGAATATCTGGCCACTGATGTGGAGGCGGTCTTCGATGGCGATCCTGCGGCCGAAAGTGCCGATGAAATTATCTTTGCCTATCCGGGGCTCTATGCCATCACGATTTTCCGTTTTGCCCATGTGCTTTATGAGCTCGGTGTGCCGGTGATACCGCGCATCATGACGGAGCTGGCCCACAGCAAGACAGGCATCGATATCAACCCAGGGGCAAAGATTGGCAAATACTTCATGATCGACCATGGCACGGGCATCGTCATCGGCGAGACCACGGAAATCGGCGAACACGTCAAGGTTTACCAGGGGGTGACGCTGGGGGCGCTGTCGACTTCGGGGGGACGCAAGCTGTTCAACAAGAAGCGTCATCCGACCATCGAGGACCATGTGACGATCTACTCGGGAGCATCGATCCTCGGCGGCGATACAGTCATTGGCTGCGGTTCGGTTATCGGCGGCAATGTATTTTTGACGAAGTCCATTGCACCGGATACGAAGGTCAGTGTCAAGAATCAGGAGCTTCGCTACAATCAGGGGCGCCGGGAGATACAGGAAGTAGAAGCAGACCCCGATGCGGCTTGGTTCTATGTAATTTAAGAGGAAAAGCAACTCCGCTGGCTCGGTATGGGGCCAGCGGAGTTTATAGTTTTGAGGAGTGGGGGCGAGGCGTTGCCGCGAATTTGAATCCGCAAACTTCGCGCATAAAGGAGAACAAAATATTCATATTATACATATTGACTATGTATGTATAATATGATATAGTATCAACAACGATAGGAACTGACCAAAAAATTGGAGGTTCCAAGGACATACAGCTTTGGGCTGGCTATGTCCTTGGAACCTCTTTTTTGTTTCTATTCGCACTTATCGTTATTATTTGTCAGGGTTAATTGGTAAGAAAGGAGCTGATTGGTATGACGGCAGAACCACATGAACTGCTCGTACAGAAGCCGGGCTTTTTCCAGAGTGAAGATTGGTGGGCCGTATGGCTGGGGCTTTTGATCGTTGCCTTGGGGGCAGGACAGGCAGCAGGTGTTGACCTTTTGGGATGGGTCGCCAAGTACAATGTCTGGTCGGATATCGGCAAGGCCGTGGCCCCGAATTCCAAGGAATTTGCTTTCCTCGGGGGCTTTGGCTCGATGCTGGCGACATATTTGTTCCTGCTCATCCTCACGACGGCGGGAGCGTACTTCATGGGAAGTTCGGTCAAGCGCTTTGTGGCCGGTTTTACGATTCTCTACTGGGTAACAGTGGCTGCTAATACTGCGGGAAACTTTGCCTATTTGGCAGCTACGCCGAACAATCTGGAGAAGTTTGGCATCGGCTGGTCATTGGGGCTCGGTGAACTAGGCTTTGTCATTGCCTTGGTGCTTGGCCTTATCATCGGGAATTTCTTTCCGAAGGCCGCGGCCTTCCTGTCCACAGCTGCCAAGCCGGAGTGGTATATCAAAACAGGTATCGTTATCTTAGGCATGACAATTGCCATAAAGACAGTCGGTGCGATGGGGCTGGCGAGTACCGTTATTTTCCGCGGTATCTGCGCGGTAGTTGAAGCGTATCTGATTTACTGGCCAGTCGTTTATATCATTGCTCGCAAGTTCTTCAAGTTTACGCCGGAATGGGCGGCACCGATGGCTTCGGGGATTTCCATCTGCGGTGTGGCCGCTGCGATTGCCACGGGCAGTGCCATTCGGGCCAGAGCAATCGTGCCGACGGTGCTTTCTTCGGTCATTATCGTATTCGTAGCGGTGGAGCTATTGATCCTGCCGTGGATTGCCACCACGTTTTTTGCGGATGATCCGCTGGTGGCTGGCGCCTGGATGGGCCTGGCCGTCAAGAGTGATGGCGGTGCCATTGCCTCTGGGGCCATCACCGATTCGCTGATCCGCGCTAAAGCCTTGGCTGAGTATGGCGTGAATTATCAGGAGGGCTGGACGCTGATGGCGGCCACTACGGCGAAGGTGTTCATCGATGTGTTTATCGGTATTTGGGCCTTCGTGCTGGCTGTTGTCTGGTCTGTCTATCAGATCGGCACCAAACGCAGCGAAGGTAAATCCTACAAGGTTTCCTTCCGCGAGATTGGCGATCGTTTCCCGAAATTCCTGATTGGTTTTCTCGTGGTATTTGGTGGTGTGTTCCTCTGGGGTATCACGAATCCCGATATCGTAAAAGCCGCTGGGGCTGGTGCCGGACAGGCCAACTTGTTGCGCAGTATCTTCTTTGGTCTTTGCTTCTTCTCCATCGGCCTCATTACCAATGTGCGCAAGCTTTGGGCCGAAGGACTTGGCCGCATCGTCGGCGTCTATGCCCTTGCGCTATTCGGCTTTATCCTCTGGGTAGGCCTTGGCATTTCGTATCTGTTCTACCATGGCATCCTGCCGCCGGTGGTTGCTTCGTAAATAGAAAGGATGAAATATCATGAGTGATCTTGCCATCAAGAATAGAACTGCAGCGATAGAAGCCAGCAGTTATGAAGAACATCCGGAACTTGTCCAGCAGAACGAAGAATGGACGGATCTTTCTTCCGTTGAGGTGAAACTCTGCGGGATATCGCTGGGACTGGGGCTGGTGCTACTGGCTGTGTTCCTGTATGCTTTCCGCAGCTGAGCGGATTGTGGGTACAAAAAACGGGCAATCCCTAGGGGATTGCCCGTTTCTGTCATTGATGGAAGGCCATATCAGATCTTGAATCTGCCGATGGCTGTCTGCATGTCAGTAGCCATATGAGCCAGGGCCTGGGAGGCAGCGGCAATCTCTTCGTTCGAGGCGGATTGCTCTTCGGTGGCTGCCGATATGGTCTGGGTATTCTCCGAGGTCTTGCGGCTGATGGTGTCGATGGAGTCGACAGCGTTGACGATGTTGCCGGTGCCCTGGGCAACGGTTTCTACCGAGCGGTTGATCTCATCCATCTGGGTCTTGATGCCGTTGACCATCGTGAGGATACCCTCGAATTGCTCGCCGACTTCGCGGATGGCCATCGTGCCGGACTGGACTTCGTCCTTGCCGTTCTGCATGGCTTTGACAGCTTCGTAGGTATCATTCTGGATGGAGGCGATGCGTGCCTTGATCTGCTCTGCTGATTCCTGCGACTCGGAGGCCAGCTTGCGTACCTCTTCTGCGACGACGGCAAAGCCGCGGCCATGCTCGCCTGCGCGTGCAGCCTCGATGGCGGCGTTGAGCGACAGCAGGTTGGTCTGCTCGGCAATCGAGGAGATGGCCTCGACAATCTGGCCAATCTGGTTGCTGTTCTCGCCGAGTTTCTGGACGACTTCTGCCGAGGCCATGACGCTCTGCTCGATGTTGCCCATGCGTTTCACGGCGTTTTCCATGAGCTGTGATCCCTTCTGGGCAGCTTCAGCTGTCTGGTTGGAGGTTTCAGTGACGGTGCGGGCCTTATCCGCCATAGCAGAGACATCGGCGTAGACTTCGTCGACGTTCTTCTTGGCACCGTCGATATCGCTAAGCTGCTTTTCCATACTGATGGAAACTTCGCCGACGGTTTCCGCTACATGCACGGAGGCGTCAGCCGATTGCTGCGCGTTGGCTGTGAGCTCCTCCGACGAAGCTGCGACCTGCTCGCTTGTTGTTGCCATCTGAGCGATGAGTTTGCGCAGATTGCTGCTCATAGTGTTGAAGGCTTTTGTCAGCGAGCCGATTTCATCAGCAGACTCTATCGGCAGGGCATCGATGGCTAGATTGCCTTCGGCCATCTGCGAGGCATGGGCTTCAAGCTTTCCGACAGGATCGACGATGCGAAGGGCGAAGCTGCGGCAGATCAGAGAGACCAGCAGCAAACCGATGATGGTAAGGATGCCAAATACCAGCCGCAGGTGGCTAAGCGAGGCAAAGACGAAGGAAGTCGGCACCGAAATGCCCATGATCCAACCGGTGGAGGGCACGGTCTGGTAGGCAAAGACTTTTGACTCGCCATTAATCGTCGCTTCGAAATACCCCTCGCCGTTCTTGACCATTTCGTCGAAATGGCTGCCAAGACCGTCGATATCTTTGAAGCTCTTCATTTGCTCGCCAGCACCGGAGGTGGCGAGGATGTTGCCGCTTTTTTCCATGATGATACCTGCGCCTTCGCCGTGGTATTTCATCTTGTTGGCTTGCTCTGCCAGGGCATCCAGTGCGATATCGACGCAGGTAGCGCCGATGAATTTGCCATCAGCCTTGACAGGGGCGGCTACGGATACGACCAGCTTGCCGGTGCTGGCCGCGATATAGGCATCCGTGAACAACACTTTGTCCTGCGCTTTTGCTTCTTTATACCAGGGACGCTCGCGCGGATCGCGCTTGCCTGTCTTGTCGCCCGTGTAGAAGCCCATCCACCAGCCATCTTCGGTACCACCGGTCATTTCGAGGATTTCCTTATCGGAAATCGTCGTACCCAGCGTTTCCTTGTTGTGCATGACCGCATAATTGCCGTTGAGGCTGGTCATGTAGTTCGTGGTGGCTTCGCCGAAGGCACGTTTCTCGCGCAGCCAGCCGTCAAGTGTCATGGCTTCACGCGAAACGGTGGCCCGCAGCTCACTGTCGACGCTTTTTTGCAGATCGCTGCTGGCCATGAAGTAACCGATGATTGAGACGGCTGCCATCAGCAGGCCCATGATACCGGATAGTATCATGAATTTTTGTTTTAATCCCATACGTATCCCTCTTTCAATTTGTCTAGTGATCGTTTCCTAACAAGCATATTTACGTATTCGTTAAAAAGGGATGAAATCCTGCTGCGAAAGCAGCAGAGCGCAAGGAATATTTCGGTTTTTTACCAGCAGAGTTGCCGGCTGTATTGACGGCGGCGGAGCCGCTGCGGTACGATAGTGGGGAGATAAAAGCGAGAGGATGGCAGGATTTTGGAGAGTTTGACTTGGGAGATTTTTGATATCATGGGCACTATTGCGTTTGCTGTATCGGGAGCAATGGTGGCTATCGAGAAGCGCATGGATGTGTTCGGCGTGATCGTGCTGGCCCTGCTGACCGCTGTGGGCGGCGGCATGGTGCGCGATGTGCTGGCGGGCATCACGCCGCCGGTGACGCTTTGTAATATCACGGATTTTGTCCTCGCGATGTTGACTGCGGCGCTTGTCAGCTGGCTGTATTCAGCCGGCTGGGTTTCGCATCGCGGCAAGCGCCATATCATATGGCTATATAATATCTGCGATACGATCGGGCTGGCGTCCTTCACGATCACGGGCATGCTCACGGGGCTGTCCCACGAAAATGGCAATCCGTATCTGCTGCCGGTGCTGCTCGGCGTCATCACGGCCGTGGGCGGCGGCATCCTGCGCGACATCATGGCCCAGCGTATGCCGGTGGTGCTCTATAAGGACATCTATGCGACGGCCTCACTGGTGGGCGCGCTGATCTCATGCCTGCTCTATCCGTATATCGGCCTGCCAGGCATGGCCTGGCTCTGTTTTGTGATTGTGGTCGGCCTGCGGTTCAGTGCCCTGTATTACGGCTGGCATCTGTTCCATCCGCGGCCCAACCGGTTCCGTTGAGCAGAAGGCTTGAGAATCATTATAGAATAAATTTTGACAAGGCTGGTGGACTGTGATATACTTGGTTCTAGTTTGAAATTACTTTGTATTTTTTGACCGTGGTATGGATGGTGACATTAAGTTGGCCAAACCTTCGAAAATACGTGTGCTATTTTTGGAGGGATTCAGTATGATAGGTATGGATAAGGCAAGACAGATCTAGCAATGGGGATTGCTATACTGTTTTGCCTTTTTGTTTTGTCTGGCGCAGGAATCTTGGGGGAATTTGACGTGCTGATAAAAAAGATATTGAACAATAATGTAATCGTGACCAGCGACGAGGATGGCTGCGAGGTCGTGGCTATGGGGCGTGGTATATTTGGGAGACGCGGCGTTTTTATCCGCAGGAGTTTGCGCTGGCCGAAAAGGCCGTGATGATGCTCGATGCGCAGTTCGATGTCGATATGCCCGAGGATGAAGCGGGTTTCATCGCGATGCATCTCATCGATGCGCAGCTGGATCTCAAGCAGCCAATGGCTGATAAAATCTTGCATCTTATCGAAGAGATTTCCAACATCGTGCGGCGGACCTGCGGCATCGAGTTCGACAAGGATTCCCTGCCCTATTACCGCTTTGTCACACATCTGAAATTCTTTGCGCAGCGGATGTTCAGTGGAGTGAATCCGCCGCAGGACGACGTGGACGAAGAGATGGAAGCGATGGTACAGAAGAAATACCAGCGCGCCCATGAATGTGTCGAGAAGATTGCAGCCTTCCTGGCGCGCAAGTACCGCTATGCGGTAAGCGGCGATGAGCAGTTCTATCTGATGATCCATATCGCCAAGATCATCCGCAAGAGTCAGGAGTGATCCTGTCCCATATAAGAAATACAGGCTGAAGCTGAGCCGATGCTTTTAGGGGAGAGCGCAGGCAAGGCTCCGGCGCAAAGTGAGGTGACATGTCAGCAGGAGGCATTCCCCGCTGGATGGTGACATTAAGTTGGCCAAACCTTCAAGATTTAATGTAGTGAGTATCATGAAATTCAAATTTTGGAGGAAGACAAATGAAAGATTGGACGAAGAGAAGCAAGAGAACGTTAGGAGCCGCAGTAGTCTCGGCAGCGCTGGCACTGGGCAGCAGTGTGACTGGCGAGGCCGCCGCCAATGGCTTCCTGTCAGAGGTGCCGGTAAACGACTGGTCCTATGGCGCGGTCAATGACCTGATTTCTGCTGGTGTCGTACCAGACTATACGCTGGCGATTCCCGAGGGACGCATCATGAGCCGTATGGAGATGGCCATGATCGTCGATGCCGCCATGCAGAATCAGGCGGCGATGACCGAGGCCCAGCAGGCCGAGCTCAAGAAGCTCAATGAGGCGTATTACTATGACATCAAGAAGGCCCGTATGCTGGCCAAGCTCGATGCCATGGACATGAGCGAAACGAGCGGAAAGGGTGAAGCGTCGTTCACGCCGGAGGAGAGGGAAGGACTCAAGAAAGCGGCAGCACTGGCAGACAAGCTTTCCATCAGCGGCTATGCGCGCCTGCGCAATGACCATTACCTGAAGGACAATGGAGCGGGCGGTACGGCACGCTCGACGCGGGCCAATATGGTCCATATTGCGGTCAACTCGACCTATAAGATCAATGAGGATTGGCAGGCGCATGCGGATGTGGGCTATCGTGGCACCTTCAGCGCGCTGAACAAGGACAGCAAGAGCATATCGCCCGATGAGGACCATGCAGGCGTCACGATCGATCCGTATGTCACGGGCCGCTTCCCGAAGCTGGGCCTTGACGTCAAGGTCGGCAAATGGAACGAGTGGAATATCTATGGCTGGGGCATGGACATCGACTGCGACTTCGCCGGCATCCAGCTCGTCCAGGGCAAGAAGAAATTCAAGACCTTCTTCACGACGGGCAAGATGGATCTTTGGGATTATGCAATGGGCGGCAAACGTGAGGATGAACAGGTCACGAGCCTGCGGTTCTTCTATCCGTTCGATGACAAGAACGACATCAATTTCGGCCTTTCGTCCAGTTCGGCTATGGCCAGCCGTTATCAAGATCCGGATCAAGGCCGTGTCCTTTACTACTTTGTTCATGGGCATCATGTCTTTGATAAGAATTGGCAGGTGCGTGCCGGCCTTATCAACAGCAATGCCAAGCGCGACAGCAGCAATCCGGATGCGGGTACCAAAACAAAACAGCCGGGCCGCTGGCTGCAGGTCCAGTACAAGGGTGCAGATCTTAGTAAGCCGGGCTCCTATGGCATCACGGCAACCTATCGCTATGAGCCAGCGCTTTCCTGGCCGACGGTCACGGATTGGTGCGGGCTCAACGAGAAATTCATCCGCCTCGGTGTGAATTACGTGCCGGCCAAGAACATCATGCTCGACACATTCTACACCTGGGGCCGTGAAATCGATACGGATAAACGCTCGGATCTCTATCGTTTCCAGGCGCAGCTGTTCTTCTAAGGGGATAGGGGGAATCCAATCATGAATAAGAAACGCAATGCAGCTTTGGCCGTGGCCCTGATGCTGGCGATGGCTGGTACACAGGTGCAGGCAGCTTCGGCAGTGGAGTATACAGAGACCAAGACGGCCGATGGCTATGCGCTGATCCAGAACAAGGATGGTGCTGAGCTGGGCTTTATGCCGGATTCTGGCGTAAAGATACTGACTGTCGATGGCAAGGCTTTCAAGGACATGAACCGCAATGGCAAGCTGGACCGCTATGAGGACTGGCGGCTGACGCCCCAGGAGCGGGCGGAGGATTTGGCGCGCCAGCTCAGCACGGAGGATATTGCCGGCCTGATGCTTTACAGCATGCATCAGCGCAATCTCAAACCAGAGCTCAACGACGAACAGCGGAAGATGCTGCGGGACGACCATGTGCGTACGGTGCTCAATGCTGACAGCACGGCCAGCAATGAGGTTACGGCCAAGTGGAATAACGCCATGCAGGCCTATGCGGAAAGCTTGCCCTTTGCCATCCCCGCCAACACGAGCTCAGATCCGCGCAGCGATGCCCGCGGCAACGGTGTGTATCTCAAGGATGTGACGGGGGGCGTATCGCGCTGGCCCAGCAATCTTGGCATCGCGGCGACCTTTGACCCGTCGATTGCCAAGGAGTTTGGCGAGATTTCCTCGAAGGAATACCGCCTGCTCGGCATCGGCACGGGGCTTTCGCCGCAAATCGATTTGGCGACCGACCCGCGCTGGACGCGTTACTATGGCACCTTCGGCGAAGATCCGGCACTGTCCCGTGACATGGCCCGTGCTACGATGGATGGCGTCCAGTCGACCATCGTGAATAGCAAGGACATGGGCTGGGGCAAGTACAGCGTCAATGCGATGATGAAGCATTGGCCAGGTGACGGTGTTGGCGAAGGAGGCCGTGAGGCGCATTCGAAGTACGGCAAGTACGCGGTCTATCCAGGCGGGCAGTTCAACACGCAGCTGATTCCCTTCGTGGAAGGCGGCCTCAGACTCGCGGGCAAGACGAAGATGCCGAGTGCGGTCATGAGCTCGTATTCGATCGCCTGGAGCGATGATGGCTCACTGGGCGAGAAAGTCGGCAGTGCCTTCAGCAAGTTCAAGATCGGCCTGCTGCGCGATAAGTACCATTACGATGGCGTCATCTGCACGGACTGGTGTGTCACGCATGATATCCCGAAGAAAGTGGGCAAGGGCATTTCGACGGCCTGGGGTGTTGAGCACGATAATGAGGTCGTGCGTCACTATAAGGCTTTGATGGCTGGTGTCGACCAGTTCGGCGGCAACAATGACAAGCAGCCGGTGCTCGACGCCTATGCGATGGGCGTCAAGGAACATGGCAAGGCATTCATGGATGCTCGGTTCCAGCAATCGGCTGTGCGCCTGCTGCGCAATATCTTCCAGATCGGCCTGTTCGAGAATCCGTATCTTGATGTGGCCAAGACCGTCCGTGAGGTCGGCAATCCGCAGGACAAGGCAAAAGGCTATGCGGCGCAGCTCAAGTCCATCGTCATGCTCAAGAACAAGGGCGGTGTGATCCATAAGGCTGAGGCAGGGGCTGCCAAGCCGACGGTCTATATCCCGATGATCTATCGCCCGGCCATGGAGAACAAGACGTTCCATACCTATGCGCCGGCGAACTGGAGCCTGCTCGTAGACCTCAAGACGGCAGCGGAGTATTTCCATGTCGTCACCGATACCGTGGGTGAGCTCACAGCCGTTGACCGCGATGGCAAGCCGATGGCAGCCGTCACGGATATCAAGCGGCTGGCACCAGCAGAAGTAGCCAAGGCCGATATGGTGCTGGCAGTCATCGACAATCCGACGAACGTAGGCAACCAGTTTGACGGTCTTGGCTGCGATGAGAAGGGGAATTTCATTCCGCTGTCGCTGCAGTACAGCACCTATACAGCTGATTCGTCCGCCGTCCGCCGGCAGTCCATCGCCCATGATGAAGGCGAGAACCGCAGCTACTTCGGCAAGACGGCCCGCATCACGAATGCGACGGATATCGACAGTGTCAGATACGGCCGCGAATGTGCGGAAAAATCTGGCAAGCCGATGTCGGTCATCACGATGGTCCATGCGTTGAAGCCCATGATTTTCAGCGAGGTTGAGCCGCTCTCTGATGCTATCGTCGTCGGCTATGGCGTCAGCGATGCTGCTTATTTCGATATCCTGACGGGCAAGGCTGAGCCGCAGGGCCTGTTGCCGATGCAGCAGCCGAAGGATATGGTGACGGTCGAGGGGCAGTGCGAGGATGTCCCGCGCGATATGGAGTGCTATAAGGACAGCGAGGGCCACAGCTATGACTTCGCCTATGGCCTCAACTGGAAGGGCGTCATCAAGGATGGCCGCACGGCTAAATACGATGTGCCGGTTTTGAAACGTTGAGCAATGGTTTTATGAGGGGGAGAAAGATATGACTAGGAAACAGCTTCAGCAGATGATACGTTTGAGTCTTTGCGGTGTCATGGCCGCCGGTGTATTCGCGTTGGGGACGCCTGCTTCATTGGCGGCCGTGCCGGCGCAGCAGCCGTCCTATAAGACCGTGACGGAAACCTTTGACTGGGGACCGTCCGTGTCCAAGGTCATCGTGGATCTGGGCCGCACGGTCAAGGCTAGCGAAGTGAATACGGGAACCTTCAAGGTACATGTGCGCCGGGAATTGGCCGAAGGGGCCATCACTCCTGCCGAAGCCATGCGGGAAAAGCAGGGGGCGACGATTTCTTTAGGGGCGGAATCGACTTCGGACAAAGATCTGGAGGGTGACCGTCAGGTAACGAAGGCCTATGTATCGGATGCTAAGGGCAATCCCGTGGAAAGTGGCGGATATGTGACGTTGGAAATGGCCGTAGGCCCTACGGATACGCTGGGGGCTGCGCTGAATTTCGACCTGCATACCATGCTGAACAATTGGGTAAAACCTCATTATACCATCACCGATGGCAGCAAGCTGGTGGTGGACAACAATCAGGGGGATATCCGTCCGCAGGCCGATAAATTCCACTACAACCATGAGCTGGTGGTGCGCAACTCCTTCCCCTATGCCAGCTATGAACCGGAATTGAAGAACAAGGATGAGAAAAAGCCCTTGATTATCTGGCTACATGGCATGGGGGAGGGGGGCAATTCCCCGTCTCTGCCCATCATGGGCAACAAGGCCACCCAGTTTGCCGATGCGTCCATCCAGAAATACTTTGGCGGGGCCTATGTGCTGGCTCCTCAGGCCAGAACCTATTGGATGCACGGCTATAAAGGCTTTGCCGATGGCACATCCATCTATTCCGAGCCGCTGATGGAATGCATCAAGGCCTATGTGGCCAAGCATCCCCATGTGGACGAGAACCGCATTTACGTCGGCGGGGATTCCAACGGCGGTTATATGACCATGCTGCTCGTGCGCGACAATCCAGGGTTCTTTGCTGCGGCCTTCCCGACCTGCGAAGGGCTCAAGGACAGCCTGATTTCCGATAAGGATCTCAAGAATATCGCCAAGACGCCGATATGGTTCACGGCGGCCAAGACCGATACGGTGCTGCCGCCCAAGGACTATGCAGTACCGACGGTAGCACGGCTCAAAAAGGCTGGTGCCGATGTGCATTTCAGCTTCTTTGACAAGGTGGTGGACACCAGCGGCAAGTATAAGAAAGCCGATGGCACTCCGTATGAGTACATGGGCCACTGGTCCTGGATCTACGTCTATAACGATGAATGCGAGGATACCATTGGAGGCAAGACTGTAAAACTCTTCCAGTGGATGGCCGCGCAGAAGCGGAAATAACGGCAGGAAAAAGAAGGGGCTGTGAAATAACACATCCCTAGTAACAAAGGCGGTCCGCTGACTCAAAAGAGTCGGCGGACCGCCTTTTATGGTAAAATTTACATACCACATGAAAATTTCAACCACCAACTATTCTAAATCAAAACAGGCAATTTTGCCACTATATATTTCAGATTATCTGGATATTTGCGACCCAGTGTTGGTTTTCGACAGATTCATGGAGGGAATCGACTTGGAGAAGTATCTGAAAAATGTTCCGAAACATATCACTGGACGCATCAGATACAACCCGGCCAACATGCTGAAAGCAATCTTATTCGGATTCATGTCTAATGGATATAT
>NZ_FOQK01000047.1 GCF_900113715.1 Pseudoselenomonas ruminantium | reverse complement strand
GACTGTCCTAGGCACAGAATGATACGCACTAACGTATTAGCAGGTTGAAGATTCATTCGGGCTATTGCTGAAACGAAGCCGCCGGGCAGGGGAGTACCATAAGCGTAACATTGATGGTTTGCGTGAAGAAAATATTTTTTGCCTACACATTCCGTTGAAAAATTCACACCGTTCAAGCGTAGCGCGTTTGGGAACTTTTTCAATGCTTAGTTAAAGGCAAAAAATATTTTTAGCAAAGCATCTAAGTGAAGCGTTGGTACTCCCCTGCCCGGCGGCGCGGCTTTCCTCGAATAAAAACCCGGTAATTTACAAACTGCAATTTAAAGAGATTCAACGAAAATTCACATCCGCGTACGCCTGCACGGGCCTTGGCTTTTCTACATGTTCCCCAAGCATCTTTTCCATCCAGATCATATCGTACCAGCGTCCGAATTTATAGCCACACTTATGGAACCTGCCTACCAGCGTATACCCCATATGCGCATGGAATCCCTCACTACCATTTGTCAGATGCCCATCCTCGATCCCATCGACTGGCGCAGCAATGCAAGCATTGAGATTGAGGACGCCCATCGTCCCCAGAGCTGCCTCCAAGGCCTCATAGAGCCTGCGCCCTATGCCGCCACGGCGGCACTCCTTGTCGACATAAATGGTAGTCTCTACCGCCCAATCATAGGCCGCGCGCACATGGAAAGCGGCGGCATAGGCATAGCCGAGAACCCGTCCATTTTCCTCTGCCACTAGATACGGATAGCGGCGGCGGACATGCTCCATGCGCTGCCTGAACTCCATGAGCTCAGGCACCTCCGTCTCAAAGGAGATGGCTGTTTCTCGCACATATGGCGCATAGATTTCCAGCAGCCGCCCATCATCGGCCAGTCTGGCATCGCGTATCGTCACCATATCACTCAGCCGCCCCGAGATGCTGCGCCTTGACATAGTCGAGCACGACACCGTACTGCAGCCAGCAGTCAATAGCCCGGATAGCGATATTCATGATCGTATGCGCACTAAGGCTGAAGTTGCTGATTTCGCAGATCTTGACAATCTCATGACGGGCAACATGCTCAAACTCGATGCGTAGTTCATACCGGCTGATGGTCAGCAGATAATGATTGCCCGTGCTCTTCTCCGTGAGCACCATGTACTCGGCATTGTTCGGCTTTACCGGCACGAAGCCGAACTCCTGAAAGCGCTCAATGAGGAGCGGCTTCGTCTCCCGATGGAACCGGCTATTGATCTCATCGCGTTTGGCCTCAAGTTCAGCAAATAATGGAAAGCTGCGCATAATAAAAACTCCCTTCACGTACATAAAATAAAAACACGCAATGAGCCATCAGCGCTCCATTGCGTGTTTCTTGTGAACAATTATAACACGTCCCCCAGAAAATGTCAGCGAAAATTTCTGCTTTTGTTTTGCCCGCCTGGCAAATGCGATATAATATAGCAAAAAGTATCCATTCCCTGAACAGAAAGGTCATTTTATGTACCAAGATGAAATCAAACGCTTAGAACAGATTGTCAAACAACTGCAAGCCGACGATGGCTGCCCTTGGGACAAGGTGCAGACACACGAGAGCATCAAGGCCGGCTGCATCGAAGAAGCCTGCGAGGTGCTGGCCGGCATCAATATCCTGCGCGAAACCGGCAAGGCCGATAACCTCAAGGAGGAGCTTGGTGACCTGCTGCTGCAGGTCATCTTCCACGCCTGCCTGGCCGAAAAAGAAGGTCTCTTCACATTACAAGACGTGGCCAAAGCCTCTGCCGACAAGATGGTACGCCGCCACCCGCACATCTTCCATAAGCCCCTGACCGATGAGAATGGCCGGCCCGTCACCGACTGGAAAGCCATCAAGAAAATCGAAAAGCAGGGCCGCGAATGGGAAGACGGCTACCTGCCAGATGCCTTCGACGAAGGCCGCGCCCTCATCGCCAAAGCCGAAACCCGCAAGGGACTGCGCTAAAAAAACCACACAAGGAATAATCCTTGTGTGGCTTCTGTTTTCCGAACACTCAGCCGAACCGCACAAATGCGCCCTGTTTTTCCATCTGCCAATTGCCGACAAGCTCATTTTCTGTGCTGCGGCTGTAGGCTACGCGGATGATCTGGCCTGAGCCCCACGGCTTCGTCTGCATGCGCTCCTTGAGCGCCTCCATGAAGTCACGCGTAGCCTGCGGACTGGCTCCTTCGGCAATCTGCTCAAGATTCGCCGACCCCGCTACCTTATTGTAGGTGATCCGTCCATCGAGTTTCATTGCCTCTCCCAGGCTATAAGCGATTTCCAGCACATTGTCCCGCTCGCGCAGAACCTCCACCCATGCAAACATGATATCCCGCTCCTTTCGTACAACTCTCTTGTATACAGTATACTACATTTTGCTCGTAAATACAATTATTTCTTATCATTTATACAGTATATTTTCTTGCCTCCAAACAAATCCGACAAAATATTGCGCATACAGGAATATATTGTTTCACAAATGCAGTCTGACCTGTTAAACTTATACTACTCAGTACAGAATATCCAGGAGGAATAGACAATGAAAACAAAACTCACCTGGGGTGAGACACTTTCGATTACCAGTATGCTGTTCGGCCTCTTCTTTGGTGCCGGAAACCTGATTTTCCCCGCCTATCTGGGACAGGAAGCCGGCAGCAACATCTATCCGGCCCTCCTCGGCTTCCTGATCACAGGCGTCGGCATGCCGATGATGACCGTTGCAGCGCTCGGCATCACGGGAAGCGATGGTCTGCTTGATCTCAGCCAGAAAGCTGGCCGCCACTTCGGCTACATCTTCACTTGTGCACTCTATCTGACCATCGGGCCATTCTTTGCCAGCCCCCGTTGTGTGACAGTGCCCTTCGAGATTGGTGCCAAGGCCCTGCTGCCAGCAGGCTGCAACGAACAGCTGGCTCTGCTGCTGTTCTCGCTGGCCTTTATGGCGGCAGCTCTGTGGTTCTCCCTGCGCCCCGGCAAGATACTGACTTGGACGGGCAAGATCCTCACACCGATCTTCCTTGTCATACTCGGCATCCTGCTGTTCACGGCCCTCACCCATCCTGCCGCCACCATCTCCTCCTTTGCCCCCACAGGCGCTTACCAGCAGTCCCCCGTACTGCAAGGCCTGCTGGATGGCTATAACACGATGGACACCCTGGCCGGCCTTGCCTTTGGCATCATCGTCGTCGACGTCATCCGCAAGCTTGGCATCGAGGCTCCAGGGGCTATTGCCAAAAACACGGTAAAGGCCGGCATCTTCAGCTGCGCCCTCATGGGTGTCATCTACATCCTCGTCGCCATGGCCGGTGCCGGCAGCCGCGGCTATGGCGAACCCAGCGCCAACGGCGGAGCTGTGCTTGCCACGATTTCTGCCCATTACTTCTCCGATGGCGGCGCCGCTTTGCTCGCCTTCATCGTACTGTTTGCCTGCCTCAAGACCGTCATCGGCTTGATCACCAGCTGCTCGGAAGCCTTTGTCAAGATGTTCCCCGGCAAAGCGACCTATAACCAGCTAGCCATCGGCTTCGCCTTGATCACCTTCCTGATTGCCAACGTCGGCCTCTCAGCCATCATCCAGTTCTCGATTCCTGTCCTCATGATGCTCTACCCGATTGCCATCATGCTGACGCTCACATCGCTGGCTGGGCACTTCTTTGGCTGTGACCGCCTGGTTACCCGCAGTGCCATGACAGCGGTCATCCTGAGCTCCGTCTTCGACTTCATCAAGGCACTGCCTCCCACCTGGCTCAGTGTCACGCATCTCGATGGCTTCGTCGCCTGGCTGGCAACGGTCCTGCCGTTCTTCGCCCAAGGCTTCGGCTGGATCTGCCCGGCTATCCTGGGCCTCTTGCTTGGCTTTGCCCTCAAGCTGTTGCGCCCTAAACAACTTTCCGCAGGCAAACTGGAAGAATAACACTACCGATAAACACAAGAACGGCGATTCGTATGAGCAGTACGAATCGCCGTTCTTGCTGTGTATTATATTTTAGGAGAGCTTTGACACCCGTTCTGCGCCTCCACGCTTTGAACAAATGCCTTAACGAAAGCCTGAATATAATATACCTCAATTGATAACAATTGTCAACACTATTGATAAAATTTCTCAAATATTTTTAGTGTTCCGTCGCAGCATCCATATTCTCCGCTGCAGCCGAGGTATCACGGAACCGGTCGACAATCGTGGCACAAGCAGCATCGCCTGTGATGTTGACAGCCGTGCGCAGCATGTCAAAGATACGGTCAACACCAAAGAGTATCGGCAATGCCTCGATGGGAATGCCAGCCGCTGCCAGTACAGCAACGACGAGCAGCGTCGGTCCCGGAACGCCGGCCTGGCCGACAGCCCCCAGCGTACTCGTGATGATGATGGCCAGATACTGCATCAACGACAGCTCCATGCCATACATCTGCGCGATGAACGTTGCTGCCATCGCGTAGTAGGCCGCATTGCCGTTCATGTTGATTGTCGCCCCCAGCGGCAGGGCGAACGACGTCGTCTCCTTCGAGACGCCGAGCTCCTTCATCGCCGTATTCATGTTGAGCGGCAGCGTCGCCATCGAGGAAGCCGTCGAAAAAGCGAAGATCTGGACCTTCCACATGCTCTTGAAGAACTGCGTATAGCTCGTGCACTTCGAGAACAATGCCACCGAACCGCCAATCATGCCATAGGTGACAATCGCCAGCACGACAACATAGAGGACAATGAGATACATGATCTTGGCAAGCACCGCATAGCCAAAGGTTCCCGTCGCATCAGCCATCAGGCAGAATACACCCAGCGGTGCCACGTACATGATAGCCGTCATGATCTTGATGAACAGCTCCGTCATATAGTTGAAGAAATCGATGAGGACAGCCTTCTTCTTCTCCTCAAGATACGTCGATGCAAAGCCCATGAACATCGCAAAGACGATGATCTGGAGGATATTGCCATCAACCAGTGCCTTGAAGGGGTTGGCGGGCACAAACCCCGTCACAGTCTCCCAAAAACCTGGGATTGTCGTGCTTTCCTCCATGTGCTCCACCTGTACGGCCGCACCAGAAAGCGCTGCCATATCGATGCCTGCACCCGGACGGAAGAGCTCACTGAACAGCAGGCCCAACGCAACAGCCACCGCCGTCGTGATTCCATAATAGACAAAGGTCAGCGCACCGATCTTGCCAGCACTGCTCGATTTCCCCAGCGAAGCCGCACCGCCGATCAAAGAGAACAGGACAAGGGGCACTACCACCATCTTGATGAGCTGCATAAAGAGATTGCCCATCGGCGCAAACATGTGGGCTGGCTCGCCCATGACGAGGCCAACCACCGCACCAAGGACCGTCGCAGCAATGATCCAGATGCCGAGCTTGTCCAGGCTCATACCAGCTTTCTTTTCTGCCATAGATATATACCTCCTGATACCGCAAAAGAGCCGCATGAACATATCGATATGACATGACATACGGCTCCTTTGCCTGAAAATTTGTATAGCTAGATGATAACACACCCAGCGGTATATGTCCATACCCAGAGAACATGAAATATTGTATACATGTTACTTGGTAAACTGTAGAATAGATGCACAGGGAATTATGTGGTTGACTTAGTCAATAATCATTGCTTTTCCTGAAAAGCAGCCTTAGGCTGGCCGCAGAGCGGACAGGTATAATCATCCGCTTCGTCATGGATGTCGCCAATGTGCTCATAGCCGCAAACCGGGCAAACATAGACTTTCTGGCCCGGTGCCACAGCCTGCTCCTGCGGGCCATACTTAGCGAGGATCTCACGCAGCAGCACGCCATGATGACCTTCCTGCTTGGCAAAGACTTCCATCTCGTCAGCAGCCTCAGCAAAACCTGCCGCCCGCACCTTCGACGCCATAGCCATGACCTGCACCTCACCATTCGTTTCTGCCTTCTCGATCGTGCGCAGCAAGCCCCAGAAATCCTGTGGATACTTGCCGTTAAGCGTCGCGTAGAAGCCTGCATGGACAGCCTCCTGGTTCGCTGCCTCGATGAAAGCCGCAGCTACAGCCTCCAGGCCCTGCTCACGCGCCATGCGAGCCAATGCATAGTACATCATAGTGCCATTGGCCTCAGCCTGCGCCATCGTCTTGATCATTTCCTGCAAATCCGTATTCTTCGTCAGTCCATAAATGCTCATCCAAGCTCCTCCTAAACTCTCACTTATTTTCTATGGCTTAATTATATTGCACGCAATCTATTTTGTCAAATACTTTCCACATGCTACGCCCCCCGCGCCGCGTATCAGCGGGATTCCCTCCCGTATGCACTGGCCAATGGACAGGCAAACTGAAAAAAATCCGCCGGCCTGTGTAGTGACCCCATAAAGTTAGACCTTACCGGTAGTAGCAATTATTTGCTGCTACCGTTTTTTTATGCTGCGGCATGACGTAAACGGTAATCTACTGGGCTGAGCCACCCCAGCTTAGCTTTGATTCTGTGCTTATTGTAGTATGTGATGTAATGCCGTATAGCTCGTTCAAGTTCTTCGAAGCTGTGATAGGTATGCCCATAATAGATTTCCTGTTTTAGCAGGCCAAAGAAATTTTCCATCACGCTATTATCCAGACAGGTGCCTTTGCGAGACATACTTTGAAAAATTCGTTCTTCCTTTAATCGGCCTACATAGCTTCCCATTTGGTAAGCCCATCCCTGGTCGG
>NZ_FOQK01000048.1 GCF_900113715.1 Pseudoselenomonas ruminantium | reverse complement strand
AATGTTACGCTTATGGTACTCCCCTGCCCGGCGGCTTCGTTTCAGCAATAGCCCGAATGAATCTTCAACCTGCTAATACGTTAGTGCGTATCATTCTGTGCCTAGGACAGTCGCTCCAGATAGAAAGAAGCACTACCCCGTTCGCCCCTTTGGTAATGGAAATCTGAGATGGTACGAACCGTTTCTCCCGCAGCAAGCACATCGATGTAATTCGTTGCCTATCGCCGGAAAGGAACAGGCTTGTTCCAACATATCGGAGGGCGAGGGTGGGTACACTTTCTTCGTAGACGGAGCGACTGCCCGAACGCAGTGAGGGATGGCCCGCGGTAGATAATCACTGGAACGTCTAGATGTATTGGCGCGCCGCCGGCTTGCCCGGCGCATATCCCTAGATACGTACAACCTATCAGCGCGGGTCATTTAGCGGAGCGGAGAAAAAGAGCACCCACCCTCACCCAAGCTGAGCTGATCCAAGCCTATTTTCAGCTTGCACGAACAGACAAACTGCAATTTGTTATGTAAAATGCCGCTGACGTTTATGGTTGCGTCAGCGGCATTTTGTGGGTGATTCTTAACGTAAGAATGTATATATTGGGGATATGTGTTAGCGGTTAAAACCGAAGGCTTCTTTGCCCGGATAGACAGCGCTGTGGCCGAGTTGTTCTTCGATGCGCAGCAGCTGATTGTACTTGGCCACGCGTTCGGAACGGGATGGTGCGCCGGTCTTGATCTGGGCGGTGTTGAGTGCTACTGCCAGATCGGCAATCGTTGTATCTTCGGTTTCGCCGGAACGGTGGGAAACGATGGCCGTGTAGCCAGCTTTATGGGCCATCTTGATGGCCTCAAGGGTCTCAGAGAGCGAACCGATCTGGTTGAGCTTGATGAGGATGGAGTTGCCGCAGCCGAGCTCGATGCCCTTCTTGAGGCGTTTCGTGTTCGTGACGAAGAGATCGTCGCCCACGAGCTGGACTTTGTGGCCGAGTTTCTCCGTCATCTTCTGCCAGCCGTCCCAATCTTCCTCATCAAGGCCGTCCTCGATGGAGTAGATGGGATATTTGTCCACAAGGGATTCCCAGTGGGCGATGAGCTCGTCGGAGGTGTACTCGCGGCCGGATTTTGGCTGCTTGTAGAAGCCTTTGCCTTTCTCGCTCTTCCACTCGGAGGCAGCGGCATCCATGGCAAGCACGAAGTCGCTGCCCGGCTCATAGCCGGCGTCTTTGATGGCCTGCAGGATATGCTCGATGGCGTCCTCGTCAGATTTGAGGTTCGGGGCGAAGCCGCCTTCGTCACCGACAGCAGTCGTTTCGCCCTCTTTCTTGAGCAGGGACTGCAGGGCGTGGAAGACTTCGGTCGACCAGCGCAAGGCCTCACGGAAGCTCGGGGCACCGGCTGGCATGATCATGAATTCCTGGGTGTCAACGGAGTTGGACGCATGGGCACCGCCGTTCAAGATGTTCATCATCGGCACCGGCAGCTGGTTGCCGTTGATGCCGCCGAAGTAACGGTAGAGCGGGATATCCTGTGCCTTCGCAGCGGCTTTGGCCGCAGCCAGCGAGACCGCCAGGATGGCATTGGCACCGAGCTTGGATTTGTCTTCGGTGCCGTCGAGCTTAAACATGATGGCGTCGAGAGCATAGCCGTCCGAAGCATCTGCGCCGGCCAGAGCCGGGGCGATTATCTCGTTGATGTTGGCGACAGCCTTGCTTACGCCTTTGCCACCGAATTTTGACTTGTCACCGTCACGCAGCTCGAGGGCCTCGAACTCGCCCGTCGAAGCGCCGCTCGGAGCGGCTGCACGGCCAAGCGTGCCGTCAGCGAGCACGACCTCTGCCTCAACGGTCGGATTGCCACGCGAATCGATGATCTCTCGGCCGATGACCTGCATGATCTGCAAATATTCCTTCATGATGGATACCTCCTGTTTATACAAATAGGTAAATGAGAAATGCTATCAACATATGCTATTTTAGTATATTTGAGAAGATTTATCAACTAAAACTTGCCAACAGCATTTTCGCAAGGAGGGTGTGTCTTGAGAAATGTTTCCTTTGCTATATCCATTATAGGAAAAAGTAAGGAATAACTCTGTAACTAGCTTACATCGGAACCTTTGGAAGGCGGATATTTTTGGCCAGCAGCAGCGTCAGCAAGCTGCTGGCCAAGGCTGCGGCGGGAACCATGAGCCAGATGCCGATGAGGCCCCAGAGGGTGGAGAATAGGAGGAGGAAGGCAAGGGGGAAGAGCAGCGTTCCGCAGAGCGAGACGAGAAGCGACAGTATGGGGCGATCGAGTGCGGTGAAGTATGAGGAATAGCACATATCAATCCAGCCGGGCAGATAGGAGAAGGCAAAAATCGTGATGGCCGTCAGGCTGACTGCGGCTAGCTCGGTATCCTCAGGGCGGATAAAGAGACTGACAGCATAGGGGCCGGCGAGCAGCATGAGCAGGAACGAGGCTGCGGCAATTGCCATCATCGCGAGGCGTATGATGTGGAAGATGAGCTTCATGCGTATGATCCGGCCGGCGCCATAGCAGTAGCTGATGGCGGGCTGCAGGGCCTCGCAGATGCCGAAATTCAGCATGCCAAGCATGCTGTCGATATACATGACAATGGAAAAGGCTGCAACAGCGGTTGTTTCGCCGTATTTGAGCAGGAAGATGTTGAGGATAAGGTTCATGACCGAGGCAGCGATATTGCTGAAGAATTCGCTGGAACCGTTCAGTATGAGCCGGATGAACTTCTGCAGCGGGATGTTCTCCCGTGTATAATAGAGGTCAAGCCGTTGCCCGCGGAAACAGGCCAGGGTGTACAGGGAGCCGAGAGCCAGGGCAAGGCAGCTGCCGATGGCCGCACCTGCGATGCCCTGCCCGAGCACGACTATCAGGACAAAATCCAAAACGACATTCAAAAGCTGGGTGGCGATATTGACAATCATGCTGGTGTGCTGCTGGCCGCAATCGCGTAGGAAGTTATCGGTTGCAAAATAGATGGGAATCAGCGGGGCAAAGAGCGCATAGATCTGCAGATAGGTAACGCTAAGTGCGATGACATGGGCGCTGGCTCCTGGTGCCAGCAGCATGACGAAGGGGTGGGCGAAGAAATAGCCCAAAAGGCCTGTAAGGCAGGAAAGGGCTAGGATGAATTTCACAGCGAAGGAGAAGAGGCGGGCTGCCGTCGCATGGTCTTTTTTGCCGAGATGGATGGCGATATGGACAGAGGCTCCGGTGGCAATCATATTGGCGATGGCTTCGACCATCAGGATGACCGGCATGGTGATGCTGATGGCTGCTAGTGCATCCTCACCGATGAAACGTCCGACGAACATGCCGTCGACTACGGCATAGAGCGCACCGGCAACCGAGGTGACGGCGGCAGGTATGGCACAGCGGAAGAATAATTTCCGCGGCGGTAGTCTGATAAAGAGTTCCGCGTTCATTTTTCGTGTTCCTTTCGTTGACAATTTTTCTATGGCGTAGTATATTCTATTTACTGACCTGAGTCAATAAGGAGATTTTTATGGCGAGAGTACGCAAGGATCCGGCGGAGCGCCGGCAGGAATTCATTACCGTTGCCAAGGAGCTGTTCTTGGCAAAAGGCTATGAACAGACGATGGTGCAGGATATCTGCAAGGCTGCTGGGGTAGCCAAGGGTACCTTTTTCTATTATTTCCCGACCAAGGAGGATATTTTGCAGGCCATTTTTGAAGAGTGGACGCAAAAGTTCGTCGCTGATTATGAGCGCAAGGCCGGAGGGCTGGCAGCGGTAGAGAAATTACGGTTGTTCCTTGGGCTTATGGGGCGTGAATACGATGTTGAGGCACTGGTGGACGAGCTTTGGGATGAGCATAAGAAGGAGTTGGTCTTGCAGATCTGGCAGCGTGTCCTGGAGCAGGGCTTCAACCCGCTGCTGCGGGCGATAATCGCGCAGGGCAATCGCGAGGGAAGCATGCAGGTAGAGCATGTTACAGAAAGCATGGATTTCTTCTGGCGGCTCACCGATGGGATGTGGCCGGAGGAGGCGCGGGATATCGATGAGACACAGATGGAAATACGGGCGGCTATGGCGACGCGGCTGATGGAGCAGCTGCTGGGGATGCAGAAAGGGAGCCTGGCGGCTCCGTGGGCAATATAAACAATTGCAGTTTGTAAATTACCGTGTTTTTATTCGAGGAAAGCCGCGCCGCCGGGCAGGGGAGTACCAACGCTTCACTTAGATGCTTTGCTAAAAATATTTTTTGCCTTTAACTAAGCATTGAAAAAGTTCCCAAACGCGCTACGCTTGAACGGTGTGAATTTTTCAACGAAATGTGTAGGCAAAAAATATTTTCTTCACGCAAACCATCAATGTTACGCTTATGGTACTCCCCTGCCCGGCGGCTTCGTTTCAGCAATAGCCCAAATGAATCTTCAACCTGCTAATACGTTAGTGCGTATCATTCTGTGCCTAG
>NZ_FOQK01000052.1 GCF_900113715.1 Pseudoselenomonas ruminantium | reverse complement strand
TATAATTGGGGCAAATATAATAATCTCTGTTACTACTTGTTGAGTGCTTGCGAATCGCCGTTTCGCCGCACTTAGAACAGATTTTCGCGGCCTGCTCTAATCTCATTTGCCCCGTGGCCTGTTCCATCTTCTCTTCTTCGGATTTGCGCGGTTTCGGCTTTTTGCCGTATAGCACAAAATCCCATAGCTGCTCAAATTCGGCCTTGACCTCTGCCAACTCTGCCGCCGCTACCGTGCCGCCCTCGTTGGCTTTCTTGGCAAGCTGATTAATATTACTGCCCATGTGCGAAATATGGGGCAGTATGGCTTTTCCCATTTCTTTGTCTATTACTTGCGGCTTCACCTTCACGCCCAGAGCCGCCGACTTGCAGAAAGTCGGTATCTTGACCCCTGCACGAGCCGCATTAAGTTCTAGTGTTGCCGCTTCCTCAGCAGTCACCCTAAAATTGATTTGCTTTGTTGCTATTCTCGGCATTGTTTTTCCTCCTTTACGGCTAGCCAAATGATAGCCGTTAAAGTTGCTCTCGCGGCTAGCCTTTTGCTAGCTATATTATACTAAAAAGGCTAGCCAAATGCAAGCCTTTTAATAAAAATATGGCTAGCCAAAGCAAGCCGTTTCACGCCTAAACACGGCTAGCCATACGCTAGCCATATTTAGCCCCTCAAAGGTACGTTAAGTTTCCAATCCTGCCATGATTATATCATGTCAGAATTGTAAAGGCAAGCATGGGGAAGGCTAGCCTTCCCCCCTTGCAAGGGTTTCCCCCTTGACCCCCTCAGGGCTTCGCCCCGAACCCCACCAAAGGGAATTTTTTCCCTTTGGAATCCCTGCTAACGCTCGCCGCTAGGCAGGAGGGGAAGGGCTTCACCCTTTCCCCTCTGGGGCAAGAGCTTATTTGTTCGCAACGTGTCAAGAACGAGCCGCCTTTTCGGCGGTTGCCTGCGGCAATTCTTGACACTTTCAAAGCGCCTTTTTGAAAAATGTATACGTGATTCAAAATTAATTTAGAACCACATTGAAGCACATGTCAGAGCCGCAGGCGGTTGACATCTCATGGAGCGAAGCGACCCAAGGAAGCGGCTGGTACTGCCGACAGGGCTACTTGTGCCGCTTGCTGAAACCAAGGGTTTCAGCAGCTATGGCCACGGCTAGAGAATTTTATAAATCCTCTTTCTTAGTCCATGCGTAATCAGGCCGAATGGCCGCCAAATGGTACGAAAAAGACTTATCAACCACGCGCCCCAGATGGTGCGTTTTTATCCCTCTGCTTCTGCCAAAAAGTACCTTCGAAGCCACGCCCTATATACAGAAGCAGAGGGGGATATTTAAGAACCCGCATAAATACTGGGTTTGTGCTTGACTAAAGGTAACAAATATGGTACCCTTAGTAACAAATATGTTACCTTTAATAATCTTACAGGGGAGGTTTTTTGGTGGAAAATCTGGACAAAAAAGTAATTCCGCTACCAAAGGAGCGTGAATGTACTGTTCTTCTAGGAGAAGATGGGGAAGTAACAGGCTATCTGAATAAGGCTAGAAAAAACAGGTTAGGAGGTCATTGGGTGGCTACTTTTCAAGAAGGGCTTGCGTGGATGGCGAAGCAGGAAGGTATGACGGGTGAGCAATGGCGTGTATTTGCTTATCTTGTCAGCCGTCTGGACTTTGATAATTATCTTAAAGTGCCCCAGAAGGATATAGCGGCAGAGCTGAAAATGAATGTTAAAGCGGTATCCAGAGCACTAAGGGGATTGAGGGAACTTGATATTATAAGTGTTGGGCCTATGGCTGGACACTCTAAAACATACCGTCTTAATCCGAGAATCGCCCACCGTGGAGCAAAGAACTATCAGGAAACCATTATTCAGTATGACGCATTAAAAAAGGCACATGACAACAAAGCAGAATGAAAGACCGCCCCGCGGATGATCGGGGCGGCTTTTTATCTCTGCAAAAGCTGATATATTCCGTTGTTTATGGCTTCAAGTAGTGTGTTGTGTTGAGTTATGCCGCCAACGGCTTCGGGTATA